>JBKBID010000005.1:0-57898 GCA_046299515.1 Thermoflexales bacterium | reverse complement strand
GCAAAGCAACTGGTTTTCAACGAAGAGGCTCGCCGCAGCCTGAAGCGCGGCGTGGACACCCTGGCGGCGGCAGTGGCCACTACCCTCGGCCCGAAGGGCCGCAACGTGGCGCTCGACAAGAAGTACGGCGCGCCGACCGTCACCCATGACGGCGTGACCGTGGCCAAGGAAATCGAGCTGGCCGACCCGTACGAGAACATGGGCGCGCAGCTCCTAAAGGAAGCAGCGACCAAGACCAACGACATCGCCGGCGACGGCACTACGACGGCGACCGTGCTCGCCCAGATCATCGTGCATGAGGGCTTGAAGAACGTCGCCGCCGGCGCGAACCCCATGCTCATCAAGCACGGCATCGAGAAAGGCGTCGAGGCGGTGGTCGAGTACCTCAAGGATATGGCCGTCGAGGTGAACAAGAAGGACCAGATCGCCCAGGTGGCCACCATCAGCGCTCAGGACCCCGAGATCGGCAACCTGATCGCCGAAGTGATGGACAAAGTCGGCAAGGATGGCGTGATCACGGTCGAGGAGAGCAAGTCGCTCAACTTCGAGACCGAGTACGTCGAGGGCATGGAGTTCGACCGCGGCTATATCTCTCCGTACTTCATCACCAACCCGGAGCGCATGGAGGCGGAGATCAAGGATCCGTACATCCTGATCCACGACAAGAAGATCAGCGCCGCCGCCGACATCATCCCGTTGCTGGAGCGACTGGTGCAGCGCGGCAAGCGCGACCTGGTGATCATCGCGGAGGATGTGGACGGCGAGGCGTTGGCGACGCTGGTGCTGAACAAGCTGCGCGGCATGTTGAACGTGCTGGCTGTCAAGGCGCCCGGCTTCGGTGACCGCCGCAAGGCGATGCTGCAAGATATCGCTATCCTCACCGGCGGCCAGGTCATCACCGAGGAGATGGGCCGCAAGCTGGAAGGCGTGCAGATCGAGGACCTCGGCCGCGCGGATCGCGTGGTGAGCACCAAGGATGACACCACCATCATCGGCGGCAAGGGCGATGAGAAGCGCATCAAGGCCCGCATCGAGGAGATCCGCGTCGAGATCGAGAAGAGCACCAGCGACTATGACAAGGAGAAGCTGAACGAGCGCCTGGCCAAGCTGGCCGGCGGCGTGGCGGTCATCCGCGTCGGCGCGGCCACCGAGACCGAGCTGAAGGAGAAGAAGCATCGCGTCGAGGACGCACTCTCGGCCACCCGCGCGGCGGTTGAAGAGGGCATCGTGCCCGGCGGCGGCGTGGCGCTGCTGCGCGCCGTGAGCGCCCTGGACAATGTTAAGATGCCGCACGAAGATGAGCAGGTCGGCGTGAACATTCTGCGCCGCGCGCTGGAAGAGCCGATCCGCCGCATCGTGGCCAACGCCGGCATGGACGGCAGCGTCGTCGTGCAACAGGTGCGCGCGATGAGCAAGGAGAAGAAGTTCTTCGGCTACGACGTCATCGCCGGCGACTATGTGGATATGCTCAAGGCGGGCATCATTGACCCGGCCAAGGTGACCAAGGGCGCGCTGCAGAATGCGGCCTCGATCGCCAGCATGATCCTGACCACCGAGGCGCTGGTGACGGACATCCCGGAGAAGGAGAAGACCCCGGCCACGCCTCCGGGCGGCATGGGCGGCGACTTCTAAGCGCGTCCGGAAAGAACCGGCTTCTTTCCCGTATAAAACAAGAACCAGGCTTCTCAAGAAGCCTGGTTTCGCTTTTCCAGCGGAGAGGACAGGATTTGAACCTGCGAGGCCTTTCGGCCCACGCGCTCTCCAGGCGCGCGCATTAGACCGGGCTATGCTACCTCTCCGTGGGGTGATAATTTTACACGATGCGCTCGCTCACTTCGCTCACCCTGATGCGTTTCAGCGGCGCGGCGCGCGCCTGGATGATGACCCAGATGGCGCTCGCGCGCCCGGCGTTGCGCCGCACTCCCGGCCTGCGCTTTTGGAAGCTGCTCGGCATGGGCGATGGCTTCAGCCTGCGCCCCGACCTCAGCGCCTACGGCTTGCTGGCGGTGTGGGCGTCGCCCGAATACGCGGATGCATTCTTCGACGGCGCCCCTGTGATGCGTCGCTTTCGCAGCCATGCCGACGAGGTATGGACTGTGCGCATGGTCGCGATTCAGTCGCGCGGCGCTTGGTCGGGCGTCAATCCCTTCCGGCCGGTTGCCTCACCCGATGGCGGGCCGCTCTGCGTGCTGACGCGCGCCACCATTCGCTGGCGCCGTTTGGTTGCGTTCTGGTCGTGCGTGCCCGATACGAACCGAGCGCTCATCGGCGTGCCCGGCCTGGTGTTGTCCGTCGGCATCGGCGAGGCGCCGGTGGTGCGCCAGGCGACCTTCAGCCTGTGGCGATCGGATGCCGACATGCGCGCGTTTGCCTATCGCCATCTGGCTCATGCCGAAGTGATCCGGCGCACGCGCAATGAATCCTGGTACGCTGAGGACCTCTTCGCGCGCTTCAAACCGCTCTCGGCCGAGGGAACTTGGCGCGGTGATGAGCCGCTGGCGCGATTGCGCGGCGCAGGATGAGCGCGCGTCGTCGCTCCGGCTCGGCGGCCAAATTTTGCCCAAGGGATGCGCTCGCGCGCCGCTCGGACGCGCCGATGCGTCGCGGATGGTTATCCCACATCGCGTGTGGGATATTGTGTGGGATATTCCGCTTGACTTTTAGGTTCGCCTAAATACAATTCAAGGTTGATTTAGTTAAACCTAAAAAGAGGCGGATGATGCAGCGAACGACGCTGAACGCGGTAATTGCGCTGATGATGATGGTCGGGCTGACCGCCTGTGCGTCTTCGCCCGCGGCTTCTCCGGCTGATTTGGCTTCTCGCGCGGTGCGTGCGGCGACGACCACCGGTATGGTGGCCGACGTGGTGAGGAACGTCGGCGCCGGCCGCGTTGAGGTGGTGAGCCTGATGGGTCCAGGCGTTGACCCGCACTTGTACAAGCCTAGCGGCGGCGACGTGGTGAAGCTCGATCGCGCCGATGTCATTTTCTACAACGGCTTGCATCTCGAAGGGCGCATGGCCGAGTTGTTCGAGAAGATGGCGCGCGCCGGCAAGCCGACCTTTGCCGTGACGAGCGGGATTGATCCCGCCCAATTGATCGAGTTGGCGGGAGCGCCGGGACACTACGACCCGCACGTGTGGTTTGACGTGAGGCTGTGGCAGGATGTCGTGCGGTTCGTGGCGCAGGCGTTGAGCGACCTCGACCCGGCGTCGCGTGAGCTATACGAGCGCAACGCGGAACTGTATCTTGAGCAACTCGACGAATTGCAAGCGTATGTTGAACAGCAGATCGCGCTTATTCCCCCAGAATCGCGCGTGCTGATCACGGCGCACGACGCCTTCGGCTACTTCGGCCGGCGCTATGGCTTCGAGGTGCGCGGCTTGCAAGGGGTGAGCACGGCGGCCGAAGCCGGCGCGCGCAACGTCCAAGAGCTGGCCGCGCTGATCGCCGACCGCAAGATCAAGGCGATATTCGTCGAATCGTCGGTGCCGCCCGACGCGATCGAGGCGGTGCAGGCCGCGGTGCGCGCGCGCGGCTGGGATGTGGCGATCGGCGGGGAGTTGTTCTCCGACGCGCTGGGCGCCGACGGCGCGCCGGAAGGCGCCTATATTGGTATGGTCAAACACAACGTGGATACTATCGTCGGCGCGCTGCGCTGAGCCGAATCCTTAACCATGCGCTCCCCTTCTGCCGCGAAAGACTCACCGCCCGCCGCTGCGATGCAAACGGGCGTCGCCGTCGCTCCGGTTGAGATCAACGATTTAACGGTGGCCTATCGCGATAAGCCGGTGTTGCAGGATATTGACCTGACGATCCCCGAAGGCAAGTTGGCGGCCATCATCGGGCCGAACGGCGCCGGCAAGTCCACGTTGATCAAAGCGGCGCTCGGCCTGGTGCCTACGACGGCGGGCAGTGTGCGGATTTACGGCAAGCCCTATGCCGAGCAGCGTCGCCTCGTCGGCTATGTGCCGCAGCGCAGCAGCGTGGACTGGGACTTCCCCACCACCGCGCTGGATGTGGTGATGATGGGCACGTATGGCCGGCTGGGTTGGATTCGCCGGCCGGGGGCGGCCGAGCGCGACTTCGCGATGCGCTGCCTAGAGCAGGTGGGCATGGCGTCCTACGCCGACCGGCAGATTAGCCAGCTCAGCGGGGGCCAACAACAGCGCGTCTTCCTGGCGCGCGCCCTGGCGCAAGACGCCCAAATCTACTTCATGGACGAGCCGTTCGTCGGCGTGGACGCGGTGACCGAGCGGGCGATCGTGGCGCTTTTGCAGGCGTTGCAGCAGCAAGGCAAGACGGTGATCTGCGTGCACCATGACCTGGACTCGGCACCGGATTATTTCGACTGGGTGGCGTTGCTCAACGTCCGGCTGGTTGCCAGCGGCCCATTCGCGTCTACCTTCACTGCTGACAACCTGCGCAAGACCTACGGCGGCACGATGAAGGCGTCCATTGAGCACTTCCGGCGCTTTGAGGAAGACCGCAGGGGATTAGGAATTGAGAATTGAGAATTGGGAATTGAGAATTGAGAATTGGGAATTGGGAATTGAGAATTGAGAATTGAGAATTGAGAATTGAGAATTAGGTGCGATGGGCGTGCTTGTTGAACTGTTTGCCGATTACACGCTGCGCAACGTGGCGCTGGGTAGCGCGCTGCTCGGCGTGGTGAGCGGCGCGCTCGGGTGTTTTGCCGTGCTGCGGCGGCAGGGGCTGCTGGGAGATGCGTTGGCTCACGCCGCGCTGCCCGGCATTTGCACCGCCTACTTGCTCACGCAGACCAAAGCGCCCATCGTGCTGCTGTTGGGCGCGGCGGCGGCCGGATGGATCGCGGCCATCTTGCTGCTGCAGATCGTCCGGCACACCCGGATCAGCGAGGATGGCGCGCTCGGCATCGTGCTCAGCACGTTCTTCGCCTTCGGCATCGTGTTGCTCACCTTCATCGCCAAGCGCGGCGGCGCGAATCAGTCCGGGCTGGATAAGTTCCTGTTCGGTCAGGCGGCGGCGCTGGTTGCGGAAGATGTGATGACCATGGCGATCCTCGGCGGCAGCGCCCTCGTCATCGTGGCGCTGCTCTACAAGGAGTTCAAGTTGCTCGCTTTTGATGCGCCCTTCGCGGCCAGCCTGGGGTTCAATACAGACTGGCTCAGCGTGCTGCTCACGTCGCTGATCGTGGTTGCCGTCGTCATCGGCCTGCAAACGGTCGGCGTAGTGTTGATGGCGGCCTTGCTGGTCGGTCCGGCAGTTGCGGCGCGCCAGTGGACGAACCGGCTAGGGGTGATGATCGTCCTGGCGGCGCTGTTCGGCGCGCTATCGGGCCTGGTCGGCGCGCTGGTCAGCGTGAGCGACGCGGGCATTCCCACCGGCCCGATGGTCATCCTCAGCCTGACGGGGATTGTGCTGTGCTCGGTCCTCTTTGCGCCGGAGCGTGGCCTGGTTTGGGACGCCGCGCGGCGGCGCGCGCAACGCGCGGCGTGGGTGGAGTAAACGACGAGATGTGGGCAGCCCTGGCGATCATCCTCACCGGCGTGCTGGTTGCGACGGCCTGCGCGCTGCTGGGCGTCTTCCTGGTGCTGCGGCGCATGGCGATGATGGCCGACGCGATCAGCCACGCCATCCTGCCGGGCCTCGTCGCCGGCTACTTCCTAGCGCAAGGGCCGAACCTGCTGGCCGGCTTCGTCGGCGCGTCGCTGGCCGCCGCCGTCACCGTCGCGTTGGTCGAAGCGCTACAAAACACGCATCGGGTCGGCGGCGAGTCGTCGATCGGCATCGTCTTCCCGGCCATGTTCGCGCTGGGCACCTTTCTGGTGTCCAAGTATTTTGCCAACGTGCACCTGGATGCTGATGCGGTGCTCTACGGCAACATCGAGTTCGTCGCGTTCGATGTCTTGATCCTCAACGGCCTCAACCTCGGCCCGCAGTCGCTCTGGGTGATGAGCGCGCTGTGCGTCGTCAATCTGCTGTTCGTTGGGCTGTTATTCAAGGAGCTGAAGCTGGCGACGTTTGATCCGGGCCTGGCGGCGGCGCTGGGATTTTCGCCGGCGCTGATCCACTATGGGCTGATGGCGATGGTCTCCGTCACGACGGTGGGGGCGTTCACGGCTGTGGGGGCGATCCTGGCGGTCGCGTTCATGATCGTGCCGGCGGCCACGGCGTATTTGCTCACCGACGATTTGGGCAGGATGATCGTCCTTGCAGTCCTCATCGGCGCGCTGTCGGCGGTCGCGGGCTGCTTCATCGCGTTTGCGCTGGATGCGTCGGTGGCCGGCGCGATGGCCGCGATGGCCGGCGTCTGCTTCTTGCTGGCGCTGCTGTTCTCGCCGGCGCATGGCCTGGTGGCTAAAGCTCGGCGCCTGCAACGCCAACGGCTGCGCCTGGCGATGGAGAACTTAGTCGTCCACCTGTTCAATCACGAGCATCAGGCCTACGAAGAGCACGAGGCCGAAGTGGCGCACCTCAGCAGCGAGCTGCGCTGGCAACCCCGGTTCGCCCGCCGGATCATCCGCATGGTCCGACGCGCGCAGCTTGCGCGGCAGGTGAACGGCCATCTGGCGTTGACCGACGCCGGCAGGGAGTTCGCTCAGCGAGCCTCCGCGCGCCGAGATGGGGAAGAGTAGCGTTTCACGCCGGCGCGGCCGGGTCTGCGGGACGATAGCGCAACAGCCGCATGCCATGCAGCGTCACCAGCAACGACGCGCCCATGTCGGCCAGCACGGCCAGCCACATCGTGCCTAAACCGAGCAACGCCAGCAGGAGCACCGCCAGCTTGATGCCGATGGCCAGGGCGATGTTGATGCGGAGCGCGCGCATGGCGGCGCGGCTCAGTTGTAACGCAAAGGGCAACTGGCGCAGGTCTTTCCCCATCAGCACCACGTCGGCGGTTTCGATCGCCTGCGCCGCGCCGCCGCCGACGGCGATGCCCACGTTGGACGCGGCGAGCGCCGGCGCGTCGTTCACGCCGTCGCCCACCATCGCCACTGCGCCGTATTGATCGCGCAGCGCGCGTACCGCTTCGACTTTCTGCTCCGGCAGCAGCTCGGCTCTCACCTCGCGCACGCCCACCTGTTGAGCGACCGCCTGCGCGGCATGCGCGTTGTCGCCGGTGAGCATCACCGTCGCCTGGATGCCGCTGCGATGGAGCGCGTCTATGACCTGCCGGCTGGTGTCGCGCACGGCGTCGGCGACGCCGATATAGCCGGCGAGCGCCCCGTCCGCAGCGACGAGCACCGGTGTAAGGCTGCGCGCCGAGAGCGACTCGATCTCTTCGCACAGCGCGCGGTCATGGGGCAGGGTTTGATCGAAGAACGCATGGCTGCCGATGAGCACCTCGCGCTCCGCGACGCGGCCGGATATGCCTTTGCCGGCGATGGCCTTGACCGATTGCGCGGCAGGATAACGTCCGTTCAGGCGCTGATCCTCGGCGGCGGCCACCACCGCCTGCGCCAGCGGGTGCTCGCTGCGTCGCTCCACGGCGCTGGCCAGGGCGAGCAAATCGGCGCAGTTGTCGCACACGCCGGTGACCGGGTCGGTGCAATAGACGGATTTCACCTGGATCACTCGGGGTTTGCCCTCGGTCAGCGTGCCGGTTTTGTCGAACGCTACGGCGCGCACGCCGGCCAGCGCCTCCAGGTATGCGCCGCCCTTGATCAGCACGCCGTGCCGCGCAGCGTTGCCCAGGGCGCTGATGATGGTGACGGGTGTGCTGATGACCAGCGCGCAAGGGCAGGCCACTACCAGCAACTCCAGCGCGCGATAGAGCCAGCCCTGGTCATCGGCCGTCGGCGTGAACGGCGCGCCGAACAGCAGCGGCGGCGCGATGGCCAGCGCAACGGCCAACCCAACCACCGCCGGCGTGTAGACGCGGGCGAAGCGATCCACGAAACGCTCAGCCGGCGCCTTGCGCTCTTGGGCCTCTTCGACCAGGCGAATGACGCGCGCGATGAGGTTGTCCTCTGTGCGGCGCGTGACCTCTACTTCCAGGGCTGCTTCGCCGTTGATCGCGCCGGCGAAGACTTCATCGCCGGGCTGCTTGGGCACGGGGAGGCTCTCGCCGGTGATGGGCGCCTGGTTTACCGACGAGGCGCCGGCGCGCACCCGGCCATCCATTGCGATGCGCTCGCCGGGCTTGACGACGATCACATCGCCGATCCGTAGCTCGCTCACGGGCAGCCGTTGTTCGCGCCAGCCGCACCACGGGCAAGGGCCGCCGGTATATCCGGCTTGTCCCAGGTGCTCTGGGCAGTCCATGCACGGGCGCAAGACGGTTGCTTCGTCCGGAGCGATTGTCCTGAGGCTGCGGATGGCGTTGCGCGCGCGTTCGGCGGTGTATCCCTCCAACGCTTCGCCGAGGGCAAACAGCACGATCACCAGGCCGGCTTCGGTGTGGACGCCGATGGCGGCCCCGCCGAGGGCGGCGATGGTCATCAAGACATTGATGGTGATCTGTCGGTTGACGGTGAGCGCGCGCCAAGCGCTGCGGGCGACCGGATAGCCGGCGACGAAGAGCGCCGCGACGGATGTGAAGTCGAAGAGGACGCTCTCGATGCCCAGGAACGGCAGTAACTCGTTGAAGACGAGGCCGGGGAGGATGAGGACGGCGCCGATGAGGGCCAGCGTGGTGTCGCGGTGCGCCAACAAAAAGCCCACGAACGAAGGGGGCGCGTGGCCGGTGGGCGTTGGGGCAATATGCCCGTCGCGCACATCGTAGCCCAGCTCGCGCACGCGGGCGATGATGGCTTCGTGTGATGCGTCGCCCTGCACGCGCAGCGTGGCTGCGCCGAAGTTGACCGCGCACGATTGCACGCCGTCCAGCTTCGCCACGCCCGACTCGATCATCCGGGCGCACTCGGCGCAGTCCATGCCGGCGATGCGATAGACGCGCTCGGTCTCAGCAGGCTCGGCCATCGTTCTGCCTCGGTGGGCAGGGCGCGTTGCCGTAAGAGCAGAACACGCAACAGTCGCCCGGTTTGGGCTTCAGCACGGCGTCGCAGTTGGCGCACCGGTAAAACCGCTGGCATGCGTCCACCGGCATCGCTTCCTCCTTCTGGAAGCCGCAGTAGGGACAGGTAATTGTTGCTTGGCGCATAGCTTGGCTGTCCTGGATATGCGCTGACCGCTTTCTGTCAACATGGGCCGGGGTTGCGGCCTAGAACACTTTCACGAGTGAACCCTCTTGGCGCTTGACCCGCAGGTCCGCTCGTTCGCTGTGTGGGTATGTCGGCATCGTCCAGCGGAAGACCCAGTGCGCTTGATCCGGCAGCATGTTCACGCAGCCGTGGCTGCGCGGCTTGCCGTAGTCGTTGTGCCAATACACCCCGTGGAAGGCGATGCCGCTGCCGGTGAAGAATGACACCCAGCTTACGCCGGGCAAGTCGTAATAGTCGTAACCCTCTGTGCCGCCGGTCATGCGCGTGCCGGCGATCTTGCGGAAGATGCGGTGCTCGCCGGGGGTGGTGAAGAAGTCCACTATGCCTTCCGGCGTGCGGAACTTCCCGCCGGTGGCGACGCGCGCCGTGAACACCGGTTCGTCATATTCGTAAGCGGTCGCCGTCTGGGTCTTCAGGTTGATCTCGATGCGCTTGTGTTCCAGCGGCACGTCCGGCGAGAGCGGCGCGAAGTCTTCCGGCCCAAGTGGGCGCAGGTGCTCGGCGCGCACGAAGCCGAGGACAGATCTGCCGTTGTTGCCGTCGGCGATCGCATACCAGGTTTTGCCGTCCGTCCCCTCGGCCGGCCGCAGAATGCGAAAGACGCAGCCGTAGTACAGCAGCGCGCGTTTGCCGGACTGCGGGTTGGCCGCAGCGCGAAGCTCGGTGAACGGCACGGTAATCTCGGCCCATAGGCCCTCCTCACCTACTTCACTCAGCGGCGTGTTCAACACGTTGTTGCACGGCTGAACGTTGGCGGAATGCACGTAGCCGTCGCCGGTGAGGTACCAGAATGGGTTGTACGTCGTCGGCCCTAGGCCGGTAACTTCGCCTAGTAGTGGGATGACTTCGTTGGCGCGCAGCCGGCGCACCTCGGGCGATTTGATCGTGGGTCGCTCGCGGACGATGAGATTGTCGCGGAAGGCTCGCCCGAAGGCGTAAGGGATAGTTCTGAGCTTAGGTTCGGCTGATTCCGGCGGTTCGCCGGCATCGGGAGCAGGCGCCTGCGCGTGCGTGGAGCGTGCGCGGATGAACGGAACGGCCAGCGCCAGGCCGCTGCTCATCATCAGGAAGCGTCGTCTCGTTGTTCTCATCGCTCAATTCGTCATCTCAAGCGCTGGGTTTAAGTATAAGCGTGGCCGCGTAAATCATCGGATCACGACAATCGTGCCGCGCGGCGCCCAACGATAGAGCCAGGCGGCGGCGCTCACCGGCAGGTTAACGCAACCGTGGCTCCTGGGTTGGCCGAAGTCGGTGTGCCAATATGCGCCGTGCAGCGCATAGCCGCCTTGTCGAAAGTACATCACGTAAGGCACGTTGGGGAGGTCGTAGCCCGGCCCGCGCATGCGCTGCCTGACATACTTTCTGGAGATGCGGAACGTGCCGCGCGGGGTGGGCGTGTAGCGGGTGCCGGTGGAGACCGGCGTAGACATCACCGCGCGCCCGTTCTCCCAGGCCGTTAACTTCTGTTCGGCGATTACGACCTCGATCCACTTGCCGCGACGGGCGTAGCGCGCAGCGTCGTGCTCAGAGCCAGACGCCCCGGCCGGCAGCGGCTCGGATGCAGCGAAGAGCAGGGCGGTCGCAACAACAGCGACAAAGAGTCTTCTCACGAACTCCTATTGTCCACAATTCTGAGTGGGCTGACAAACTCTGGAAGAAGAAGGAGATGGGTTGTTGCAGGATCGCGGCAATCACCGAAGGAATCACATGGTGTGCGTAAGTCGAGCCAGGCGCGGTAATCGGCTTGGCCGGGCGCATGTCGGTTGCCTGTCTCAATGTGCTCCGGCGAGGTCGCCGGCGCCGGCTCGGCCTTGCG
The DNA here is from genome assembly GCA_046299515.1 of Thermoflexales bacterium. GTDB lineage: Bacteria > Chloroflexota > Anaerolineae > J036 > Brachytrichaceae > JAAFGM01. Next base: position 46,934 of record JBKBID010000005.1, on the reverse strand, counting down.
CGGCTAACCTGGCGACCTGCGCTCACTCTACCTCGGTGACGCGCACGTTGTAGAACGATACGTCGGTGCCGGGCTTGTCAATCAGCGTCAGCGCGAACACGCCGATGTCGCCGCTGGCGAAAGCGTCATCCTGCCTGGACGAAATCAGTTGATCATTGACGAAGAACGAGAGTTCGTTGTTGCGCATCACCACCTTGATGCGGTTGGTTTCGCCACCCAGCTTGATGGCCGGATGCGGCTGCCAGTCGTCCCAGTTCACCCAGTCGCCGTCCTTTACATAGCCGGCGCGCCAGTAGCCATCCGACGAAATCTCGAAGTGATAGAAGTTCTTGCGGTCTTGCATGCGGAAGAGCACGCCGAAGCCATTATCGGTTGGGCCGCCGTTGGGCCGGGCATCCACCTCGAAGACGGCGTCTTTGAAGCGCTTGCCGGCGGCGCTCCACTGCGTCAGGTTCTCCAGTTTGACGATGATGCGCAGACCGCCGCCGTCATACTTCACGTCGGCGTTGAGGTCGGAGAGGGTTTGCCAGCCGCTGTTTGGGTTGCTGAAGTCATCGGCGTAGGGCAGCGGCGTAAACGTCGGCGCTTCTGGGCCCGAAGCCGGCGCGCATCCGGCCAGCGCAGCTATGACGATGGAGGCGAACACAGCCGAGGTGATCCTGTTTGCCAGTCCCATGAGGATGAATGATAGCGCTTGCGAGCCGGCGCGCCCGCTACAATTGCGCGGTCAATCGCATCATGTCCCGCTCAGCTCGCGTTGCGCTCGTCGTCGTCCTATCGCTTGCATTCATTTCGGTCGAGTGGTCTTCGGGGCGTTCAGCCTTCGGCGGCGCCAGGCTGCCGCCGGAGGATCAACCCCCGGCGACCGTGCGCCCCCGCCTGACGGCTACGCCTACGCCTATCGCGACGGCAGAGCCGGTGCGCCTGCCGGCTTCGGCGCGCGTGCCGATCCTGATGTATCACTACATCTCCGAGCCGCCGCCCGGCGCCGACCGCTACCGCATTGACCTCTCGGTGACGCCGCAGGACTTCGAGCAGCAGCTCCAGTATTTGTCGGCGAACGGCTACACCGCTATCAGCCTGTATGACCTGTATGCGCACCTGTCGCTGGGCCGAGCGCTGCCGCCCAGGCCCATCGTGCTCACCTTCGACGACGGCTACCGAGACCACTACGAGCATGCCTTCCCGCTGTTGCGGAAATACGGCATGCGCGCCACCTTCTTCATCACGACCGACTTCATCAACTTCGGCAATCCCCATCACCTGACGTGGGAGATGGTGAAGGAAATGTCGGCGGCCGGGATGGACATCGAATCACATGCCCGCACTCACCGCGACTTGCGCAACCGCGACTTCCAGTTTTTGGTGTGGGAGATCTTGGGGCCGATTGAGCAGATCACGGCGCACACCGGCAAGCGGCCGCGCTTCTTTTGTTATCCCTCCGGCCGCTACGACGACGCCGTGATCCGCATGTTGCGCTCGGTGCAAACGTGGGCAGCGGTGACCACCGAGCATGGCTCAGTTCACACGCTGGCCAATGCGATGACGTGGCGGCGCATCCGCGTGCACGGACGCGAATCGCTCGAGCGGTTCGCCGCCACGGTTCGCATCGCTGCCGGCGATTAGAAGGCGCGTTAGAACCTACTCGGAAATGCCCCACGGGTAGGCGCAGGCAGCGCCTGCCTGCCCTTACCGCTACCTGCGCTTGCCGAAGATGCGTAGCAAGGACAGGAAGAGGTTTATGAAGCTCAGGTAGAGCGATAGCGCACCTACCACCGAGGCTTTGCTGCGCAGCTCGCCGTCGTCGCTCAGGCCATGCGCCATGCGCTTGAGCTGCTGCGTTTTGGAGGCGATCAGCCCGACGAACACCAGCACGCCGATATAGGTGATGATCCAGTAGATCGCCTCGTTGCGCAGGAAGAGGTTGACCAGCGAGGCGAACAGAATCCCGATCAGCCCCATGAACGCCAGGTTGCCCACGCGCGTTAGATCGGTCTTGGTGGTGAAGCCATATAGGCTGACCAGCGCGAACGTGCCGGCGGTGATGAAGAACACCACGCCGATGGACTCGGCGGTGTAGATGTAGAACAGCGTCGAGAACGTGAAACCGGTGAGCGCCGCGTAAGCGATGAATAGACCGGTGGCGACGCCAGCGTTCAACCGGCCGATTGCAGCGGTCAACACGACGACGAGGACTAATTGAAGCACGACGATGCCGAGTAGCCCGAACGGCACATCCAGAATCCATGCTATCAGCGCCGGGTCTGTTGCAGTTGCCGTGGCGACCAGGCCGGTTATGGCTAATGCGATCGCCATCCATCCGTACACGCGGGTGATGAAGGCGCGCTCGACGGCGGGATCGGCAACGGCGGCAGGTGTTGTTAAAAGTTCGTTCGTCTCATAGGCGCTCATAGTCGTATCCCTCCTTGACGACTCAATATATATCATCATGAGCTGGCTTGTTTAGCGCTGCGCGCCGCTGAATCCTGGTTGTGGCTATCGCAGGCGCAGGCGCGTCAGCGTGATCTGATCGCCGACGAATTGACCCTGTGCGTCGTAAGCCGGCAGCCGCGCGAAATCATCCGGCGCATACCATACCAGGAGCAGGCGATATATCCCCGGCGTCGCCGCGTCGCTCGCCGTCAGCGTGTGGGTCAGCGCGATCGTTTCGCCTACCGGCCACTGCGTGAGCGGCTGTCCGAGGTCTTGTTGTGCGATCTTATTAGCGCCGTCGTCCAACAACTGCATCGAGACGTTCAAGTCGCGCGGCAGCGCGCGCGTTGCGCGCCAGCGCGTCGTGATGGTGAGGGCTGCGCCCGGCGAGAGAATAGACGGCTCAAGCGCATAGCCGAGCAGCGCCACACCGTTCGCGTAGCGCAGCGGCGGCGACTCATCCGCGCGGCGGCCGAGTTCGAGCGCGCCGAAGATGACCCGATCGTCGCCGTTGGCCAGCGGCAGCCGCTCGCCGGTCGCGTGGTCGTAGAGTCCGACGGCCCAGCGCAGTTGCTTCGGCGCCGGCGTGAGCGGCGAAAGGCGCACGGTGTAGCGGTCGCTCCACAATCGGCCGGCGGGTTGCTCGCTCAGCGCCAGGCTGCCCTGGCCCGGATACATGTCGCGCTGGGCGACGATCACATCGTGCGCGTCGATCAGATGGACGAAGACGCTGTAGTTGCGCGTCACCGGCTGCGTCAGCGCCCAGTTCAGGCGCAGCGTGACTTCATCGCCGGGTTGCAGGCCGTCAGGCGCGTCGAAGCCCGCTTCTTCCAGGCGCACCGCGCCGCCGAATTCGGCGTTCACCGCCAGCGGCAGGCGCTGCGTCCAGCGGTCGGGCGGTTGCGCGTAGGCCGGCGCGATAAACGCGAACGGCGCGGCGATCGCCAGCGCAGCGAGGCCGGCGCACGCGCCGATCAACACGTAGCGGTGGATCGCGCGCCAGCCGTAGGCCAGCGCCGCCGCGATCACCGCAATGCACGGGAACATCAGCCGCCCCTGCGAGGCCGGCGTGAGCGATGTCCATCGCAGCAGCGCCGCAAAGACGAGCGCGACCCAGAAGGCGCACAGCAGCATTCTGCGCCCTGCATCCGGCGTCAGCGGGGCTTTCCCCAGCGCAGCGGATGCCATGCGCGCGATGAGTCCGAGGCCGGCCAGCGCGGCGAGTCCGTTCAGCGCGTCATAGATCCACGGCGGCATGATCACGTTCATCGCGCCGAATACGCCCCAATAGGCCCATACGAAGCCTTCGCGTTCGCTCCACAGTTGCGCCGGCGTGGCCGGTTGGTCGCGCCGGCCGACTACATCCAGGAAGGCGTTCCAGCCCAGCAGGTCGCCGTAGAGCTGCTGGTTGCGGATGAACCACCATCCGCTGATGAGCAGTGCGACGGCGAGCGTGACGAAGATGAAAGCGACACGCACCAAGAGCCGAGGCCCCAGCGTTGTATCTCTTAATTCGTCGCTCCTGGGTCGCGTGAGCAAAGCGGCAAGCCCGAACAGGCCGACCAGCCCTAGCGCGCTGCTTTTGCTCAGCGCGCCGAGGCCGGCGAGCGCGCCGGCGACTGCGGCGCTCCTGCGCGAGAGGTCGCCGAGGCGCATCAGCCGCAGCGCCCACCACAGGCCGATTGTGCTGAACAAGACGGCCGCGTTGTCGTTGTTGATCGCGCCGCTGATGAAGGCGAACATCGGCGTACAGGCGACGATGACGCAGGCTGCGAGACGCAGCAGCCCGGCGTTTTGCGTCCCGCGCCCTGTGTCGTTGGGGAAGAGTTCGCGGGCGGCGAGGTAGGCGAAGAACACCGTCGCCGTGCTCATCAGAATCGAAGCGAGCCGCGCGGCGCGGACGGCCAGCGCGGCGCGCTCCCAGGGCCAAGCCTCGGCCGGCGTGTGCAACACAACGTTGGCATTGCCGTCGCGCGTGGGCACGCCCATGTCGCTGTGCGGGTTGATGCGTCGAATGTCGCGCCAATTTGATGAATCGAACGGCGCGCTGAACGCAGCCGCGATCCAATAGTAAAGCGGCGGTTGGCTGCCCTCTTGCCGCCAAGGGGCTTCAGCATCGGTCTGACCGGCGCGCTGCACGGGCAGGCCGCCGCCCGTCGCCAGGTGTTGCACCATCGGATAGTGCCATAGCTCATCCGACGCTTCAAAGAGCGGCGTGAGGATGCTGTAGAGGCTGAAGAGGACGAATGCCGCAGCGACGATCAGCGCTGCGGCGATCTTCTCGGCGCGCGCGCTCACAGGGTCAGCGAGAGGAGCGCCGACTCAGTCGGCGGTATGGCAAGGCATGACATATCGCTCGGCGCGCGATCTAGCCGCCGGCCTGGGCTTGTGACTCTTGCGCGGGCTGCGTGTCGGTTGGCGGCGACCCAGCGCTGCTCTCCAGCGCCTTCAACCGCTCGGCCCGATCCCGTTCTAGCTTAGCAATGCCGTTGGAAACGACGGCTATTGTGTGTTCGAGTTCTTCGCGCAGGCGCACCAGCGTTTCGAGGGCGTAAGCGTCTGCCTCTGAGCGCATGCGATCCACCTCGCGACGGGCGCGCTCCTCGATTGCCTGAGCGCGATCTTGCGCGATGGCGATGATGGTGGTGTCGTCGGCTAGCCGGCTGGCTTCCTCGCGCGCTATCTCCTTGATGCGCTCGGCCTCCTCTTTGGCTTGCGCGATAATGCGGTCGTGCTCTTGCTGGATGCGCTGCGCTTTCTTGATTTCCTCGGGAATGGCTAACACCATCTGGTCTATTAACTGAAAGCATCGGTCTGCGTCCACCAGCTTCATCTTGGTGCCGGGCACGCGGCGCGCCTCCAAAAGAATGGCTTCCAGTCTTCCAAGCAGGTGTTGAATGTCCATAGCGGCAAGTATATTGGAGATTGGCGTTTTTATTTAATTCGCCTCAGCGCGCGCGCGACGCAGCTCGGCACGAGCGCTGTTACGTCGCCGCCCAGGGTGGCAATTTGTCGGATCAACGTCGCGCTCAAGAAGTGGTTCGGCGCGTTGGCGAATAGGCAGATGACCTCGATGTCTGCGGCCAGCCAGTGATTGGTCTGCGCCTGCTGAAGCTCAAAGTTGAAATCCACGCTGTTGCGCAGGCCGCGGATGAGCACCGATGCGCCCATTTGCCGCGCGAAGTTCACCGTCAGGCCGCTGTAGCCGGTGACGCGCGCCCGACCATCCACGCCCATCTCGCGCAGCACCTCGTCCACCAGCGCGATGCGCTCCGCATGCGAGAAGAGTAGCTGCTTGTCCGGCTGGTCATAGACGCCGATGATCAGCTCGTCGAACAACGCCAGCGCGCGTTGGGCGATGTCGAGATGGCCGTTGTGAAAGGGGTCAAACGTGCCGGGGTAAAGCGCGATGGTCATGATCGAGGCGTTAGTCCGGTAGCTCAGGTTTGGCGATGTCTGCTGCGCATTGAATGGAGCGCGAAGCGCGTGGCCGACAGGCAGTCTCAGCTCGCGTCGCCGACCGCCTCGCGATGCTTCCAAAATTCGGACACCTTCTCGGCCAGCAGGGGATGTTGCGCTAACTCTGGATCGCGCTCGAGCAGCTTCTCGGCTTGCGCGCGCGCCGCGTCTAACAAGTCGCGGTCACTCACGCTGACCAGCTTAAGCTCAGGGTCGCCGCTTTGGCGGGTGCCGAAGAACTCGCCCGGACCCCGGATCTCCAGGTCAATCTCGGCCAGCTTGAAGCCGTCCTGGGTGTTCACGATCGCCTGCAGGCGTTGGTCGCTGACGGCCGAGCTGGTGTCGGCGATCAGCAGGCAGTAAGACTTGTGTTCGCCGCGGCCGACGCGCCCGCGAAATTGATGCAGTTGCGCCAGGCCGAAGCGGTTTGCGCCCTCGATCAACATGACCGTCGCGTTCGGCACATCAATGCCTACCTCGACGACCGAGGTGGAGACGAGGATGTGCGTCTCCCCGTTGGCGAAGGCGCGCATGGCTTGCTCCTTTTCTGCCGGCTTCATCTTGCCGTGCAACAGGCCCAGCTTGAGCGTCGGGAACACCTCGCGCTGCAGGCGCGCATGCTCTTCTACCGCTGCCTTGGCCTCAATCTTGTCCGACTCTTCGACGAGTGGACAGATGATGAAGGCTTGCCGGCCTTGCTCGACCTGGTGTTGCACAAAGCGATACGCGCGCTCACGCTCAGCAGGGGTGAACCAGTGCGTTTCGATCGGTTGACGGCCGGGCGGCATCTCGTCGAGCACCGTGTTGTCCAGGTCGCCGTAGAGCGTGAGCGCCAGGGTGCGCGGGATGGGCGTCGCTGTCATCACCAGCGTGTGGGGATTCAACGCGCCGCCTTTTTGCCGCAGCGCCGTGCGCTGCAACACGCCGAAGCGATGTTGCTCGTCCACCACCACCAGCCCCAGGTTCTGAAACGATACGGCCTCCTGAATCAAAGCGTGCGTGCCGATCACGACATGGATGCTGCCGTTGGCCAGTCCATCGTAGATGGCGCGCTTTTCGCCGGGCTTCGTGCTGCCCGTCAGCAATGCCAATGCGATCGGAGCAGCAGCCCCGCGCTCGGCGAAGCCGTCAAACAGGCGCTTAACGGTTTTGTAGTGCTGCTCGGCCAGGATTTCGGTCGGCGCCATCATGGCCGATTGCACACCCATGCCGGCGGCCAGCGCCATGCTCAACGCGGCGACCACGGTCTTGCCGGAGCCGACATCGCCTTGTAGCAACCGGTGCATGGCGTTGGGTTGGCCCAGGTCTTTGATAATGGCATTCAGGGCGCGTTGTTGCGCGCCGGTGAGCTGATAGGGCAGGGCGGCGATCAGCCGATCGCGGGCGGCCGGATCGGCGCGCAGCGGCTGCGCCGGCTCTTTGCGCCAAATCTGGCGTTGGCGCAGCACGGCCAACTGAAGCGTGAACAGCTCGTCGAAGGCCAGCCGGCGTCGCGCGCGCTCCTGCGACTTCATGGAGCGTGGGAAGTGGATTTCGCGCAGCGCTTCGGCGATCGGCATGAGTCCGAGTTCGCTGCGCACCTCCTCCGGCAGATGCTCGGGCACGCGCGCGGGCCAGTACTCGACCATGCGCTTCATCACCCGGCGCAACAGCAGCGGCTGCAGTCCTTCGGTCAGGCGATACACCGGCACGATGCTGCCGCCGGTGATCCACTCGCGCTCAGCCGGCTCGTAGGTGGGGTTCTGGAAGGTCAACCGGCCCAGATACTCGGTCACCTTGCCGCTGATGACGATCTCCCGCCCGACCGCCAATTGCTTCATCAAGTTATCAGCGTAGCGCTCGCTGGTGAACCAGCTGCATTCGATAGCGCCTGATGCGTCCTCGAGCACTGCGCGCACGATGAGCAAGTTGCTTTTGGTGCGGTGTTTGCGCACCGACGCGATGCGTCCGATGATGGTGACCTGCTCGCCGTAAAAGAGCTGGTTGATCGTCTTCAGCGCGCTGTAATCGTCGTAGCGCGTCGGGAAGTAGTACAGCAAGTCGCGGATGGTATGCACGCCGAGGCGGGCCAGCTTCTGCGCGTTGAAGTCGCCGATGCCGACGACCTTGGTCACCGGCGCGTCTAGGCCCAGGCCGGCTTCGCGCGGGCTGGGGGGGCGCGCCTCCGGGCGCGGGCGCCGCGCTTGCTGCTCCATCGGACGCGCCGGCTCGGCGCGATGGGCGGGCGCCGCAGGCGTGACGACCGGCGCGACCTCCACGTGCGGCGCTTCGAGGCTTGCGGAACCCTGGTTCTCTGCTGCGAACTGAATCGCCCCTTCCGGGAGATGGCTTGGGGCGCCCTTGGCGCGCGCCTGCGTCGAGCTGCGCAAGACCGGCGAGCGTAGCCGGGTCATCAGCGCATCCAGCGCCGCGCGACGGTGCGCTTCGTCGGCAGAGGCGCTGTAGTCGCGCATTTCCTGTGCGATCGTCTCGGCCCAGTCGGGATCAATGTCGTTGCGCGCGGCGTCGGCCAGCCATGCGGCAGCGAACGACTGTAGGCCGCGCGTGACCGCCCTGTCATGATAGCCGGTCTGCGCTTCGAGCCTGAGGATTTTGAGGAGTTTTTCGGTCGCGGGATTTGGCATAGCGCGCAAAGCATGTTGCCCATCGCGCGGCGTGCATCACATGATGCGTAATACGCGACGCCTGACACGCAACTTGGATGCGTAACCTGCTGAGATTATACGCGCGGCTACTCGTTCACGATGACTACGCCGAGGCCCATCGGCCCGAAGTGCGCGCCGATGACCGGCGTGACGAGCACCGGGGTAGGCGGCTCAATCGGAGCGATTGGCTCCAACTCGCGACGAATGCGGGCAATGTCGCTCGCTTGGTCGCCGCCGGTGTAGACGATGGAGAAACAACGGGGGGCGCCCGGCGTCTTGCGCACCTCTTCCATCAGGCGTTCCACGCCGCGCCCGCGTGTGCGCACGCGATCCAGCTGGGTGATGGCGCCTTGCTTGAGTTCGACCAGCAACTTGATCTGGAGCAGTTCGCCGATGCCGGCGGTGAGTGACGACACCCGACCGCTCTTGCGGAGGTATTTCAGCGTGTCGGCCATTGCCAGGATGCGGATGCGCTGCTTCATCGCTTCCAGCGCCGAGACGATCTCGCCCAACGTCGCCCCTTGTTGCGCCATTTCGGCGGCTGCGATGACTAACTGGCCCAGCCCCATGGTCATCGAGCCAGAATCCACCACGCGCACGGGGATGCCGGCGTCGGCGGCTTCGGACGCGGCCAGCTCGGCTGCGTTGCACACGCCGCTGACGGTGCGGGCGATGTGCACCGAGACCACCCCGTCCGCGCCGGCGGCGTGCGCGGCGCGGTAGGCGTCCGCAAACAGTTCGGGCGAGGCGGCAGCCGTCTTGGGGAAACTGGCATAGCGCGGCAGGTTGGCGTAGAACTGCTCGCGGGTGAGGGTCACGCCGTCTTGATGGGTCACGCCGTCCACCTCGACGATCATCGGCAGGACGATGACGCCCAAGCGCTTCACGATGTCCGCCGGAACGTCGCAGGTGGAATCGGTGATTACTTTGACCATCGCTAGAAACCTATTTCGAGGCAGACGAAAGCATTGCCTTCGCCTGCCCGGATTCACTCGTAGCCTTCAAGCAGCGGCGTGGCGCGCAGGTCGCTCATGCCTGCGCGAACGTGTCAATCATTAGCCGGGCGTCGCTCATCGGATACAGGATCGGGCAGGTGCACCCGCGCCGGATGTATTCCTGCACCTTGGCGCGCGCCTCTTCCGGCGTGCCGGTGGCCGAAATGCGCAGCACGAACTCATCCGGCACGAATTGCATCGCCTCGTGCACCTGTTCCTTGGTGGCCGGCCAGCCGAGGATAGATTGCACCCGCTTCACGATGTCGTCGCTGACGCCGCTGGCCTTGGCGATGTGCGGCTGTTGGGCGAGATACTGCGTGAGGAGTTCCTTGGCGTCCTCAATGGCCTTCTTTCGGTCGTGGTTGACGGCGCACACCACCAGTTGGGGGCGGTCGAGATCCTCGACCCGCCGACCGACCTTCTTGGCGCCCTTGTCGAGCAGCTCCATCGCTCGATCGTTGTATTCCGGCGGCACGCAATAGTTAAGCACGACGCCGTCGGCGATTTCGCCGGTCAGCTCCATCATCTGGTCGCCGGTGGCGCCGATGTAGATCGGCACGTGGCGTGGCTCGCGCCGGCCGTGCACCACGTCCAGCTCGATGCCTTCCACGTGGTGGAATTCGCCGTGAAAGGTGACGCGCTCCATGCGCAACAAGCGGCGCAGCACTTCGACCGTCTCGCGCATGGCGGTGAGCGGCTTGCGTCGTTCGATGCCGACGTTCCTGGCCAGCGGATCCCACCACGCGCCGATGCCGCAGATGATCCGATTCGGCGCTAAGTCGTCCAGCGTCAGCAACGTCGCAGCCAACAGGCCGATGTTGCGCGTCCAGTTGTTAATCACGCCGCTGCCGATCTTGATGCGCTCGGTGACGGCGGCGAAGGCGGCCATCGGCACAATCGCGTCCCGCACCAGACGCGATTCGGCCTGCCACACAGCCTCGAAACCGCGTTGTTCGGCGTATTGGGCGTATTGCATCCCTTCACGAATGGGATGGGCGTCTTGTAAATACAGCGCGACGCGCATTTGGGGTGGGGGAGGTGTGCTGTTCATGCGATGTTGGTGATAGTACAACAGTACAGTGGGTAAGAGGGCGTTGTTTGACGGCGATTTTACAAGAGCTTATAATTTTCAACAGTTCGATTTAGGGTTTTAATAGCGGAGGCGGAGCGTTTGCAGCGTGGTCTTGGCCGGCGGAAGCGTGGTGCAAATGCTTCGCCTCTCTTGGCGAGAGGAGGGCGAATGGCCAAGAAAGATCGAGAGCAAAAGCAAAAGGAAGACGTGATTCAAGTCGAAGGCGAAGTGATCGAGGCGTTGCCGGGCACGATGTTCAAGGTGCAACTGGACAACGGCCACCAGGTATTGACCACGCTGTCCGGCAAGATGCGCAAGAACTACATTCGCATTTTGCTCGGCGACCGCGTGCGCGTGGAGCTTTCGCCGTATGACTTGACGCGCGGGCGCATTTCCTATCGCTTGCGCACCGGCCGCGAGAATATGCCCGCCTGAGCCCCACTTTCTTCATGGCAGCGCAGCCCGTTGAAGCGAGCTTGCCGCGCGCTATCCTTTCCCATCATTCTCCTCGCCGCGCCTGGCGCACACCAAGCATATCCAGTCATCTACCGCTCGCCGCTCCGCGATGGATAACCCTGCTGCCTCGGCTGCGCGCGCCACGTCTGCGGCCTGCGTGTCCAAGATGCCGGAGAAGATGAACTGCGGCGCGCGCGACGCCAGCCCTTCGGCCAACATGCGAATGATCACGCCGGCCAGGATGTTCGCCACAACCAAATCGTAGATGCCATGGGCGACCTCATGAGAGCCATGCGCGATCGTCACGCGGTCTGCTACGCCGTTGGCCAGGACGTTCTCGCGGCCGGCGCGCACGGCTTCATCATCGGTATCCACGCCCACTACTTCGCGCGCGCCTAGTTTGGCGGCCAAAATCGAGAGGATGCCCGAACCGCTGCCTACATCGAGGACGCGCATACCGGCTTGGACGTAGTCCTCCATCGCGGCGGCGCACAGTTGTGTGGTGGGGTGCAGGCCGGTGCCGAACGCCATGCCGGGGTCGAGCGCGATGACGACTTCGCGATCCGTGGCGCCGCCGGACGGCGCGTCGTTCATCCATGACGGGCGGATCAGGATGCGCCGACCGATGCGCAGCGGTTTGAACGACGCCTTCCATGCATCGGCCCAGTCCGACCAGGCGACGATTCGGTAGGTCGGCTGCGGCGTGGGCCGCACCATGTTCAGATAGGCGAGCGCCTCTTCGACTTTGCGCTTGCGCTCGGCCAGCGTTTCATCGTCGGGCAAATAGGCGCGCACGATGATCGGCCCTTCGGCGCGCTCGTCCTCCCAACGGTCGGCGATTGCACCGCCCGGTTGTTGCCGGTGGGTCTGCTCCAAAGCCACGCCGCCCTCGACGTAGGGAAAGATCGCCTCGCTGATCGCCTCGGCTAATTCGGCATCGGCTTCAAGGCTGAGTTCCAGCCAGCGCGGGCTATTGGTCATTGCCACGAGTGTAGCAAAGGCGGTGATGCGCATGCCCACAAGAGGCGGGCTCGGCTACAATCCTGCAGGATGACGGCAGCGCATCTTTCGGGGCAGTTGATCAACCGTGAATTGAGCTGGCTGGAGTTCAACCGGCGTGTGTTGCAGGAAGCGCAAGATCCCACCAACCCGCTGCTCGAGCGCGCCAAGTTCCTGGCCATCTTCGCAACCAACCTGGACGAGTTTTTCATGATTCGCGTCGCAGGGTTGCGCGAGCAGGTGATGGCGGGGATCACCCGGCCAGGGCCGGAGGGGATTCCGCCGGCGCAGACGTTGGCGCTGGTGAACGAGCGCGTGCGCGCGTTGCAAACCGAGCATCTGCGCACTTGGTGCGACGTGATCCGGCCGGAGTTGGCGAATCACGGCGTCTGTGTGCTGGATTGGAACGAGTTGACCGACGAGCAGCGCGCCACGGCGACGGCGTATTTTCACCGCACGGTGTTCCCTATCCTCACGCCGCTGGCCGTGGATCCGGCGCATCCCTTCCCACACATCAGCAACCTCAGCCTCAGCCTGGCCGTCGTCATTCGAGGCTCGCGCGGTCGTTTGAGCTTTGCGCGGGTCAAGGTGCCGCCTTCGTTGCCCCGCTTCTTCCCGCTGAACGATTGCGCCGAGGACGCGCCGCGTGAGCGCTGCTTTGTGTGGCTGGATCAGATCATCGCGGCGAACGTCAGCGCGCTCTTTCCGGATATGGACATCGTCGGCACCTACGCCTTCCGCGTGACGCGCGACGCCGACATCGAGATTCAGGAAGATGAGGCCGACGATCTGCGCTCAACCGTCGAGCGCTCGATAAAAGATCGTCGCTTTGGCCGCGTGGTGCGCCTGGAGGTTGTGCACGATACGCCGGCGGAGGTGTGCGACATCCTCACCGAGAACCTCAATCTTTCTGGTGATGACGTATTTCCGCTAAACGGCCCGTTGGACTTGAGCAGTTTGTGGGAGCTGCATCGCCTGCCGTTGCCGGAGCTGAAAGACCCGCCGCTGGTGCCGCGCATCCCTCACGGCCTGGACAATCGCGACGACATCTTCGCGCACATCCGGCGCGGCGATGTGCTGTTGCATCATCCCTACGATTCGTTTGCGCCGGTGGTGGAGTTCGTGCGCGCTGCCGCGCGCGATCCCCATGTGCTTGCCATTAAGCAGACGCTGTATCGCGTCGGCTCGAACTCGCCGATCGTCGAGGCGCTGATGGAGGCGGTCATGAACGGCAAGCAGGTCGCCGTGCTGGTGGAACTGAAGGCGCGCTTTGACGAAGAGAACAACATTCAGTGGACGCGCGCGCTGGAGGAGGTGGGCGTGCATGTGGTCTATGGCTTGCCGGGTTACAAAGTGCACGCCAAGGTCTGCATGGTCGTGCGGCGCGATCCCGACGACGAAATCCGCCGCTACGTCCACTTGAGCACCGGCAATTACAACGCCAGCACCGCGCGCGTCTATACCGACCTCGGCCTGTTCACCTGCGACCCGGAGATCGGTCAGGACGCAGCCGAACTGTTCAACAACCTCACCGGCTACTTCAAGCAAAAGTCGTATCGCCGGCTGCTGGTCGCGCCGGTGACGCTGCGCAGGCGGATGACCGAGCTGATCGAGCGCGAGATCGAGCATCATTTGCGGCATGGCGGCGGCCACCTGATCTTCAAAGTGAACCAGCTCGTGGATCCGGAGATGATCGGCTTGCTATACCGCGCGTCGCAGGTGGGCGTGAAGGTGGATTTGCTCGTGCGCGGCATGTGCTCGCTGCGGCCGGGTGTGCCGAATCTGAGCGAGAACATCCGCGTGGTCAGCATCGTCGGCCGTTTCCTGGAGCACAGCCGGGTGTATTACTTTCGCAACAATGGCGACGAGGAGATCTACTCCGGCAGCGCCGATCTGATGGAGCGCAACCTCGACCGGCGCGTCGAAACGGTCTATCCCATCCTCGATCCATCCATCAAGCGGCGGATCAAGGTTGAGATTCTCGATCTGGGCCTGCGCGACAACGTCAAGGCGCGGGTGATGCAGCCGGACGGCACGTATATCTTTGTCAGCCGGGGGCAGGGCGAGCGAGAAATCAACAGCCAGCTAAAGCTGCTGGGCGCCGACTGCGACTGACGCCGTCAGCCAGCCCGTCTACTCTGGGTCAATAGGGCGGGTGGGACTCGAACCCACACGCTGCTCTCGCAGCAGAAGATTTTAAGTCTTCGGCGTCTGCCATTTCGCCACCGCCCCATAGGTGAACCGGCGACTCGCCGCTCACTCACTGCTTGCGCTGCGATGAGAATTCTAGCATCTGTGTTAAGATACGGCCCTGCGGACGTTTGGTCAACAACCAGAGGAAAGGTGGCCGAGTGGTTTAAGGCGGCGGTCTTGAAAACCGCTGTGGCGCTTAGCGTCACCGTGAGTTCGAATCTCACCCTTTCCGTCGGCGGTCAGAGGCTTAAGCTGCCAAAAGGTCATACGTCCATAATCGGAATAGCTGACCTTTTGGAGTCGCCGATGATCTGACCTCTGGGGAGGTGCCGGAGTGGACGAACGGAGCCGCCTGCTAAGCGGTTGTCCGGGTAAAACTGGACCCAGGGTTCGAATCCCTGTCTCCCCGCTGTGAGGGCAATGCTAAGTTGCCCACGCAAGCGCAGAAAGCGCGTCTAGCGCTCCCGTCGCCAAGCTGCAAACTTGGCCAAAACTTGGCCGCGCCGCTTGCTCAACTGACGCTATTATCCTTGATCTGTCGCCTCCTTGCGCACATTGTAGTCTAGCCCTTGTCCAGACACAAGCCTCGTGGTTCGTCTGGCGCAGGCGCAGTACGCCTGATCAGAAAGCTGCGGCCCTTTCGATCGCCTTTCGCACGACGCCATCTGCCTCTCTTAGTCGCGCGCGCGCTTGCTCTGGCGTCACCTGTGCCAGGTAAGACACGATCGCGGTTTTCACCTCGCCGTTGCATTGCGCGAGGAGATGGGTGGCTGCGTCAGGCATGATGCCGCACGCCTGGGCGACGATGCGCTGCGCCCGCGCGCGCAGTTTGTTGTTCGTCGCCTGCAAATCCACCATGAGATTGCCAAAGGTCTTGCCCAGTTTGACCATCACGCCGGTGCTGAGCGTGTTCAGCACAAGCTTGGTGGCGGTGCCGGCTTTCATCCGCGTGGAGCCGCTGATGACCTCCGGCCCGACGACCGGCGCGATGGTGATGTCGGCGGCGCGGTGCAACGGCGTGTTCGCGTTGCACGTCAGGCCCAGCGTCAGCGCCCCGCGCGCCCTGGCTTCGGCCAGCGCGCCCAGCACGTAGGGCGTGTGGCCGCTGGCGGCGATGCCCATCACGCAATCGCGCGCGCTGACGCCGACGGCGGCGATGTCGGCGCGTCCTTGCTCGGCGTCGTCCTCTGCGCCTTCGATGGCGCGCGTCAGCGCCGCCGGCCCGCCGGCGATTAGGCCGATCACCTGCCCCGGTGGGGCGTTGTATGTCGGCGGCATCTCGCTGGCGTCCAGAATGCCCAGCCGACCAGACGTGCCGGCGCCGACGTAGATCAGCCGGCCGCCCTGCCGCAGGCGTTCGGCTACGGCGTCAATGGCCTGGGCGAGCGCCTCGCGCTGCGTCGCGACGGCCTCGGCGACGCGCCGGTCTTCCTCGTTGATCAAGTCAACGATCGCCAGGGCGCTCAAGCGGTCAATTTCGCGCGACTTAGGGTTGACGGCTTCGGTGACTTGCTGAGTGGTCGCCGCCGGCGTCTCGGCGTTGCGCCGCCCTGGCGTAATGTGGCCCAATACGACCGAGCGGCGCGCGCCGGTCGCGGCGGTCAGGTTGCCGGGTCGTCCGTGCCACGTTTCGTAGGCCAGCACGGCAAAGGCTATCGCCTCCTTAGCTTCGGCAGGCATGCCCAGTTCGTCCGACGAGCGCACGCGGGCCGACGCGAGCGCTTGCGACAGGAAGCGCACTAAAGTTGCGTTGCGCGCGCCGCCGCCGGAGACGATCACTTCATCGGGGAGCCGCGGCAGAAAGGCGCGGTGCGCCTGGGCAATTGAAACAGCGGTGAACATCGTGAGCGTGGCAACGATGTCTTCGCCGCTGAGGCCGAGCGCCATGCCGCGCGCCCAGACCTGCGCGCCGAATTGGTCGCCGAACATCTCGCGGCCGGTGGTCTTTGGCGGGCGCTGCGCCAGGTAGGGGTGCGCCATCAATTCGGACAAGAGGCCTTCGTGCACCTGGCCGCGCGCGGCAATCGCTCCATTACGGTCGTAGCTTTGTGCGCCGCTAGTCAGACGCCGCACGGCGTCGTCAATCAGCATGTTGCCGGGTCCGGTGTCGAAGGCGAACGCCTGTGCCGAGTTGTCCACGTCTGTCGCGCCTGCGCTCGATGCGCCATAAGGCGGCAGGTAAGTGAAGTTGGCGATGCCGCCGATGTTGAGCGCTGTGCGGGTGAGCGCTGCATCGCTGAACAGCAGCGCGTCCACGTAGGCAACAAGCGGGGCGCCCTGTCCCCCGGCGGCCATGTCGCGCGCGCGAAAGTTGCTGACCACAGGGATGCCGGTAGCTTCGGCGATGACCGCAGCTTCGCCCAGTTGCAGGGTTGAGGCGTGCGCGCCGGTGGGGATATGCCAGAGCGTCTGACCATGGCTGCCGATGAGATCAACATCGCTTGGTTGCAGGCCGGCGGCGCGGATGCACGCCTGCGCAGCGTCGGCAAACGCGCGGCCCAGCGCAACATTGAGCGCGCATAACCGATCCACCGTGCCGGTTTCTGGGCGGAAGCAGGCAAACAGCTCGGCGCGCAGATCGGCGGGGTAGGGCGTTGAAGTTAGATGAAGCAATTGCCAGCGCAAGTGCGGCGGCGCGCCGCTCAGCTCAACCAGCGCCGCGTCCACGCCATCTGCCGATGTGCCGGACATCAGACCAAGGACGAGCATGGGCGGGATTGTAGCCGGCAGCAGCCGAATATGGTGATCACCCACGACCGCGTTCTCTTTATCCGCGCCGTGGCGCGTTGCGCTCGCGGGTTGCGTGCGCCGGACGGTCTGATCGTCCTCTGACCGAGGTATAAACGCGCGCGATGGTCATCACCGGTTTACATCGCCTGGTTAACGAAAGGGGTGGCATGTTGCGCGGCAAGCGCGTTGGCCTGGTCACGCATGCCGCCGCGGTGACGCCTGACCTGCAAGCTGCGCCCGATGCGCTGGTCGAGTCTGGCGTTGCGCTCGGGGCGCTCTTCGCGCCGGAGCACGGCCTGGAGAGCGCGGAAGCCGACGCCGACCCGATCGCTCACAGCGCGCATCCGCGCTTAGGCGTTCCGGTTTACAGCTTGTACGGCGAGACGCACAGCCCGACGCCGGACATGCTGGCGGACCTGGACATACTGATATTCGACATGCAGGATGTGGGCGCGCGCTTCTACACCTACATCAGCACGCTCTTCTACGTGCTGCGCGCCGCCGGTCAGTTCGGAATGCCGGTCGTGGTGCTGGATCGTCCCAACCCGATCAACGGTTTAGCCGTTGAAGGCCCGCTGCTCGAACTGGGCTTCGAGTCGTTCGTCGGCGTTGCTCCGTTGCCGGTGCGGCATGGCATGACGCCGGGCGAGCTGGCGCGCTGGCTGAACGCGGAGAACAACCTGCGCGCCGATCTAACCGTGATACCCATGCAGGGCTGGCGGCGGGCGATGTGGTTCGACGATACCGGCTTGCCCTGGGTTCCCCCTTCGCCGGCCATGCCTCATTTAGCCACGGCCATCGTCTATCCAGGCATGTGCCTGATCGAGGGCACGAATCTCTCCGAGGGGCGCGGCACAGCGCTGCCCTTTGAAGTAGTTGGCGCGCCCTGGCTGGATGCGCATGGCCTGGCGCAGGCGCTGAACGCGCTGGACCTGCCGGGTGTGCGTTTCCGGCCCACGCATTTCATCCCCAGCGCCGGCAAACATGCCGGCCAGCGTTGTCAAGGCGTGCAGGCGCATGTGTTGGCGCGCGATGCGCTTCGGCCGGTGCGCATGGGCGTTCACCTTGTCGCGGCCTGCCGCGTCGCCAGGCCGGATCGGTTCGCCTTTCTGGCCTCGAGTTGGGAAGGGCGCGCGCCGCACTTTGATTTGCTGATGGGGAGCGCTGCGGTGCGCGAAGGGATTGAATCCGGCGCCTCTGTCACAGGGTTGATTGCGGACTGGCCGACTGCAGAAGACGACTTTCGCCGCCGACGCGAAGCCTATCTGCTGTATTTGTGAGCCAACGTGGGAGGTTGACTTTGCGCCGATTGCCTCTAGAATACCAACTGGTCATGACATTATGAGCACTTGGCAAGCATCTGCTGTGTTGGACAAACACGATCCAACCCCGCTGTATTGCCAGTTGAAGGAGGTGATTTTGTCGCGCATAGATTCCGGCGAGTGGCAACCCGGTATGCAGTTGCCGTCTGAACGAGCGCTGTGCGAGCAGTTCGGCATCAGCCGCATCACCGTGCGCCAGGCGCTGACGGAACTGGCGATGGAAGGTTGGCTGGTGCGCGACCAGGGGCGCGGCACATTCGTCGCCCAACCGCGCATTGCGCAGCACTTGACGCGCCTCACCGGCTTCACGCAGGACATGCAGGCGCGTGGACAGCGGCCAGGCTCGGTGGTGTTGCGCCTGGCGCTGACGCGGGCAACGGCGCCGGTGGCGCATCGCCTGCGGCTGGATGCCCAGCATCGCTACGTGGTTTTGTTGCAGCGCCTGCGCACGGCCAACGGCGAGCCGATGGCTATCGAGACGGCATACCTAAGCGAGAAACTCTGTCGCGGCATCTTAGACGAAGATCTGTCGAACCAATCTCTGTATCAGTTGTTGGCGCAGAAATACGGCGTGACGCCCACGCGGGCTGAACAGCGGCTTGAGGCGGTGGCGTGTCCGGCGAATGAAGCTAAGCTGCTGGGGATTGCTAAGGGTAGCCCGGTCTTGCACTTGCATCGCACCACTTACTCCCAGCACGATCATCCATTTGAAAGCGTCGAATCGTACTATCGAGGTGATAGGTATGCGTTCTACGCCGAGCTAAGCATCGAACCGCCAGCGCGCCGCAAGTTGTCGCCGAGCTAATCGCAACTCGACACATCTGCGCTATTAAAGCCGCAACATCGCGGGCGCTCTGTGCCCGCGCTCGATAGATTCGGTTGTGTTGTAATCTTACGGAGCGAAAGCTCCGCAGGGATAGCAAGTCCAAGAAAGAGGAGAATAGGAGGCATAAACAGCTATGACGACCAAGCGTGCATCCATCATCGGCCTGATGGCCGCAGTTGCTTTGCTGTCAGGGGCATGTGCTGCGCCGCCTGCAGCGGCGCCTCAGGCGCCGGCGCAGCCGGCAGCAACCGATACCCCTGCGCCTGCGCCGATTCCGGCTGCCAGCCCCAAAGGCGGCTTGCGCAAGAGCAACAGCGGCTATAAGGGCACATTGAACCTCTGGGTGTTGGGCTACACGCCTGGCAACCAGTTCGCTAACCCATTCGACTTGGCCATCGCGCAATTCGAGGCTGATAACCCTGAGATTAACGTCGAGATCACTGGCTATCCGCCCAACGACGAGGGTTTCACCAAGCTCACTACGGCGCTGCAGAGCGGCCAGGGCATTGATGTGCTGCGCCTGCCTTCCGACCGGTTGCCTGCGTTTGTGAAGGATGGCCTGATCGCGCCGATTGACGACTATCTCACCGACGCCGACAAAGCCGACATCCTGCCCAACACGCTGGACGCCGTCCGGCTCAAGGATGGCAAGGCGTATGCGTGGCCGTTGTGGGTTGTGCCGATGGGCATCTATCTCAACCTGGACGTGTTCCAGGAGGCCGGTGTAGAGTTGCCGTCGAAGGACTGGACGTGGGACCAGTTCGTCGAGACGGCCAAGAAGCTTACCTTCCAGCGCGCCAACGGCGAGCAGGTATATGGCTTCAGCGGCTTCATTGACCCTGGTGTGATCAACACTTGGGGGCTATGGATGAACGAGGACCCCAGCGTGCGTCCGATCGTAGAGGGCAAATTCGGCTTCGATAACGAGAAGGCTGCCGCCGGGTTGAAGCGCTTTGCCGAGTTGTCACTGGTGCACAAGGTGACCCCGCCGGATTTTGGCTCTCAGAAGGACGCGGACGTGAAAGGCGGATTCAAGAACAAGCAGTATGGCATGATCGTGGATGCCACCGGCTTCAGCCCGCAGCTCAAGGCCGACAAGATCAACTTTGCGATTTATCCTCTGCCTAGCGTCAACGGCAATCGCCTTACCGTCGGTGCTATCGGCGTGATCGCCGTGGCCGCCACCAACGACAAGGTGAAAGAGCAAGCGTCGATGGATCTGGCGCGCTACCTGACCAGCGCAGAGGTGCAGGAGGACGTGCCCCCCAGCGAGACGGCAGCCACCGGCTTCTACCTGGCGCCGGCGGCGCGCCGCTCGGTCAAAGTTGCGCCGCCGCTCGACCAGTTCGTGCCGATGCTGGACTACATGTGGATCACGCCGCTGACGCCGGCTTGGCCTAAGCTCACCCGCTTGTTCCACCCGGAGTACCAGAACATCATCTTTGGCAAAGCCGATCCGGCGGAGGCGATGAAGAAGATCGCGCCAGAAGCCAACGCGCTCATCGCAGAGCAGTAACGCATGAGGATTGGGAATTGAGAAACGACAACTGCTGCACCTTTCTCAATTCCCAATTCTCAATTCCCAATTCTCAATTCTCAATTCTCAATTCCCAATTCTCAATTCTCAATTCTCAATTCTCGATCCTCGATGCGCCGATTCATCCGCAGGCACGGTTGGAGCTACGCTTTCATCCTGCCCAGCCTGCTCACCTTCACGGTGTTCGTGCTGGCGCCGGTGGTATGGGCGTTCATCATCTCCTTCCAGGAGTACAGCCTGGTGCGCGGTGGAGCGTGGGTGACGCCGTTCTACAAGAACTACGTCACGGCGTTCACCCAGTTCGGCGGCGTGTTCGTCAGCGCCATCCGCAACACGCTGATCTACACCCTGTTCACCGTCACGGCCAACATCCTCATCGGATTGATCCTGGCCAGCCTGATTCAGCCGCTGAGCAACCGGCTGCGCACGTTTTTTCGGGCAGCGTACTACCTGCCGGCTGTGACCAGCGCATTGATCATTGGCCTGACCTGGGCCTATATCTTCAATGCGCAGTGGGGCTTTGCCAACTATCTCTTGCGTCTGGTGGGCCTCCCACCGGTGCGCTGGCTGTCCGACCCTGACATCGCGCTGGGCAGCGTCACGCTATCGGCGGTGCTCACCGTGCCGGCGACGGCCGTAGTGCTTTTCAGCGCGGCGATGGGCAGCATCCCCCGCGAGTACTACGAGGCTGCCGAGCTGGACGGCGCCGGCCCGATCCAACGCTGGTGGTATGTCACAGTGCCGCTCATCAAGTCCACCACGCTCTATTTGGTCGTGATCTACACTATCGCCAGCTTCGAGGTGTTCGAGCGCATTTACGTGATGGTGCCGAGCGGCGTCGGCAACAGCACACAGACCATCGTCACGCAGATCTACAACAACGGCTTCAAGGACTTGAACTTCGGCGTGGCCTCAGCGCAGGCGTTCGTCTTGTTTGTGATGATCGCCGCGGTCGCCGTCTTGCAGTTTCGCGCGTTGCGCAGCGATGTGGAGTATTGAGCCGTCCGGCGTGTGTCCGGCAGATTTAGAGGATGGAACAGGCAGCGCCCCCTCTCCCGCTGAGCCGACGTAAGGCAGCCCCGCGCGTCACATGGGGCAGAGTCGGCGCGATGGCTGTGTTGATCATCACGGCCGTCATCGCGCTGTTCCCCATGTACTGGCTGTTCGCCAACGCTTTCACGCCGATCCTAGGCACGCCGCCGCTCACGCCCATACTCGTCCCGGCGTTCAAGCTGGACAACTTCCAGCGCCTGCTTGGCGGCACAAAGTACTACGCTAACTGGATGCTGAACAGCCTGATCGTTGCGCTGGCTGTAACGGCCTGGCACGTGGTCTTTGACGCAATGGCCGGCTATGCGTTCGCCAAGCGCCGATTCCCGGGGCGGAGCGTGCTGTTCTGGATCCTGCTCAGCACGCTGATGATCCCAATCCATGTGACGTTGATTCCGCTCTACATCATTACCCGACGCATCGGGCTGATTGACACGCTGGGCGGCGTGATCCTCCCCGGCACCGCCGTCGTGTTCGGCATCTTCCTGATGCGGCAATACATCCAGACGCTCCCATCGGAGCTGGAAGAGGCCGCCCGCGTGGACGGCGCCGGTGAGTTCCGCATCTTTTGGGAGATCATTCTTCCCCTGTGCAAGCCTGCCGTTGCCGCTTTGGCTATCTTTACGTTCGTGCGTTTCTGGAACGACTTCCTGTGGCCGCTGATCGTATTGAACAAAGCGCAGAACTACACGCTCACCGTCGGCGTCGCTAACTTGCAGGGCGAGTTCATGACCGATTGGGGGGTGATCTTCTCCGGCGCAGCGTTGGCCGCATTGCCGATGATCGTGTTCTTCATCGCATTTCAGAAATACTTTCTGGAAGGCGTGCGCATGGGCGCGATCAAAGGATGACGGATAAAGACTCGCGTTCGCCATTGCCGCCATCGCGGCCTGTCCTAGGGCATCGCCTTGTTCGTAACATCCATCTGAATTGTTGGTTGGCAGCCACAGGCTCGAAGCGCAATCAGCGCAGCGCCGAGCACCGGCGGCAACTGAGGATCGACGATATTCGCTTGTGGATTTGCCTCACGCAGCGCGGCTGTGAACCCTGCGCGCAGGCCGTGCACGTGCTCATACGCGCCGCCCACGGGCGCGACGGGCGCATCCGGCGGCAGCGCCAACCGGCGTTGAACCGCCATCACTTGCGTCGCCAGGTCGCGCGCCGCCTGTGCCACGATGCTTTTCGCGACCCTGTCACCTTGCGCTGCGGCTTGCGAGACCAGCGGCGCCAAAGCGGCAAATCCCTTTGCGCCGAAGCCGGAGTCATACACACGCCGCTTCACGTCGTTCAGCGCTTTGACTTGGAAGCGCTCGCGCATCATGCCTTCGAGCATTGTTGGCTCGCCGGTTCCATCGTGCGCATGAAGCGCGGCCATCAGCCCGCTTCGTCCGATCCACAGCGCGCTCCCCTCATCGCCGAGCAGCCAGCCCCAACCGCCGGCGCGGGCTAACTCCCCGTGAGCGTTCATGCCGAGGATGTGAGAGCCGGTGCCGCTGATGGCGATGATGCCCGGCTGGCCGCCGTGCGCGCCGATGAGCGCGGCATAGGCGTCGCTGTGCACCGCGATCGCGCGCGCCTCGATCAGCTCGCAGACGATCTGGCGCGCGAGCGCCGCCTCGGGCGAGTCGCCTTCGACGCCGGTCAGCCCCAGGCCGATTGCTTCAACAGGCTGCGGTTCGATTCCGGCGTTGGCCCAGGCCAAAGCGAAGGCTTCGCGCAGCGCCGACGCATGTCGTTCCCGCCCGCCGGCTGTGGCCAGGTGTATCAGCCCGCCGCCACGGCCGTAAGCCAGCACACGGCCATCGCAAGTGACTAACGCGCACTTCGTGCTGGTCTGTCCGCCGTCCACGCCGATGACCAGGTTATAGCCCATGTGGGCCGATTGTAGGCGCAGACCGTTCGTCGTGCGCTCCGATGACGGCGACGCGGGATGAACCGATGGTTGACGGTCGGTGGCTGCCGATTGGCAATGTCAGATCCGATTTGGCATGAGCGGTGGGTAGCCGCATTTGCGCGTTCGTCACCGTCTGAATAGACTAAGCAAAAGGAAGGAAGCGCACAAGCGCATCGAACCTGCATCAGGAGCACAATCCATGGCAAGACCTGTCACACTCTTCACCGGCCAATGGGCCGATTTACCCTTCGAGACTATTGTAGAGAAGGCCAAGTCATTTGGCTATGACGGCGTGGAACTCGCCTGTTGGGGCGATCACTTCGACGTTGAGAAAGCGCTGAGCGACGACAGCTACGTGCGCGGGCGATGGGACGTATTGAACAAGCATGGCATGAAGTGCTTCGCGATCAGCACCCATCTGGTGGGCCAGGCCGTCTGCGATCGGATTGACGAACGGCACAAAGCCATCCTGCCGCCCCGCGTGTGGGGCGATGGGAAGCCATCGGAGGTGAACAAGCGCGCCGCCGAAGAAGTAGCTAACACCGCGCGCGCGGCTAAGCTGTTTGGGGTCGGAGTGGTAAATGGCTTCACCGGCAGCAGCATTTGGCCGTATGTGTATTCCTTCCCGCCGGTTAGCCCAGATATGATCGAGGCCGGCTACGCCGAGTTTGCGGAGCGCTGGAATCCCATCCTCGACGTATTCAAGGCAAACGGCGTTAAATTTGCGCTGGAGGTGCACCCCACCGAGATCGCCTTCGACATTGTGAGCGCCGAGCGCGCGCTGGAAGCCCTGAAGTATCGCCAGGAGTTCGGCTTCAACTACGACCCCTCGCACTTCGGCTATCAGGGTGTGGATTACGTCGGATTCATTCGCAAGTTCCGCGATCGGATCTACCACGTGCACATGAAAGACGTCGCCTGGAGCAGCGTGCCGACGCCGGCCGGCGTGTTTGGCGGCCACACCAACTTTGGCGACTCGCGTCGCTATTGGGACTTCCGCAGCGTGGGCCGCGGCAACATCAACTTCGACGCCATCATCCGGGCGTTGAACGAGATCGGTTACAACGGCCCTCTGTCGGTCGAATGGGAGGATCCCGGCATGGATCGCGAGCACGGCGCAACCGAGAGCTGCGCCAATGTGCGCCGCTACGACTTCAAGCCCAGCGCGATGGCCTTCGACGCAGCATTCGAGAGGAAGCAATAGGAGGCAGACGATGTCAGACGAAGTTGGATTTGTCACCATGGCCGGGCCGAAGGCGGAAGGCCAGGCTCCGACGATCGGCGTGGGCATGCTGGGCTACGCCTTCATGGGCAAGGCGCACAGCAACGCGCTGAAGAAGTTGCCCTACATGATGTATCCGCCGGTGGCCATCCCGCGCCTGGTAGCCATCGCCGGGCGAAACAAAGAGGCCGTCCGAGAAGCTGCCAAGCGCTATGGCTACGAGAAAGCCTATACCGACTGGCGCAGGCTGATTGACGACCCCGATGTGCAAGTGTTCGACAACGGCGGCCCGAACAACGTGCATGCCGAGCCGAACATCGCCGCCGCCAAGGCTGGCAAGCACGTCATCAGCGAAAAGCCGCTCGGCCGCAATGCCGAGGAGTGCTGGGAGATGTGGCAGGCCGTCAAGAAGGCCGGCGTGAAGCACATGGTCGCGTTCAACTATCGTTTTGTGCCGGCGGTGCGGCTGGCCAAGGAGCTGATAGACCAGGGCAAACTCGGCCGCATTTATCACTTCCGCGCTTCCTACCTGCAGGAGTGGATCGCCGACGAAAACTTCCCTATGGTGTGGCGCCTGGATAAGCGCGTGGCCGGCAGCGGCGCGCTGGGCGATTTGGGCTCGCACATTATCGATCTGGCGCGCTTTCTCGTCGGCGAGCCAAAGAGCTTGATGGCGCGCACCGGCACGTTCATCACCGAACGCAACGCCGACGGCAAGCGGGCGAAAGTCACCGTGGACGATGCGTTCGAGGCTGTGGTGGAGTACAAGAACGGCGCGCTCGGCACGTTGGAAGCGACGCGCTTCGCGCCCGGGCGCAAGAATCACAACACCTTCGAGATCAACGCCGAGCGCGGCAGCATCCGCTTCAATTTGGAGAACATGAACTACCTCGAGGTGTTCATGCGCGATCAGCCGCGCGAGATTCAAGGCTTCACGCAGGTGTTGGTGAGCGAGAGCTACCATCCGTTCTGGAAGAACTGGTGGCCGCAAGGTCACATCATCGGCTGGGAGCACACCTTCGTGCACGAGTTCCATCACTTCTTCGATGCCATCGTGAACAACACCGACGTCAAGCCATACGGCGCCGACTTTGAAGACGGCTACAAGAACGCCGTGATTTGCGATGCCATCCTGCAGAGTGCGCGGGAGAAGAAGCAGGTGGACATCAAGTACTGAACGGATTTTGCGTCTGGCGCGCCCTCGAGCGCGCCAGGCGCAGCTTTGGGGCAGCAGCTGCGCGCGGCGGACTAAAGCACTGCATCGGAGGAACGCTTTGAAGACTCGAACTTTCCCTTTGGCGCTTGCCGCTATCTTAGCCGTGGTGGTGATAGCGCTCGGCAACGCGCCGCCGGCTCGGGCTGCGTCGGTGGAGGTGCGCGGCACGCCGGTGACGCAGGTCGCCGCGCTCGTCAACCTGAACATCCGCTCTGGGCCTGGTTTGCGCTACGCCGTTGTGGGTATGCTGCGTCCAGGCCATCGCGTCGCCGTCACCGGACTGAGCGACGACTACAACTGGTGGCGCATCCGTTGTCCGCGGGGCGGTGTGTGCTGGGTCTCGGCCAACCCGCATTACTCGACGCCGGTCGCCTGGCGGTGATGAGTTGCCGATAACATGATCCATCACTTCACGCCGGCGCGCTACTACAACACCATCGGCGCGCGCGAGCCGGCGCTTGCCATCGCCGACGGCGACACCGTGATTACCAGGTGCGTGGATGCGTGGGGTCAAGACGCGCGCGGCGAACGCCTGACGCAAGGGCCGAACCCGATGACCGGCCCGTTCTTCGTCGCAGGCGCGAGGCCCGGCAGCGTGCTGGCCGTGCGCCTGGATCGCATCACGCCTAATCGCGGTTGGGGCTGGGGGCGCTCGCCGCTCGCCTTCAACACGGTTGACCCCGACTTCGCGCGTGAGCTGCCTGAATGCGATCAGGCGATCGTCCGATGGCGCATAGACCTAGCCGTCGGCGCGGCGACGCTCGAATCGCCGCAGCCTCGCCTGGGCGCGTTCACGTTGCCGCTTGCGCCGATGATCGGCTGCTTTGGCGTGGCGCCGGATGGCGGCCAGGCCATCAGCACGGCAACATCTGGCCCGCACGGCGGCAACATGGATTACAACGGCTTCGTGGCCGGCGTCACTGCCTACTTCCCGGTGTTCGTGGAGGGCGCACTCTTCTACATCGGCGACGGCCATGCGCTGCAGGGCGATGGCGAAATCAGCGGCGCCGGCGTCGAAATCTCGATGGAAGTGGAATTTACCGTGCGCGTGATCGAACGCAAGGCAATTGGCTGGCCACGCGGCGAGAATGCCGATTTCATCTTCACCGTCGGCAACGCGCGTCCGCTCGACCAGGCGCTGCAGCACGCGACGACCGAGATGGCCCGCTGGCTGCGCGATGACTACGGCCTCGATGCGCGCGAGATCGGCATCCTGATCGGCCAGGCGGCCCGATATGACCTGGGCAACTTCTTCGATCCGGCCTACACGATGGTGTGCAAAGTCCCCCGCCGTTATCTGCCGAAGTGAAGTTAAGGCGGCGGCGCGCCTGTGAGCGGAGGAGGGGCAGGCGGCATTTCTTCGTTGAAGAAGCCGTAGGTCAGGCGCGCAATATCGCTGATGAGCAGCGATGTCTCTGCCCAGTCGAGCTGGCCCTGGCCATGCAGCATCACGGCCACCACGTAATCGCCCTTGGGTGAGCGCACCAGGGCAGCGTCGCCGTGGTTGCGCGTGTCCCACGCCTGGCGGTGGAAGACGACGGCGCTCCCGCTGCCGGCTGCGATCAAGCCCGAAACGCTGTTCTTGGCGATCACGGCGAGCATCTCATCGCATTTCTCTGCGGAGAACGCGCCATCAAATGCCAGGATCATCCCGCCGGAGCCGTTGCGACATTGCTCGATCATCTCCAGCAGGATGCCGATATCGGCGACGGTGGATTGCGCATTCGGATCGGGGTTCGCCGCGATGTCGCCGCGCGCGTTAGCCGGCGTCACAACGGTAGGCGGCGTGACGTTGAGCCCCAGCGGTTGCGCCAGGAAGGTATTGCGCAATCCGAGCTTCTGCAGCGTGACGTTCACGCGGTCGGCGCCGAGTTGTGCGTCGCCGTCGCCCAGTTCGCGTAATACCTCGTTGAACTCTGTCGGCCCACCGCGCGCCGCGACCACTTCGAGCCTTTCGCGCAGCGCCGGCGCGATGGGCAACGGGTTCGCGCGGTAGGCTTCCAAGATCAGTCCCAGCTTCAGCCAGCCTGCGCCGGAGAAGGCGACGTCGCCGTTGATGGCCAGCTCCTCGCCGCTGACCAGGTCCTTGATGAAGACCCCGGCCAGATTGCCCGCGCGTTCGGTGAACGGCCGAAGCCGCTCCAGCACGGTCGCTTCGAGCGACCGGACGCCTCTCACGCCCAGCGGCATGATGTCTATCGGCAGGTCCACCGTGCGCGCATTGCCGGATTGCATCGCAGTCAAGATCGCCTGCGACGCCTCGCCCAGGTTGAGTAGCGCGCCGTCTTGGCCCGGCATCACCGTGCCGGAGGACAGGTTGGGCGCGGGGGGGCGCGCCTCGCGGTTGTAGCGCGCGGCCAGCTCGGCCAGCACCCCCTGAAGTTGCGGTTCGGAGTATTGATAGGGCAGTGGAATCGGCGCGGGGGCGCTGTTCCAACGCAAGATGAACGCCGGCAGCTTATCCAGGCCTTGCTGTTTGGCGATGATGGCTTCGAGTTGCAGCCGGGCAACCGGCTCGTTCAGCCGAAAACCGATTGCAGCCGGCTCAAGCTCGATGCGCTGATCGAGATAACGCAGCGTCACCGGCTGTTGCAGGGCGCGCGCGGCAGCGCCGAGCGCCTCGTCTACCGTGAGCCCGCTCACATCCAGGTCGCCCAGCCTCGTCTCCGGCGGCAGCCGGTTGCGCGAGCTGATGAACGCGATCACGTTGGCGAGCAGGAGCGCGAAAATCAGGATGGCTGAGACGACGGCGGCGTTTTCCAACGTGCTGCGGCTCAAGAAGCGTCGTCCCATAAACCGTTGTAAGCGAAAATGCGGCGCGGTATACTCGCGTAGGCTATCTGCTGGCGAACGAACGGAAGTCGAACACGTCCTGACACATCATATGGAGTGAACCATGACGCTAATCGAGGCGCTTCAGACCATGGCGGCGAACTTCAATCCTGCGTTGGCCAAAGGCGTAAACGCGGTGATTCAATTGAACGCGACCGGCGATGGCGGCGGCCATTATGCATTGGCCATTGCGGATGGCAAATTTGACGTGAAGGAGGGTGTGGTCGAACAGCCCACCGTCACCATCAACGTGGCTGCGCAGGACTGGATTGACATCATCGGCGGCCGGCTTGACCCGACCAAGGCGTTTATGAGCGGCAAGCTGCGCATTGCCGGCGACCTCGGCCTGATGATGCGCTTCCAGCGCATGTTCATAACCGGCTGAGCGCGAGGCCGAATGGCCGAAGATACGCCCTTCGATATCCTGGCCCGCGCCTGGCGTTCCGGCGAACCGGAGCAAGTCGCAGGCCTCTGTCATCCCAGCGCCACGTGGATTGTGGACGGTCGGCCATATCACGGCCGCGCCGAGATCAGCGCTTATCTGCGCAGCGTCGGCGTCATGCCGCATCGCGCGCGCATCTTGACGCGCCGGGCGTTTTGCGACTTGCGCGAGCCGGAATGGTGGGCGGCCGAATGGGCGCTGCGCATTGCGGCGGACGATGGCCGCTGGCGCGAAGTAGAACAGGGCGTGATGCTGCGCTTCAGCGCTGGGCAGATCGCCCATCTGCGCATCCACAACGACCATCGCAGCGTGCGCAACGTGGAAGCCGACGCGCCCCTGCGCGACGAAGCCTGGCCGCCGGCCATCCCACTGCGGACGCGCAACATGACCTACGATGAAATCCTGGCCGTGCATTACCGGCACGTGCGGCAGGGCTGGGCGCGCGGCGACGCCGAAACCGTCGTCAGCTGTCATGCGCCCGACAGTTTGATCCAAACGTCGTTTGAAGTGGTGCGCGGTCATGACCAGTTGCGTCGCGCCGTGCGCGCCTACGACGAGAACTACGCCGACACGATCATCGCTGTGCATCGCATCGTGTATAGCGGCGATTATCTGGCGATTCATCAGACTTGGCGCTGCACCAACCGCAAAACCGGCGTGCGCGCCGACGATGAAGACCTCAACATTGGTGTGATGCAGGACGGCCGGTTTTGGCGCTGGCGCGAATACTACGACAGCACCCGGTCGGCCCAAACGCTGGAGCAGACCGTATTCGGCGTGAAGCGCGCGGATGAGCACTGACTCGCTCAGCGGTACAACGTCTGGAACAACTGCGGCGTGTATTCGCGCACGATCTCGCTGGTGATCGCGCCGGCCTTGATGATGTCGCGGTAGAGCAGGGCGCTGCGCCGGAACTGGCGCTCCTGCGTGTGGGTGTCCATCGCGACGAGGCCGAACTTCATGCGCCAGCCCTCGCCCCACTCGAAGTTGTCCACGAAGCTCCAGTGATAGTAGCCGCGCACGTCATAGCACATCTGGATAGCTTGCCAAGTGGTGTGCAGATGTTGCACGAGGAAGGCCGGCCGCAGGTCGTCATCGTGATCCGGCAGGCCGTTCTCGGTGATGTAGATCGGCAGCTTGTAGCGGCTGAGCTGCCGGGCGAAGATCAAGATGCCCTCAGGGTATATCTCGCCGAAGTTGAAATCGCTCATCGCCACGTCTTGCGGGTAGAGGAGCAGCTCGCTGTAGAACGTCTCGCGTTTGGTGCGGTCGAACGCGACGCGATGCCGGGTGTAGTAGTTCAAACCGATCCAGTCGAGCGTGCCACGCAGTTTGCGCGCGCTCACCGGCGCGCCGCGCGCTAGGATCCGCTGCCAACGACCCTTCGCCAGCGCGTCCATGATGCTCTGGTTGAACATGCTGTTGAGCGCCTGCGCGATTATTCCATCGAGCAAGTGGCCGGGACGCAAAGGCTGGAAGTAGCGCATGTGGTGCGCCAGGCCGACGCGGGCCAGCTTTTGTTTCTCGTGAAGGGTCTCATAGGCGACGGCGTGGGCGATGAGCATGTTGCGCAGCACCTGAGCGGTCAGCGCGGCGTTTTGCAGGCCGGGCGGCATGCGTCCGCCGGACAGGTAGCCCATGGTGGCATAGACGTTCGGCTCGTTGATCGTGCACCATAGGTCGCACAGGTCGCCCAGCGCGTGCACCACTTTTTCGGTAAATCGTCGGAAGAGCGGGACGATGACATCGGCGTCTTCCCAGGCGCGGCGCTCCTCCAGCCAGCAGGGGTTCGTGAAGTGGTGGAGCGTGACCATTGGCTCGATGCCGCGCTGGCGCAAGCCAAGCAACATGGCGCGATAGCGGTCGAGGGCGGCCGAATCAAATCGGCCCTCTCGGGGTTCGATGCGGCTCCATTCCACAGACAAACGGTGCGCATTCAGGCCGAGTGCGACCATCCGATCGAAATCCGCTTCGGCGTTGTTCCACCAATCGCAGGCGATGCCGGAGCTGTCGCCGTTCATGATGCGCTCATGGGTCTGCTCCCATTGCCACCATTGGTTGTTCGTGTTGTTGCCCTCCACTTGGTGAGCGGCGGTCGCAGTGCCCCATTTGAAGTCGGGGGGGAAGTGCAAGGTGAACTCGGACACAGCGCGCAAACGGGCGATGGAGTGACTATGCGGCTAAGCCGGTGGACTTGCGCACTGCGCGGGCGCGGTTGAACAGCCACCAACGCAGCGGAGAAAGCACGCATACCCATGCGCCGATGTGCCTGACTACCTGCCCGCCGAAACCGCGCTTGAAGCGATATACCCCCCATAGCCCGTCGGCGCGTTTCTCGAAGTTAGCTTCGAGCGTGGCCTCGTCTTCATCGGGCACGCCCCACAGATCGTAGGTCTTGCAGCCGCGCTGTCGCGCCCAGAGCATCGCTTCCCACTGCAGCAGATAGGTGGGCATCAGCTCGCGATGGGTGTTGGTGCTGGCGCCGTAGAGGTAAGTGGCGCGCTCGCCCAGCGCCGTCACAATCAAAGCAGCCAGTGGCTCGCGCCGATACTCGGCAATGAGCAGCCGGGCCGGCGCATTGGCGCCGCGCGTGAACAGTTCGAGGAAATCGCGATAGTAAGACGCCGGGTGAATAGCGAACGCGTCGCGTTCCGCCGTCGCGCGCATCATGGCGTAGAACAGCTCGGCGTCGTCCACGCTGCCGACGCGCACCGTCACGCCGCGCCGCTTGGCCAGCCCGATGTTGTAGCGCGTCTTCGGCTTCATTGCCGTCAGGATGTCCACATCTTCATCCACGTCCAGGTTGACCCAGATCGTGCGGCGCGGCTGCACGCTGAAATCCACCGGCTTCAGTTTCAAACGTCCGAGCAGGTGACGATCCGACGGCGTGTCGAGCAAATCCGGTTCGAGCACGACGGCAAAGGCGCCGTGATGGCGCGCCAGGCGATAGACGGTGCGCATGGCGGCCTCCGCATGTCTTTCGTCGTCCCAGTTCACCACCGGCCCACGCGGAATGTAGGCGATTCTGCCCAAGCCGTAGGGCAGCGCGCGCATCAGCGCCAACGCCACACCGACCGGCCCGCTTTGGTCGCTAAGCACGCTGGCGCGTGCAGCGCGCCAGCCGTGCGCAGCCTTGAGCTGCCCCCAAGCCTGGGTCTGCAGAATGTGACCGTGGGAGTGTCGCGAGACGAAGTCGTCCCACTCGGAATCGGGGATTTCGCGCAACCGGGCGCGCGGCGGAACCTGGCGAGATCGCATTCTATGAGCGCATTGTGGAGAGGGCGAAGCACCTTTCACAGGAATGCTTCGCCCTGCGCAATCGGGGAACAGGGATTTGAACCCTGGACCTCTGCGACCCGAACGCAGCGCGCTACCAGGCTGCGCCATTCCCCGATAATGCCTTGTGATTATACATGGGCTTACCCATGATGTTCGCGGCCGCGACAGGCGCAAAGCGGCCCGTGGACGTATTCACGCTCAGCCGCCGGTAAGAGCGGCGCGCATATACTACGCGTACACAAAAGCGTTAACGCCAGAAGTGGTAACCCTGTGTCGGCGACATATGCGTCGCCGGCGACCTGTCAAGGAGAGTTCTCATGTCCAATGCGATTCGTGAATTGATCCATGCGACCGGAGAGGCGATTGAGATGATCACCGGCAAGGCGCAGATGCGGCGCGACGATTCCATGCTCACGATGGACCTGGGCGTGGAAGTGCGCGACGAGGCCAGTTTGCGCGCCAAGGGGATCGACATCTTGGTAAACGCCGCGGTGTTCGGCGCGCCGGCGCAGCAGTCTGCGGCGCGCTGGTTGATCTGGGAGACGGGACAAGCGCTGGGCATCCGCCCGGCGTCTATCCACGAGCTATACGTCGCGCGTGGGCGCAACGCGCTTGAACACACCTTTACCACACCGGCCATGAACATCCGCATGATGGCCTACGACACCGCGCGCGCGGCCATCCGCGCGGCGGTCGAAGCGAAGGTCGGTGCGTTCATCTTCGAGATCGCCCGCAGCGAAATGGCGTATACCGAGCAGCGCCCGGCCGAGTACACCACCGTCATGATCGCCGCGGCCATCAAAGAGGGCTATCGTGGTCCGCTGTTCATCCAGGGCGATCACTTTCAGGTGAATGCTAAGAAGTACAAGACTGACGCCGACGCCGAGCTGGCCGCCGTGCGCAAGCTCATTGATGAAGCGCTGGCGGCCGGCTTCTACAACATTGACATTGACACCTCCACCCTTGTGGACCTGAGCAAGCCGACGCTCGATGAGCAGCAGCATCTGAACTACGAGCTGTGCGCGCTGTTCAGCGATTACATTCGACGACGCCAGCCGGCCGGCCTGATCGTTTCACTGGGCGGCGAGATCGGCGAAGTCGGCCAGAAGAACAGCGACATCCATGAGTTGCGCGCGTTCATGAGTGGTTACTTAAGCAGCATCAAGCACCAACCGGGCATCAGCAAGATCTCCATCCAGACCGGCACG
Organism: Thermoflexales bacterium; assembly: GCA_046299515.1. Classification (GTDB taxonomy): domain Bacteria; phylum Chloroflexota; class Anaerolineae; order J036; family Brachytrichaceae; genus JAAFGM01. The sequence goes on along the minus strand of JBKBID010000005.1, from coordinate 13,124 downwards.
TCGCATGGTGGAGTGGTGCTCCCCGATGGCTCGATTGCCGATGTGAACATTGACTTCGATGTGTTGCGTGAACTTTCCACGGCCGCCCGCGAGGAGTATGGCATGGGCGGCGCGGTGCAACACGGCGCCAGCACGTTGCCCGAAGATGCCTTCGGCAAGTTCGTGCAGGCCGGCGCAATTGAGGTTCATCTGGCTACTGCCTTTCAGCAGATCGCCTACGCCAACTTGCCCAAGGCGCTCAACGACGAAATCACGCAGTGGTTGTTCAAGAACGCTGCCGACGAGCGCAAGCCGGGCGACACGGACGAGCAGTTCCTGCACAAGACGCGCAAGAAGGCCACCGGCGCGTTCAAGAAGGAGTTGTGGTCGTTGCCCGAAGCCGATCGCGCCCGCGTGCGCGATGCGTTGCAGCAGCGCTTCAGCATGTTGTTCAACCGGCTGGGTGTGGAATGGACGAAGGCGATCGTTGAGAGCTTCGTGACGGTGCGCGAGGTTCACAAGCGACCTGAGGACTTCGGCTTGACCCAGGCCGTGGCCGAGGACGTGCGCGGGTTGGCGGATTGAACGGTTGCATGGGCTGGCGGGCTGGGTTGTGCGTGTGGCGGAATCGCCGGATGCGTAGTTGAAAGCGGAAATGATCAAGCGACGCGTGTTGTTTTTAACGAGTCCGGTGGGGCCGCTTGGGTCAGGGGAAGGGGGCGGCGTCGAGACGAATCTGATGAACTTGACGCCCATCCTGGCGCGGCGAGGGCACAAGGTTGCCATCGCCGCGCCGGCCGGCAGCATCCAGCCATCGCCCGACGTGCTGGTGTATCAAGTCGAAGGCAAGCCGCCGCCCTACGCGACGACCGCGCGGCGCGACGCGCCGATCGTTTGCCAGGCCGATGGTGTGCTGGAACGCATGTGGGAGCTGGCCATGCGCGTCCAGGATCAATACGACGCCATCATCGGCATCAACTACGACTGGATCGCCTACTACCTCACCCCTTTCTTCAAAACGCCGGTTGGCCACATTATCAGCATCGCCTCTACGATTGATGCCGTGGACGAGATCATCCGCGAACGGTTCTACGAATATCCGAACCACTTCGCGGTAAACACCTGCGCGCAGGCGGCTACCTTCCCGTTCATTGACCCCTGTCGCATGATGTCGCTCTATGGCGGCATTGATCTGGCGAAGTACGAATTTAACCCCACGCCGCAGCCTCGCATCAGCTGGGTAGCGCGCATCTCGCCGGAGAAGGGGCTGGAGGATGCCTTCGCCGTGGCGCAGCGCTTGCGCATGCCGCTCGACGTGTGCGGCAAGATGCAGCACCCGGAGTATTGGAACGAATGCATCGCCCGCTATCCCGACGTGGATGTGACCTACCACGGGTTCCTGAGCCAAGACGCGCTGCATCGCGTTGTGCGCAACACCAAGGCGATGCTGATGACGCCTCACTGGATCGAGGCCTTTGGCAACACGTGCATCGAGGCGTTAGCCGGCGGCACGCCTGTGATCGCCTACAACGAAGGCGGCCCATCGGAGCTGGTGCAGGATGGCGTCAGCGGCTTCCTCACGCCGCCGCGCGATCTCGACGCCCTCACTGAGGCCGTGCGCCAAGTAGATCGCCTGGATCGCCGGAACGCCCGTAAGCGCGCCGAGCAATTTTCGCTGGAGCGCTTCGCCGATCGTTATGAGCGCTTCATCGAGCATGTGATCTACGGCGACCCACAAGCGCTCGTCGAATGGGAGCTGCAAGCGTCGCACCCGCACTACTGAGGGGACGCCCGCGTTCATGGCCAATGCGTACGCCGACGCGCGCTCGGCGTCAACCGAGATCTGCGCGCGAGCGCCGCGCGGCGCTATTCAGGCTTCGTCCTGTGCCTCTCCACCGTCGGCAGCAGGTGGGCGTATCGAAAGCGGCCGTCCGCCGACGCGATAGGGGTAGGCGACTTTGCGCGGCTGTTTGGGCGCAGGCGGCGCCTCATTGCGACGCCAGAATCGGGCGCTCCGTCCACGCGACTTTCCGTCGCTTGTTTCAGACACAGCCTCTTCAATCGCGTCCGGTTTCACTTCCATTGCCGGTTGGTCGGCGGAGGCGAGATCGGGCGCTTCGACTGCTGATGCGTAGGTGAGGCTCATCGCCTGCGCCGCGTCGGTGAACTCGGCCGACGCAACGACTACCGATGAGAGCGCAGGTTGCGGCATGGGCGGCTGGGAGTATGCTGTTTCAATCGGGATGAGGAGCGAGACGCGCGCGCGGCGCATCAGCTCTATCGTAGCCTTGCTTGTGCCCATGGCGAACAGCGCAATCGCAATCAGTCCGATGGCCTGAGCAAGGAGTTGGCCGGCTGCAAGTTCTGCGCGCTGCGATAGCAGGCCGGCGACGCCAAAGGCGCCGTTTGCGAACATGCCCGTCGCCAGCAGTCCCACAGCGGATGGCGCAAAGACCGACGTGACGATGGCGCTGTCGTCTCGCCAGCGCAACCGCTCATTGACGGCGTAATAACCGATGGTCGCCAACAACCCACAGATGACGCCCAACGCGGCGACGACCGGCATCGGCAGCAGTGCGCCGCCGCTGGATGTGGCCAACACCGCCGCTGCAGCCGCCCGGCTGGCGCTCAACACATCCGGCCGGCGTGTGGTGAAGATCGTGTAGCCGCCTGCGGTCAGGATAGCAATGCTGACGGCCACGCTGCTGTTGACAAATTGGCCCATCGGAAGTTCGGGCGACTCCGGCGCGAATGCGCCGGCGAACGCAGGGGCGCCGGCCAGGACGAGCAACACGCCGACTACGGCGCGCGCGGGAAAGTGCACGGCCGGCAGCTCTGGTTCATGCAGCGCCAGCTCTCGCCTTGGGAGTGAATCGAGCCAGATGACGCCGAATGCGCCTATGGCGATCCCGGTCGCGGCGAGATGCCCCAGGTCTACCGTGCCACGGCCGAGGCCGGCGTTGGCGCCGAGCGCATAGAGCCAGCCCCCGCCCCACATCCAGCACATGACGAGGGGGAGAATGACGCCGGCGACGACGATGGTGAAGACTGTCAGCGTCAAGATGCGCGCTTGTTGGGCCAGCGCTCCGGCCACCAGCACAGCCCCAGCCGCGATCAGCGGCCAGAAGCGGACGAACTCGCGTAGGCCTTCTAAATTTGTGGCGCCGTCGAGGAAGAAGCCGCTCCAGCCGGCAAAAATCCAGCGCTCCGGCGGCGCGCCGGCGCCGAGCGACAGTTCCTGCCCGCCAAACGCAAGCGCGAATCCGAAAACGACGAACGCGAGCGTGGCGGTCGCAGTGGCCATGAGCGATGTGATAGCCAGCCTGCGATGGAGTTGGCTTGGCGTGCCGGCTGAGAGAAGCAACCACAAGCCGGCGGGCAGCAGTCCTCCCACCAAATCCGTCTCCACAATCGGCAAGTATAATTGAAATTAATGACATCCCAGTCCGCGCAGGACAGTCTGACGCTAGCGCGCGCAGTGGTTTCCGCTGCCGCCGACAAGAAAGCCGAAAATATCCTCTTGCTCGATCTCCGCAACCTCTCTACGGTCGCTGACTACTTTGTCGTCTGTTCCGGCGCCAGTGAGCGCCAGTTGCGCGCGATTGCCGAAGGCATTGAAGCGCAGGTGCATAAAGAGTGTCATATTGACGCGCATCACATCGAAGGTCTGAACGGCGGCGGCTGGATTCTGGTGGACTATCGCGATGTCGTGGTGCATATCTTCTCGCCTAGCCAGCGCGCCTATTACAACCTGGAGGCGTTGTGGTCTAAAGCGCCTGTGCTGCTGCGCATGCAGTGAAGCAGACCGGTTGTCGGGCTGCGAAGTTGCCGAGTGGCCGATGCGCTGCCCGCCCCGACCTTCCGGCAACGCAGCACATCAAAACTCCAACTTCTTATAGCGCATGGCCACGCTCTCAACGATGCCGATGGCGACCATCAACACGACCAGGCTGCTGCGCGCATAGCTGACGAATGGCAACGGCACACCGGTGACCGGCATCAACCCGACCTGCATGGCCAGGTTAATGTAGGTCTGCAAGAACAGCGTCGCGGCGATGCCGGTGCATAGCAGGCGACCGAAGGTATCGCGCGCAATGATCGCCGTGCGCAGTGCGCGCAGGATCACGATCATCAGCAGTAACATGAAAATCACGCAGCCGATGAATCCCAGCTCTTCGCCGATCACCGAGAAGATGAAGTCGGTGTGGCGGACGGGGAAGAAACGTAGCTGCGTCTGCTGGCCCTGCAGATACCCCTGGCCCAGCAGGCCGCCGTTGCCGAGCGCGATCAGCGCCTGTTCGCTCTGGTAGTTCGCTCCTGGTTCGTCCGTGAGTCCGAGCAGAAGCTCTATGCGGCGGAGCTGATAAGTCTGGAATGAAGGTAACTGCGTCACCAGGAGCACAATAGCCAGGCCGGCGACGGCCATAATCAGGATGTGCTGTCGTTCGGCGCCGCCGACGAAGACGATGACCAGCCACAAGAACGCGATAGTGAGCGCCGTGCTCAGGTTGGGCTGTAGCAGGATCAGCACAATGCATGGCGCGACGAGCAAGCCGGAGAGGAGGATGGTTTCCAGGTAGGGGCGTCGTCCTTGCCGGTCGGCGACCAGTTTAGCCAGCACGATCGTCAGCGCTAATTTGGCCAATTCGCCCGGTTGCAGGTCAAAGCCGCCTAAACTGAACCATCGGCGCGCCCCCTGTCGCTCGATGCCGACAACCAGCACCAGCGCCAGCGCAGCGACGACGCCGATATACACCGGCGTGACAAAGCTCTTGAGCAGCGTGTAGTCGAGAATGCTGAAGATCATCAGTACCATCAAGCCGATGACGGCAGTGATGGCTTGATCAAGCCAACTGCGCTCAACGCTAGGGTTGCCCTCGTTGCGCGTGGCGCTGAAGATCATCGCGACGCCGAAAGTGACCAGTAAGATCACGGCGGCCAGTAAGAGCCAGTCGAAGCGTCGCCAGAGCCTAGCGTCTACCATAGTTCGTGCGGGTCAGTGCGAAGCCGAGTTGGTTCTCTGATCAGGGCCTTTTGTCCCGCTCCACGCGCGGCTCGCTGCTTGGCCATCCGTGCCGCTCAGCAGCGGGATGTCTACAAGCAACTTGCTCGTCTTGTCCTCGTGCGTGATGCTTACGACGACGCGTTCGCGGTCTATGTTCACGCGGCGCGAGATCACGGCGACGATGTCGTCCTTGATGAGCGCTATCATGCCTGGAGGAATTTCGGTGCGGTCATGTACCAGGACCAACTGGAGCCGCTGCTTGGCAGTTTGTGCGCTGCTGCGTTTGTCGAAGAGTCGCTCGAAGAGGTTCATGGCTTTCAGGTGCAGTAGGTTCAGGTTTAGTAGCGACGACTCATGCCGAATCTGCAATGCGCTCATTCCGTTTTGCCGAACAGCCTCTGCCACCATGAAGTGTGCTGCGGCGGAGTGAGCGGCACATCCTCGCCGATCAAGCGGCGCGCGATGTTGCGATACGCAATGGCCGCCGGGCTTTTGCCGTTGAACACGACGGGCGTGCCACGGTTGGACGACGACAGAATGGCTTCGTCCTCCGGCACAATGCCGATGATTTCGGTGGAGAGCACGTCCATAATGTCCTGTGTGGAGAGCATCTCCTGCTTCTTGACGCGCGCGGCGATCAGGCGGTTGATGATCAATTGCACCGGCCCTTTCTCCTGCGCTTCCACCAGGCCGATCACGCGATCGGCGTCGCGCACCGACGACACCTCTGGATTGGTGACCACGAGCACGCGGTCGGCAGGGGCGAGCGCGTTTTGGAAGCCCTGTTCGATGCCTGCCGGCGAGTCAATGATGATGTAGTCGAACTCCTTGCGCAGTTCGGCGCATACCTGGATCATCTGGTTGGGGTTGATAGCGTTCTTGTCGCGGGTCTGCGCCGTGGGCAACAGGTACAGTTCTGGCGCGCGCTTGTCGCGGATGAGCGCCTGGCGCAGACGGCAGCGGCCTTCGATGTAGTCCACCACGTCATACACGATGCGGTTTTCTAAGCCCATGACGATGTCCAAGTTGCGCAGCCCGATATCACCATCGAACACCACCACCCTTTTGCCGAGCAGCGCCAAAGCTGAGCCGACATTGGCCGTGGTCGTCGTCTTGCCCACGCCCCCTTTGCCCGACGTGATGGTGATCACTTTCCCTTCCATGATGTCTTCGTTTGCGCAATCTGCGCGCTGAACGCGGCAGTGATGGTTTGACGCCTACTCGAATATGCCGTCAGCGCTGTTCCAGGCCACAAAGACGATCTCTTGATCCTCAATGCGCGCCATCTTGGCGCTGCTGGATTTGTCCCGACTTCGTCGCTTGCTCGGCCGTGGCATGCGCGTGACGTCAGCGATGCGAATGAAACTGGGTGACATCTCCAGCGCGCAAATTACGGCGTGGTCATCTCCCAAGGCGCCTGCATGCGCTGAGCCTTCCAACCTGCCCCATACAATAATATCACCGCCTGCAATGAGTTGCGCGCCTGGGTTCACGTCGCCGATCACGACGACATGGCCGGGATGGCGCAGGACTTGGCCGGAGCGCACACGACGCCGAACTAGCAATCCATCCGTGCCTTCGGCGTAGCCTTCTTCGACATGAGAGACGTGTGCTGGATGTTCGGTTGCGGGTAATGGCGTTGCAGCGATAGGCGGTGTGGCTTCGTGCATTTGATGGGGCACCGGCGCAGGCGCTGGTTCCGGCGGGTTGAGCCGGTCGGCCAGCCCGAGTGCTCGGACGCGCGCGCGGGTGGCTTCGTCTTCGGAAAGCACCGCCCAAAGTGTGACTTCGTAGGACTGTAACAGCGCGATGGAGCGGCGCAAATCGTCTTCGCTGAGCGGCGCAGCCTTCACATCAAATGCAATGCTGCCGCCCTTGAAGAAACCGGGGTTTGCGCTGAGCTTGGCCTCCAGCTCGCGCAGGCGCGTCAGCCATGGCTCAGTGGATGAATTGCTGAAGATGACCAGCAGCCCTTGTTTGAAGCCCTTGATGGCGATCATTCCGAGTCACCCTGTTGGATCGGTGCCAGTTTATCTTCGGGCACGCCGACGTTGAAGTAGCGATTGTAGATGCGCTGGGTGATGGGCGCCGCGACGCCGGAGCCTTGGCCGCCGTTCCACACATACACCGCCATTGCGATCTGCGGATTTTGCGCCGGCGCGTAAGAGACAAACCAAGCGTGAGTCGGCAGAACCTGAATGCCGGCATAGCAAATGCCGGTCTGGTATGCCACATCGTCGCAGAACTCCGCTGTGCCGGTCTTGCCCGCATACTCGAATCCTTCCAAGCGCGACCCCCAGGCCGTCCCGCCTTGTTCGTTGACCACACGCCAGAGCGTGTCCTGTATCAGTTGGATGTAATAGGGATCGAGCCGAATCTGACGCATTACCTTTGGGGCGAATGGCTTGATCACCTCGCCGCGCTCGTTGAGCACGTCCTTGACAATTTGCGGGTGGTACAGCGTGCCGCCGTTGGCGATGGCCGCCGTCACGTTCGCCATCTCCAGCGGCGTGGCCAGCACATAGCCCTGGCCAATGGCGGCGTTGTAGCTGTCGCCGGTGGACCACACCTCGCCGATGTTGCGCAGCTTCCAGTTTTTGGTGGGCGCGATGCCTACGCTGTAATCAATGTTCAGCTCAGTTTTCTCGCCGATGCCGAATTCCTGCGCCCACTGGGCGAGCTTGTCGGGTCCGATGCCGGTGATGTTCTCTTTGTCGTCTGCAAAGCCGCCTACGGTCTTGTAGAAATAGGTGTCGCACGAGTTGCGCAGCGCGTCGCGGATGTTTTGAAAGCCGTGGCCGGTGCGCTTCCAGCAGTAGAACTTCTGCCCTTTGTCGGGGTTGGTGGGGTCGTATTGGTCGGGCAGGATAAAGATGCCGGGGTCGTAGATTACCGTGCGTTCGCTCACGGCGCCTTCTTGCAGCAGCGCCGCCGCGGTGACGATCTTGAATGTCGAGCCAGGCGGCACGCGATCTTGCGTGGCATGGTTCAACAGCGGCTTATGCGGGTCGTTAGCCAGCGCTTCGTATTCTTGCCGGGAGATGCCCTGAGCGAACAGGTTGTTGTCGTAGCCAGGCACAGACACCATGGCAAGGATCTCGCCGGTGTTGGGGTTAAGCGCGACGGCGGCGCCCCGCGGCGCGCCGCGCTCCTTCATCGCTGCGATCAACACGTCGCTGATGATTTGTTGCAGCCGCAGGTCTATCGTCAGCCGCACGCTGTTGCCGTTGACCGGCGGCGTCTCGCTCAACACCTGCAGCTCCTCGAATGACGCATCCACCAGCACGATGCGTTTGCCCTTCTGGCCGCGCAATTCCTCTTCTACAGCGCGTTCAACGCCGATGATGCCGACGCGGTCGTTGTCGTAATCGTAGATCTCGCGCGAGAACTTCTCTGGCTCTCGCTCGATCATCTCTTTGAAGATCTTACCGGTGTAGCCCAGGATGTTGCCCAGCAGCTCTTTGTAGGGATATTCGCGCGAGCCGACGGTCTGCACGACCACACCCCGCATGATGAGTGACTGTTCCTGAATGGCCAGGGCAACCTCGCGCGGCACGTTGTCGGCGATCACCGTTGGCTGATAGGGTGCGATCAGCGCGTTCTGGCTGACGACCTTGGTGTAGATTTCGCCGGCCGTCACCCCAGGCTGATTGATCATCGCCGCCAGCTTGTTATACATCGCCATGCGCTCGACGCGCTGTCGGATCGGGTCGTCTTTGTAGCGCACCTGCTGAATGGGGATGATCGCGATCTGATATGCCGGCGCGTTGCGGACGAGCGGCTCGCCGTTGCGGTCGTAGATCAGGCCGCGCGTGGCCGGCAGCGCCCGCTCGATCACGCTGCGCCTTTCGACCTGTGCGCTAAAGAGCGACTGACGGTTTACCTGCAGATCAAACAGACGGATCCCCAGCACAATGAACGTGAGAATCACGCCGAAACCTAGCAGCATCAGACGAGTCTGCCCTCCCTCGTTGTCGGGCGGCGGCGTTTGGCTGGTGCGCCGGCGAATCGGGATGTCGTCGAGCAACATTTAGGACAGGAATCGTTCTTGCTCGCGGAGTCGCATCTGCAGTCGGGTCAATACGGCGTGCGCCGGAATCGCTAGGATGAGGTTGGCCGCTAAGCTGGGCAATATCACCGTCGCGAAACCAATCGAGATATCGAACGTCCTATTAGCTAATCCTAACACAGCCAGCGTTGTAACGTAGTAAACGACAGTCGTCACCAGCACCCAATTCAAAGTGCGCGCGATGGGGATTGGGATCGGCGCTCGATCCAGCAGCGCGGCAAGCGCGTTGCCGATCATCAGCCCGGCGGTGTGCATGCCGAACGGCGCGCCGGACTGCACATCGAGCAGCAGGCCGCCGCCGAACGCCCAGATGAAGCCCTCATCGCCGCGAATGGCTGACCACGCCGCGCAGATGACCAGCGTCAGGTTCGGTCTTAACGCAGCGCCCAGCGTTATCGGCAAAAGGCTGCTCTCCAGGATGGTGAATAAGGTGATTACAATTCCGGCAATGACATGGCGGCGCATTGCACATGATTCTACGGATGCAACCGTCACACTGCGGATGGAATCTCGTCCTGCTCGTCTGACCCGCTTATATCTACGACATCCGTGACTGTCACATTGCTGGTGTAGTTTCCCGCTTGTCAGCAAGATGCTCGCAGTGTAAGCTGGTTGTAGCCGCGCGCTCAAGGAGGAATGGCCATGCCGATCGTGCTTCAACTGCCCGCTGTTGATGCCGAGCCTCACGGACGCCCTCAACAATGCCCTTTCTGTGGCTCACCCACGCTCCAGCGCTGGGGCAGCGTGCGTAAAACGGTGCGCGATCAGAGCTACCGCAGCGTCTTGGCGTATCGCTACCGCTGTCCGCGTTGCGGTCATACCTTTCGGGACTATCCTAGCGGGGTAGACCGCGCTGACCAGACCCAGCGTTTGCGCAAGCTGGCGGCGCTGTTATGTGCCCTAGGGCTAAGTGTGCGTGGGGTGAGCGCCGTCTTGGCCGTCTTCGGGGTGCAGCTCAACCGGATGACGGCCTGGCGCGACTTGCAGGAACAGGCCGCGTTGCTGACGCAGCGACGCAGCATCAGAAGCGTGCGGGTGCTGGGGGTAGATGGGGTATATGTGAAACGCGGGGGACAGACGCGCGGGGTAGTGGTCGCTGTGGACATGGGGGATGGGCAGCCGGTGGCCGTCGCCGAGCTGGACGAGCGCGATGCGCAGGCGGTGGGCGCGTGGCTTAAGCCGCTGGTTGCTCGGCTGGGCGTGCGGGTCGTGGTGACCGATGACTTGGCCGGCTACCGCGGGGCGGCTGAACAGAGCGGGGTGGTGCGCCAAGTGTGCTGGTTTCATGTGCAGCGCTGGGTGCGGCGACGGTTGAATGAACTCAGGCCACGTGTGGCCGAGCGATGGCGTGAGGTGGTGGAGGAGACGCAACGCGCTGTGGACGAGTTGGCTGCCGATGGCAAGCGACGATTGTTCGAGCTATGGCAGCAGCTTCCCGGACGGCAGAGTGAACAAGGGGATGAAGCCCTGATGCGTTTGCGCGACCTGGTGCTGCGCTTGAGCGAGGATTGGGAAGGATTTCGTGTGTTTCGGTGGGCGGAGGGGGTGCCGAAGACGAACAATCGGACGGAGCAGGCGATTGGGCGGATGCAAATGCGAGCGCGGACGGTGCGCGGCTACAAGTCGCTGAAAGGGATGTTGGCCGGGCTGATGCTGAGCGGTTGTGGGAGCGCATGGTGAGCTTGAGGCAGCGTGAGGGAGCCTTGTTGCTTGTCCTGACCTGAGCAACTCGCCAACTGCTCATGTGACAGACACGCATCTTGCCTGCTGTTGTGCTATAACGGTCGTGAGTGTTGTAGTGGCAGGTCGCTTTGCCCGCAGAGAGAATAGGCGCGTGAAGATCGGCGGGCGTTGCGGCGGTGCATGTCTGCGCCCAACAGGCGCTTGCAGGCGGACAGCTTCGCCTCGCTGCGCTCGGCTCGCCTGCGGGTGATGCGCGAGCCGTTGGGCGGCCAGAAAGCATCGCGTGTCGGCGAATTGTAACGTGATGTCTCTGTATGCAAATTCAATGTTGGAGAGAGTAGCTTGCCTGAACTCACCCGATTCTTTGGAATTATTATCCGCATGTATGCCGAGCCTGGTGTACCACATCATCGGCCACACTTTCATGCCTATTACCAAAACCATGTGGCCATTTATGGGATTGACCCTATCGAGCAGATTGGCGGCGGTTTGCCGCATCGCCAGCAACGTCTTGTGGAAGCATGGGCGGAGTTGCACCAGGGAGAACTCGTGGAGAATTGGGAACGACTACAGTCTGGGCAACTTCCGTATAGGATAGCACCACTCAAATAATTTGAAAGGAAGGAAAAGTATGAGCCATGCAGTTTATCGTGTCATTGGATTTGAAGTCATTGGCCCCTATACCCTGCGTGTGAAATTCGATGATGGGGTAGAACGTGAAATTGATTTTCGACCCGTATTGGCAGGAGAGATTTACGGTGCCTTACAAGATGAAAGATTGTTCAATCAAGTAGAGATTGATCCTGAAATACATACGCTCGTATGGCCGAATGGAGCAGATTTCGACCCCGAGACGCTCCATGACTGGCCCAAGTACGCTGACGCGCTGAAGCGAATGGCCAAGCAGTGGGCAAAGGCTCGCGTCGAAGCATAAACTGGCGGCCCAACCAGCGCTTGCCAAGAAACAGAAAAGGGCCTAGCAAAGCGGCAAAGCGGCGACAACCCTTGACGAATCCCGCAACCGTTATACAATCGCAAGCCAATCGAAAATTCAACCATCTCTGTCGTGAACTTAGGTTCTAGCGCGAGCGATGACGTCGTTCGCGCCATTTTGTCTTATCCAGGGGTGTAGATCACAAATGGAATTGAGAGACTTTAAGGCGCTGCGGATCAGCCTGGCTTCCCCCGAGCAAATTCGTTCCTGGTCGTACGGCGAGGTGACTAAGCCGGAGACGATCAACTACCGACGCCTGAGGCCGGAGAAGGATGGCCTCTTCGACGAGGCGATCTTTGGCCCGACCCGCGATTATCAATGCTACTGCGGCAAATACAAGAACATCCGCTACAAGGGAATCAAGTGCGAAAAGTGCGGCGTTGAGGTCACAAAGGCAAGCGTGCGGCGCGAGCGCATGGGCCACATCAACCTGGCTGCGCCGGTGGCGCACATCTGGTACACCCGCCGCGTGCCGAGCTTCCTGGGCACGCTGCTCGACATCACCCGCCGCAACCTCGACCGCGTGCTGTATTTCGCCCAGTACGTCGTCACCTACGTGGACGAGGACGCGCGCCAGAAAGCGCTGAAGCGCTTGCAAGAAGAGCACGAGAAGCGCATCGCCGACCTGGAGGCCAAGACCCGCGCTCAGGAAGACAGCGCAAGCGGCAAGTTGCTCAAGCAACTGGTCAAGCTACAGCAGACGCTGGACGAGACTAATCAGAAATACGACGACCTGTTGCAGGACGAGACCGAAGCCTTGATGAAAGCGGCGCAGCGCGTGCAGCGGGAAATCGAGGCGAAGACCAACAAGACCATCCGCGCGCCGATCATCTTCGAGCCGACCAACACCGTCATTGCGCAGGAGGGCGAGACGATCGGCCGCGTCCACCTCACCGCGCTCAACCGCGTCGTCAAGGAACAGCTCAACGCCATCGAGCAACGCATTAACGAGGAGCGCGAGGCTAGCACGAGCAAGATCAAAGGCGAGATCGAAATCCTGCAGGGCAAGGTGGACGACGACGCGCGCCAGCTCAGCGAGCGTCTGGCCGAGGAGATCCAGCAACTTAACGCCCGCTACGCCACCGACAAGGAGGACCTAGAGAACCTGGCGGTCTGCCAGTTCATGCCGGAGAGCCGCGTGCGCGACCTGCGCGCCCGCTTCGGCAACGTCTTCAAGGCGGACATGGGCGCAGAGGCGTTCTACGAGATCCTGCGCCGCATAGACCTCGACCAGCTCGCCAAGGAGCTGTGGCGCGAGGTGCGCCATTCGCTCAGCAAGGTCAAGAAGAAGAAGGCGATCAAGCGCCTGCGCATCGTCGAGGCGCTGCGCAAGAGCGGCAACCGGCCGGAGTGGATGATCCTCACCGTGCTGCCGGTCATCCCGCCCGAGTTGC
>JBKBID010000004.1:0-79044 GCA_046299515.1 Thermoflexales bacterium | reverse complement strand
AGCGGCTGACCCAGAAAAGGCATCAGCCCCTTATCTTGCCCCATCCGGCGCGACCGTCCGCCGCACAGGACTGCGACCGTCAAGTTGCGCCGCAGTTCGTCCGTCACGCGATGCACTGCGCGCCAAGCAGCGCGATCAGTTCCCGGCGCAGTTCTGGGCAGTCGCGCGTGGCGTCATTCGGGAAGTCGAGCGTCACGGCCTTGCCGTTCGCCTGTCGCAGCGTCAGGATAAATGGCTGATCGCCCTGATACTTGCGCAGCGTCTGCAACACGGCTTCCAGCTTGGCTACGTCGCTGCGCGGGTCGCCGTTGCGGTACATGACGATGCGCAGCGGCTCGCGGGCAGCAAAAATGGGGGGCAGGTCCTGCGCGTTGGGATGCGGGTTCTCAACGGTCGCAGGCTCCCCCTCAGCGGCAGGCGCAGGCCGCCCGTCGTCATTCAATGCGTCGAGCGGCGCTGCCGCGTTGGCTTCGCGGCGCGATGTGGTGGTTGGATCATCGGCCATCGCATTCGCTTCGACGCCGGGCGCGGGGGCGTAGGGGATGATGACGCCGTCATCGGTGAAGCTGATCTCGTCCAGGACGGCCAGGTCATCTGTGCGCAATTCAGCGCTGCCGATCGCATCGGTTGAGGATGGCGGTGGCGCGTGTGCCGGCTCAGCTTGCAACGAGTCGAAGTAGGCGTTGATGACCTCTTCGGCGACTGCGTGGTTTGATTCGGAGATGTGGCTGGAGGTGATGGGGGCGTCGTCGGCGCTGCGGGCGATCTCGAACGAATCGCTGACCTTCTCGACCAGGACCTTCGGCGCGCCGCCCGGCTGTACCTCGGCCTTGCCCCACACCAGCAGCGCCTTATCTTTCTGGAACTTGTCCTGGTATTTCTCCCAGGTCTTTGGGAAGATGGTCAGCTCCAGCCGGCCATACATGTCTTCTAGCTCGCCAAAAGCCATTGGCTTGCCGGCCTTGGTCGTGTGGGGGCGGATGAAGCTGACCACGCCGGCCACGACCACCTTCTGCCCGTTGTCGCCTTCGGTCAACGAGGCGCTGGTGTGCGTGATCTGATGTTGAAGCGCATCGAGTTGCGCCTGGAGCGGGTGCGCGGAGACGTAGGTGCCGAGCAGCTCCTTTTCCTCCTGCAACAGTTGCTTGTGTGGGATCTCGCGGACGTGCTTAGGCAGGACGATGAGGGTCTCATCGCCGGCGTCATCCAGCCCGCCGAACAACATGCCCTGGCCGCGCTCGGCGGCGCGCCGCGCCGCCGTGGCCATGCCGATCATCTGATCCACGACCGCCAACAGTTGCGAGCGCGAACCGAAGTCGTCAAATGCGCCGACCTTGATGAGCGACTCGAGCGCCCGCTTGTTCAGCGCCGTCATATCCACGCGCCGGCAGAAGTGATCGAGCGACTTGAATCGTCCGCCCTGCTTGCGCGCCTCGACGATGGCGCGCACCGGCCCTTCACCAACTCCCTTGATCGCCATCAAGCCGAAGCGGATCGCGCCGATGCCGTCCTTGGACTTGAAGTTCGGCGGGGTTTCGATGGTGAAATCGGCGTCGCTGGCGTTCACGTTGGGCGGCAGGATTTTGATGCCGTGCTGTTTGGCGTCGGCGATCAGCGCGGTGATCTTCTCGGTGTTGCCGCTCTCGCAGGTGAGCAGCGCGCAAATGTATTCGAGTGGATAGGTCGCCTTCAGCCAAGCAGTCTGGCAGGTGATGGCCGCGTAGTCGGCCGCATGCGCCTTGGGGAAGCCGTAGCGCGCGAAGTACTCGATGTCGCCGAAGATGGCCTCGGCCAATTCTGCGCTGTAACCTTTCTTGACGGCGCCCTCGCGGAACTTGGTCTTGTGCTTCAGCAGTTGCTCCGCGTTCTTCTTGGCGACGGCTTTGCGGATGGTATCCGCTTCACCCACCGAGTAGCCGGCGATGTCGCGGGCTACTCGCATGATCTGCTCCTGGTACACGATGATGCCGTACGTTTCGCCGAGCGCCGGCGCCAGATCGGGGTGGCGATACTGCACCGGCTCTTCGCCGTGCATGCGCCGGATGTAGGTGGGGATGTACTCCATCGGCCCAGGCCGGAAGAGCGCCAGCGCTGCGACCACATGCTGAAAGCGCGTCGGCTTCATCTGCATCATCAGGTTGCGCATGCCGCTGCCTTCTACCTGGAACACGCCCTGCACGTCGCCCTGTGACAACAGTTCGTATATGCGCCGGTCGTGGATCGGGATGTTGGTCAGGTTTAGCCTGACGCCATGACGCTGCTCGATCAACTCGCAAGCCTTGCGCATGATGGTCAGCGTAGATAGGCCGAGGTAGTCCATCTTCAGGAGGCCGATGGACTCCAGGTGCGTCATCTCGAATTGCGTGACGGCGTTGAGCTGCGGGGTGAGCGGCGCGCCGGTCAATCGGTTCAACGGCGCATATTCGATCAGCGGGCGATCGGCGATCACCACGCCGGCGGCGTGGGTGCCGGCGTTGCGCACCGTGCCTTCGACCTTGATGGCGCGGTCGTACAGCTCGCGCACATGCGGCTCGCTCTCGTAGAGCCGCTTGAGTTCGGGCACCTGCTCCAGGGCCTGCGTCAAGGTGATCGGCTTGCCGGGGATGGCCGGCACGAGTGACGTGATGCGCGATACTTCGTTGAGCGGGATGTCGAGCACGCGCCCCACGTCTTTGAGCGCGGCGCGGGCGGCCATGGTGCCGAAGGTGATGATCTGGGCCACGTTCTCGCGACCGTACTTGGCTATCGTGTAATCCACGAGCAACCCGCGCTGGTCGTCGGGGAAGTCCATGTCAATGTCCGGCATGGACACGCGCCCAGGATTGAGGAAGCGCTCGAACAGCAGGTCGTTGCTGACCGGCTCGATGTAGCTCAAGCCGAGCACATATGACACCATGCTGCCGGCGGCGCTGCCGCGCACGTTCCACCAGATGCCGGACTCGCGGGCGAAGCGGATGAGGTCCCACACGATCAAGAAATAGGTGGCGAACCCCATCTCGATGATCACGCTCAACTCATACTCCAAGCGCTGGCGCAGCGCGCTGGGGCGCAGCGCCGGATTGCTGCGCGACTCCGGCAGCGCGAGGGGCGAGCGGGCGGTAAGGTCAATCGGCTCATCCGCTGCCGCGTCCGACCCCGCCTGCGCCGGGATGCCGTACTTCTCCTCAAAGCCCTGGTAGCACAGATGACGCAGATAGTCGGCGTCCGACGCGAATCCGTCCGGCAGTTGGAAGTGGGGGAGGTGAAACGTCTTCGACTTAAGGGTGACATTGCAGCGGTCGGCCACTGCGAGCGTGTTGGTCAGCGCTTCGGGCGCAATTTGGCCGAACAGTTCGGCCATCTCCGCTTCGCTCTTCAGATAGTACGAGTCGTTGTTGAAGCGCATCCGATTCTTGTCGCTCAGCAGCGCGTCGGTTTGGATGCACAGCATCAGGTCGTGCGAGGGCGCGTCTTCGCGCAGCACGTAGTGCACATCGTTGGTGGCGATCAGCGGCACGCTCATCTCTTGCGACCAGGCGATGAGCGTCTCATTGATCAACTTGAGTTCGGGCAGATCGTGATCCTGCAGCTCGAAGTAGAAGCGGTCGCCGAACAGGTCGAGGTACCACTGCGTCACCGCGCGGGCCTGCTCGAACTGACCCTGCTGGATCAAGCGTGGGATCTCGGCCGATGGACAACCGGAGGTGCAAATCAGGCCCTCGTTGTATTGCGCCAGCGCGTCGTGGTCAATGCGCGGTTTGTAGTAGTAGCCTTCCAGTTGCGCCAGCGACGACAGCCGCATCAGATTCTTGTAGCCTTCATTGTTCATCGCCAACAGAAGCAGGTGATGCGGGCTGCGGTCGAAATTGACGTCCTTGTCCTGCATCCTGCGCCCGCGCTTGCACAGGTAAAGCTCGATGCCGATGATGGGCTTGACGCCTAGGTCGCTGCACACATCGAAGAACTCGATGGCGCCATACATCGCGCCGTGGTCGGTCAATGCGAGCGCCGGCATGCCCAGCTCCTTGGCGCGCCGCGCCAGCTTCTTGATGTTGCCGAAGCCGTCGAGCAGCGAATACTCAGAGTGCACGTGCAGGTGAACGAAGCTCATAGCCAATGCGGAGACGCGCAAAGAGGATAGCACAAATTCGACGCCTCGTCGGGATTCGAGGGATGCGCCTGTTGCGCCGATGGCCGGATGCTAGAATCCGATTTCCTTTGGAGGGCGACATCCATCCGCGATGAGGAACGCTTTCGCGCAGCCGCGGGAACATGACTTCCTGTGGAACCAGCTCGTCGAACTGCCCTACTTCCGCGCCCTGCTGCGCGCGGTGGAGGCCCGGTTCTATCAAGAACTTCCGGTCGTCGAACCGGTGCTCGATTTAGGGTCGGGCGATGGCAGCTTCGCAGCGCATGCCTTCTCCCGGCCGCTTGATGTCGGTCTCGACCCATGGCGCGGTCCGCTGTGGGAGTCGCGCATGCGCCGGGCCCACAGACTGCTCACGCTGGCCGACGGCGCGCGCATGCCCTTTGCCGATGGCGCCTTTCGGACCATCGTGAGCAACTCCGTGCTGGAGCACATTCCCGATCTCGATCCTGTGCTCGCCGAGTGCTATCGCGTCTTGCAACCTGGCGGGTATCTGCTCTTCTGCTCACCCTCCGACCACTTTACGGATTGGTTGGTCGGCGCCGTGATCGCCGGCGATGCATATCGCCGGTTCTTCAATCGCATTGCGCGCCACCACCACTGCGACGGCCCAGATGTGTGGCGTGCGCGCCTAGGACGCGCCGGGTTCACCGTCGAACGGATTTGGTACTACTTCTCCCCCCATGCGCTGCGCGCGCTTGAGTTGGGCCACTACTTCGGGCTGCCCAATCTCATCTCCAAGAAACTAACCGGCCGCTGGGTGCTCTTCCCAAGCGAGAGGAATCCTTTACTCAGGCTGTTAAATCGCTCGCTCAGGCCGTTGTACGACGAACCGCTGCCTGAGAGGGGCGCCTATCTCTTCTGTGTGGCGCGCAAGGAGTGAGGCGGCGCCAGGAATGATTCACAGGCTTTGCGCCGGCGCGCTGCTCAAGGCTCAACGATCGCGCCGATAAATATCAGGCTGCCTGTGTGGCTGTCCTCAATCACGAAGCAGAAAGGCCGATCCACGCGCATGGTGAATGCGTCTTCGGTCGGCATAGCCGAAGTGACGCCCATCTGAACGGACGTCGCTGCCGCGGCCTCGGTGCCGGTTTCGTTCACATCCACGTAGGCCAGGTGTCGCACACGGCTGATGAAGACGACCGGCGGAATCGGCCGCATGCCGGAGAAATCGGCCTTATAAGGGTCAAAGGCAACTGCCATGCCCATCGCTTGCAACGCGTCGTTCAGCGTGATGTCATACGTCGCCTTAAAGCGGGGAAGGAGCAGTTGACCTTGCTTAGGGGCGAACTGCGCGCGCCAGGTCGCCCAGTTCTCGCTCGTGAGCATAGATTCGAACTCGGCCAGCGTGCGGCCTTCATCCGGAAGGAACACGACCATTTGAAGCGTATTACCTGCGTATGGCAGGCGCACGGCCTGAAAATCACTGCCCTTTAGGTACTCGAAGACGCCGGATCGAGCCATGGTCGGCGTCTGCTTCTGCGATCCATCGAGCAAGTTGAAGGGCAAGTCTTGGGTCAGTTCTGCCTTGAAAGGCGTCTGCCATGCGCCGTTGAAGTAGATGGCGCTGATGAGGAACAACACGGCATCCGGCGGGATGTCGTTCACGATGCCTTGAATCTTGCCGTTGGTCTTGTCACTGACCCAGCCGTTGATCACATCTGGCGCGTCGGGCTGCGCGAAATCCAGCTCGCTGATCTCGGCGTCGTAGAAGCGGCGTGTGCGTTGCAGGAAGTCGGCGTTGAAGGGAACGCCGGCCCGCGCCCAGAGCGAGTTGGCGATGGTGAGGACCAGGCCCGGGTCTTCGCGCCTGAGCAACGCCTGCAGCGCGGCGTAATCGGCGTTCATCGCCTCCAGCGTCGCGCCTTCGTTTCCCATCGCGGCGAGCATCGCCTGCAGCGTCTCGCCGCGCGCGCCGTTTGCCGTCATCGCCAGGGCAATGGCGATGTTGGCCGGCGAGATGAAGACGTTCTTGTCGGCGTCCTGCCGGACGACTCGCCGAAACAAGTCCAGCGCGAACGTCGTAGTTGCCTGCGTGAATTCCGGGCGGATGGCGTTCATGCTCTGCTGGGTGTGCCCATCGGTGGGCCGGCTTTCGGCCGTTGCGGGGGGCGTGGGTTCGCTCGGCGACATCGTCGGCGCTTTGCGCGCCGGCGCGACGGGAGGGGCTGTGGCGCAGCCGGCGATGAGGCAGATCACTCCCGCCAGAAACCAGCGCGCTAGTGGGCTTCTCATAGGCGGAACTATATCAGACCAAGCGTTTAGCGCAGCGCGGGGGTGCATTTCTCTACAGAGGCGAGACACGGGTAGGCGCAGGCAATGCCTGCGCCTACCCTCACGTGTTGCGCCTGCCCCCTGTCAGAAATACACCCGGCGCAGGCCTGCGTGTGAGGTGAAATCCTCGCCGATAAAAGAAGCGCCCTCAGCTTCCCGTAGGCCGAGGGCGCTTATGCCAAATCGAGTGAATCGAGGTTACATCTTGGACGCCATATAGGCGGCTAGATCGCCGACGCGGCACGAGTAGCCCCATTCGTTGTCATACCAGGCGACGACTTTCACCAGGTTGCCGCCGATGACGAGCGTGTCCATCGCGCTGAAGATGGAGGAGCGCGTGTCGCCTTTGAGGTCCATCGAGACCAGCGGCTCATCGGTGTAGCCGAGGATGCCCTTCATCGGCCCTTCGGCGTATTCTTTCATCGCCGCGTTCACCTCATCTTTGGTGACGTCCCGGCTAAGCACGGCGGTGAAGTCCACCACCGACACGGTCGGCGTGGGCACGCGGAAGGCCATGCCGCTGAACTTGCCCTGTAGCTCTGGGATGACCAGGCCAACTGCGCGGGCCGCGCCCGTCTCGCTGGGCACGATGTTCATGGCCGCCGCGCGCGCGTCGCGCAGGTCCTTGGCTGCAACGTCGAGCAGACGCTGCGAGTTGGTGTATGAGTGGATGGTGGTGAGGATGCCCTTCTCGATGCCGAAGCGGTCGAACAGCACTTTGGCGACCGGCGCCAGGCCGTTGGTCGTGCATGAGGCGTTCGACACCACGTGATGCTTGGCCGGATCGTATTTGTCGTGGTTCACGCCCATCACGATGGTGATGTCTTCTTTTTTGGCCGGCGCGCTGATGATGACCTTCTTCGCGCCGCCGTTGAGGTGCGCGCGGGCCTTGTCGGCGTCGGTGAACAGACCGGTAGATTCGATCACGATGTCGGCCCCGACGCTGCCCCAGGGGATGGCGGCCGGGTCCTTCTCGGCGAACACCTTGATGCGGTCGCCGTTCACGATCAAATCAGCGCCGTCTACCTCGACGGTGCCTTGAAACCGGCCGTAGTTCGAGTCGTATTTGAAGAGGTGGGCGTTGGTGCGGGCATCCACCAGGTCGTTGATGGCGACGACGTCAAACGCGCCGCGATGATACTCGAACAGCGCCTTCAGCACTTGTCGCCCAATCCGGCCGAAGCCATTGATGCCAATTTTTGTCTTTGACATGATCTTCTCCTTTGAGTTGTTTGAGCAACGAGCCTTCGATTAATCGTAAGCCTATCACAACTGCAGTTCGGCATCCGGCCGATGTTCGCCCGTCGCGGCGCACTCAGCCTTGGATGAACTTCAACACCGCAGCAGCGAGCTTAGCGGAATCGTGACGCCAGGGTTCGGTTTCGTCGGCCAAGTCGGCGTGGGCGACGGCGACTGCGCTGCCCTCAACCTGCGCTTCGGCCAGGACGATGTCCACGCCGCTTGGCGCCTTGAAGTTGGGGTTGGCGTAGTCGTTTGCCAACACAGCATCCAAGATGCCCGGCCCGATGTGTCGCTCGATGGCGCGGACGTGATCGCTCATGCTGAAACGGTCTGTCTCGCCGCGCTCGGTCGCCAGGTTGCACACGTAGATGCACCGGGCCGGCGTTTCGCGCAGCGCCCGGACGATCTCCGGCACCAGCAGGTTGGGCATGATGCTGGTAAACAGGCTGCCCGGCCCTAGGATGACGAGGTCGGCTTCCAAGATGGCCCGAATGGCCTCCGGATATGCCGGCGGATCGGCCGGCTCCAGCCAGACGCGCTCGATCGGCAAGCCTTTCTTCCCGATGGATGATTCGCCGCGCACCGGCGCAGGCGAGGGCGGCGGGCTGACCGCAGCGGGGGCCAAGTCCGGCGCTTTGTACTCGGCGCACAGCGTGACGTCGGTCAATGTGCTGGGCACGATCCGCCCTTGGCTGGCCACCACGCGGCTCGATTCCAGGATGGCGCGCTCGAAGCTGCCGGTTAACTCGGCCATGGCGGTGATGAACAGATTGCCAAACGAATGGCCGCTCAGCCCGCTGCCGCTGCCGAAGCGGTACTGCATCAGCTGCGAGACAAGCGATTCATCGTCGGCCAGCGCCGAGATGCACATGCGGAAGTCGCCCGGCGGCAGCACGCCGAACTCGCGGCGCAATCGGCCGGAGCTGCCGCCGTCATCGGCGACCGTGACGATGGCGGTGATGTTGGCGGTGTGCTGTTTCAACCCGCGCAGCAGCGCCGCCAGGCCATGTCCGCCGCCGATGGCGACGATGCGCGGCCCTTGTGAGGTGACATACTGGCGCACCAGTTTCTTGACGATAGGCTGCGTGTCGTTGCCGCGCACCGACTGGATCAGCGTGCGGTTTAGGCGATACAAGCCGAACAGGAAGGCGCTGAGTCCCAGCGCGCCCAGCAGCAGCCCGCGCGCCCAGCGAGGGATGAACTGCAGGGTGAGATAGTAGAAGATCGCCGGCAACGGCGCTTCGCGGTAGATCTCGACCAGGATGAAGCCGATGCCGAGGCCGATCAGCGTCACGCCCGCGATCATCAGGATGAACCAGCGCTTGACGCGCAATCCGGGGATGAACCAGAGCAGGTTAGAGCGGTTCAGCAGCGCGTCTTTCATGGAGCGATGCGCGCAATTGTACTCAGCCGGTGTTTCGCAGGCCGGCGCTTACCCCGTTGATGGTGAGTTCGATGACCCGGCGCAGCATGGCGACCTCCGGCGTCTCCGCCGTTTGGCCGGCCCGCTTCAGCCGTCGCAATCGGCGGATCATCTCTACCTGGATGTAGTTGAGCGGATCCACGTAAGGGTTGCGCAGGCGGATCGACTTTTGCAGTACCGGTTCGTTATCCAGCAGCGCGGCCTGGCCGGTGATCGCGAAGATCGCTTGACAGGTGCGGTCGAACTCCTGCCGGATGATGCCGAAGATGCGCTCACGGATGCGCTCATCTTCCACTAGCGTGGCGTAGAGCGACGCAATGCCCATATCGGCCTTGGCCAGGCTTTGCTGGGCGTTATCCAACGTAGTCTGGAAGAAGGGCCACTCGCGGTACATCCGCCGGAGCAAGGCGCGCGTGTCGCTCCCGCGTTGCAACATCGCCGCCAGCGCCGTGCCCAGCCCATACCAGCCGGGCAGCACGAATCGGCTCTGCATCCATGAGAACACCCAGGGGATCGCGCGCAGGTCTTGCACCGAGCGCGTCTGCCCGCGAAACGCCGGCCGCGATCCCACCTTCAACATGCTGATCTCGGCGATCGGCGTGGCCTGTTCCCAGAACTTCAGAAAGTCTGGATCTTCGTGCACCAGCGCACAATACGCCTCGAAGCCATGCTCGGCGATCTTCTCCATCGTCGTCTTCCACTCCGCTGGAATGGTGAGCGGGTGATCGGCGCGTTGTATCCCCAGCAGCACGCCGTAGGTCACCTGTTCCAGATGCCGGCGCGCCAAGTCGGGGTCCTGGTAGCGCGTGGAGAGCACCTCGCCTTGTTCGGTGATGCGGATCCGCCCGTCCAACAGGCCGATGGGCTGAGCCAGAATTGCTTTTGCTGCGGGGCCGCCGCCGCGCGCAATCGTCCCGCCGCGCCCGTGAAAGAGCGTGAAGCGAATGCCGTGTTCCCGACAAACTTCGGCAATAGCCTCTTGGGCTTTGTAGAGTTCCCAGTTCGCTGTGATGTAGCCGCAGTCTTTGTTGCTGTCCGAATAGCCCAGCATGATGAACTGCTCGTCGGCCTGCGCGCGCAGAATGTCCCGATAGATGGGATGGGTGAACATGGCGCGCAGGATGTCCGGCGCATGTCGCAGGTCGTCCCGCGTCTCGAAGAGCGGCGCGATGGGCAGCCGCACGCGGCACCACGCCATGAGCAGCGCCACCTCCAACACGTCGGACAGCCCATCGGTCATGCTGATGATGTAGATGCCCAGCGCTTCGCGCCCGTAGCGCTCCATGGCTTCGCGCACGAGTTCAAGCGGCTCCGTCACGCACAACGCGCCCTCGCTGAGGGGGCCGATGCGATCCAACAGGCTGCTGTTCGGCTGCGATAGTTGCGCCGTTAAGAGCGCCACTTTTTGCGCCTCGTCGAGTCGCGCGTAGTGGTCGCAGACGCCGCTCTTGGTCAGAATTTCGGCGACTGCCTCTTCGTGCCAGGCGGAGTGTTGGCGTAAATCGAGGCGCGCCCAGTGCAAGCCGAACACGTCGAGTTGGTGTTGCAGGTCGCTCAGCTCGCCGCCGGCCAGCAGCGCCGCGCGCCCGCGCCGTAAGCTGTTGCTGAGGGTATGCAGGATCTCTTTCACTTGGCGCAGCGTGATAGCCGGCGGCAGCGTGAGCGGCAAGGATAGGCTGGGCGACAGCGCCAACGTGGGACGCGCGGCGTTGAACGGATATAGCGGGTGCGATTTGGTTTGCTGAAAGGCCTCCTGAAGCTGCGCAGCCAGACCGGCCAGCGCCATCCGATAGGGTTCATTGGGATAGCGCTGCGCGATCATGCGCGCGCGCGCCGGAGCCGAAGCGCCACTGATGCGCGCGAGCAACGCCTGCATCTCCGGCGTGATGGTATCCCGGCTGATCGAGATGCTCAACAAGCGGGACAGTTCATGCACGGCGTGGTGAAGCCTGTCAATGGCATGCTCACGATGCAATTGCAGCGTGTCGGCCGTGACCTGGGGAGTGACATTAGGGTTGCCGTCGCGGTCGCCGCCGATCCAGGAGCCGAACGTCAGCCAACGCTCTGGCGCGCGCACGCCTGGATAGTGTGCATCCAGCGCGGCTTGCAAGTCGGCGTATAGCTGTGGGATCACCTGCCACAGCGTCGCGGTGAAGTACCACAAACCGGTTTTCACCTCATCGGTCACCGCCGGCTGCGCGGTGCGCGCGCGGTCGGTCAACCACAGCGCGGCGATCTCGCGCTTAATGGCTGCGGCGAGCGCGCGGTTCTCTAGGCTTTGATTCCCATGCTGCGCTCGCGAATAGGATAAGGCCGAAGCGTCAGAAGCCGGAGGCTGGGCATTCGCCTTGAGCAGGTCTGACAGCCGGCGCAATTTGGTCAGCACCGTGCGGCGCTTGGCTTCGGTGGGATGGGCTGTGAAGACCAGCTCGATGGACATTTGATCGAGCATGGCCTGAAGCGTTTCCGCCGTGACGCCCTGGCGCTTCAGTTCGATCAACGCTGCTTCGATGGATTCGCGCACCGGTTCAGCCCGTTGGCCGGCGGCGCGTTCGGCGCGGTATCGGCGCAGCTTCATCGCGCGATGATGTTCTTCGCACAGGTTCACCAGCTCGAAGTAAGTGGTGAACGCCATAGCCATTTCATAGGCTTCGTCCGCGCTCAGTTCGCCGATGGCCGCGCGAAG
Organism: Thermoflexales bacterium; assembly: GCA_046299515.1. GTDB lineage: Bacteria > Chloroflexota > Anaerolineae > J036 > Brachytrichaceae > JAAFGM01. The sequence continues at coordinate 67,293 of JBKBID010000004.1, read as the reverse complement.
ATGCTCCGCCGCTTGTGGGTTGCCGGCGCGGCTCTCCTTGGCCAGTTTGCGCAGATGCTCTTCGAGCGCCAGCGCCTCTGGGCCGTTCAGCTCGGCGATCACCTCGCCAAGCAGATGTCCCATCTGGTTGACGCTCTCTGCGAGTGGATCGGTTGCGCTAACCGCATTCGCTGGGTGCTGCATACTGAAGTTATATTTTCAACCGCTGTTTGAGCGGTGCGGGCCGCGCTCGCTCACGCGCAATATGGAACGCGGACGAATGCGAATGATACGCCCTCCGCCCCTTTGGCTGCCTCCGGTCGTACAATGTCGGCCACAACGCGCCTATGAAGAAAATTCACAAGAACGTGTTCTATCAGGCGACCGCCGGCGGCCTAAACGTGGGGTGCGTCATCGGCGAAGACGCGGTGATCGGCATTGACCTGCCGCCCGATCCGGCCGAGGCGCGCGCCTGGCGCGCGCAAGTGGCCGAACTCAGCGATAAGCCCATCCGCGCTGTAGTCTTTACCGCGTCGGATCGGATGAACGCCGAGTCGCTCGCAGCGGTCGGCGCGCCAACAGCGGTTGTGCACGACGCTGCCTTTGCGCCGGTTGTTGCGCCGGCCGAGCCTGCCCTTGCTCAGCCTTTCGAGTCCACTGCACCGCCGGTGAGAGATCTCAACGGCGCGCCGCGGCTCACCTTCAGCGATTCGTTGAGCATCGTGCTGGGCGTCAAGCATGTGACCTTCGTGGACGTCACCTTTCAAGGCGGCTATTCGCCCGACGCATGCTTCGTCACGCTGCGCGACTCCGGCATCGTCTTCGCCGGCGATCACGTGGCCGTCGGCCAACCGCCCAACCTGGCGCAGGCGAACCTCGAACGTTGGCAGGCGATCCTGGCTGCGCTGAAGAAGAACCGCACGATCACAACGCTTGTGCCCGGGCGCGGGCCGGCGGGTGAACCGGCCGAGGCCGTGGATGCTACGCTCGATTACATCAAGGCCGCCACGGTGCGCGTTAGGGCGCTCGTGCGCGCCCATCGCAGCCGTTCCGAAGTAGGCGCGCTTGTGCCCGACTTGATGATGCTCTACGCGCCGAAGGTCGCCCGCAGCAAGGCGTCGCCGGCTTACGAAGTGCTGGCTCACGAAATGCGCGCCGGCCTGGAGCGCCTCTACGACGAGCTTCAGACGAAAGGTGAATAGGGATAACGCAGCGCAACTCACATCTGCGAGCCGCGCTCCGACCTTGCTTGATTCGCACAAACGATGATTACCGTTGTGGGCAGCTTGAACATGGACCTGATCATCCGTGTGCCGCGCTTCCCTGCGCCCGGCGAGGCGATTCATGGCGACGATCTGCGGACGGCGTGTGGGGGCAAAGGCGCCAATCAGGCTTACGCGGTCGCGCGTATGGGTCATCCGGCGTGCATGATCGGTTGCGTCGGCATGGACGCATTTGGAGAAGCCATGCTCACCAACTTGCGCGCGGCAGGTGTGGACACACAAGGCGTGATCCGCCGCGCCGGCAGCGCCAGCGGCACGGCCATGATCTTGGTGCATGACGCGACCGGGCAAAACGAAATCGTCGTGGCCGCCGGCGCAAACCGGACGCTCACTGCGGCCGACGTGCACGCGAACGCAGATCGCCTGACTAAGGCGGACGCCGTGATCGCGCAGTTGGAGACCAGCTTAGCGGCTACCGAAGCCGCGATGACCCTAGCGCGTCGGGCAGGCCGGCTGAGCATCCTCAACCCGGCCCCTTTTGCCCCGCTTGACGACGCGCTACTGCAGTTGTGCGACTATCTCATCCCCAACGAGAACGAAGCCGGCCAGTTGGCCGGCGTCGAAGTGCGCGGCCTGGAAGGTGCGGCCGCGGCGGCCCAGGCGTTGCGACTGCGCGGCGCGCGCAACGTGCTGGTGACGCTGGGCGAGAACGGGGTGTGGGTGGATGCCGAGGCGTGGCGCGGCCATGCGCCGGCCTTCCCCGTCGCAGCAGTAGATACGGTGGCAGCAGGCGACACGTTCATCGGCGCATTCGCAACGCGGCTGGCGGAGGGCGCGCCTGTGCGCGCGGCCGCGCAGTTTGGCTGCGCGGCCGCGGCCATCGCCGTCACCCGGCCGGGCGCGCAGCCCAGCATCCCGAGCCGAGAGGAGGTTGAGTCTTTCTTGCGCGCGCACGGCGCTTGAAAGCCGTCGCCGAACAAAAAGCTCCCGCGCGCGCGGGAGCCTTTCAACTGCGAATGTCTCAGCGTCTTATGCGCTCTGGCTCTGTCGCTGTTCCAGGTAGGCGACAGCTTCCCCAATCGTGGTAATCTTCTGAGCGTCTTCGTCGGAAATCTCGCCGCCGAATTCCTCTTCAAATGCCATGATAAGCTCAACTAAATCGAGCGAGTCCGCCTCAAGGTCTTCGCGGAACTTTGCTTCCATAGTAACCTTCTCGGGCGCAACGCCAAGCAGTTTGACAGTAAGCGCCTTGACGCGTTCGAATGTGGACTGGTCTGACATCAATCTATTCCTCCTGTGGTGATCCGTTGGGCATTTTAATCTATCTCTGTGCCACTGAAACACCGCCGGCGGCAAAGGGTTACGGAATCGCGCTATGAAGGATGAACGACGCGCCGATGCGAACGCGCGCGAGGGACATCAGTTGGAGACGCGCAAAGCCGATCACATTCGCATTAACCTGGATGAGAACGTCGCTTCGCGCTTGACCAGCGGCCTAGAGCGCTACCGCTTTATGCACCAAGCGTTGCCGGAGATAGACGCGCGCGAAATAGATATGAGCCTAACGTTGTTTGGGCGACGCCTGGGCGCGCCTTTGCTCATCTCGTGCATGACCGGCGGCACGGAGCAGGCGCGTGCGATCAACCGCAACCTGGCGATTGCCGCGCAGCAAGCGCGCATCCCCATGGGGCTTGGCTCAACGCGCGCCGCCGTCGTCCGGCCGGAGCTAGCCGACACCTTCCAGGTGCGCGATGTCGCGCCGGACATTCTCCTCTTCGCGAACATCGGCGCGGTGCAGCTCAACTACGGGTTCAATACTGATGATTGTCGGCGCGCCGTAGCGCTGACCGGCGCCGACGCCCTGGTCTTGCACCTCAACCCGCTGCAGGAGATCCTGCAACCGGAAGGCGACGTGAATTGGGGCGGGTTACTCGAAAGGATCGAGCGCGTCGTGCGCGCCTTGCAGGCCGATGGCATCCCGGTCATCGCCAAGGAGGTCGGCTGGGGTATCTCTCCTCGCGCCGCGCGTGACTTGGCAAACGCCGGCGTGGCCGCTATTGATGTGGCCGGCGCCGGCGGCACGTCGTGGAGCCAGGTTGAGATGTTCCGCGCGCGGAACGACGTGCAGCGCCGCATCGCCGAGGCATTCGTGGATTGGGGTATCCCCACGGCCGATTCGATTCGCTACGTGCGCGAGGCCGCGCCGGACGTGGTCATCTTCGCCAGCGGCGGCCTGAAGAACGGCGTGGATGGCGCAAAGTGCCTGGCGCTAGGCGCTACGCTGTTCGGCATGGCCCGCCCATTCCTGCGCGCGGCTACTATCTCCCCAGAGGCCGTCGGCGATGAGATCGCCGTGATCCTCGGCCAGCTCCGCGCTGTGATGTTGTGCGCCGGCGCGCGCGACCTGGCAGCGTTGCGCAACGTCGAGCTGATCCATCGGTGAAACGGCGCGCCTCATACGCCGGTCTAGCGCAGATATGCGATACACTGCAGTGCGGCCATGTTGATCCTGGATGCCATTCGCGCCCACGTCGAACCCATTGAGCAGCGCGTTCATCTAGGCGAGGTCTTTCAGAACGGCGCCTCCGGCGCGGAATACCCGCACGCTTTTATCACTCACGTCCTTCGGCCGATGTTGCCCTTGCGCTACGGCCTGGAATGGGGCAAGGCGTTCTCGATAGACGACGTGACCACGCGCGCAGACAGCATCTTGATCTACGACGCAATCTTCGCCCTGCCGATGGGGCGGCTGCTGCCGTGTGAGGGGGTGTATGCGATATGCGAGGTCACGCCGCATCTGGGTCAGGAGATGTTCGTCGAACATCTTCAGAATGTGGCCTCACTCAAGCGCCTGCATCGCGCTAAGGCGACGGCCCATGACGTGACGCCGATGCATCACCTGGGGGTGTTCGGCGCGCGCTACGCGCAGCTCTCCGACGATAAGCTCAACCCCTATCTGGGCTATGTCTTTGCGGCGGAGGCGACTGCGCCGGATTTGCTGTTGCAGCGCCTGAACAGCTTGATCGAAGAGGATGTCATCCGTCCGGAACACACCCCCGATGCGATCGTGTGCTTCCGCGATCGTTGGATGATCACGCGCCAGACCCGCACCGGCGACGCCGCCGTGCCTCGCAGCAGCTTCGCTAAGTTTGGCCTGTGGCGGCCGGATTCGCATCTGATGCCGTTGCTCTATGTGTTGCTCAACGTCAGCCTATCGCAGATTCAGTTGCGCAACCCCGATCTGCTGCGGCCGCTGGCGGCGCTGACCAGGTACAAGTCGGCGCGGTCCGATGATAGACGCTGAGGCCCGGCAAGTCGCTACTGCGCCGGTGTCTGCACCAGCTTAGCGGCTACGTCGCGCATGATCGAGCCGTCGGGATTGAGCACGCGCGCCTTGAACTGCCAATCGCCGTCGTTGGTGTCAATCTTCAGCAGAAGCGCGTTGTAGCCCCGCTTCAGCTCAATCGGCGGCAGGTCAATGTCGCGCAGATCGTCGGGCATGTAGCGGCTCACCTTGTTGCGCCAGATCTCTTTGCCGTTCAGCCAGGCGGCCAGTCCGTCGTCCGAGTTCATCCCCAGCAAGCCCTTGCGATCCTCAGGTGATTCGATCCAGACGAAGGCATAGGCCACAGTCTTCCGCGATGGCGTGATGTAATTCAGCAGGTTGATGTTGCGCGACGGGCTGCGGATCGCCCAAGCAGTCTTGTCGCCGGGGCGGGCGATGTAATTGGCTTCGCCGCCGGGCAGGACGTCGTCGTCCAGCGTGCCGTAGGGATACCCGCCGTTCAGCCACCACGCGCGAATGTAGCCGTCGCTCGGAAATGGATAAATGTTGACCTTGGCGGCGGCAAGGTTCCCTTTGTTGTCGGTTGCGGTGAAGATGGCCTCGACGAAGCCATCATCGCGCAAATCGGCCGGCATGACGAAGCTGGCCTGTAGCCCGGTCGTGCTGGTGATCGGCGTGGCGCGCCGCCCGTCGTAGCGGGTGATGCGCCATTCGGTTGCTGCGGCGTTCCTGGCCTCGCCGCGCAACCGCACGGTCTGACCGGCCAGGTAGGTGTCGCCGTCGAACGGGGCGAGGATGGTCGCCGAGGGCTTGTTGCTTACCACGGGTCGGGTGATCGTCGCCAGCGCGCCGACCGGGCCGCCTTCATACATGATGCGCCGCAGCCCGCCGGAGTAGATCGAGAGATACCACAGCGCGCCATCCGGGCCGAACTGGATGTCCACCGGTTCACCCATCTGCTTGCCGAACGGAATCGTCTCCTTGAAACGCCCACGTTCGTCAAGAACGGTGCGGTTGATAACTTGTGTGGAGTAGTCGCCCCAGAAGAAGTTGCCCCGCATCTCCGGCGGGAAGTTGTCGCCGGTGTTGAAGTCGCCCGCCGTCACCGAAGCGTTGTTCTCGTTGTGGTGATAGCTCAGTTCTTTGGGCGTAGTGGTCTTTACGTTGATCCCGCGGCACTCCGGCATGCCTTGGAATTGCGGCACATCCATGATGCCCTCCACGCATGGCCAACCGAAGTTGGAGCCTTTCGTCGCGATCATCAGCATCTCGTAGGTGTTCCAGCCCACATCGCCAACGTAAGGCAGTTGCGTCTCCGGATGTAAGGCAAAACGGAAGGGGTTGCGATAGCCATACGACCACACCCGCGAGCGCGCGCGCTTGGGGAAGCGCGGGTCGTAGAACGGGTTGCCGGGCACGCCGTTGCCGGTGCGCGGGTCAATTCGCAGCACCTTGCCTTGCAACGTGTTGATGTCAAGCGCGGTGAGCGAGAGTTTGTCGGGCATGGCCGAGAGCGCGCCTTCGCCCAGCGAGACCCAGAGCAGCCCGCGCTTATCAAATTTGAGCGTGCCAACCGAGTGATTCTGCGTGTAATTCCAGTGGTCGTCGAATAAGACGAAGGCGCTGTTCGGCCTGACTACATCGCCCTCGACGGTGTAGCGCACCAGCCGGCTGCGGCGAGGTTCATCCGCGTCTTTGGCCTGGCCCGGCGCGTCCCATGCATACATCAGGTAAATCCATCCGTTCTCGGCGAAGTTCGGGTCGAGCGCCATGCCGATCAGGCCGCGATCGACGAAGCTGTTCACTTCGTCGCGGATGTCAATCAGCGGCCGCGCGTAGAGCACGCCGTCCTTCCACACTTTGACTCGACCGGCTTTCTCGGCGATGAAGATGCGGCCATCTGGCGCAAAAGTGAACGTCGTCGGCAGCTCCAGGTTTGAGGTGATCGGCTCGACCCTGAATCCCGGCGGCACTTCCAGGGCGCGTATCGGTTTGGCCTGCGATGTGCCTGCGATGAAAAATGGAGAGCCGAGAGTGATGATGAGTATGAGCGCAAGCGTAGAAATGCGCTGATTGAAGCTCGAACTGTGTGACACGATAAACCTCCTGCGTCGCAGCAGCGTGGTCAGCTAACGAATTTCGACGAATACGATATCGTCCGGCCATGGGTTGCCATCGGCCATGCGGGCAGTGAGGCGCTGGCCGGTCTGCCCGTCATACCAGCCGATGCGCAACCGGCGAGCCTCCGGGGGCAACACGATCGTGCGCGCATCACGCACCCGCTCGCCTGCCTCCCACAGGCCGGTGGGGTATTGCCCGTCGAATGGCTCGGCGTCTTGCTGGCCGATCTGCGCGCCCTTTCCGTCCAGAATGTGCACGAAGAGCGTGTAGTCGCCGTCCGGCGGCTTCAGTGTGGTCCAGTCGAAGGCGACCTGATCCGAAGCGAAGCGCACGCGATCGAGGCGGATGGCGTCGCCGAACACGGCAATCGGCGGCTGCGCAGATGCCGGCGTCGGAGCGATCGCTGAGGTGACTTTCACTTGGTCAATCAAGAAGACGCTCGTATTCGCGCCGTCGATCTGCGCTTCCCCTGGTGTCGGATACAACTTGTACAGCTTGAGTTGCACCCGCGCCGGGCCGCGCGATGCCGTGGCGTCAATGGGCAGATGGTATGCGTCGCGAAAGTATGCGCCAGGTTGCCAGCGCTGCGTGGCGAAGCGTCCCCCGAAAGGAATGGCCATCTTGCGCCCGATCACTTCGCCATCCAAGTCGAGCGCTTCTAGCACCACGCGGTAGCTCTGGTTGACCGGCGACAGCGCGCCCCAGTACAGTATCACCTCTAATTGCTCGCCGGGCGCCACGCGTTTAGCGCCGACCTCGGCGTGCAATAACTCGATCATGCCATCGAACACGGCCACGCCGGCGCTGGGCAGTCGGTAAGCCGCGACCAGCGCGGCGCTGCTCATCGTGTCGGGCGTGGCGTAGGCCGGCCGCAGCGTGACGAACGGCGCTGCGACGGCCAGCGCGAGCAATGCCCCTGCGCCGGCGAGGGACGTCGCGCGCCAGGCGCGCTGCGGCGCAAGCGTCAGCCAGCCCATCGCCGTCAACAGCACGACCGGCGCGACGCCCGGCATGATCAGGCGGCTGTTCTCCGTGCCCACATAGCTGCGCAACCACCACGCGAACATGGCTATGATAGCGATCTGCCAAATCATCAGCAGGGCGAAGCCGGCGCGGTTGCCCACCATCGGCAGCCGACGGGCAAAGGCGACGACGCAGCCGGTCACGGCCAGCGCCAACGCGGCGAACAGCCCGACGTTCACCCACTCGTCGTAGTGCAGCTCGATGCCCAGGTTGCCCCAGTACGATGTGAACCACAACGGCAGCGTTGCGATGACTTCGCCGATGCTCAGCGGCGGTTTGCGCAACAGCGCCTGGTTTGCTGCCTGGACTTGCGCCCATGCCAACGGATGGCCGTAGTTGAGCAAGTTGAAGATGAACCACCAGCCGGACACGGCGAAGAAGCCGGCCAGCAGCGCCGCGATCCGCGTCAACGGGCTTTTGCGCGGCGCGACCAGGAAGACGGCTGCCAGCGCCGGCGCGAGCAGGCCCAGCCCTTGCAACTTGCACAGCGTGGCTATGGCAACCAGCACCCCAAGGACGAAGAAGGAATACGCCGCGCCTGGGCCGCGCGCGTTTGTCGAGTTTGTCATGCGCGCCATCCACCAGCAAGTCGCCGTGGCGGCCAGCGTGATGGCGATGTCGTTGTTGACGATGCTGCTGAGATGAATGAACTTTGGGTTGAAGGCCACCAATGCGGCGCACAGCGCGGCTACCCGCGCGCGCAATGCCTCGGCGACGGCGTGGCCGGTGAAGATGCTGCGCGCAATGGCATATACAAAGACGATCGTCCCCGCGCCCAACAGCGACGATAGCAAGCGCGCCGCTCGCACAGCCCACACGGCGCCCTGATACGGCCAGTCTTCCGCCGCAGTGTGAATGTGCTGGCCGCGCACGCCGGTGTAGCCCTCGTTGAGCGATGGCTCGAACCAGTCGCGGTTGAGCCGAACCAACTGGTCGAGATTGCTGCGGTCAAACGGGCCGATGACCAGCGACGTCAGCGCGTAATACAACACCGGCTGCGTCACCTCGTGCGAGGGCAAGTCGCGCTTCAGATCCGGCAAGCGTCCCTCGCTGGCCAGGTAGTGCGCATAGCGGAAGTGGGAGGCTTCGTCGGGCGCCTCAAATATCGGCAGCGTCACGTTGTAGACCACGCATAGCGCCAGGAATGCGACGAGGATGAAGGCGAGGGCCAAGACGGAACGATGAGAGATCGAGATGCCAGGCGCCGATTTCCGGATTTCGAGCGGTAAGCTCACTGCGTCAGCCATCGGAACAAGTTGCGCGCATAGGCGCGATTGTCAAACTCGTCAATGTCGGTGCCAGGCCCCGGCCCGTTGTGAAAGGTGTTGCGGTCGCAAGTGCCGGCCAGCTTGCCGCCGCGCGCGTTCTCGCGCACCCACGCGCAAGCGACCACGTCGCCGGGCTGGATTTTGGCCTGCTCTGCCGGCTGCAAAGCGCAGCCGCTGCGCTCCAGCGGCGAACACTTCGCCAACACTTGCTGCTCGCTTAGGCGCGCTGCGCTAATGAGGAACTGGCTGCTGCCCTCGGTGGCGAACGACGCTACGCCCTGCATGATGGGATGGCTGCTCACAATGTCGGTGATCTGCGTCGCCGGCTGGAAGTTATCGGGGAACACTTCGATCCCGAATTGACCCAGGAAGCTATTGTCGCTGGCCCAGTTGTCCGGGCCGTATTGAAAGTCGGCATAGACGAGGATGCGGCCGCCGGCGTCGTAGTATTCGGTCAACGCTGCCACTTCGCCGGCGTCCAACAGGCGATCGTTGGAGCCGAGCACGACCAGCGTGTAAGGCGACAGCAACGCCGGCGTGATCGCTGCGTCGGCCGTGAGGATATATTCGTCCACCGATAGCTTCAGATCGCCTTCTAGCACCTCAGTGCGCAGCCGCGAGAAGCTCTCCGGCTTACTGCCATCGTCGCGCACGCGCGAGTGCGGGTAGCCGGTCTCTGCGATGTGAGCGCCGTTGATGAACAGCACGCGCTTGCGGCCCTCGACGGCCATCCCAGGCAGGTAGGCGCGCGGCGCCAGCGTCGCCGATGGCTTGCCTTGGCCGAGCGGATCGGTCGGCGCCGCCGGCGGTTGCGCCGGAGACGGGGCTGTTCCGCAGGCCGCAAGGGCGATGCACAGCATCGTGGTGAGCCAGAGTTGAGAGCGCACGGCGAATTGGATTATAAGGGTGACGCTCTGATGCTCGGCGCGCCACACGAACTACAATACCGACCGCGCTATGCTTCTCATCGAACGTCGTCTGCGCGCGCTCTTTCACGAGCAAGTCGTCGCCATTATTCGAGTCGCCGAAGCCGAACGCGCGCTGGGGTTGGCGCGCGCCCTGATTGCCGGCGGCTTCCGCTGCGTGGAGGTCACGCTGACCGTGCCCGGCGCGCTGGACGTGATCAAAACCCTGTGCGCCGACGCGCCCGAGGACGTGTTGATCGGCGCCGGCACGGTGACCAGCGCCGCCGAAGCGCGCCAATGCATCGAGGCCGGCGCGCAGTTCCTCGTCTCCCCGATCTGCGAGACCGACATCATCCGCCCCAGCCGCGAGGCCGGCGTGGTCGCCATCCCCGCCGGCATGACGCCGACCGAGATCATGCACGCCTGGCGCCTAGGCGCGCATGTGGTCAAGGTCTTTCCCGCAGGCGCTATTGGCGGTCCGGCTTTCATCCGCGCCGTGCGCGGCCCGTTGCCCGACATTCCGCTGTGGGTGAGCGGCGCCGTGCAGCCGCGCGAAACGCAGGCGTATCTGGCCGCCGGCGCGCAACTCGTCGGCTTGAACGCCGGCGCGCTGCCGAATTCCTTGATCGAATCGAGCGACTGGGCCGGGCTGGCTGCCGCGGCCCGCGCTATGCTGGACGAAGCGCGCAGCGCGGCGAAAGTCATGTGATCGTTAAGGGAGAATCTGCTGCGCCCGCAAATCGTCGTCCGGCCGGCATTTGGCAGCCGCAAGCGGATACAATTCGTCGCATCATTTGCGCGCTGTTGGGAATACGCGCAAGCCATGATCAGGAGTTTGTTCCGACCGCTTTACTTGTTGTTCGCGACGCTGGTTGTCGGCCTGGCGTATGGGGTGGGCATGCTGGCCTACCACCACATCAACTACCAGAATCGCGTCTTTCCCGGCGTGCGCCTGCAGGGCATAGACCTGAGCGGCATGACGCCGGAGGAAGTTTTCGCCATCGCGCAGCTCCAATCCCAATACTTCCATTCGCCCGCCATCAGCGTGCAGGCGGCTGAACAACGGTTTGTCTTTCGGCCTGCCGACTTCGGCGTCGGCCTTGATCCGGCGGAGACGGTGCGCGTCGCGCTCAGCGTCGGGCGCCAAGGCGACCTGCAGACGCAAATCCGCCAGCGCTTCGAGGCATGGTGGCGCGGGATAGATGTGTCGCCCGTTGTGCGGGTGGACGGCAGCGAGATCATGCACATCGTGCGGCGGATGGCCAAGCAGACCGAGAGACCGGCCATAGATGCGCGTATCGTGTTTGAGGGCGGCGTCCCGCGCGCGTCGCCGTCCCAGGTCGGCCGCGAGATGGATGAGGCCATGGCCGTGCAACTGGTCCGCTCGGCGCTGCTGATGAATCGGCCGACGGACATCGTGCTGCCTTACAGGACGATCGAGCCAAAGGTCGCTTCGGTCGCTGCTGCGGCCGACGCAATCGCGCGCATAGTAAGCGACGATTTGGTCGTGATGGCGCCGCGCTGGGATGACGCCGGCAATCCACTGCCGCCGCTCGAAGCGTTCCGCATTCGCAAGGAGGATCTGCTCGACTTCGTGCTGATCGAGCAGCCGCCGGATGATCCGGCCAACATCAGCGTGCGGATGCGCCGAGAGAAGCTGCGCGCGCTGATCGAGCCGCTGGGCAAGGCTGTGGCGCAGAAAGCGCAGAACGCGCGGTTCGCGTTCAACCCGTCCACCGGCCAGTTGCGCGCCATTGCGCCTTCGCGCGATGCGCGCGCGCTCGATATTGAAGCCACGCTGGACGCGCTGGAAGCTGCCGCGCGCAGCGCCAACCGCGCGGCGACGCTTGTCGTCAACAGCACGCCAGCCTCTGTGCCGGCCACGGCCACGGCGCAGGACCTCGGCATCACCCAACTCATCACCCAAGCCACGACCTACTTCAAAGGCTCCAGCGCGGCTCGGCTGAACAACGTGAAGGTTGCTGCAGCGCGCTTCAACGGCGTCGTCATACCGCCCGGCGCGGTCTTTTCGTTTAACGAGCACCTAGGCGATGTGTCGGAGAAGGAGGGCTTCCAGGAAGGCTTGATCATCGTCGGGGACCGGACGGTGAAAGGCGTCGGCGGCGGCGTATGCCAGGTCTCGACCACAGCCTATCAGGCGGCGCTGCGCGCCGGCTTCCCCATCGTCGAGCGCTACCCGCATGGCTATCGCGTCAGCTACTACGAACGCGGCATGGGGCCCGGCTTCGATGCGTCGGTGTTTTCGCCTTACGCAGACTTCAAATTCATCAACGACACGAACGCCCATCTGTTGATCGAAACGATCTACGATCCGGCGCGGGTGACGCTCACCTTCAAGTTCTACGGCACGCCCGACGGCCGCCAGGTGACGATCAGCCCTGCCACAGTCACCGATGTCGTGCCGCATGGGCCGGATATCTACGAGCGCGACACTGAGGGTGAAGTGCCGCCTGGCCGAGCCAAGCAGGTGGATTACGCCGTGGATGGCGCGACGGTCTTCTTCACGCGCGTCGTCACGCGCAATGGCGAGACGCTGATCAACGAGCGCGTGGTGAGCAAATATGTGCCTTGGCAGGCGGTCTATCGCTACGGGCCGGACTTTACGCCGCCAGAAGGCGCCATCGTCAAGAACTGAGCATGGCCAGGCGCTGCGCTGACAGGTCGAGTCAGGGCGCTGTCAAGACGTTGATGGCCTGCTGAATGTGCGGGTCGTCTTCAGCCACGAAATCTTCCCAGGCCGATTCGGAGAGGATGTTCGGCGTCACGCCTTTGCCACGCCAACTATTGTTTTTCACACCGATGTAGTCGCCGGTGGGAATCTGGATGCGCAGGCGCGAGCTGGGCAGCGTGGCCGTGGCGAATTGGGTGATCTGGCCGCTCGTCTTTGTCCCAACAATCTGCGCGCGGCCGAGGTCTTGCAGGAGGCCGGCGAACGCCTCGGCCTGTCCGCTGGTCAGCTCGCTAACGAGCACGGCCATCGGCACTTCCTGGGAGCCGCCGATGCTCTTCCCGGCGATCTCGATCTTTTCTTTCCGGCCGCGCGTTTGTACGGCGCCTACCTGCCCGTTCGCAAACAAGCTGAGCATCTCGTCCAGCGGGAACTCGCTGCCACGGATGATGCGCAAATCGAGCACAAGCCCATCTATGTTGCGATCCGCGCTCAGATCGCGCAGCGCGTTGGCCGTGTCGGCGCGCATCGTGCTCAGTTGCGTCGGATTCGGCGCGATGTAGCCGATGTTCGTGTCGGGCAAGCGCTTGTAGCTGATCGGGCTGCGCGGCTCGACCGGACGGCGCGTCAAGGTGAGATCGCGCGGCGGCTGACCGGGCGTGCGCACGGTGACGGTGACCTTGCTGCCGGTCTCGCCGCGCAATTTGGGGATCAGCTCGGCGCGCTTGGCGAACGTGACCGGCTCGCCTTCGATGGCGATGATGGCGTCATGCGGCTTGATGCCGGCGCGATCGGCCGGCGAATCGGGATACACGGCCAATACCAAGAGGCGATCCTTACCCTCACGCGGCAGGTCAATCAAGACGCCGATGCCGGAGTATGCCCCTGAGCTGCCGGATGCCGGCTGGCTTTGCGCAGGCGGAAGCACGATCACTTCTTCATCATTCAACGCTTCGATGATCTTCTGCAAGCTCTCGACGAAGCGCGCCTCGTCGCCATCGCCCTGTGCGATCTTTAAGCGTTCCGCATCAACGATCGTCCGCCACTCGTCGTTGATGGCATCGGCGTTGAGATAAGCGTCGCGCAAACTCTGCACGGCGAAGTCGAAGTCGCGTAGTTGCGCGGCGACCTTAGGTGACACGTCCACCGGCACGGCCGGCGTCACTCGGCGGTTGAAGAGAGCGCCAAAGCTGGGGCTGCCCACACATGCCGTGAGCGTGAGCAGCATCGCTAAACCCGATCCGACCAAGCAACGGTTCACCCTGCTCATCTTCGACTTCACCTCGCTATTCCTCTGAACGCAGCCTGCTCAAACCCGAAACTCGCCGGCGCATCCACGGCCCAACTCAGGATTCTTGCAACTGGGACAACGATCGCGTTCGCCGGGTGTTGCTCTGGCTGGATGAATTATATTTCGGCGCGGGCGCGCTCTCCGCACGTGTTGGCTCGGAGGGTTAGGGCGGCTTGAGCGCAGGCGTCAAATCGCGCAACGCCCGACGCACATCAAGCCCATCGGGCGTTGCAACCCGTTCGCCTCCCCGTCGGCGCTCACACTGCCCCGCGCTCAGCGCACGCGGCAGAAATTGGTCAGGGCGCCGATTCGCTCGATCTCAACGGTGACTTCGTCGCCGTCCTTCAGCCACACCGGCGGCTTCATGCCCATGCCCACGCCCGGCGGCGTGCCGGTGGCGATTAGGTCGCCCGGCATCAGCGTCATGAACTTGCTGAGATACGACACAAGCGTCGCCACGTCGAAGATCATCTCGCGCGTGTTGGAGTTCTGCACTACGTTGCCGTTCACTCGGCAGCGGATGGCCAGGTTTTGCGGGTCGGGGATTTCATCTGCCGTGACCAGGCATGGGCCGATTGGGCAAAAGCCATCGAGCGTCTTGCCCAGCGTGAACTGTTTGGCGCCGTCGGTGAGCTGGATGTCGCGCGCGCTCACATCGTTCACGCAAGTGTAGCCGCCGACATAGGCCAGGGCATCTTCCCTGCCGACGCGGTAGCATGGCTTGCCGATCACCACGCCCAACTCGGCCTCCCAGTCCACTTGCTGCGCGACGTCGGCATACCAGGTGATGACATCGCCCGGATGCGCCAGGGCGTTGGCGAACTTGGCAAACACCACCGGCCGCGCGGGCGGCTGCGCGTTGCTCTCTTTGACGTGATCCATGTAGTTCAAACCGATGCAGATGAAGGAGCGCGGCGTGAACGGCGCGCGCAGGCGCGGCGGTGCCGGCATCCGGCGCGCGGGATCGGCCATCAGTCGCTCGGCCTGCGCCCGCGCCTGGGGATTCGATGCGATCTCGATCGCGCTGCCCGCTTCGGTGAGGTCTACGGCGCCGCCGTCAGGGTGCAGCGCGCCCACGCCGACGCGCCCGTTGAGTTCGCAGGTGATGAGTTTCATGGCGCACGAAGTGTAAGCCAGATTCGCCGCAGGCCAGTCGGGCGTGGCCCCCCGGCGCCACCGCGCAGCCGGTCACTTGATCTGCAGCTCGTATCCGGCCGGCTCGGTGGTGCCCTGCGTCGTGGGCGAGATGGCCAGCACGGCGCTGCGCACCGTCCCGCCGAAGTCGAGCATCAGCGCGCCGGCGTTGTCGGTGAGCATCATGCGTTGGAGCCGGCGCTTGCCGTCGCGGTCGGTGAGGATAACCTGCACTTGCCAACGCTGCGGCAGCCAATTGCCGACGCGCACCCAGCCCTCCGCTTGCCAACCCAAGTGGGCGCTTGCGTCGTCGTAGAAGCCGATCTCCGGGATGGCGATATTGTCCACGGCCAGCCCTTCGCGATTGATTGCGGCGTCGGTGATCATCTCGAAGCGCAGCAGAATCTTTTTGCCGGCGAATTCATCTAGGCTGAGGCGCTCATCTAACCAACGCGGGGCGTCGGTCTGCCCGGTTGCGCCGGATGAACCCGTGTAGCCGCAGCCCAGATTGGCGTTTTGTGGATTGTCGGTGGTGCAAGAGGTGGGCGCGAGCACCTTCCAGGTCAAGCCGCCATCCTCGCTGGCGGTGACGTAGGCATAGTCGTAGTTCTTCTCCAGCCGATACCATGCCCGGTAGGTGAGTGTGGCGCTCGTGACGCCGGTCAAGTCCACTTCGCGCGTCAGGCGTGGGTTGCTGGCGTCGGCGCGGTTGGACCACCAGAATGCGCCATCGGCCTCGTTGGTCGGCAGCACGGAAACGACCGTCGAGCCGGCGAACGCGACCGTCACCGGTCGGCCCCCCCTCATTTCGTAGTAGTGGGTGCCGAACTGCGCCAACCCCTCGCGAACCGAGTATGGATAGTCCTGGGCATTCAGTTCGGCGCGCGTCGCCATCGGCGGCACGCGGATCGTGGCGTAGTTGTAGCGATTCGTCCCCGGCTCGATCGCCTCACGGTTCATGTAGTTGGCGATGACGAAATCGGCGAACAGCGCTTCAAACGTGAGCGGTCGTCCGGTGTCGGGGTTCACCACGTCGGCCTCGGCCAGCGCTTGCATCAAAGCCCGTGCGCTGCGCTCCGGCGAGCGCGCGAACTTCCGCAGAATCGCTTCTCCGAAGCGGTCGTAGAGATAAGACCAGAACAGATAGCTCGCGCCGTAGTGCGCGCTGTTGCCGCCGGCGCTGCTCTCTTGCCAGGTGTTGAGCTGGGTGTCCGGCGCTGCGGCAAAGTCATACACCGTCGTGACCGAATCGCCGTAGCCGTTCAGGCGCTCCGCGAACTGCGCCGCCCCTTCTTCCAGCCACAGATCGGGCGCATGGGTCTGGTTGAAGCTGATCATGTGCTGGAATTCGTGGGCGAGGGTGCTCAGATAGGCTTCGCTGGCCGGATCGGATCCGTTGTAGCCGCGCGCGGCGTGCATGATGAAGATTTGTCCCTCGTTCGAGTCGCTGCGCACGGCCCGCGGGTAGCTATCGGGCGAGGAGAAGTAGCCGCCAACCGTGCGGCCCAGGTTGAGGGCATGCACAATGTGCACGCGCGGGTCGCAATCTACGCCCGGCAAGTCCTCGCTGCCGAAGAACTCGCGCGTGCGCGGGTAGATTTGGCGGTCGAAGATCTCCGCCGCGCGGCGCAGTTTGTCCTGGTTCAAGCGCACTTGCGTAGGCGAATACTGCACCCACATGTAAACGTGCTCGCCCTTCTCTTCCAAGCGCGCCTCGATCTGGAACAACTCGTCGGTGTCCGAATTGGTCAGGGTGAAGATGCGCGTCGCGCCGATCGGATACTCCGGGGCAAGCGCAGGACAACTGACCTCGGCTTCCTTCGGCGATACGCCTTTGAAGCGAATTGCCAGCTCGGCCAGGTCTTCGCGGGGCAACACGGCGGTGGTGATGGTCTCAATCGGATCGTCGGGCGCGCCGGCGTCGGGTTGCGGCGTCGGGCGAATCACCTCAACCGGCGCGTGAGTCGGCTTGCCCTGAGTGACAGGGGGGCTGTCAATATCCGGCGGAAAGTCTCGAAACTCGGGTATGGTAAAGATGAGCACGGCCATCCAGGTCAGGCCGGCGCCAACGGTGCCGACGCAGGCGGAAATTATCATCAAGCCGACGATGACGGCGACCCAGGCGTTTCGATTGTTTTTCATGACTGTGTTTCAGAACGGCGCCGCGGTGAAACTACTCGTTCTCCCTTAAATAGCGCTGAGGCGCGCTTAGCGCCTCGATAAGCGCGATTCGATCGCGGCGTTTCCTGCCAACCATTCAGCGCACAACGGCGCACGCGCTGCCGCCTGCCGGAATCGCAAAACGCCTGGCGATGTCCTCAATTCCCGTCCTCTGTGATATTAAACTCACTGACGCACAGTCGCGCCAAGTTGCCCCTCGACTGCGCGAATGATTTTGGCGCGCAACTTCTCCACGTCCTTTTCGGTGAGCGTCCGGTCTTCGGCCTGATAGGTCAGCGAGTAAGCGAGGCTCTTCTTGCCTGAACCGATCTGCTCGCCGCGATAGACATCGAAAAGGCGCACATCGCGCAGCAGCGCGCCGCCGGCCTGGCGGATCGTCCGCGCCACGGCCGCCGCCGGCACGGCTTCGTCCACGACGATGGCCAGGTCTTCAATGGTGGCCGGGAAGCGCGGCAGGTCTCGGATCGCATAGTCCCGAGCCACAGCGCGGCGCAGCGCTTCCAGGTCGAAATCGGCGACCAGCGTCGGCCGGTCGGCGGGCAGCCCCCACGCTTCCCGCACGCGCGGGTGCAACTCGCCAAAGACGCCCAACAGCATCCCCGACGCATTGCACGTGCGCACTGCGGCCGTTCGGCCTGGGTAGTATGTCGGGTGCGTCGTCGGCTCGTAGGTCACCTCGCCGAGGTGCAGCCCATCCAGCAGCGATTCGACCACGCCCTTCAGGTCGTAGAAATCCATGACAGGCGCGCCGTGCGCATCGCCGGAGCGCCAGGAGGGTTCGGCGCGCGCGCCGCTCATCACGATCGCTAGGCGTGGCTTCTCTTCGGGCAGAGGCCCATTGCGGCCGGGCAAGAAAACGGCGCCGACCTCGAAGAGCGCCACGCGCGCATGATGGCGCAGGTTGGCTGCCAGCACCTCAAGCGCGCCGCTGACCAGGGTGCGGCGCATCACGGTGCGCTCAGGATTGAGCGGGTTGGCCAGCGTGACGTAGGGCCGGCCGTCGGCAGGTGCGTTGGGCGCATAGGTGCGCGCCTCTTGTTCCGGCGTGGTCAAGCGATAGGTGACGATCTCTTGCAAGCCGGCGCCCACCAGCAAGTCGCGCACGCGTTCCTCAAAGTCCAGCTCAGGGTTGCCGTGGATGGGCGGCAGCGCGTCGGCCATCAGCGTCTCCGGGATACGATCGTAGCCGTAAATGCGGGCGATCTCCTCGATGAGGTCGTGCTCGCCCTCGATGTCCAGGCGATGCTCTGGAGTCGTCACCGTCAGGCGCGGCAGTTGGGGGGCGGGCGTGGCGACTCCCGGCAGCTCACGCCCGACCTCGGCCTCCACCTCAAATTCCAGCGAACGCAGGATGCGCGCCATCTCCTCAGCCGTCATCTCGACGCCGAGCAGCCTGTTCACCCGCTCTGGATGCAGCGTGATGCGGACGGGCTGAGCCGGCGAGGGGTAGGCGTCGAGGACGCCCCGGCTGATCACGCCGCCGGCATACCGCTGCAGCAGGTGCAGCCCGCGCCGCTGGGCGACCATTGCCAGCGCCGGATGCACGCCGCGCGAGAAACGATACGAGGCCTCGCTGTGCAAGTTGTGATGGCGCGCCGTCTTGCGGATGCTGATGGAATCCCACGCGGCCACCTCAAACAGTACGTTGCGCGTTGTCGCTTTCACCTCGCTGTCGGCGCCGCCCATCACGCCGGCCAAGCTGAGCGGGCCGACTTCATCGCATACCAGGATGTCGGTCGGCTGCAAATCGCGCGTCTGCCCGTCCAGGGTGGTGAGGGCCTCGCCCGGCTCGGCCAGGCGCGTGATGATCGCGCGGATGCCGCTCGGCCCGACCCGCACGGCGTCCAAGTCGAAGGCGTGCGTCGGCTGGCCGAATTCGAGCATGACGTAGTTGGAGATGTCCACGATGTTGTTGATCGCGCGCATGCCACATAACGCCAGCCGCCGCTGCATCCAGAACGGCGAGGGGCCAAGCGTGACGCCCCGAATAATGCCGGCGGTGAAGCGCGGGTTCAATTTTGGATTGCGAATCTCGATGCGCAACTCGCCTTCGATGGGTTCACCCTCGGCGGTGAAGTCCATCGGCGGGTAGCGGACGGTCTGACCGGTGAGCGCGGCGACTTCGCGCGCGATGCCGATGATGGACGCGGCGCGGGCCGTGCTCGGCAAGATGGCGACCTCCAACACGGCGTCGCCGAGATAATCGGCCAGCGGCGCGCCGACCGGCGCATCGTCGGGCAGGATGAGGATGCCCTCGTGTTCGTCGCTCAGCCCCAGCTCTTTCTCGCTGCACACCATCGAGTCGTTCTTGATGCCGCGCAACGTCGCCTCTTTCAAGGTCATGATGACTTTGCCCGCTTTGTGGCCGTCGTACAGGCGTGCGCCTTTCAGCGCCAACACCACCTTTTGCCCGCTGTCGCCGGGCTGAATGTTCGGCGCGCCGGTGACCACCGTGATCGGCTGCCCTGCGCCGTAGTCCACGGTGGCCAACAGCAAGCGGTCGGCGTTGGGATGGCGCTCGACCTTGAGCAATTGACCGACGAAGATTTTGTCGCGATCCCACGGCAGCTCGCTGCCGGGCAATCCGACATACTCGATGTGCTCAACCTCGAAGCCGGCCAGCGTCAACTTTTCGGCCAGCACTTCAACGGGCAGGGTGACTTCGACGTACTCACGCAGCCAGGAGATTGGAACGCGCATGATGATGTGCGGCTCACTTCATTTTGCAAAATGGATGCGAGATTCTAACATTGGCGCACGTTCGCCCGGCGCGCGGCGCGCAGCGCGTCGGGTTAGCGAAGGCTTTCGGCTCGCGCGTTGTTGCGCAACGCGACAGATGCGACTTTCGGCCAGGACGGATAATTTGCCAAATCACAACACCAGGACAACGGAGATGCAATCGTGGCATCAAGATACGCAATCGGCATAGACCTGGGCGGCACGAAGATCCTCGCCGCAGTAGTGGACGCGCAGGGCAACGTGCTCGCTGCGGCAAAGAAGGCGACGCAGGCCGAGAAAGGCCCGGAGGTCGTCATCGCCCGCATTCAGAAAGCGATGGATGAAGCGCTGGATGAGGCTAAGCTCAAAAAAGATCGCATCGTTGCCATCGGCATCGGCGCGCCGGGCATCATAGACAGCGCCAACGGCGTAGTGATCAGCCTGACCAACCTGCCCGGATGGCGCAACATAGAGATCGCCAAGTCGCTGCGGCGCTGGCATGCGGTTCCGGTGTCGCTGTCGAACGACGTGCGCGTAGCTGCGGTGGGCGAGCATCGCGTAGGCGCCGGCCGGGGCGTGCATAGCCTGATCGCCGTGTTCGTCGGCACGGGCATCGGCGGCGGCATCATCGTCAACGACAAGCCATGGGTCGGCTTTCGTTCGAGCGCCGGCGAGGTGGGACACATGGTCATTCTGGCCGATGGCCCCTACGCGCCCGGCGGCGGGATACGCGGCGGCATCGAAGCGCTGGCCAGCCGCAGCGCCATTGACCGCGACCTGCGCGCAGGCATCGCCGCCGGCCGCAAGAGTGTGCTGCCTGACCTGCTTAAGGAGAAGGGCAACGGCGCGATCACCAGCGGCGTGCTGGCCAAGGCCGTGAGCAAGAATGACCCGCTCACGATCGAGGTGTTGCGCCGCGCGGCCTATTACCTGGGCCTACATGCGGCCAGCTTGATCAACGCCTTTGATCCAGAGATGCTGGTCTACGGCGGCGGGGTGATCGAAGGGCTGGGCGAGTGGATGGTGGCCCAGATCCGCGATGTGGCCAAGCAGCACACCATCAACCGGACTGCGCTGGACAGCATCAAGATCGTCGAGGCAAAGTTGGGCGAGCGGGCTGGAGTGATCGGCGCAGCGCTCATGGCGCTGGACGCGCTGAAGACCTAACGACGCAGCGGAATGGCGTAACGCGCGGGAGGACGAAGCGCCGGAGCGCAGCCTGCTGGAGCAAAGCGTATGACCATCGAACTGCAAATTGAGCTGTGCGCGCGCGTCGCTGTGGCGGCGCTGCTCTCGTCGCTGGTCGGCCTCGAACGCGAGCTGCAAGGTCATTCCGCCGGATTGCGCACGCACATGCTGGTGGGCCTGGGTGCGGCGTTGTTCACCGTGTTATCCCTGTTCGCGTTCAGGGCGGGCGACCCCGGCCGCGTCGCGGCGCAGATCGTCACCGGCGTGGGCTTCCTCGGCGCAGGCACCATCATTCAACGTCGTGACCGGCACACGCCGCACGGCCTGACGACGGCAGCCGGCATCTGGGCGGTGTCGGCAATCGGCATGGCCTGCGGCGTCGGGGCTTACGTGCTCGGCGCCTTCAGCACGTTCTTCGTCCTGTTCGTGTTGATCCTGCTGGCGCGCATCAGCGAGCGCATCCATGCTGCAAAGAAAGGAAAGGGCGGTTCCCTGCAAGCCGAACAGCTCGACGGGAGCTAGAGCCTGTGCGGAACGCCCGTTGGGGGAGGCGCAGGCACTGCCTTCGCCTACCCGATTCACTTCGCGCGGTGCGTTTCGGATATCCATTTAGCCGTCGGCGGCGCTGCTGCGATAATCCGATTAGACGACATCCGTTGGTTGAGGAGCGACGAACAACATGACGACGAATACTCTCCCGCGCCGCAGGGTTGGGCGCACCGCGCTGGAAGTGACGCACATCGGCCTGGGCACGGCATTCTTGCTCGGGCTTGACGTTGTGAGGGAGGACGCGCCGGCTATTGCTACGGTGCACGCCGCGCTGGACCAGGGGATCAACTTCATTGACACGGCGGCGCTCTACTCGCGCGGACAGGCCGAGCGCGTGGTCGGCGAGGCGCTGCGCGGCGTGCCGCGCGACCGGTTCGTCATTCAGACTAAGGCCGGCCGCTTCCCAAAGCCGGACGGCGGCTCGTATCACGACTACTCGCGCGAAGCCATCCTGCGCAGCGTGGAGAACAGCATGAGGCTGCTGGGCGTCGATCGGCTGGATAGCGTGCTGGTGCACGACGCCGACGGCGACAAGTTCAATCGCAGCCAGGGCGCCGGCCTGGAGGATACTTACTTTCGCGATGCGCTCGATCACGCCTTCCCCACGTTGATCGAGCTGCGCAGCCAGGGCGTGATCGGCGCGGTGGGCGCCGGCATGAACCAGTGGCAGATGGAGTGGGAGTTCGCCAAGCGCGTGGACGTGGACTGTTTCCTGCTCGCCGGCCGTTACACGCTGCTCGAACAGACCGCGCTCGACTTCCTCGAATATTGCCGGCAGCGGAACATCGCGGTCTTTCTGGGCGGCGTGTTCAACAGCGGCATCCTGGCCACCGGCCCACGCGAGGGCGCGAGTTACAACTACGCGGCTGCGCCGGCGCATGTGATCGAGAAGGCCAGGAAGATTGATGCAGTTTGCGCGCGCCATGGCGTGCCGCTGCGCGTGGCCGCCCTGCACTTCGCCATGGCGCACCCCGCCGTCGTTTCTGTGGTGCTGGGCGCGCAGAAGCCCGAAGAGATCATCGCGAACGTCGCAGCGGCGCAGCAGGCCACGCCGGCGGCGCTGTGGGCTGACCTGAAGCGCGAAGGGCTGATCGCGCCCGAAGCGCCGACGCCGGCATGAGCGCTCCCGCGCCGATCCTGCTGCTCGACGTTGACGGCACGCTGATCGAAGATCGCGGCTATCGCTGCGCGCAAGTCGAGGCGGCGCGCTTTGTGTGCCGCAAGTGGGGCTTGCCCGACCATACGCCGACCGAGGACGAAATCAACGTCCTGCATGCGTGCGGATTCTCGAATGAGTGGGATTCGACCGCGTTCAACGTCGGCATCAACCTGCTGGCGCATCATTGCGGCAGGCCGGGCCGCCCCGACTTTGCTGCCTGGGCGATCAAGACGCGCGCGTTCACCGGCTTGCCGCACGAGCGCGCCCGCGCGCTGCTGCTGAGCGAAGCGCCGCCCGACTTGCACCCGAGCATTCATCGCTTGCTCGACGACGTGCGCGACCCGCGCGTGAGCGAGACGACCCGGCTGCTTTACACCTTCGTGCTCGGCTCGGCGCGTTTTGAGCAACACTTCGGCCTGCAGGCCGAAGTCCAGACGCCGTCGTTCCTGGAGACGATGGATGCGCCGATCCCCCACGCGCGCAGCCGACAGATCATCCGCGCGCATCCGGCCAGCGCCTACACGGCGCGCCCCACGCTTCCCCCCGATGGCAGCCGCCCCGGCCTGTACCAGACGCCGGAAGGCGAGATCGCGCTGGCCCAGTTGGACATGGCGGAACTGCCGCTCATGGGCCTGGGGCCGATGCAGTGGCTGGCCGACGTGAAAGGTGGCTCGATCTGGGATTACGCCAAGCCGGCGCTCGTTCAGCCCATCGCGGCCATGCTAGCGGCGGTAGGCTGCCCGCTGCGGGAAGCCGCCCTGGCGGCCTATGCGTTCGTCGTGCAAGGGGAGCGGGGCGGCGTCAAGCGACTCGCCGGTCGTCAGGTGATCGTCTTCGAGGACAACGCCGGCGGGGTACGCGCCGCGCGTCAGGCGGCAGCCGCATTGCGGAGCGCCGGCGTTGATATCCAGGTTGCCGGCTTCGGCGTGGCGCGAGACCATGCCAAACGGGCAGCATTGGCCGAAGTGTGCGACCGGCTGTTCGAGGACGTAAACGCGGCGCTGGCTGCCCTGTAGCTCAGGTTTGCGGCCAAAGGCGTTTGCCGTTGTGCTACCCGATGACTCTCGCTGCTTCCGGCGCGAAGCCGATCGTCACAATCTCGCCGGCGCGCGGCGGCGTGAAGTTGGGGTTGTTCAGCGCGTCGGCGACGAACGCCGAGCCGTTGACGCTCAACTGCACGCGCACGATCGAGCCGAGGAAGGTGACGCCTTCCACCTTTGCCGCCATCCGATTGTTGCCGGGCTTGTCATCGCTCAGGGTGATCGTCTCAGGGCGCAGGGCGATCGTCACGGCATCGCCAGGGCGCTTATCAGCAAGCGGCTGACCGAGCCGCACCGGCTGCCCCCCGACGACTACGCCGCCGTCGGCGCCGACCACGCCGCGCAGCGTGCTGAGCGTGCCCACGAAGCGGGCGACGAACTCGGTCTGTGGCCGGTTGTAGATCTCGAATGGCGCGCCGACTTGCTCGATGCGGCCGCTGTTCATCACTACGATCCGGTCGGAGAGCGCCAGCGCCTCCTCCTGGTCGTGCGTGACGTAGATCGTGGTGATGCGAAGCGCCTGCTGAATGCGCCGGATTTCGTTGCGCAGCTCGTCGCGGATCTTGGCGTCGAGCGCCGAGAGCGGCTCGTCGAGCAACAGCACGCGCGGCTGAATGGCCAGCGCGCGCGCCAGCGCCACGCGCTGCTGTTGGCCGCCGGAGAGCTGATGGCTATATCGCTTGCCGTAGCCCTGCATCTGGATCAATGCGAGCATCTCTTCCACGCGCTGTTGGATCAGATGCGCCGGCGCCTTCGCCATGCGCAGGCCGAAGGCGATGTTGTCGGCCACCGTCATGTTGGGGAAGAGCGCGTAGGACTGGAAGACCATGCCCAGCCGGCGTTTGTTGGGCGGCGTGTCGGTCACGTCCTCGCCGTCAATGCGAATTCGGCCCTCGGTGGGCCGCTCGAAGCCGGCGATCAGGCGCAGCGTGGTGGTTTTGCCGCAGCCGCTTGGCCCCAGGAACGAGACGAACTCGCCCCGCTCAACGTCCAGGTCGAACGACTCGACCGCCGTCGTTGCGCCGAATACCTTGCGCAGATGGATCAATTCCAGATAGGCCATGGTATGTGACTGCGCGGTTTTTACCTCATTTTTGTTGTGGCCGAGCGCGGCTCGCTGGGGAACGAAAAGTTAGCCGCGTGCATTCGTCGCCCGGCTGCGCGCGGGTTGGGCAGGCTAAGCGGTACGATGATGGGAAGAAAGCCTTCACGCCGCGGCGTGAGAGAATGCGCACTATGGCAAAGCAATACAAGTCCCCGCCGCCCCTGGTCATTGACCCGGCTAAGAAGTACAAGGCGCGGCTCAAGACCGGCAAGGGCGACATCGTGATCGAGCTGTTCGCCGACAAAGTTCCCAACACCGTCAACAACTTCGTCTTCCTGGCGCGCGAGGGCTACTACGACGGCACGACCTTCCATCGCGTGATCAAGGATTTCATGATCCAGGGCGGCGATCCGACCGGCACCGGCCGTGGCGGCCCCGGCTATCAGTTCAAGGACGAGTTCCATCCCGCGCTCAGACATGACGGGCCGGGCGTTTTGTCCATGGCCAACGCCGGCCCAAACACCAACGGCTCGCAATTCTTCATCACCCATGTCGCTACACCTTGGCTGGACGGCAAGCACGCCGTCTTCGGCCGAGTGATCGAGGGCATGGATGTGGTGAACGCCATCCCCGAACGCGACCCTGCCCGCGCGCGCCAGCCCGGCGAGGCGTTGATCAGCGTGGAGATCATCGAGGAGTAGCGTCGCGGGCCTCCGTGGCGCCGATGGCTGCGGCATAGTCCTGGCGCCCAGGACGCCTGTGGCGCGACCACTTAGCACAGTCTTTTCTCTTGATTGGCGTCTTCGATTCCGGCGTCGGTGGACTGTCGGTATGGCGCGAAATTGCCCGACTCATCCCCGACGCGCCGTTGGTCTATCTCGCCGATCAAGCGCGCGTCCCCTATGGCGAGCGGTCGCTTGAAGAGGTGCGCGCGCTCACGCTGCGCGCCGTCGGCTGGTTGATCGCGCGCGGCTGCCGCGTCGTCGTCATCGCGTGCAACACGGCTTCGGCAGCGGCCCTTGAGACGTTGCGCGCAACCTTCCCGGCGACGCCGTTCGTCGGCATGGAGCCGGCCATCAAGCCGGCGGCGCTGCGCACGCAAACCGGCGTGGTCGGCGTGTTGGCGACGCCGGCTACGCTGCGGAGCGCGCGCTACGCCGGCCTGGTCTCGCGCTGGGGGCGCGCCTTGCGCGTGATCGCGCAGCCTTGTCCTGGCTGGGTGGAGGCCGTAGAACGGCTGTCGGTCTGTGCAGCCGCAGAGGATGCCCTGAGCCGCCTGGTCGGCGACTGCGTCAATCCTTTGCTGGCGCAGGACGCAGACGCGCTTGTGCTCGGATGCACGCACTTCCCCTTCCTCCGGCCATGGATCGAGCAGGCAATCGGCGCATGGCGGTCAGCGCATCCGGGCGCGCAAGCCGTGACGGTCATTGACCCGGCCCCGGCCGTCGCCCGTCGTGCACAGCAAGTATGGCTGGAACTGGCCGAATTTGTCAGCAGCGCAGCGCTCAAGCATGAGTTCTGGACGACCGGATCGGCTGCTCAATTCGCTCAGGTCGCTACGGCGCTCCTCGGTTGCCGCGTGCAGGCGCATTCGCTTGACCTCTAACGCCCGACCAACGTTCGCAGGTTAGGTGTGTTAACCTATGCGCGGAAGCATGCAAAGGAATCCATTGGACCTACTCTTGTTGGACCATCTTCTTGAAGAAATGGCCGATGCGAACGAGCCGGCGGATGCGCCGGCCGAGGGACAGCAGCCCGACGAGGGGCGCGCCGAGTCGCTGGGCGTGCTGCCGATCCTGCCGCTGCGAGGCGTGCTGGTCTATCCGTTGTCCGCACTGCCGTTGCGCGTGTCGCAGCCGCGTTCAATTCGCCTAATTGATGATGTGACGCTGCGCAAGATGCCGATCGGCCTGGTGGCCAGCAAACATCCCGAGAAGGATGAACCGGGTCCAGAGGACATCTTCACCGTCGGCACGATCGCCACGATTGCGCGCCATTTCAAGGCGCCGGATGGCGTGGTGAACATGATCGTGCAAGGCGCAGAGCGCTTCCGCATCGTCGAGATCGTCGGCGAAGACCCTTACATCGTCGCCAGAGTCGAGCCGCTGCCGGAGACGTGGGAGAACTCACTCGAGATCGAGGCGCTGCGGCGCAACATCAGCGAAGGCTTTAACAAGATGGCCGAACTGCGCCCCGACATGCCCGATGAGTTGGCGCAGATGATCCAGAGCATCGAGGACCCGCGCCAGCTCACCTACGCCGTCGCTACCTACACGCGCATAGACCTGGACGACGCACAGCGGCTGCTCGAGATGGACGGCCTGCCCAATAAGATGCTCTTCCTGCTCCAGCTCCTGAACAAAGAGCTGGAGGTGCTTCAACTCGGCAAGAAGATCCAGACCGAAGCGCAGAGCGAGATGGAGAAGGTGCAGCGCGAGTACTTCTTGCGCGAGCAGATCAAAGCCATCCAGCGCGAGCTGGGCGAAGCCGACGAGCAGCAGATCGAGATCAACGCCTTCCGCGAGAAGATCGCTGCGAGCGGCATGAATGAGGAAGCGCGCAAAGAAGCCGAGCGCGAACTCGACCGCATGTCGAAGATGCCGACGCAGGCCGCCGAATACGGCGTAATCCGCACCTACCTGGACTGGATGGTGTCGCTGCCCTGGCAAAAGACCACGCAGGACAACCTGGACATCGCCCACGCGCGCCAAGTGCTGGACGAAGACCACTACGGCCTGCAGGACATCAAAGACCGTATCTTGGAGTTTCTGGCCGTGCGCAAGCGCCGCCAGGAGTTGCAAGCAGCGGCTTCCAAGCCGCAGGATGATGAGCAGTCGCCCAGCCCGCAGCCCGAGGCCGACTCCATCCGCCGCGAGCGCGAGGGCGTGATCTTGTGCTTTGTCGGCCCGCCAGGCGTGGGTAAGACGTCGCTGGGCGCCAGCATCGCGCGGGCGATGGGCCGCAAGTTCATCCGCATGAGCGTGGGCGGCATTCGCGATGAGGCCGAGATTCGCGGCTTCCGCCGCACCTACATCGGCAGCATGCCGGGTCGGATCATCCAGAGCA
This sequence comes from Thermoflexales bacterium, assembly GCA_046299515.1. GTDB lineage: Bacteria > Chloroflexota > Anaerolineae > J036 > Brachytrichaceae > JAAFGM01. Next base: position 39,428 of record JBKBID010000004.1, on the reverse strand, counting down.
TCCGCCGGGCCGAAAGTCGCAATCCCGTCTTCATGCTCGACGAGGTGGACAAGATGGGCAGCGACTTTCGCGGCGATCCATCCAGCGCACTGCTCGAGGTGCTCGACCCGGAGCAGAACCGCGAGTTCCGCGACCATTACCTGGATGTGCCGTTCGACCTCTCGCAGACCATGTTCATCTGCACGGCGAACACGCTGGAGACCATCCCCAGTCCGTTGCGCGATCGCATGGAGATCCTGCAACTGAGCGGCTACACCGAGAGCGAGAAGCTGCACATCGCCCAGGGCTATTTGGCGCCGCGCCAGCTCAAGGAGAACGGCCTGCGCCCCGGCGAAGTGACTTTCAGCGACGAAGCGATCCTGAAGCTGATGCGCGAATACACGCGCGAAGCCGGCGTGCGCAACCTGGAGCGTGAGATCGGCAGCATCTGCCGCAGACTGGTCGCACGCGCGCAAGAGGGCAAGGCGACGTTACCCTTCCACGTCACAGCGGAGAACTTGTCCGAGCTGCGCGGCAAAGCCAAGTTCTATAACGAAATCGTCGAACGCACGGAGATCCCCGGCGTAGCCACCGGGATGAGCTGGACTCCGGTAGGCGGCGAGATCATCTTCGTCGAGGCCACGCGCATGCCAGGGGCAAAGGGCTTCCAGCTCACCGGCCAACTTGGCGATGTGATGAAGGAGAGCGCGCAAGCGGCGCTATCGTATGTGCGCAGCCACGCCGGCGACCTGAAGATTGCCCCGCAGATATTCGAGAAGAGCGACATTCACATTCACGTGCCGGCCGGCGCGCAGCCGAAGGACGGCCCCTCGGCGGGCATCACCATCGCCACGGCGCTGGCCTCGCTGCTCACGGGCCGCAAAGTGCGCCACGACGTCGCAATGACGGGCGAGATCACGTTGCGCGGCTCGGTGCTGCCGGTGGGCGGCATCAAGGAGAAGGTGCTCGCCGCCCATCGCGCCGGGCTGAAGACGATCATCCTGCCCAAGCGCAACGAGCCGGACCTGGAGGATTTGCCGCCAGAGGTGCGCGACTCGCTGAAATTCGTCTTGGTAGACCGGGTGGAGCAGGCTTTGGCCGCAGCGCTGATGCCGACGAAGCGCACGCGCGAACGGAGCAATGGCAGGACGCGCTCCAAGAAGTCAGAAAAGTAAATCGCGCATCGTCTCCTTCGATGCTCGATTTTTACTGGGGCGGCTGGATTCGAACCAACGAATGGCGGATCCAAAGTCCGCTGCCTTACCACTTGGCGACGCCCCAATTGCAGGCGCATTCTACCATTCACGAAGGGTAGGCGAAGGCGCTCGCTCGGCTCGCCGGCCGATGACCGGTATCATCGGCTTCCATGGCCATCCTGATCGAACACGTGGACGTCCTTGACCCTGCCGCGCCGCGCAGCGCGGCGCGCGATCAGTCCATCCTCATCGAAGGCACCCGCATCTCCGAAATTGCGCCATGGCGCGACCTCAATCTGGCAGCGATCATGAATCGCGCATCGCCAATCGGCAACCTGGAGGTGATCAATGGCCGCCACATGCTCGCCATCCCCGGCTTGATCAGCGCGCACACGCACTCGCCGGAGAACTACATGCGCGGCGCTACCGAGCGCATGCCGCTGGAGCCGTGGTTGGTTTGGCTCTACGGCGCTTGCGGCGAATACACCGCACGCGACCATTACCTGTGCGCGGCGATGAGCGCGATCGAGATGCTGCTCGGCGGCGTGACCGGCTCGCTCGACCACTTGTGGCACGGCGGCCCATGGCAGCGTGAGTATCTGGACGCCGCGATGGAGGCCTACCGCGATAGCGGCATCCGAGCGACCGTGGCGCCGATGTACGACGATCACGACTACGTGCTCGATGCCGCCGACGCGCTTGGGCATGACCTGCGCGGCAGCGTCTACGGCTTGTCGCACGGCGGCTATCGGCCCGATCGTGACGACTATCGCCGCGGCGTGCTCCGCGATAACCTGGATTTGTTCGACGAGTGGATGCGCAACTGGCACCGCTCACACGATGGCCGGTTGCAAACTTTCCTTGGGCCGGCCGCCGGCCAATTGGTGACTACCGAGTGCTTGCAATGGTCGCTGGAGTTGGCGCGCAAGCACGGCGCCGGCGTGCACATGCACTGCGTCGAGACGCGCGTGCAAGACTACTGCATCCGGCGCGCGCGGGGCAAAACCGTGATTCATTGGTTGTACGACGAAGACCTGCTCTCGCCTGAAGTGACGCTGCCGCATAGCGTCTGGATTCGCAGCGCGGAAGACCTGGACCGGCTGGCCGAGCGGGGCGCGATTCCCGTGCACAATCCGGCAGCCAACCTCAAACTGGGCAGCGGGCTGATGGCGATGCGCGAGATGCTCGATCGCGGCATCACCGTGGCGCTGGGCGTGGACGGCGCATGCAGCAGCGACAACCAGAACATGTTCGACGCGATCAAGCTGGCTGCGCTCGTCCACAATCTGAAGCACCACGATCCCAAGACGTGGATTACGGCGCGCGAGGCGTTCGAGGCCGGGACGATCGGCGGGGCGGCGGCGATGTTGCTGGGCGACCGGCTGGGGCGCTTGCGCGCCGGACAGTTGGCCGACATCGTCCTGCTGGACACGCGCACGGCGACGCTTGCGCCGATGAACGATGCCTACGGCATGCTCGTGCACTGCGAGACCGGCGCCTCGGTCCGGCACGTCATCGTCAACGGCGAAGTCGTGGTGCGCGATCGCAGGCTGCTGACGTTGGACGCCGACGCGCTCATCGCCGAGTTCTTCGAGCGCGCGGAAGCGCTGCCCTTCCGGCATCCGCTCGATCCGAAGACGCAAAAGGACGTGGACGATTGCTGGGCGTTCTGGCGCGCGGTGATGCAGCGGGTGACGACGGGGGAAACATCACCCTAGGCTAGGGAGGCATTCAGAGGTCTCGGTAATGACGCCGTCCAGCAGCACGTCGAAATGCTCTATGGGGATCGCCTCGACCCGTTGCAACTCAAACGCCAGGCCGATCTTGGGCGTACCGGCGCGGACGCGCTTCAGGAAGCGATCGTAGAAGCCGATCCCATAGCCGATGCGCGCGATCCTAGCTCTGCTTATCTCCCGAGGAAGGTCACAGCCGGCGGTGAGACAGGCGAATGCCACCATCGGCGCAAACACCAAGTCTATTTCGTCCGGCGGCACGGGCTGTAGCACTTTCGGCGCGCGCAGACCCCATTTGCCGAAGTCAAACGCGTTTGGGTCGAGCGACGTGATCTGCGCGCATGGCGTCTCGTCGCTGCCCTTCACGAAGACCGGCGCGACCACCCGCTTGCCACATGACAGCGCATGCGCGATGATGGCCTGGGTGTCCACTTCGCTCTGGAACGAGAGGAAGATGTGAATCGTCTGCGCGGACCGGTATGCCGGCAACGCCATCGCCTTCGCGCAGATGCGCGCGCTCCATTCGGCGCGCAGACCGGCCGGCGCGGCGTCGCGCAGCGCGCGGATCCGTCGGCGGATGTCGGCCTTCGACTGGGGCACGGTGTGACAGTGTGATTGTAAGCTGACGCGCCGCCGGTCGCGTATAGTCAGCAGCCTCAATCATGACCAACGCCATCTTCGTCGTCGGCTGCGTCTCGCTGGACACGCTGCACATCGGCGGCCGCACCTATCAGACCATCGGCGGCGCCGGGCTTTATACCGCGCTGGCGGCGCGATGCGTCGGCGCGACGGCTACGTTGCTCGGCCCTCGGCCTAGGCCAATCCCTGCTCTGCTGGCGCCGGTTGCCGAGCGGCTAAACTGGATCGGCCCCGAAATTCCGCCGGACGCGCTGCCGCGCCTGGAGATCGCGCATCACGGCGAAGGTCGGGCGACTCTGGTCAGCGCATCGTGGGGCGCAGAGTCGCAATTGACGACCGAACATTTGCCCGATGATCTCTCGCGTTACGCATTCGTGCACATCGCTGCGCTCAGCTCGGCGCACAAGATGCTCGACTTCTTGCATGTTTGCCGTGAGCGCGGCGCGCGGCGGATCAGCGCCGGCACGTACTACCGCATTGTGCAAAACGAGCCGGCGACCGTGCGCGCCATCTTCGAGCAAGCCGACCTGTTCTTCATGAACGAGAACGAGGCGATCGGCTTGTGGGGATCGCTGCGGGTCGCCGGCCGCGTCTCTATGCGCACCCGCGAGGGCGCCCTGCTGTTCATCACCTTTGACCGGCGCGGCGCGATCGTGATCGCCGGAGACCAGGCCACGCCGCTCCCCGCCGATCCGGCGGACGAACTTGACCCGACCGGCGCCGGCGACACCTTCTGCGGCGCGACGCTGGCCGGCCTGGCGCGCGGCGAAGACCCGGTTGCCGCCGCTTCGCGCGCAACCGCCCTGGCAGCGCGCAAGGTCGAACACGTTGGGCCTGCCTTTCTGCTGGGTTTGCCCTTGCTCGGGTAGGCAGGCCGGCTGCCGCATTGGACAGTTGACCGCAATGAGGATGCGCATCGCCCGACGTAGAATCTCCATGCCACACAAACCCGTCTGCAGGCCCATCTATTGAAAGGAAATCCCGACGCCATGAATACCGATTCACGCTCGATACTGGCTTCGCTCAGGGGATTCAGCCTCTGCGCGATTGTCGCTGCGCTCGTGGTCAGCGCGTCGCCCGTGACCACAGCGCGCGCAGGGCAACTCGCCCACGCCCACCCCGCCGGCCGGCAACCCTACACCGTCGTTCACGCAGACGCCGAAGCCCACGCTTACCCCCACCCCACGCTCAGCGCGAAGCATTCCAACGCCCCGGCTGGCGACGCGACGTATCCAGGAGGATGATGCCGCTGCCGGATACGTGATAGACGTGCGATATGCAGCGGTGAACCGGCCGGCAGACGCATGGTTGCCCTTCAATGTCCTCAGCGAGGCCCAGGCGCGCGAAGTCATCGCCAACTTCAAGGCCGAGGTCGCTGCGATGGGCGTCGTCACACAGGCGGCCGCGCCAACCAGCACACTCTCGGCGCAGTGGGAGGCCTTCCGCGCCACGCGCGACTTCGTCAGCATTCGCTCCACCTACGGCGTGTACATGGCGGGCGCGGCGCATCCGACCTCGTTCACCCGCGTGATCAACTTCGATCCGCGCACGGGCCGCAACCTCGACCTGGCCGACTTGTTCCGTCCCGGCGCGGACTATCTCGGCGCAATCTCGGCCTACTGCGTGGAAGCGCTGCGACGAAAGGACGTGCTTATCTTCCCCGAAGGCGCCGCGCCTAGGCCGGAGAACTATGCGAATTGGAACGTCGGGCGCAGGAACTTGGTGATTACGTTCGACGTGTATCAAGTCGCGCCCTACGCGGCCGGGCCGCAGGAGTGCCGGATCCCGTTGAGACGGCTGCGCAGCTTGTTGGCCAACCCGAGTCGCTGGTGATCGTTTCGGAAGGTATCTATGGAGTGGCGCAGAAATCGCGCACCACTTCGTAGAGCACTCGCACGCCCCAGGCCAGCGCAGAGATGGCCACGCGCTCGTCGTGGCCGTGCACCATCTCGAAGAAACTCTCGCCCGGCGCGAACTGCATCGGCGAGAAGCCGTAGCAGATCGCGCCGAGCTTAGCGACGTGCTTGGCGTCGGTCGCGCCTGTCATCATGTAGGGCAGTGGGATGCCCTGTGGGTCGTGCTGTTTCAGCGCGCGTTCGATCAACTTGAAAAGCGGTGTGTCGAAGGGGAACTCGAGGGCGTCGCCGCTGCTGTCCACTTGAAACTCGATCGGCAATTCGCTGCCCAGCGATTGACGCAGCGCCTCGATCAGTGCGTCGGGCGTGGAGCCGGGCAGGGTGCGGCAGTCCAGGGTGGCTTCGGCGGATGAAGGCACGACGTTGGTTTTGTAGCCGGCGCGCAGGCCCGTGGGCACAACCGTATCGTGTGTGATGGCGTAGAGTTCTGCGGCCAGGCTGGGGTCGCCCACGAGGCGGTGCAATGGCACCTCGCGCAGCGCATCCATGTCCAGCCAGGCGCGCAAGGCGACGCCCTGCGCGCCGCCGATGCCTTCGGCCAGGCCGGCGATGAATGCGCGCGATGTGGCGGTGATGCGCGTCGGCAGCCGCACACGCGCTAGCCTTTCCAGGGCGCGCGCGAGATGCGACACGGCGTTATCCGCCTGCGGGATGCTGGCATGTCCGGGCCGGCCGCGCGCGACCATGCGCATCCACACGTTGCCCTTCTCCGCCGTCTGGATCGGGTAGAAGCAATGGCTGCCGAGGCGCAGGCTGTATCCGCCGAACTCGCTCAGCGCGTATTCGGCCCGCAGCAAATCCGGGTGCTTCTCGACCAGGACGCCGATTCCCTGGTTGGTATCCGCCTCCTCGTCGGCGGTGGCCGCCAGAATCAAGTCGCGTCGCAGGGCCAACTCTCCCCGCCGACATGCCTGCGCGGCCGTGAGGAACACGGCTAACTGCATGGCGGTGATGCCTTTCATATCGAGCGCACCACGGCCATACACGAAGCCATCCTTGACCTCGCCGCCGAAGGGGTCCATCGTCCAGCGTTCGCGCTCCACCGGAACCACGTCGGTGTGCGAATAGAGCAACAGCGGTGCGGCGCTGCCGTCGCCCTTCAGGCGCGCGATCACGTTGCCCCGTCTCGGCGCAGTCTCGATGACGATAGGCTCGATGCCCGCCGCGCGCAGGACGCGCGCGAGATACTCGGCGGCGAGCATTTCGTTGCCTGGCGGGTTCGAGGTGTCCAGCCGGATCAGGTCGCGCAAATAGCGCACAACGTCATCCGCGAGCGACTGCCAATTCGGGGGCGGCGGGATGGACATGCGCTGGCAAGTATAGCGGGCTAGAATCGAGCGCATCCTGAGCGCGATGCAAACCGCTTCAACTGGCTGGGTGATGGGCTGCGCGACGCGCTCGATCCGACGACTGTGTGACGGCTATAATCCCCCGCGGATCACATGGACAGTTCAGTGACACCGGCCGTCCGATTCCCGGCCTCGCCTGCTGTCTGACTCTGGCATTCCTGCTCGGCGGACGTCCACTCTTCTTACGTCGCTTTAGCAGTCGTCAACACAAAATGGCAAAGATCACCCCTCGCTCTCAAGACTTTTCCGAATGGTATTTGGATGTCATCCGCGAAGCGGACCTGGCCGACTACGCGCCGGTGCGCGGCTGCATCGTCGTCAAGCCCTATGGCTGGACGATCTACGAGTACATGCGCGACTATTTGGACAAGCGCTTCAAAGACACCGGCCACGTCAACGCTGCCTTTCCGCTGTTCATCCCGATGAGCTTCTTGCAGAAAGAAGCGCATCACGTTGAAGGGTTCGCGCCGGAGCTGGCTGTGGTCACCCACGGCGGCGGCGAAGCGCTGGAGGAGCCGCTCGTCGTGCGGCCCACCAGCGAGACGATCATCGGCTACTCCTATTCGCAGTGGATCAAAAGCTACCGCGACCTGCCGGTGCTGATCAACTGTTGGAACAGCGTGGTGCGCTGGGAGAAGCGCACCAAGCCCTTCTTGCGCACCATGGAGTTCTACTGGCAAGAGGGGCACACCGCGCATGCCACCCACGAAGAGGCGCTGGAAGAAGTGCTGCGCATGCTCAACGTGTATTACGACCACATGCGCGAGGACTGCGCGCTGCCTGGCTTCCGTGGGCGCAAGAGCATCAACGAGCGCTTCGCCGGCGCGATCAACACCTTCTCCGTCGAAAGCATGATGGGCGACAAGCGTTCGCTGCAGAGCTGCACCAGCCACGACCTCGGCCAGAACTTCGCCCGGGCGTTCGAGATCAAATACCTGGACCGCGACAACACTGAGAAGTATTGCTGGACGACCTCATGGGGCCTGAGCTGGCGCTTGCTCGGCGCGGTGATCATGGTGCACGGCGACGACCAGGGCTTGCGCCTGCCGCCGAAGATCGCGCCGATTCAGGTCGTGATCGTGCCGATCTTCAAGAACGATGCGGAGAAGTCGCAGGTCATGCGCGTCGCAGATCAACTTCACAAGTCGCTCAAGGCATCGGGGCTGCGCGTGAAGCTGGACGACCGCGACGAGACGCCGGGCTTCAAGTTCAACGATTGGGAGATGCGCGGCGTGCCGGTGCGCGTGGAGATCGGCCCGAAGGACGTGGCGAATCACAGCGTGGCGCTGGCCCGGCGCGACATGCCCGGCAAGGCCGGCAAGGCGTTCGTATCGCAGGATGGCCTGGCCGAGCGCATCCATGCCCTGTTGCCGGAGATCCACGCCTCGCTGCTTCAGCAAGCGGAGGCGTTCCAAAACAGCAACATCCGCGAGTGCTTTACCTGGGACGAGGTGAAGGAGGCCGTGCAAGATGGCTGGGCGCTCGCGCCGCTGGAGGACAACCCGAGGAACGACGAGCGCATCCGCGAGGAGCTGACGGCCAAGAGCTTAAACTTCCCGCTCGATCAGCCAGAAGGCGAATGGGCCTGCGTGGTCAGCGGCAGCAAGGTGCGCGAGCGCGCGCTGATCGGGAAGTCGTATTAGCAGCGCCGCGCGGGCGTTTGAACAGGCGGACAGGTCGGGTAGGCGAAGGCACTGCCTTCGCCTACCCGATGGCATGCGCTCAATGCGGCAGCGCGTCAATCTGCCGGGCCAGGTCAAAATCCTTGTCGGTCAGGCCGCCGGCGTCATGCGTGGTCAGCGCCAGCGTCACCTTGTTCCACTTGATGGTGATGTCGGGGTGGTGCTGCGCCGCTTCGGCCAGCACGCCCACGGCAGTGGTGAACATGAGCGACTGCGGAAAGCCGCTGAAGGTATAGGTCTTGGTGATCTCGCCGGCCTCGTTCAAGCGCCAGCCTTCGGCTTGCGCCAACCGTTCTTGAATCTGCGCCTCGTTGAGCTTGGCCATCGAACCTCCTTTGCAACTACAAAACTACGCCCCCCATCATAGCCGCGCCCGGATAGTCATGCCTGCGCAATCTGCACGTATTCCTGCCGCAGCACGGCATCATCGCTCACGCCGAATCGCGCCAGCAGCTTGCCGATCACAGCGGCTTTGCGTTCGGCATCGCGTTTGCTCCAGGTGCGGCTTTTGATCTCTAGGAAGTGACCGTCGCGCGCCGGATTGACCATGCGGTCTATGTTGATGAACAGTTCCTCGTCGTCGTAGAACACCTCCCAGCGCAGGCGATCCTTCTCAACTTGCACCTCGCGCGCCGGCTTGAAGTACTCGCGATAGAAGCGCAGGCTGCGATCGGCCGGCGACATGAAGCGCACCCGGCTGAGCAGGATGGAATGCGGGTATTCGCGCTCGCTCTGGCCGCTCACCAGCGTCAGGCGGTACCGGCTGCCGACCACGTTGCCGTGCGCGTCTAGGCGCTCGTCTTCGCGATAGCGCAGGCGCGACGGCTCGTCCGCGAAGAAAAAGTAAGTGTCGTATTGGCGGTAGTGCACATGGCGCACCACGTTGATCTCGCTGCTGTTGATTACCTCGATGATCGGCTGAGGGTCGCCGATGCGGGCTTTCACCTGCACCTCGAACGATTCTTCTTGCTGCACGCCGCCGATCGCCGCGAGCTTGCGCAACACATCGCTTTCGCGCGCCATGAGGAAAGTGTGGATCTGTTGCGCCAGCCGGTTGGCTTCCGCTTCGATCGCGGCCTCGTCCAGGGTGAGCAGCGCGCGATTGCGCATCAGCGGCTTGCCGTTCACGAACACATCGCGCACATCGCTGGCTTTGCTGGAATACACGATCTGCGTGTAGATGGCGTCGCTGCCGGCTGCGATGCTGGAATACTGCGGCGTGCTGTGCAGCCGGCGCAGCTCCAGCACAATGACATCGGCGCGCTTGCCGACTTCGAGTGAGCCGGTGATATGGCCGATGTGCAGCGCCTGTGCGCCCATGCGCGTCGCCATCAGCATCGCCGCGCGCGCCGGCACGGCGACCGGATCGCGTGTGCTGCCTTTGGCTAGCAACGCCGCCAGCCGCATTTCCTCGAAGTGGTCGAGGTCGTTGTTGCTGGCCGGGCCGTCGGTGCCGATCCCGACGTTGAGGCCGGTCTTCAGCATCTGGGCGACGTTGGCGATGCCGCTGGCCAGCTTGAGGTTGGCCGAGGGATTGTGCGCTACCGTTGCGCCGGCGTTGCGCAGCGTGCGCATCTCGCCGGCGTCTATCGCCACGCAGTGCGCGGCGATCACCTTGGCCTCCAGCACGCCGTTCTTCTTGACCCAGTTGACTACCGGCATGCCGTGTTCGCGCCGGCTGTCTTCTACTTCTTGGAAGGTCTCACTGATATGGATGTGCAACGGCACGTCGTGTCGGATGGCGATCTCGGCGCAGGCGCGCATGAGCGGGCCGCTGCAGGTATAGGGCGCGTGCGGCGCGATCACCGGCGTGATCAGCGGATGCCCCTTCCACTTGCGGATGAACGCTTCGGTGAACTCCAAACTCTCGTCCGCGCTGGATGCGTCGGGCGTGGGGAACTGCATGATGGTCTGCGAACACAGCGCCCGCAGGCCGACCTCGGCGATGGTTTGCGCGATGGTCTCCTCGAAGTAGTACATGTCGTTCACGCAGGTCACCCCGCTGCGGATCATCTCGGCGCAGGCCAGACGCGCGCCCAGCGCCACAAAATCCGGTGAGACGAACTTGCGTTCGACCGGCAGCATGTAGCCATACAGCCATACATCCAGCCGCAGGTCGTCGGCCAGTCCGCGCAGCAGCGTCATCGGCGTGTGGGTGTGACAGTTGATCAGGCCGGGCATGATGCAGCAGCCTGAGCAGTCAACCACTTCGCTGGCGGTGTAGGCGGCTGCGATCGCATCGGCGTCGCCGACGGCGACGATCGTATCGCCGCGAATGGCGACGGCGCCGTTTGGGTATTGATGGCAGGCCTCGTCCATGGTGATGACGATCCCGCCGGTGAGCAGAATGTCAGCTTGCTGCATAGAAGGGTTATAGCACAGCCGGGATGCTTCACACAAACTTAGAAAGTACGTAGAATTAAGGCGCATGAGCGTGCCGTCAAATCACGTTCCGTCGTTACAAGCGGCGCTGTTGCAATCGAATACGCGGTCTAATGAGCGCTACAGCCTGCGCGCTCCCGTCGTGCGCATCGGTCGTGGCGCGCTTGACCCGCATGACATCCAGCTTCCCCCCGATGACTTGCGCGCTTCGCGCGAACATGCCCGCCTGGTGTTCGAGGATGGCGCGTGGTTCATAGAGGATTACAGCCGCAACGGCACGACGGTGAACGGCCGGCTGCTGCATAAGGAAAGGGTCAAGCTGGCAAGCGGCGACTGTATCCGGATCGGCGATTCGTTCGACGTTGTGTTTCGCCATCTTAGCGACACCATGCAGGCGGAGGATGCGGCTGACGTCGCGCTGCGCGCTGCGCCGTCAGCCCAACCGGCTGAGTTGCCGGCTACGCAGGTCGGCTTGTGGATCAGTCCCAGCGCGGCGGTGTGGCGCGACGGCAAGCGGCTGCCCGCCTTCCTCTCGCGCACCGAGTACCGCCTGATGAAGTATCTCATGCAACGCGCCAACGACGTGTGCGATTACGACGCGGTGATTCAGGCCGTATGGGGCGCCCGGCGCCACAGAGACAGCTTACACGAGCTGGTCTACCGCGTGCGCCGCAAGATCGAGCCGAACCCATCCCGGCCGCGTTACCTGATCATCCGCAACGGCCTCGGCGTGGTTCTCTTCCCCCAAGGCATGAGCGCGGAAGAATAGAGGCTTGTCTGCGTTCAAGCAACGACGGCGACGATCATCGGCCGGCGCTTGGTCTCGCTGTAGATCAGCCGGTTGAGCGCATCAGTTGCCCGTTCGCGGATCGCGCCTTCGCTGGTCGCGCCGGTGATGTCGCGCAGCGCCGTGGCGACGGCCTGGGACATGCTCTGCAAGAGCGGCTCGGAGTCTTTCATGTAGACGAAGCCGCGGGTGATGATCTCCGGCTTCTCGGCCAGCCGGCCTTCCGCGTCGCGCCGGATCACGGCGATGACGAAGCCGTCGCGCGCCAGCGCCTCGCGGTCGCGGATGACCGCTTTGCCGATGTCGCCTACGCCGCTGCCGTCCACGAACACATAGCCGCCTGGGATGCGATCCAGTTGTCGCGCCTCGCCGTTGTTGAACTCGATCGGCGTGCCGTTCTCGACCACGAAGGTGCGATCGGGTGGGATGCCCAACTCGTGCGCCAGGCGCGCATGCGCCTTCAACATGCGCAGCTCGCCATGCACGGGGATGAAATACTTGGGGCGGATCAAGCTCATCAATAGCTTCTGCTCTTCCTGGCTGGCATGGCCGGAGACGTGCACCTTGGCGACCGGATCGTAGAGCACCTCCGCGCCCTTTTGAAACAAGCGGTTGATGATGCGGTGGATGTATTCCTCGTTGCCGGGGATCGGGTGCGCCGACATGACGATCGTATCGCCAGGCATGACGTTGAGGACCGGATGTTTGCCCACCGCCATTCGACCGAGCACCGCGCTCGGTTCGCCTTGCGTGCCGGTGGCCATGATGGCGACTTTGTCGGGCTTCATCTTGTTGGCTTCCTCCAGCCGGATCAGCATGCCGTCGGGGATCTCCAGGTAGCCCATCTTCTGGGCCATTTTGACGTTCTCGATCATGCTGGCGCCGGCCAGGGCGAGCTTGCGACCGTAGATGTCGCACACGTTCACCACCTGTTGCACGCGCGAGACCAGCGAGGCGAAGGTGGCCACAATCACGCGGCCTTCCGCATCGCGGAAGATATGCTCAAACGTCGGCTCGATGGCGCGCTCGCTGGGCGTAGTGCCGGTGATCTCGGCGTTGGTGCTATCCGCGAACAGCGCCAGCACGTTGCGCCCGGCGAACTCGGCCAGTTTGGCGAAGTTCGATGGCTTGCCGTCCACCGGCGTGTGGTCGAACTTGAAGTCGCCGCTGTGCACCACCAATCCCGCCGGCGTGGTGATGCCTAACCCCACGTTGTCGGGGATGCTATGGCACATGCGGAAGAACTCCACCTTGAACGGCCCGATGGCAATTTCGTCATCGGCGGCAACGGTGTGAATCTTCGTCTGGTTGAGCAGTTTGGCATCCTTCAGTTTGACTTCGAGCAAGCCGCGCGTGAGCGGCAAGGTGTAGATCGGCACGCCGGGAAAGTCGCGGACGACGTGAGCAATTGCGCCGGTGTGATCCTCATGGCCGTGCGTGACGATGAGCGCGCGCACCCGCCCGCGTTTCTCCTTTAGAAAACCGTAGTCCGGAATCACGGCGTCTACGCCGAGCATGTCGGACTCGGGGAACATGATGCCGGCGTCTATGAGCAGGATGTCCTCGCCATACTCGAACATCATCATGTTCTTACCCACTTCGCCGAGCCCGCCGATGGGTACCCACTTCAGAGGTTTAGCTGACATTGTTAAATGAAAGTCGTAACGTAGCGCGCGCGGCGCGCCGTAAGCGTTCAGTGATAGGGAGGAGATTCAGTCGCGCGAGAGGAAGTCGCCGCAGGCGCATCGCCCCGCGATGCGAACAGGCGCTCATGCGTGGAGGTGGTTGTTGGGGTCAGACATCGCTCTTTTCGTGACGTTGACACTCGCTATTATACTCACGCCTTCGTAGGATGAATGACCTGTACCCCCAACCTGTGTTCTTGCTGGGTTTCGGCGGCGTGGGGCGCGCGCTGGCTCGGCAAATCCTCGCCGCGCGCGCTCGCCACGCTCAGCGCAACCGCCTGCGCCTCGTGATTGTCGGCATTGCGGACAGCACTTCGTCTGTTGTTGCGCCGTCCGGCTTGCCCGACGCGGCGATCCACGATCTGCTCGAACGCAAGGGGCGCGGCGAACGCCTCGCCGACGACCCGCAGCCGCTGATCCTGGACTCCCTCCCTTCGCACACCATCGTGGTTGATACGACGGCGACCGTCGCTACCGTGCCCTGGCTGATGGAGGCGAAGGCGCGTGGTATGGGCGTGGTGCTGGCGAACAAGCTCCCACTGGCCGGCGACCTGCGCTGGTGGGACGCCATCGCCGACGCGCGCGCGCGTTGGGAGACGACCTGCGGCGCGGCGCTGCCCGTCATCAGCACGCTGAACACGCTGCTCGACAGCGGCGACGACATCTTGCGCATCGAAGGCTCGCTCAGCGGCACGCTGGGCTTCCTTTCGTCTCAACTGGAGGCCGGCGTGCCGTTCGGTCAGGCCGTGCGCGACGCAAAGGCGAAGGGCTATACCGAACCCGATCCGCGCCAAGACCTGGGCGGCCTGGACGCTGCGCGCAAGGCGCTCATCTTGGCGCGCATGTTAGGCTACCGCTTGGAGATGCGGGACGTCGCCGTCGAGTCGCTGTATCCGCCGGAGATGGACGCTTTGAGCGTAGATGAATTCCTGCGCGAGGCCGATGCGCTCGATGCGCCGATGAAGCAGCGCGCCGCCGAGCTGACCGCCGGCGGCCGCAAGCTCCGCTATGCCGCCGAGATAGCCGACGGCAAACTGCGCGTAGGGCTGGTGGGCGCTGCGCCGGAGAGCAAGCTAGGCGGCATCCGCAGCAGCGACAGCATCGTCGTCTTTCACACGCGCTACTTCAGCGATAATCCCCTGGCCGTGAGCGGGCGCGGCGCAGGGCAAGAAGTGACGGCGAGCGGCGTCCTGGGCGACATAGTGAGTTTGTCGCGCGCGATGCGCCTTACACTTCTGTGACAGTCGCCTTACACTGCTCGGCCTCATCGAGCAGTTGAGCTGCTCCGGCCGCGCCAGCTTTGCCGGTTGTGCCCAGCATCTGGGCCAGCTCCTCCAGGCGTGCCTTGCGGTCGAGTGGGCGCACCGCCGTCGTTGTGCGCCCATCGCGCTGGATTTTCTCAACTTTGAAGTGCGCGTCCCCAAAGCTGGCGAGCTGGGGTAGGTGGGTGATGCAGATCACCTGATGGGCGCGCGCCAGACGCCAGAGCTTTTGTCCAACGACCGTGCCGACGCGCCCGCCGATGCCTTGGTCAATCTCGTCGAAGATCAGCGTCGGCGTGCTGTCGGCCAACGAAAGCGTCGCCTTCAGCGCCAACATCAGGCGCGCCGTTTCGCCCCCTGAGGCGACCTTCGCCAGCGGCTTCAGCCCCTCGCCCACGTTCGGCGCGATCATGAACTCGACGTGGTCGGCGCCGGTGGCGTCCGGCTCTTGCGGCGTGATCTGCACGGCGAAACGCGCGCCGCCCATGCGCAGGTCTTGCAACTCCGCCTCGACGCCCTGGGCGAGGCGCGCCGCCGCCTCTTGTCGCGCGCGGGAGAGCTCGCCGCTGAGCTCGGCAATTTCCCGCGTCAGTTGTTGGGCCTGCTGTTGGAGGGCCTCGATGTGTTCTGCGCTGCGCTCGATCTGGTTCAGTTCAGTTTCGGCCTGCTCGGCGAAGGCGATCACCGCCTCGACCGTCTCGCCATACTTGCGCTTGAGCTTTTTGATCAGCTCGAGCCGATCCTCGACTTTTTGCAGCCGCTGCGGGTTGAACTCGATCGCGTCGCGATAGTCGCGCAGCGTGCGCGCGACTTCGGCGATGATGGCGTTCGCCTCCGCGAGCGATTGATGGTATTCCTCGAACCGGCTGTCGAAGCGCGTCAGGTTGACGATGGCGCGCGTGGCCTGGGCGATCAAGTCGAGCGCGGCCGGTGCGCCGCGGGCGGACTCGTAGAGCGCCGCGTGCGCTTCGTCAGCGTAGGCAGCCAGCGCCTCGGCGTTGGCTAATCGGGTGTGCTCCTCCAACAGCGCTGCTTCTTCGCCGGGTTTAAGGCGGGCGGCGCGAATTTCTTCGATTTGGAACTTGAGCATGTCCACGCGCCGGGCGCGCTCGCGCTCGCTGTGTTGCAGCTCATCCAGCCGATGGCGCGCGGCGCGCAACTCGCCAACTTTGGCCGCAACGCGCTGGCGCAGCGCCCACACGCCGGCGTAGCGGTCGAGCAGGTTCACATGTTCCTTCACCCGCAGCAGCGAGAGGTGCTCGCTTTGGCCGTGCACGTCCACCAGCAATTCGCCCAGCGCGCGCAGCGCGTGCTGACTCGCCGCCCGTCCGTTCACCCGGGCGATCGAGCGACCGTTGGCGCGCACCTCACGGGCCAGCGTCAGTTGGCCGGGTTCGTCGCATTCGAGGCCATGTTCGGCCAGCGTCGCCTCCACCTGCGCGCGCGCTGCGCCGTCACACAAGAAGACGCCCTCGACCCAGGCCGCCGGCGCGCCGGCGCGCACCATGTTCGCCTCGGCGCGGTCGCCCAGCAGCAGCGCGATGCAATCCACAATGATGGACTTGCCGGCGCCGGTCTCGCCGGTGAGCACGTTCAGCCCCGGCGCAAACTCGATGTCGAGCGCCTCGATGATCGCGAAATCGCGCACGCGCAGTTCGGTCAACATCGGACTATCAAACGCAAAAGCAGCGACGCCGATGATTCAAAGCTGGGCGTCTCCTCTCGGATGCGATCATGTTACTTGGTCGAGCGCAGCAGCGAAGATTTGCAACGCCTCCTCGATTTGCGGTTCGTTCACGACCAGCGGCGGGATCCAGCGAATCACGTTCTCATACGAGCCGCACGTCAACAGGAGCAGGTTGTGATCGGCGCAGTGCTTCACGATCTGCTGCGTGATCGGCTTGTTCGGCTCGCCTGTGTCGGCGTCCACGAACTCGGTGGCGACCATACACCCCAGGCCGCGCACATCGCCGATGATCGGGAAGTCTTTTTGCAGCGCGCGCAGGCCGCGCATCAACTGGTCGCCGCGCGCCAGGCTGTTCTCCGGCAGCTTCTCTGTCTTCATCACGCGGATGGTTTCGACGGCGGCAGCAGCCGACACCAGGTTCGGCCCGTAGGTGCCGCCGTGCGAACCTGGCGACCAGCGGGCCATGATCTCGCGCCGCGACGCGACGCAGCTCAGCGGCATGCCCGATGCCAGCCCCTTGGCCATGACGAGGATATCGGGCGTCACGCCGAAGTGCTCCAGCGCGAAAAACTTGCCGGTGCGCCCAAAGCCGGTCTGCACCTCGTCGAAGATGAGCAGGATGCCATGTTCGTCGCAAATTTGCCGCAGCGCACGCAGGAACGACGCCGGCGGCACCACATAGCCGCCCTCACCCAGCACCGGCTCGACGACAATCGCCGCGGTCTCCTGCGGCGCCGTCTGCGTCTTCAGCAAGAAGCGCACGGCGTCGGGCGCGTAGCCGCAGCATGCGCCGTCGTCCGGGCAGCTTGCGCTCAGCGCCGCGCGCTGCGCCGCGCTCATCGTGCGCTTGGCTACCGGGCAGTGATAGCAGTGCGCATAGGGCGCAGCGAAGACGCCGGCGGGCAGCGGCTGATACTTGAGTCGGTAGCCGGTCTTGCTCATCGTCATGGCCATCGTCAGGTGCGTGCGGCCGTGGAAGGAGCCTTCAAAGACAATGACGTTCGTGCGGCCGGTCGCCTGTTTGGCCAGCTTGACCGCCGCTTCAACCGCCTCGGCGCCGCTGTTGCTGAAAAAGAACGTGTCTATCGGCGGCGGGCAGATGCTCGCCAGCTCGTCGGTCAGCTCGAGCACTTTGTCGCCGATGCCGATGCCGATTTGGCCGTGCAGGAGCTTAGCCGCCTGTTCCTGGATCGCCCGTACGATGCGCGGGTGAGCATGGCCGGTGTTGGTCACGCCGATGCCGCAGGTGAAGTCCATATAGCGCCGGCCGCTCTTGTCATACAGGTAGATGCCCTCGCCGTGATCAATGTGGATATCAAAAGCGCGCGCCCAGACAGGAGAGAGGTTTTCTTTCGCCATGATGCTTGAATTTGCGTGCTTCAGGTTTCGCAGCGGCCGCAAATCGCCGCCCTAGAACAGATATTCTATCCATCTTTGACTATTTGCTTGGCGTTGCCTGCGACTTTGAGGCGCTGTAGGACGGCATGTCCGGCTCACAACCGGCGCGCATCCGCGGGCGAGACGCCATCTCGCCATGTCCGGCCTGCCTATAATCCCCAATGATGGCGCGCTGGTTGACGAACAACGTCAGTCTGATGATCCTGGCGGTGCTGCTGGCCGTATTCGTGTGGGGGGTGGGTTCCTTGCAACAAGACCCGATTGTGGAGAACACGCTTGCAGCGCCGGTGGTCATCGTCTCTCCGCCGGCGGCCGATCAGACCATCTCCGCCAGCACGCTGCCGCCTACGGTGACGGTGCGCATACGCGCGCCCCAGAGCACGTTCGAGGCGCTCGGCGCCAGCGGCGTGCAGGTGCCGGTGGATCTCTCGCAACTTGGCGTGGGCCAACACGTCGTCAAACTTGAGCCGACGATCAAGGCGGCGCCCTCGATGTTGTTGTCCTCCCGACCGCTCACCGCCAGCATCACCATCGAACAGATCACCGAAGCCAGCGTCCCAATCCGCGTCATCGTAGAGGGCGCGCCGGCGATTGGTTACCAGGCGCAGTTGCCCAGCGTCGAACCGGCTCGGGCAATCGTCACCGGCACGCAACAACTCGTCTCGCGCGTGGCCAGCGTGGATGCCGTGATCAACGTGGAAGGCGCGCGCTCCTCGGTGCAGCAGACCGTCCGGCTGATTGCGCGCGACAGAGACAACGACCTTGTGCCGAATGTGGGCATCACCCCCAGCATCGCCGCTGTCCGCGTGCCGATGGAACAGCGCAGCAACTTCAAGGATCTCGCCGTGCGCGTGCGGCCCACCGGCCAACCGGCGGAAGGCTATGCGATCACCAGCATTTCGGCTTCGCCACAGGTAGTGACCGTCTTCGGGCCGCGCGACGCCATCCAGCAACTGCCCGGCTTCATTGACACGCTGGAGGTGTCGGTCGCCGGCGCGACGCAGGATGTGGAGCAGCGCGTGGGGTTGAACGTGCCGCCGAACGTCTCACCGATTGCCGACAATATGACCGTGCTCGTGCGGGTGCGGATCGAGCCGCAGCAAGGCGCGTTAACCGTGTCCCGCCGCCCGATCGTCATCGGCATCACGGAAACGCTGAGAGCGAAAGTGTCGCCTCTGACGGTGGACATCGTATTGGCCGGGCCGCAACCTACGCTGAATAGCCTGACCCAGGATTCGGTGCGGGTCGAGGTGGATGCGACCGGCCTGGGCGTTGGCGTGCATCAACTCACGCCTAAAGTCATCGCGCCGGAGGGCGTCGCCGTGCAGAGCGTGATCCCCACGACGGTGCAGATCGAGGTGACCGAGGCCGCCACCGGCGATGCGCGGCCGGGATGGCCCTACTTTGCGAACGTGCTCCTCACGAAGAACCACACGTTGGCCGGCCGTTCGGCCAACCGCCGCATGAAATAGGGATACCAATGCGTCCCGTACGGCACATAGATTCGGACGGCGTAGCCCTCGGCCGCGAGCCGTTCTTGAAGCTCGCGCCGCACGCCGTAGAGCATTTGAAATTCAAATCGGTCGCGCGGGATGTGATGCGCTTCGGCGTAGGCTTGCGCCGCAGCGATCATCTTCTCATCATGCGTAGCCAGCGCAGCTAGGGGCGGTATGCGCCCGTCGTCGCTGCGCTTGGCGTTGGCCGACCGATCCAGCAATAACTGCGCCAGCTTGATGTAGTTGGCGTCCACGTCGGCCTTGTTAGGGTAGGCTTTGTCTGGCGGCTCCTGATAGGCGCCTTTGCACAGCCGGATGCGGATGCCGGCGTCGGCCAGCGCGATCAAATCGGCCTCGCTGCGATACAGGTATGCCTGGATCACGGCGCCGATGTTGCCGAACTCATCATGCAGCGCGCGCACGAGCGCCAGCGTGCGATCGGTGTGCGGCGTGCCTTCCATGTCCACGCGCACGAAGTTGCCGCAGGACCGGGCATGCGTCGCCACGCGACGCACATTCCGCAAGCAGAAGTCGTAGTCCAGGTCTAACCCGAACTGCGTCAGCTTGAGCGATACATTCGCGCGCACCCCGCCGGCGGCAATCTCATCCAGCGCGCGCAGGTATTCGTCTGCAGCGCGCCGGGCTTCTGCTTCGTTCGTCACGCTCTCGCCCAGGAAGTCGAGCGTCGCGAATAGCCCCTTTGCGTTCAGCGCGCGCGCAGCGGCTGTAGCGGCGCCGATGGTCTCGCCGGAGACGAACCGCCGCGCCATCTGTCGCGAAACCGGCATTTGCGTGATCAGGCCCTGCGCCCAGCCGGCGCGCGAGAGCGCCAGAAAGGTGCGTTGCAGCATACCCACCGAATCTTACTGCGACGGGCACGATTGCTTATCGCTTCGAGCGTCCGCGCTATCGGCATTCTTCCCATGTAAAATGTTGACCTGCTGCCGACGCGCAGCACAACGAGATCGTTGTGCCCTCCTGGCATAATTTCCCGGGAGGGTTGATTTTGCAGGTGAATCATGGCAACGACATCTGACCTTCGCAGGGGTATGCTCATCCGCTACAACGGCGACGTGTGGCGCGTCCTGGAGTATCAACACATCGCGCCCGGCAACTGGCGCGCCATGGTGCGCATGAAGCTGAAGAACATCAACAACGGCAAGGTGATCGAAGACCGCGTGCGCGCCGGCAGCGACATTGACGTTGTGCAATCTGAAGTTCGCCCGGCCCAGTTCCTCTACAAGGACGGCAATACGTATCATTTCATGGATGTCGAGACCTTCGACCAGATCGCGCTGGATGAAGACATGGTGGGCGACGTCGCCCAGTTCATGCGCGAGAACGATACCGTGAGCTTGCTCGTGCTCGATGGCTCGCACATCGCCGGCGTGGAGCTGCCCACCTTCGTCACGTTGAAAGTGGTGCAGGCCGATGTGGCCGTGCGCGGCGACACGGCGACCAACGTATTGAAGAACGTCACGCTGGAGACCGGCGCTGTGATTCAAGCGCCCAGCTTCGTCAAAGAGGGCGACTCGCTCAAGATAGATACGCGCACCGGCGAATACATCGAACGGGTCAAAGAGTAAGCCGCAGAACCCATCTGACTACGCGCCACGCTGCTGCGCCCTACTGCGCGCTGGCCTTCAGCACGCGCGCCGGCGTGAGCGGACGCACCTGATACAGCCGGTTGGCTGCCGGCACGATCACGCTCTCGAAGCGGTCAAGCGTCACATCGCCCGTCTCGCTTTCGACGACGACGCGGCCGGCGATCACGGTGAGCGCATGGAAGCTCTGCCCTTGTGTGTCGAGCGCAAGCGTCTCAACTTCGGACGCGAGCAAGTCGAGCGTGAAGTAGGGGCATGCGACGAGCTGTTGCGCGTCGGTATCCAGCATCGGTCGCAGAGGGTGCACCTGGCCGGTGGCGCCGGGATCGGTCACGGCCAGCGATTGCTCAATGTGCAGCGCGCGGCCGGCGCTGGCCGGCCGGTTCCAGTCCCACACGCGGTAGGTGATGTCGGACGTTTGCTGCACCTCGTAGATCAGCAGCCCAGGCCCTAACGCATGCAACGTGCCGGCAGGCATGAAGATGGTGTCGCCGGCGCGCGCGGCGTGGCGCTGAACCAACGCGAGCACGCGGCCTTCGCGAATCGCCTGCTGGAGCGCCTCGGGCTTAACGCCCGGTTTCACGCCGACGATTAATTGCGCCTTTGGGTCGGCTTCCAAGACGTGCCAGGCCTCGGTCTTGCCAAAGCGTCCCGGCCCTTCCAACGCGATGGCCTGCGCGTCGTTGGGGTGTACCTGGATCGAAAGCCAGTCGTTGCAATCGAGCAGCTTGATAAGCAGGGGGAAGCGCTTACCGGTGTGGGCAACGACGGCTTCGCCGAGCAGCGCGACGCCCAGCTCGGCGGTCAGCTCGGCCAGCGTGCGTCCGGCATAGCGCCCGCCGGCGATCCGGTTGTGCTCGTGCACGATCCATGCCTCGCCGATGGGCTGGTCGGCGTCAGGCTTCAGGCGCTGGCCGCCCCACACGCGCGGGTGGTATTCGGGGATGAGTTGAAGCGGCTCGACCACGACTCACCGCCAGCTTATCACAAGCGTTCCCCACGGCCCGATCTCCAGCGCGTCGAGCGGTTGTGGCTCACCCAGCAGGAATTGCTCCTGCGCGCCGATGGGCGCCGGCGACGCTGCGGGATCAAGCGTCGTCCGCTGCGCCTGTCCCCCGAAGTTGAAAATCATCGCGATCACCTCATCGCCGGCCCAGCGCCAAAGGCCCATGCAGGTCGGGCAGTTGGGCACGGCATCCATCATGCGGAAGTCGGCGCTGCGCAAGGCTGCCCGCTCATTGCGCAGCCGGATCAAGGCGCGGTAATAGTTCAGCAGCGAATTGAGGTCGCCGTCCTGCTCTTCGACCGAGATGCCGTCGTTAGGGCGATTGTTGCGGTTGGCCGGCCTAAACCAGGTGGTCATGCCTGGGCCGGACTCGCCGGCGTACCAGTCCATCGGCTCGCGGCGAAACTCGTCGTAGATCGGCCCTGGCCCTTTCACGCCGCGCATGCCGATCTCCTCGCCGTAGTAGATGATCGGGATGCCCGGCGTGAGGATGGAGACGGCCGCGGCCAGCCGCATGCGCGCCGGATCACCCTGTACGGATGAGGCAATGCGGTTCGTGTCGTGGTTGGAGGCGAAGCGCACGATCTGCGCGCCGCGCGGATACAAGTTGAGCATCGCGCGATAGGCCGGCTGCAACAGCAGCGGATCCACGGCGCCGTTCAGCACGCCCTTGCCCACCGCATTTTCGCCGCCCGATAGACGCAGATACCACGGGAAATCGAAGAGCGCGTCGAACCCCTCGTCGAAGTAGCGCTGCAATGTGGACGGCTCGCCGTCCCACACCTCGCCCAACAATACGGCGTCCGGGTTCTTCGCCTTTACCGCCCTGCGCAGATCCTCCCAGAACCAGCGTTCAACCCCACGGGCGTAATCGGCGCGCAGGCCGTCCACGCCCAAATCGAGCCAAAACTCCGCCGCGCCGATCAGATAGGCGTTCACCTCGCGATTGGTGTGATTCCACTCCGGCAGGTCGGCGATGCCGTAGAACGAGTCGTACGAGAGATTGTTTGCGTCCTTGAACAGAAACCACTTGGTGTAGGGCGACGCCGGATTACCGTAGGCGTCCTGAAAGAACGGATGGCCCTTCGAGGTGTGGTTGGCGACGAAGTCCACGATCAGGCGCATGTCGCGTCGCTTGATCTCATCCACCAGCGCTTTGAAATCGTCGAGCGCGCCGAACTGAGGGTTGACCGCCCTGTAGTCGGCGACGTCGTAGCCGTGATAGGTGAGTGAGGGATAGTGCGGGTTTAACCAGATCGTGTTGACGCCCAGCGACTGAATGTAGTCGAGCTTCTGCTGCAGTCCCCGCAGGTCGCCGACGCCATCGCCGTCGGCATCGTAGAAGCTGCGCAAGAAGACCTGATACAGCGTCGCGTCGTTGAACCAGGCCGGCGATGCGATAACCGGCCGACGATCGGGCGTGGACGTCGGCCGAGCCGGCTGGGGCGCGGCGGTCGGCGAATCGGCAACCCGAAGCGTGGGCGTCGGCGCGGTCGGCGACGCAACCGGGATGGCGGGAGACGCCGGGCAGGCGCATAACGCAGTTGCGCAGATCGCAAAAGCAACCCAGATTCGTCTGTGAGATCGCATGTCACGCCCTCCTCAACGCAAAGATGCTCGGCTGCAACCCGCCCAAGCCTACGCGGAATGTCGAATCGCGCAGCCACAGCGACGGCGTTTGCGCGAGCGCGCTTTCCATTAAGCGCATCTCCGCCGTGATGAAGACGCAGCGCGCCCCCGGTTTGGCCACGCGCGCGGCCTCGCGCAGCAGCGCCGGGTAGAGCGCCACATTGTCATCGTGCGATCCGACGCGATGGCCAAAAGGCAGATCGGCGGTGATCGCATCTACGCTTGCGTCCGGCAAAGGCAGGCAGCGCATATCCCATTCGCGCAGCTCGAACTCATGGCGTTCGCCTTTAGCGCCTTCTTGGTAGGCTGCGATGTTCGCCTGCGCGCAAGTCAGGGCTCCCCGGTCGGTATCGCAGCCGATCAGTCGGCGCGCCGGGCCGGCCGCCGCGCGCTCGATCAGCAATGTGCCCGAGCCGCATCCCAGGTTGAGATAGACATCGTTCGGCGTTGGGCGGGTCAACAGCGCCATCGCGTGCGCGACGGTCGCTTGTAGCGAGCCGGCGATGTTGCAGACGCGCCAGGCGCGCGTGGCCAGCGGCCTAGGCGAGAGGCGCACAAGCACGTCCCAGCCGGTCGCCGATTCATTGCCGTCTGCTGCCTCTTGGTAGGCCTCTCTGTCTTGAACGTCAGGGTTAGGGAAGGGGTCGCGGCCGGGCCGGATGCGGATCAAGAGGTCGCCCTCCTCGTTCACCTCGCGCAGGCCGGTGTGCTGCGCGATCGCCGACTTTAGGCGAGTCATCACCGTTGAGCCGGCGCCGGCTGCGCCGAGCATGAAGGTGCGGTATGCGCCGCGCGGTGCCAGGCCGAGCGCGGCGTCAATCTGCGCCAACAGGTCGCGCAGGTGTTGATCGCCGAGCAGCGCCCTGGGCCGCGGCACCGCATAGCGCCGCAGCAGGTAGACCGACAGCGCCATTTGCAAGCCAAGCAGTGGGCGCAAAGCGCGCGCGGAGAACCGGATTACCCCCCGCCGCGCCAAGTATGCATCATGCGCGCCGAGCGCCGCAAGCTCTTGGCCGACGAACGGCTCTAGTCCGGCGATGACGTCGGCCTCGCAGCAGTGCATAGCCATGCGGTTGCCGGGCTCATGCTGCGGTCGGCCTACGGCGGCGCTGCGTTGCAGACTTGCGCGGCTCGCGGCGCGCAGCGGCGCGCGCCGGCGACTGATCTTCCGGCGCAACGCGCACGGGCAGGCCGTCGTAGAACTGGCGCAGGGTGGGCAGATAGTTGCTGATCTCGTAGCCCTGCCAACGATCGTGGTCGCTGGCCTGGAATATGGCGCCGCCGATGATCGGCGACGGATACGACTTGCCGTCCACCACCAGCGGCGCGCTTTGTAGCCGGATGTATTTGTCGCACCAGTCGCGGAACTTCTCCTGGCTATAGGCGTGCGCCTTAAAACCGCCCACGCCGCTCTGGTCGAGGCCGCACTCGGAGCAATAGATGGCGCGCACGGTGGGGTCGAAACCGCAACGGGTGAAGAGGAATTCCCAGCGCCGCTCGAACCATTTCCACTCATTAGGCTGATCGATGTGCCGTGGGTCGGGCGAGTAGAGATGCATGTCGAAGGCGATCAGGCCGCTGTTGTAAGCCGGGGCGTAGAGTTCGCGGATGATCTGGCACGTCTCCGGGTTGGTGAAATCGGGACACCCCATTGAGAATGTGCCGGCGGCGTAGGTGGCGCCGCTGCCCTGCCTGATGCGTCGCGCCACTTCGAGGTCAATCTGCGCGCGCCGGCGCAAGTCGTCGCCGTCCTGGCCGAGCTGGTCAGCCTCGTTCAGGCCGATATAGATCAGATTCTTGTCGGTTGCGCCTCCCAGGCCGTTGATAATCTGTTCGACGCTGGGCACGACGCCGTGATCAAAGAACCGACGTACCATGACCACGGCATCGGGATGGGCGCGCTTGAGCTGGCTGGCGCCGGCGAAGTTGTCCATGCACAGAAAGAATTTGCAGCCCCTTCGCGCTTCCTCGAATGCCACGG
The DNA here is from genome assembly GCA_046299515.1 of Thermoflexales bacterium. Taxonomy (GTDB): domain Bacteria; phylum Chloroflexota; class Anaerolineae; order J036; family Brachytrichaceae; genus JAAFGM01. Next base: position 14,017 of record JBKBID010000004.1, on the reverse strand, counting down.
TGCTGTTGGTCATGGCATGAATGCCGAGCTTGAACGTCGTGTGCGTCGGCTGGCCGGGCTCCGGCAGCGGTTCGCTCTCGAACTCCAGCCAGGTCGTGGATACGAAGACGCCGACAGGCCGATCGCTCTCATTAGGCCCAAAGCGCAGGTCTACGCCGCTGACCTGCAACGGCACAGCGGCCCAGCCATCCTTCACCGACAGCACGTCCACGACGGTATCCTTCGGCAGCATCCCAATCACCGCGCCTTCTAGGCTGGGCCTCAGGCGCACGTCCAGTAGGCTGGCAGTGACGGTCGCTTTCATTGTTCTCTCCCTGGTTGGACTCCTCTTTTTTACCTCATAGGGCGAACTCCCGCTGCTTGCTACGTCAGGGAGGCAGAGGCAATGCCTTCGCCTCCCTCAAAGGCGGAGGAATAAGACAAACTCCCGCTGCTCACAACAGGAACAGCGGGAGTTTAACGCCTGTGGCTCAAGCGGGCAACGGGACTCGAACCCGTGATCTTCTGCTTGGAAGGCAGACGCTGTGCCAACTCAGCTATACCCGCGCCTCAAAAATTATACCGCTTGGCGGCTTCTTGATCTCGACGCCTGCGGCTGCCCCGCGTAAGTAAAGGGCGCAGGAGACGCCGACGCTTAGGGCGTCAGCGTCAGCGTCTCCCGCGCGCCGCGTTCCACGACCTGGCGCGTCCAAGGCAGCGGGAGATTCTCGCCCTTCAACCATAGCGGGATCATGTCGTCGTAATGGGGATGATAGGCATGGCCGCTCTGGCCGGTGGTGTGAATCCCCAGCGACTGGTCCCAGTCGCTCACGTCGTAGATTGCCCGCCAGGAAGGCCCGGAGCGCACGGTGAAGTGCTGCGGGTCGCCGCTGACGGCGTTGACCAGCCCCATGCTCCCCGGCGCGGCAAACGGGCCGCGGTTGAAGATGCCCTCGATGAGCGCAATGCCGCTCCGGCCGAGCGTCTGATTAGCGAACGTGACGCGGTGCAAGTCGCCCCAACGCCAGCGCGCGCGATCGCGTCCCAGCCGCGCTTCCAAGACGCGAACGGCGCGCTCCAGGGCGCGCGCGACGACTTGCTCGCGCGTCTCGCGTTCAGGCGTGACCACGTCATCCCACCAGGCTGCATCAGGAGCAGCTAGGATGTTACGCAGGGCGATCTGCGCGTGCGTGCCGTTGGCGAGCACATCACCGGCGAGCGATTCGCCTACCTCGTCGGCGAACACGGCGCGCGACAGCTCGCGCCAGAACACCTCGAAGACCGCGCAGCCGGCGGACTCGACGTTGCACATGCGATCCCAGCGCGCCATCGTGGATAGCGCTTCGGATGGCCCTGCGTCAAGCGCGAGCGTCATGCCCTTGAGCGCCGCCAGCACTTCATCGGCGAACAACGAATAGGCGTCGAAGTGCATCGCGCGCATGTCTTCGACGCTGAGCTTGTCCTTAGCCAGGATCATCTGCTCGATGCGCTTGGCGCGGTAGCCGTAATCCCAATCGTGGGCGATCAAGTAGGGGTAGCGACGCGCATCCACGATCGCGTTGTTCGCGGTGACGATGTAGCCCTCGGAGGGATTGAAGACCGACGGGAGTTCATCGAAGGGGATGCTGCCGACCCATTCGTGCTCGCCGGTCCAACCGGGGACGGGCGCGCGGCCGTCCCCATTGCGGCGCACTGGGATGTTGCCCGGCAACTGGTAGCCGATGTTGCCGTCCACGTCGGCGTAGACGAAGTTCTGCGCCGGCGTGTCCCAGTAGCGCAGCGCCTCGCGGAATTGCGCCCAGTTCTGGGCGCGGTTGATCAACAACACGGCTTTGAACAATTGCCCCGGCCTCAAAGCGGCCCATTGCAGGGCCAGCGGCTCGCGACCTGCGAGTTCGTCCAGCACGTCGTTGAGGATGGGGCCGTGGCGCGTTTCGCGCACCCGCAGCACCACCGGCTCGGCTTGGCCGGGGACGACGATGCGTTCTTCGCGGATGCGCGCCGGCTCGAACTTGCCCTGAAACTCGAACTCGTCCGGGTTGTCGGGGTTGGGGCGCTCGATGAAGAGGTCTTGCGTGTCCGGCCCGGCGTTGGTGACGCCCCAGGCGATGCGCGCATTGTGGCCGAGCACCACCCCAGGCACGCCGGGGAAGGTCACGCCGACCACGTCATACGGGCAGGCGTCGTTCACCACGCGGCAGTGCAGCCCGTTGATATACCAGATCGAGGGCATCTGGATGCCGAGGTGCGGATCGTTGGCCAGCAGCGGGCGGCCGGTTGTGGTGCGCGCGCCGGCCACCACCCAGTTATTGCTGCCGATGCCGGGGTCGTGCGCCAGGCCAATGGCGCGCTGAACGGCTTTGTGGATGCGATACAGCTCGTCGGCGGCGCTCGACGCGCCTGCGCCGAGGGCGGGGAAGGACGGCGTTGCATCTCGTGACGCATCGCGCACGGATCGGACGATCACCGGCATATCTTCAGGGTAGGGCGGGATGACTGCCTCGGCCAGAGCTTCGCCGCCGCGCTCGATCAGCCTCAGCCGCGCCAGTTCCTGGTCCATGTTGCTGCCCAGGTTGTAGCTCATCGCCTTGCCCCAGGTGACGGTGTTCACCGGCGTCCACGGCTCCGGCGACCAGCGGCGGCCGATCAGGCCCAGCACGCTGAACTCGGCGCCGAGCCGGTCGGCGTTGGGCAAGATGTAGGCGTTCACGCCGTCGGCGTAACGCTGGAGCACGCGCAGCACCTCTGGATCGAGCATCTGCACTTCCGCCTCGGCGACGCGGTGCCAGCCGATCGCGCGGATGAATTTGTCCTGCTCGAGCGCGCCTGCGCCGAACAGCTCTGCCAAACGGCCCTGGCCGATGCGCCGCCAGAACTCCATCTGAAAGAAGCGATCCTGCGCATGCACGAAGCCCTGCGCGCGGAAGAGGTCGTCGGGCGTATCGGCGTAGATGTGCGGCACGCCGAATGCGTCGCGGATCACCTCGACGTTGCTCGTCAGGCCGGGCAGGCGTAGGCTGCCGGCGGTTTGCGGGAAGGGTCGGCGAGTCGTGTAGAGGAAGCCCGCAGCGCCGATCCCGCTCGTGATGAGGACGAGGACGAGCAGCGCGACGAGCGCTTTACCGAGCAGTTTCATAGTGCTGTTGCAAGGGAGGATGATTCGATTGGCGCTCTGACGGATGGAATTGTAAACGCACGCACCGGAACGCCTTTTAGCGCTGAGCCGTGCGGCGTGGTGGCCGCGCGGCTCGTGATGGGCGTTTTGCCGGCGCCGAGCGCGCTGGCTAGAATGTCGGCATGGACTACCTGACGTTCCCCGACATCTTGCGCCGCGCGGCGTGGCGCAACCCCGATCACACTTTTGTGTATTGGAGCGATCGCCGGCGCAGCATCACGTATGCCGAGGGAGAACGCTTGAGCGATTACGTCGCCGGCGGGCTGGCCGATTTAGGCGTGCGCAGGGGAGATCGCGTCGCCATCGTCGCTCACAACGGCCTCGACTACGTGCTGGCGATGTTCGGCATCTGGAAGTTGGGCGCGATCTCGGCGCATATCAACGTGCTCCAGGCGAATAACTTGGCCTGGTTTTTGAAGGATGCCGACCCGCGCGTGGTGATCTACACCGGCGATCTGCACGCGCAAGTCATGGCCGCGCTGCCGGCGGCGCCCGAGATCGAACATGCTATCTGCTTCGACGGCGCGCGCGAGGGCGCGCATGACTGGGGTGCGCTGCTCGCCGCTCAACACAAGCCGCCGGCCGTCGCCGTCTCCTCGATGGACGCGGCGCACCTGTCTTACACCTCCGGCTCGTCGGGGACGCCCAAGGGCGCCGTGCTGGCGCACGGTTACACGGCGCGCGCCACGCACTGCATCGCCGAGCGCCTGCAACTTTCGCGCCACGATATCTCGCTGGGGCCGACATCGCTGGCCAGCTCGTATCACCTGGTGGCAAACCTGCTGCCGGCGATGCACCGTTGCGCCCAGGTCGGCGTGCGCAAGCAGTGGCAAGCCGAGGAGGTGCTGCGCGAGATCGCCGAGCGGCGCGTCACCTATCTGGCTGCCAATCCACTGTTGCTCGGCGACTTGCTAGACGCCATCCGCCGCAGCGGATCCAAGCCGGACACGCTGCGCTTTGTGCTGTGCGGCGGCGCATCGGCGCCGGTAGCGCTGAAGCGCGCCTATCGCGATGAGCTGGGTGTGCCGCTGATCGAGGCCTATGGCCAGTCCGAGCTGGGCGGATTCGTCGCCATGGGCTACCCGCGCCTGGAAGACGACGCGCACATCGGCGCAATCGGCCCGGAATTGCCCGACCGCGAAGTGCGCATCGCCGACGCGCATGACGCGCCCGTGCCATGCGGCACGCCGGGCGAGGTGCTGATCCGTGGGGGCGTGATGCTGGGCTATCACAACCTGCCGGAGAAGACCGCCGAGGCGTTGCGCAACGGCTGGCTGCATACCGGCGACGTCGGCGTGATGGACGCCGATGGCTATGTGACGCTCCTGGGCCGCGTGAGCGAGCGCATCGTGATGGACGGCCAGGCGATCTTCCCCCGCCCGCTGGAAGAGGCGCTGCTGCGTCATCCGGCCGTGCGCTACGCCTGCGTCATCGGTCGCCCCGATCCGCGGGCCGGCCAGGTGCCCAAGGCGATCGTCGAGTGCTTCGCCGGCGCAAGCGCGACAACCGATGAGTTGCTGGCGCACTGCAGCGCGTTGCTCGGTGGGCGCAGCGCGCTGCGCGAGGTGGAGATCATCGCCCAGATGCCGATGACCCCCACCGGCAAGATCGCGCGCGCCGAGTTGCAGGCGCGGGAGAACGCGCGCCAAGGTTAAGGCGCGTCCGGCTATACTCTTCGTTTGCGCTATGAGCGTCGAGCCGATCACCGCCAAAGCAACGTCCGATTTCATCCGCACTGCCGTGCGCGAAGACCTGGCCTCCGGCCGCTTCACCTACGTTCGTACGCGCTTCCCGCCGGAGCCGAACGGCTATCTGCACATCGGCCACGCGAAGGCGATGGCTGTGGACTTCGAGATCGCCCGCGAATTCGGCGGCGCGTGCAACCTGCGCTTCGACGACACCAACCCGACCAAAGAAGAGCAGGAGTACGTAGATGCAATCATTGAGGATGTGCGCTGGCTGGGTTACCAGTGGGATCGCTTGTGCTTCGCCAGCGACTACTTCGAGCAGCTCTACGAGTATGCCGTCAAGCTGATCAAGAAGGGCAAGGCTTACGTCTGCGACCTCTCGCCGGACGAGATCCGCGAGTACCGTGGCACGCTGACCCAGCCGGGGCGGGAAAGCCCCTGGCGCAACCGGAGCGTGGAGGAGAACCTCGACCTGTTCGCCCGCATGCGCGCCGGCGAGTTCCCCGAAGGCAGCCGCACGCTGCGCGCCAAGATTGACATGGCCTCCGGCAACCTCAACATGCGCGACCCGGTGCTGTATCGCATTATCCACGCCAGCCACCATCGCACCGGGAATCGGTGGTGCATCTACCCGATGTACGACTTCGCCCACGGCCAAAGCGACAGCATCGAAGGCATCACCCACTCACTGTGCTCGCTGGAGTATGAGGATCATCGCCCGCTCTACGATTGGTTCCTGCGCGAGCTGGAAATCTTCGCGCCGCGACAGATCGAGTTCGCCCGGCTGAACCTGAGCTACACCGTGCTGAGCAAGCGCAAGCTGCTGCAGTTGGTGAAGGAGGGCCATGTGCGCGGCTGGGACGACCCGCGCATGCCCACGCTGCGCGGCCTGCGCCGGCGCGGCTACACGCCTTCGGCCATCCGCGACTTCTGCGCCCGCATCGGCGTGGCCAAAGCCAACAGCGTCGTGGACATCGCCATGCTTGAACACAGCCTGCGCGACGAGCTAAACAAGACGGCGCACCGCGTGATGGCTGTGCTGCGCCCGCTGCGCGTGGTGATCGAGAACTACCCGGCCGAGCAAACTGAGATGCTGACGGCCGTCAATAACCCCGAGGATCCTGCCGCCGGCGAGCGACGCGTGCCTTTTAGCCGCGTGCTCTACATCGAGCAAGATGACTTCATGGAGAACCCGCCGCCGAAGTTCTATCGGCTCGCGCCCGGCCGCGAGGTGCGCCTGCGCTATGGCTACTTCATCAAGTGCGAGGGCGTCGTGAAAGACGCCGCCGGCAACGTGGTGGAGTTGCGCTGCACCTACGACCCCGCGACGCGCGGCGGCAACGCACCCGACGGGCGCAAGGTGAAAGCGACCATCCACTGGGTAAGCGCGGCTCACGCCCTGCCTATCGAAGCGCGGCTATATGACCATCTGTTCACCCGCCCAGACCCCGATGACGTAGAAGAAGGCGAAAGCTTCCTGTCCTATCTCAATCCGAAGTCGCTGGAAGTCGCGCAGGGCTTCGCCGAGCCGAGCGTGGCCGGCTCGCCCGTCGGCAAGCACTACCAGTTCGAGCGGCTCGGTTACTTCGTCGTTGACCCCGACTCGACGCCGGAGCGGCCGGTCTTCAACCGCGCGGTCGGCTTGAAGGACGCCTGGGCGAAGGCAGCGGGGCAAGGGTGAGGCTACGCTGTGCGATAAGCATGATCGCATCACCGGCGCATACCCTCACATGGCGGCGGCTGATGTTCGTGCTTGCGCTCGTCGTGGCCGGTTGCCTGTCTGCCACGGCAGCAGTCATCGGCGCAGATGACGGCGACCGCGCGGGCGCACACGGCCGAGCGACGCCCGAATTTCTCATCCTGCGCGTCATCGCGCGCTCGCTCGATGACCTCGCTTTGCTCAGCGGCGGCTATGATTTGCTCGAGGCGCGCGATGGGAACGCGCGGTTTGTGCTGGGCGACGCGGCGACGCTGGCCGATTTACGCGCCAAAGGCTTCGACGTTACGATCCACTCACGGCTCGCCCCTCATCCAGGACAGCTCACGGCGCACGGCTACTTCGGCGGCTATCGCACCGTGGCCGAGCACGAGGCGCACATGGACGCCATCGCCGCCGCGCGGCCCGACCTGGCGCAGGTGGTGGACTACGGCGACTCGTGGCGCAAGGCGACCGGCCAGCCCGACGGCCACGACCTGAAGGCGATCTGCATCACCAAGCGCCGCACGGGCGATTGTCAGCTTGACCCGAACACCGACAAGCCGCGCTTTCTGTTGATCGCCGCCGTCCACGCCCGCGAGTTGAGCGCCGGCGAGATCGCCTGGCGATGGGTGGACTTCCTGGTGAACGGATACGGCCACGACCCCGATGTGACCTGGCTGCTCGATGGGCACGAGATGTGGGTGATCCCGGTCGCCAACCCCGACGGCCGACGCCTCGTCGAACAGGGCGGCAGCGCGCCTTATCTACAACGCAAGAACCTGAACGACACACATGGGGCATGCGGTTTCCCGCCCGGCCATCCGAGCTACGGCTCCTGGCAGCCCGGCGTGGACCTCAACCGCAACGCCTCGTTCCAGTGGGGCGTCGGCGGCGCTAGCACCCACCCGTGCAATCAGACCTACCTCGGCCCGAGCGCGGCGTCGGAGCCGGAGCAGCACGCGCTCGAAGCGCTGATGCGCGGCCTGTTTGCCGACCAACGCGGCCCGGCGCTGAGCGACGCCGCGCCGATGACGGCTACGGGCGCAATGGTCACCCTGCACACCTTTGGCGACCTGGTTTTATTGCCGTGGGCATGGACTTCATGCTTCGGCGCCTGCCCGCCTGCGCAGCGCGCGCCGAACGACGCCGGCCTGCGCGCCTTCGCCTTCCGCATGAGCTACTTCAACGGCTACGCAACCGGCCAGGCGTCCGAGCTGCTCTACTCGGCCAGCGGCACGACCGACGACTGGGCATACGGCGTGTTGGGCGTGCCTAGCTTCACCTTTGAAATCGGGCCGTTTAGCGGTAGCTGCGGCGACTTCACCCCCGACTATACGTGTCAGGATGACGTTTTCTGGCCGCTCAATCGCGCGGCGCTGCTTTACGCCGCTAAGGTCGCGCGACAGCCCTACGCGCTCTCGCTCGGCCCGACGACGCTCTCGGTGACGCTGAGCAGCAACCTTGTGACGCAGGGGCAAACGGTCACGCTGACGGCGGTGATTGCCGATGACGCGCTGGGCGATCATGCGCAGAGCGTCGGCCGGCCGTCAGCGCAACCCATCGCTGCTGCGGAGGCGTATTTAGCTACGCCGCCCTGGTTGGGCGGCGCGCCGATTGCGCTCGCCGCGCAGGACGGCGCCTTCGACAGCGCGACCGAGGCGGTGGTCGGCTCGCTCGACACGACCGGGCTGAGCGTGGGCCGGCACCTGGTGTTCGCGCGCGGGCGCGACGCCGAGGGGAACTGGGGGCCGGTCACGGCGCAGTGGTTAACGGTCGCCGGCGACAAGGTCGTATACCTGCCGCTGATCTACCGATGAGCGCAGCCAAATAGCCATAGGCCGCGCGCCTATAGCGTTTACTCGAACTGCGGCAGCCAGCGCTGCTCAGCCTCGAACATTTCGTTGACCATCGCCCGGATCTGCGGCAGCGTCATCAGTGCGCCGGTTAGCGGGTCGAGGGCAATCGCCTGATGCACGGCGTCGCGGTCGCCGGTCGTCGCGCCGATCACGGCCAGCTCCTGCACGTTGATGTTGGTGCGGTTGATGGCGGCGCACTGCGGCGGCAGCGGCCCGTGCATCGTCGGCTGGATGCCGTTGCGATCTACCAGGCATGCCACCTCGACGCAGGCGTTCGCCGGCAAATTGCCGATGGACAACGCGCCTTTGCTGCCGGGCAAGCCATCGTTGGGCACATTGCCGTAGACCACGCGCTTGCAGTCGGTCTCCATGCTGTGGATGATCAGCGCGCCGTATTCCTCGCTGCACTGCAAGGGGCCATGGGTCATCTCTTCTAGCCGGCGCTGTTGCTCCGGCGTCTCGCGCTCGCTGCTGATCAGGAAGTAATCCCAGCGCGTCTTGATGTAAGCCTCGATGGTCTGTGGGTTCTTGCGAAACCAGGGCGTATATTCGCTGCCGTGGTGGCTGCTCTCGGTGTGAAAGTAGCCGAACGTGCGCATGATTTCGGTGCGCACACGCTCGCAGTAATATGTGTCGTCGTCCACGTGATGCTCGGCCCCGGTCTGCACGAATTTGCCGTTGCGCCGCCTGCCGCCCTTCTCCTGCGCCTCAAAGGGCGACGGATTCTCGCGGAGCATCGTTTCGCGGATCTTCGGGTAGATGTCATTGCCCTCTCTGTCGGTGAAGCGCGTGAACCATGCCTGGTGGTTGATGCCGCCGCACTTGAACGACACATCGGCGTAGCGATAGCCGGCGCGTTTGATCAGCATGGCGCTGGTGCCTTGCACGCTGTGGCACAGGCCCACCGTCTTGATGCCCATCTCGCTCGTCGCCCAGCAGTTGATCGCCATCGGGTTGGCGTATTGGATGAGCAGCGCGTTCGGGCACAAATCCTGCATGTCCTGCGCAATCACCTTCAGCGCGGCGACGCTGCGCAGGCCGCGGAACACGCCGCCCGGCCCCAGCGTGTCGCCGACGCATTGATCCAGGCCGTAACGACGCGGGATCTCGACATCACAGCGATACGCTTCGATGCCGCCGACTTGAAAGGCAACGATGACGTAGTCCGCCTTGCGCAGCGCCTCGCGCCGGTTGGTCGTCATCTCGACGCAGGCCGGTAGTTGATGATTCGCAACGACGCGCTGCACGCGCTCGTAGGTGCGCCGCAGGTTGGCGGCGTTGATGTCGAACAGCACCAGGTTGGCCGCCTGTAGTCCGGGAAACGACAGGATATCAATGCACAACCGCAATGGAAAGACGTAGCCGCCGGCGCCAACGATGACGATGCGAGGTGAACGCATAGGATGCGCGTATTGAAGCCGGACTACTGCGATTGTCAAATATGCCCTCGGCGATTCTCCGAACGGGTGAATCATCTTCACCTAACTTAACTCGCCTCTCATGCAAGGCCGATACACTGCGGCTAGTAGTTCATCGGGATCAATTTGACGGGTTGATATGGCGACAAGACATGCGCTGGATGCCCGCGCAAGCGGGCATGACGGTGTGGCAGTGTCACGCCTCACCAGCGTGGAAATAACGGGGAGACTTGTCATTCCCGCGAAGGCGGGAATCCAGTTCTCCCACGCAAACAGCGAGACGGACTACTGGTCGTCGGCCGGCGCGTGAGACGATTCAAACGCGGCGGAAAAGGGACGCCTAAGGAGGCAAAATGACCGAACAAAAGACCGTTGCCGGCAACGGCAACCGCACGGCGACGTGGACGCTCATCGGCGTGCTCGTCGGATTTTCGCTGCCTATCTTTATGTGCGCATGCTTGACGTTGACCACACTGGTCGGCTTCGGCGCATCGCTCAGCTCGCTGGGCGACCCCTCGATGGGGACGAGCGGGATGGCAATTACGCCGCGCCACATCTCCGGCCCGCTCACTGGCCCGGCGGTGGCCGTCATCAGCGTCAACGGCCCAATTGTCAGCGGCGAGGCGCCGGAGTTCGACCTGACCGGCCCCGCGGCCGTCGCGGCTTCGGGCAGCATCGTCCAGTTGATCCGAGCGGCGGCGAGCGACCCACAGGTTAAGGCGATCTTGCTGCGCGTGGATTCGCCGGGCGGCAGCGTGATCGGCAGCGATGAGATCTACCACGCCCTGAAGCAGGCCAACAAGCCGGTGGTGGTGCACATGGGCGCGCTGGCGGCGTCGGGCGGCTACTACGTCAGCATGGCTGCCGACCACATCGTCGCGCACCCCGACACGCTCACCGGCAGCATCGGCGTCATCAGCGAGTTCACCAATATCGAAGGGCTATATGAGAAGCTGGGCCTGAAGAGCACGGTCATCAAGTCCGGCAAGTTCAAGGACTTCGGCAATCCCACCTCGCCATTCACCGAAGAGGCCCGCCAGTTGTGGCAGGCGGTGATTGACGAGACCTACGAGAGCTTCGTCCAGATCATCGCCGACAACCGGGGCATGACGGTTGAGCAGGTGAAGCAACTAGCCGATGGGCGCATCTACACCGGCCGGCAGGCGTATGCGCTCAAGTTGGTGGATCAGCTCGGTTACTTCGATGATGCGGTCAAGGAGGCGGCGTCGCGGGGCAGCATCACCGGCGAGCCGCGCGTGATCGAGTATCGCCGGCAGACGCCGTTTGCGCAGTTGTTCGGCGCGTCCGTGGCGCGCGCGATCCTGGTCGCCCTGGGTGTGCCGGTCGAGCGGCTGAGCGCAGCGCCGGGCGCGCTGGAGTATCGGTAGCCCATCGGCGCAATGACCGGCCCGGCGTCGGCGCAATGGCGCGGCGGCAGCCGCGCGCGCGACCCGGAATGGCGGGGCCATTGGTTCGACGCTACAGCGCCACTGCTTGCTTGATGATCGGCCCGGCGACGCTGAACGCCACGCGCACCGTCTGGAGCGGCGCTTCGTCGCCCAGCACCTCGATCAACGCGACCAGCGGCGTGCCCTTGGGGATGCCGCGCGGCAACCACATCGTCGGCGCCGGCCGGCGCTCCATCGCGCCCACCAACGAGGTGTAGCGCAACACCTCGCCATCTTCGGTCAGGATGCTCACATCAATGGAGGGGAATTCCTTAAACGGCGTCAGGCCCATCTCCACCGTCACGCGCGTGCCATCCGGCCAGGGCATCACGCGATAGTCGGTGATGCGCGCGTCGCTCGGCGGGCGTTTCGGGAGCTTGTCAAACGGCTGACCGTTCGGGTTATCGTAGAACTGAATATCGTCAGGCATGGGGACATTATCGCGTGCTCGGGGAGAGCGCTGCGTGGGCAGCTTGGGACGACTATGACAACATCGCGACAAATGAGCCGAATTGAGAAGGGATTGGTCATCGCCGCTTTCTTCGTGTGGAGCGCGATGATGGTTGGCGCGGGATACGTAGGTCGCATGTTGCTCGCCCCGGTTGAACGGCGCACCGAGCGCATCTACTACTACGGCGGCAATCCGCACGCCCTGCTCGACGAAGCGTGGGGATACGTGCGCGATCATTTCGTCGGCGTGGTGCCTAGCGATACGGTGCGCGAGTACGGCGCCGTGCGCGGCGCGCTGACGACGTTGAACGACCGCTATACGACGTTCATCGAACCCCAGATGCGCGCGCTGGAGCGCGATCACATGCGCGGCAGCTTCGGCGGCATCGGCGTCAGCTTCACGCGCAACGAACGCGGCGAGATCGTGCTATCGCCCATGCCCGATGGGCCGGCGGCCAAGGCCGGCGTGCGCGAGGGCGACATCTTGGTCGGCATAGACGGCGCGCCGCTGCCTTCGCCGGCCGACCTCGAAGATGTCGCACGCATCCGCGGCGAGGTCGGCGCGCCGGTGACCATCGAGGTGCTGCGCGGCCCACAACGCGAGCGATTGACGTTTACCATCATCCGGCAGACGATCGAGGTGAAGTCGGTCGAATGGCGCGCGATCACCACGACTACGGGCGGCGCGCCGACGACGGTCGGTTACGTGCGCATCCGCAACTTCACCGAACGCACGGGCGAAGAAGTGAAGCGCGCGCTCTCTGCGCTGTCCGCCGTGGACTCTCAGGCCTATCTCATTGACCTGCGCGACAATGGCGGGGGTTCACTGGCCGCCGCTGTTGAGGTGGCGAGCGAATTTCTGGACGGCGACGTCGTCGCTATTGAGCAGCGGCGCAATCAACCGGAGATCGTCCACCGCGCGCGACAGGGGCGCGCCAAGCCGGCGAATGGCAAACCCGTCGCCGTCTTGGTGAACGGCAACACGGCCAGCGCAGCGGAGATCGTCGCCGGCGCGATCCAAGACCACAGACGCGGCTTGCTGATAGGCGAAAGAACCTTCGGCAAAGGATCGGTGCAGTTGATCTTCGAGCTGTCGGATGGGTCGGCGGTGCGCGTGACGGCGGCGAAGTGGCTCACGCCGGAGCGACGCGAGCTGGATGGGACCGGCCTGCGGCCGGACATCGAAGTGACCGGCGCCGCAGATGCGCAGCTCGAACGCGCCCTTCGCGCGTTGGGCGACCCCGGGCGATGAGGCGGCGGTTTGCGCAAGCGGACGCTCGCGGCTACAAACGAATCAACAGGTCAGGTAAGGGAGGTCATGGAACGATTGAACTCGACCGGCGGCAGCCCGGTCAAAAACATCGCGCTGGGCTTGCTCGGCATGTTCATCGGCGCGCTGATTTTCATCCTCGGCATGACGGCCGGCGTCGTCTTATCGCGCCCCGGCGGCCTGCTGTTCACGGGCGCTTCGCCCTTTCCGCCGACCCATGTCGCTGCGAGCGCCGGCGAGAGCGACGCCGCAGCCGGACAAGCGGAGTTGGACTTTGCGTTGATCAAGGACGTGATCGGCCGTCTGCGCGCGCAATGGTACGGCGAGATGCCGTCGAGCGCGCAGCTCACCGACGGCGCGATCAAAGGCTTGGTCAACGCGCTGGGCGATGAATTCACGCAGTATGTCGAGCCGCGCTTCGCCAAGATGCTGAACGAAGACATCTCCGGCGCGTTCGAGGGCATCGGCGCCACGCTGAAACAAACGCAGTCGGGGAGCATTCAGATCGTGCGCACCTTTCCGGGGATGCCGGCCGAGCGCGGCGGCGTGCTGCCCGGCGACATCATCGAGGCGGTGGACGGCGTCAGCACCCAGGGCCTGAACTCGACCGAAGTCGCGGCGATGGTGCGCGGGCCGCGCGGCACGGAGGTGACGCTCACCCTGCGCCGCGCCGGCCGCTCGCGGCCCTTCCAGGTGACGCTGGTGCGCGAGCGCATCGAGATCCCGCTCGTCTCCAGCCGGATGGTCGGCGATGGCTCGATCGGCTACATCAGCCTGTTCGACTTCAGCCAGCCGGCCGGCAAGCAACTGGAGAAGCACCTGAAGGAGATCCTGGATAAACAGCCCAAAGCGCTGATTCTCGACCTGCGCGACAACCCCGGCGGGCTGCTCAGCCAAGCCAAGGAAGTCGGCGATATCTTCCTGAAGCGGGGGACGTTCGTCATCGAGCGCGACTATCGCGGCAATAAGAAGGTCACGTCAACGACCGACCGCGGCATCGCGCAGGATATACCGATGGTGGTGCTGGTCAACGG
>JBKBID010000003.1:0-114461 GCA_046299515.1 Thermoflexales bacterium | reverse complement strand
CGTCGCCGCAAGCTCCGAGGCGTTAGACGCTGCGCATCGCTTCATACTCGACCGCGCGCGTCAGCAATTCCTCGACGAAGGCTACCGCCACGACGCCGTTGAAGCCGTTATAGCTGCAACCGGCGACGATCCGGCGCGCGCCAGGCGCTTCCTCGCCCAGTTGAGCGCAGCAGTGGCCGGCGAGGACTGGCCGGCGACGCTGGACGCCTACGCCCGTTGCGCCCGCATCGTCCGAGGCCAGACGTATGCGCCGAGCGCCATCGTTGAGGACCCTGAGCCGGCGGCGCAGGCGTTGGCGCAAGCGGTGGCCGGCGCGGATGGGCCCGCCGACGCGCAATCCCTTGTGACGAATCTGCGCGCCCTCGTCCCGCACATCACGCGCTTCTTCGACGAGGTGTTGGTGATGGCCGAAGACCCACGCCTGCGCGCGTCGCGCCTGGCGCTGCTGCAGCGCATCGTGGCTCAGGCCGATGGCATCGCCGACCTCAGCAAACTCGAGGGCTTCTGATACTTCTCATACTAGCGACACCCGATCACCATGACTGACCCTGCCCATGACTCCGAGCAAGAACGCCTGAACGCCTGGTTGAAGCGTCGTCACGAGCAGCAATTCCGCGAAAGCCTGCTGCAGGGCACGCAACTGCTCAGCCAGCGCAAACCGATGGACGCCCTGCCTTTCCTGGAGCGCGCGCACAAGCTCAAGCCGGACAATCCCGACGCGGCGCTCAACCTGGGCGGCGCCTACATCATGGCCGGCAGGCACAAACTGGCCGTGTCGGTGTTAGAGCAGGCAGTTGCGCGCGCGCCCGACAACGCCCAACTGTGGATCAACCTGGGCGCCGCTTACCTGGGCAACCCGATTACCGCCACCGACGAACGCCAGCAGCGCGCGCTGGCCGCCTTCAACCGCGCATTGGAAATAGACCCGTTGGCGCGCAGCGTGGCTTATAACATCGGGTTGATTCATCGCGACCGGGGCGAGATCGAGCTGGCCGTTGCCGCGTTTCGCCGGGCCGTGCTGGCCGATCCATACGACCGCGACGCCAGGCGCATGCTGGAGAAGCTGAGCGCGCCCTAACTGCGCTCAGGACGACGGCGCGTGATCGGTTTCGACGAAATGCGCGGTCAGGCGTCCTGCTGGATTGCTCCGGACGCCGCGCACCCGCGCGCCGTTCATCTCCGCCGAGGTCGTCACATTGGCCTGCATCCACGGGCCCAGCGGCTGGGCCAACAGCGCGCCGATCATCGCGCCGAGGATGGCATTCGGCAGTTGCACATACCACGGTGCGCGTTTGCCGCCGGCGAGGATGCCCAGCATCGCCAGCGCGCCGCACAAGATGCCCGCCGTCACCACGTTCGTGCCACATCGGGGATGAACAGCCAGGTCGCGCTGGCCGGCTGTCATGCGCCGGATCGCCTCGTTCGCCGCGGCATAGACCGTTGCTTCGTCCGGTAAATCGCCATAAAGATAAAAGCCTTGTGAAGTCGCCCGGCCGCCCGCGCGCAGGTTAGGCTGTTGGGCTTCCAAAATGTGGAGCGTAGCGTGTTCCAAGGCGTGGTTGCGCCGGATGCGCTCAATAATCTCGCTCAGCATCTAAAATCAGTATAACATTCTGCTTGGCTTACGCGAGAAGTCAGGAAAAGGGCACGTGTATGAGATTAAAGGGACAGGTTGCTCTGGTGACCGGCGCCGCGCATCGCGTCGGCAAAGTGATCGCGCTGATGCTGGCCCAGGAGGGCGCCGATGTTGTTGTGCATTACGGCGCCAGCGCGGATGCAGCCCAGGATACCGCGCGCGAGATCGAGGCGCTGGGCCGGCGCGTGCTGTTGCACCAGGCCGACATCGCCGATTGGAACCAGGCAGCCGCACTGGGCCGGCGCGCGTTGGAGCACTTCGGCAAGGTGGACATCTTAATCAACAGCGCGTCCAGCTTTGTGCCCAGCGACTACTTCTCCACGACCGAAGCCGACTTTGACAAAGCCTTTGACGTCAACGTCAAGGGGCCGTTTGTGCTCAGCCAAGTGATCGCCAGGGCGATGATGGACGGCGAAGGCGAGGGCGTGCGCGGCAACATCATCAACATCGTGGACGAGGGCGCCTTCTTCCCCTGGCGCGAATACGTCGCCCATGGCATATCGAAGGCAGCGCTGTTGGCGCTCACCCGCGCGCAGGCGCTCAACTTCGGCCCCAAGGTGCGCGTCAATGCCATCTGCCCTGGACCAGTCTTGAAGCCGCCCGACTACACCGAGGCGCAGTGGCAGGCGCTGCGCAAAACCAATCCGCTGCAGGCGCTCGGCACTGCCGAGCAAGTCGGCGAAATCGTCCTGTTCTTGCTCACCGGCCCGCAGTTCATCAACGGCGATTGCATCATGCTAGACGGCGGACGAATGTGGCAACACCAATAGCGCGAGCGCCGCGCGTTCGCGCGCTCTTGTGAAGAGACATGGATCTGGCCCAACTCACCAAGCTCGTCCAATTCATTGACGAGGAGCGGCGCAAGGATCGCGCCCTCATCATCCAGTTGCAGGAACGGGTAGATGGCCTCCTGCGCGAGGCTGAAGCGCGCGCGCGCTATGCCCAGTCGCTCGAAGCCATGCTCAACGAGGTGAAAGTGCAACTCACACGCGCCATGGGCTGGACGTCCGCGACGGAGCAGTTGCGCGAGGAATTCAACCAGCTCATCGCGCGCGTCGAGGATCAGCGCGCCAAGGCCGAGCGCGAGCTGGTGCGCACCCGGCAGATCGAGATTGAATCCATCGTGCGCCAGCTCAACGAGCTGAAGAAAGAGGTCAAGCCCTACGCCGGCTATGCCGAGCAGCTCGAGGCGCGCAAGGCTGAGGAAGGCCGGCTGGCCGAGATGATCAGCCGCATACAGGTGCAGGTCATGGAGGTTGACCGGCGCTTCGATCAACCGACGACACAGATCTCCTTCCTTGAAGAACAGCGCCGCCAGGATGCCAAGCGCCTGGCCGCCCTCGAACAAGAAATCCCCGAGATCAAGAAGAAGATCGAACAATTTCCGCCGCGTTTGCTCCTGCTGGACGAAGCGATCCGCCGCAAGCAAACCGAGATCGAGGAAGCGGCTAAATTGCTCGAGGCGCAGAGTCAGCTCATCGAGGCCCAGCGCGTGGCCGACATCCGCCGCGAACGCCAGTTTGCGGAATACGCCGAGCTGATTGAGCGGATGAAGGTGCGCGCTGAAGAGGTTGCCCAACAGGTGACCGGCTTCATCCAGTTGCGCGAGGAGGTGAAGCGCGAACTCGCTGCGCTGCCGGACTTCCAGGAGCGCCTCGAAGTGCGCATCAACGAGCTGTTCGAGATTCAACGCGACGCCGAAGAGCGGGCCAAGCGCGCTGCGGACGCCTTCCGCGAGCAAGTCGAGAAGGAGTGGCGCGCGTTCGCCGTCGCCCAAGATGAAAAGTGGTTCGAGCGCGACCGGCGCATCAGCGAACTCGAACCGCGCATCGCGGAGGTGGAAGAAGAGCTGTCGAAGCTGCAGCCGCAGATCACCCCGCTCTACGACATCCTTGAAGCGTTCTCGCAGGCTTACGCAAATGCCGGCCGCGAATGGCTGGCCGAGGCCAACCGGCTGCTGGATCAAGCCAAGATCAACCTGCCCAGCGAGATCAAGCCCTCGCGCCGCCAACGCAAGAAGCGCCAGGCGCAGGCCGAAGCTCAAGCTGCGCCCCCCGCGCAACCTGACGACGTAGATATGGCGGCGGATCTCGTCGAGTGAGAAATGACAATTGCTCATCTTCGCTCCCGCAATTGCAACCTGCACGTCCGATGCGCGTGATTGCCACCGCAGGCCATGTTGACCATGGCAAATCCACGCTGGTGCGCGCGCTAACCGGCATTGACCCCGACCGGCTGCGCGAAGAACAGCAGCGCGGGATGACGATAGATCTCGGCTTCGCGTGGATGAACCTGCCGGATGGCGAACCGGTGGGCATCGTAGATGTGCCCGGCCACATTGACTTCATCGAGAACATGCTGGCCGGTGTCGGCGGCGTAGACGCGGCCTTGCTGGTCATCGCAGCCGACGAAGGTCCAATGCCCCAGACTGTCGAGCATCTGGCCATCCTCGGCCTGCTTCAGGTGCGCTGTGGCGTCGTCGCTTTGACCAAGCTGGATCTCGCATCTGACCCGACGTGGGTCGCGCTGGTGAACGATGAGATCTGCCGGCTGCTTGCAGGAACGCCGCTGGCCGGCGCGGCCATTGTGCCGGTCAGCGCAAAGACCGGTCAGGGCTTGGACGAGCTAAGAGCGGCTTTGGCGCGCGCGTTGGCGGATGCGCCCGCGCGTCGCGATATAGGCCGGCCGCGCCTGCCGGTGGATCGCGCCTTCACACTGCCAGGATTCGGCGTTGTGGTAACCGGCACGCTGAGCGATGGGGTCTTTGAGGTTGGCGACGCAGTCGAAGTGATCACCCGGCGCGGAGAGATATTGTCCGCGCGCATTCGCGGCCTACAAACGCACAAGCAGAAGATCACCCGCGCCCAAATGGGCAGCCGTTTGGCCGTCAACCTCTCCGGCGTCGAGGCTGAGCGCATCGCGCGCGGCAGCGTCGTCGCCCGCCCCGGCGCGCTCGCGCCGACGACGCTGGTTGATGTCTGGCTGGAGGTGCTGAGCGACGACGTGCGCCAGGCAACCGCTCTTCGCCGCGCGTTTGCATTGCGCCACAACGCCGAGGTGAAGATCTTCAGCGGCGCGGCGCATAGCGTCGCGCGCGTCTGGCTGTTGGAGGGTGATGCGCTCATGCCAGGTGAATCGGGCTGGGCGCAGTTGCAGCTGGCCGCGCCGATGGCGCTGGCCAACGGCGACCGCTTTATCGCGCGCTTGCCTTCTCCATCGGTCACCATCGGCGGCGGGGTGATCGCCGACGCGCATCCGCAGATGCGCTACCGGCGCAGGGGCGGCCGCGCTGACGGTCAGGTGCTGAAACGACTGGCAACGTTGCGGCGCGGCTCGCCCACCGAGCGTCTCTTGCAGGCCTTGGAGGAACTGGCTTTCGCCTCGCCGGCCGAAGCAGCGGCCAGGGCGCAACTGGAAGCCGAGGATTTGCAAGCAGCCCTGGCCGACTTGTCTGAGCAGGGCGCGATTGTCATCGCGCAAGATGCTAAGGGCAGCAGCATCCTTGGTCGCCGCGAGACGTGGCAGAAGATGCGCCATAGCGCGCAGGAAACCCTGGATGCCTATCACAAAGCGCATCCGCTGGCCGAGGGTATGCCGCGCGAGGCGCTGCGCGGCCGATTGAACCTTCCCGCAGAGGTCTTTGACGCCCTTCTAAGGTCATGTGACGACCCGTCCGATCCGGCCGGTTTCGTGGATGCCGGCGGCGTGGTGCGGCTGGCTACTCACGACATTCGCTTCGATGCCGACCAGCAAGCGACCATAGATGCGCTGCTGGCGCGATGCCGAACCCAGCCCTGGGCGACGCCGTCCGTCAAAGACGCGCGCGCTGCCGTCGGCGACTTGGTCTACGAAGCGATGCTCCGGCGGCGCATGCTCATTCAGCTCAACGACGAGGTGATTTTGCTGCCGGAGACCTACGCGCAGGCGGTGGAGCAGGTGCGCGCCTTCATCACGCGCGAGGGTTCGATCACCGCAGCCCAGGCGCGCGACCTGTTCGGCACGACGCGCAAATACGCCCTGGCGCTGATGGAGCACCTCGACGCGCTCGGCGTGACCCGTCGGCTGGGCGATGCGCGCGTGCTCAAGGGGTGAACGCGCCGCCGCGCAGAGCTTGATTGGAAAGAAGAAACCGGCCTATCGGCCGGCCCCCCGGGGCGGTGCGGCGGATCAGCACCCCCCCCACCGCCCGTGATTTAGTGGCGCGGGGTTACTTCACAGCAATCTTGATCTGCTTCGGCTTGACGACTTCGGCCTTCGGAATGTTCAGGGTGAGAATGCCATTCTCGAACGTCGCCTTCGCCTTATCCGCCTCTACCTCGGTGGGCAGCGCAATGCTCCGCTCGAACGAGTTGTAGCGGATCTCCCGGCGATGCCAGCGGCTCTTCTCGTCCTTAGCCTCTTCCTCCTGCTTCCACTCGCCCTTCAGGGTGAGCATGCCGTTCTCCACCGTCACGTCCACGTCCTCTGGCTTCCAACCGGGCAGCGCCGCCTTGACCGTGAAGCCCTCCGGCGTCTCCACAACGTCCACTGCCGGCGCGTCGAAGTCAAAGCCATCCCCCAGCCAGCGGCTGGTGTTGACGAAGGCGTTGCGCATCAACTGATCCATCACTTCGCTCAGCGCGAGCATCTCACCGGCCGGATTCCAAGTCCTGCGAGTCAGATAAGTTGCCATAGCTTTCCCTCCTGTTGTGAACGAATTTTTTGCCCGGCGCTCCTGGCGCCGCATTCAACCCGCATCGTAGGGAGGAAGCGTTAGAGCACGTTAGACGAAACGTTAGAGATGCGTTGGATTTTCGGCCCGCTCGTAGCGCGCCAACCAGGCCTGCGCAAACGCCGCGAAGCGTTGCTGCACGATGGCCTCGCGCATTGCGCGCATCAGGTTCAGGAGGAAGGCGGTGTTGTGGATGCTCATCAAATATAGGCCGAGGATTTCGCCGGCCTGAAGCAGATGCCGGATGTAAGCCCGGCTGAAGTTGCGGCAGGTGTAGCAATCGCACTCCGGATCAATCGGCCGTTCGTCCTCGGCGTAGATGCGGTTGCGCATGTTGATGCGCCCGTTGCGCGTGAAAGCGGCTCCGTGGCGCGCCAGCCGCGTCGGCAATACGCAGTCGGCCATGTCCACGCCGCGCTGCACGGCGCGAATCAGGTCCGTCGGCTCGCCGACGCCCATCAGATAGCGCGGCTTGTGGGACGGCAAAGCGTCGTCCATCCATTCGATGACCTGAAACATGTCGGCCTTGTCTTCTCCGACGGCCAGGCCGCCGATGGCGTAGCCGGGGAAGTCGAGGGACGTGAGGAAGCGCGCCGACTGCTCGCGCAGGTCTCGAAAGATGCCGCCCTGCGCGATGCCGAACAAAGCCTGGTCGGCGCGGGTGTGCGCCTCTCGGCAGCGGGCTGCCCAGGCGTGCGTGCGGGCTAGCGCGATGGCGTTGTACTCGCGGTCGGTCGGCGGTGGACACTCGTCGAAGCACATGATGATGTCGGCGCCGAGGTTCTCCTGAATGCGGATGGACTTCTCCGGCGTGAAGCGATGCATCGAACCATCCAGATGGCTCCTGAAGGTGACGCCGTCGTTGTCAATCTTGCGCATCTCACTGAGGGAGAACACCTGAAAGCCGCCGCTATCCGTCAGGATAGGGTGTGGCCAACTCATGAAGCGGTGCAAGCCGCCGCGCCGCGCGATCAGCTCATCGCCGGGACGCAAATACAGGTGATAGGTATTGGCGAGGATGATTTGCGCGCCTATCTCTTCGAGGTCGCGCGGCGGGATTGCCTTCACGGTCGCCTGGGTGCCGACCGGCATGAAGGCCGGCGTGAGAACTGCGCCGCGCGGGGTACGCAAGACGCCGGCGCGCGCACGCCCATCGGTATGGGTCAGCTCGAAGCAGAAGGACATGTGGAGCGCAGCGGACGACGACCGCTTCAATCCCCCGTGCTACCACGCGACGTTCAGGTTAATGAACACGCCGATGAGCAGCGCGGAGAGGAAGCACAGGGCGACGATGTAGAACACCACGCGCGGACGAAAGACGTTCAGATACAACATCGTGCTCTTGATGTCCACCATCGGCCCGAATACCAGGAAGGCGATGATCGCGCCAACGGTGAACGTGTTGACGAATGACAGCGCCAGGAACGCATCTACCGTGCTGCACACCGAAAGCACAAACGCCAGCAGTTGCAATGCGATGACCGAAGTGACCGAGCCGCGACCGATGCCGATCAAGGCTTGTTGCGGTATGAACGTCTGCAGCGTGGCGGCGATCAGTGTGCCGACGATGAGGAACCGCCCCATGTCGAAGAATTCGTCGGTAGCGACGCTGAAGGCATTTTGTAGGCGCTGGCCGATCGAGCCGATGGGCTGTTCGGGGACGAGCGGCAAACTATCGTGCAGCGGGCTGCGCCTGTGCGCGCGCCGGTCGTTTATCTCCCCTATTCCCCCTATGACCGGAGCGAGTGCGCGCGGCGCGATGACGCGGGCGAGGTTGGATTGCACACTGAACACCAGACCGACGCCGGTCGCGATCAGCAGCGTGAAAGCGATGCGCCCCCAGAAGATCGGCCCGAGGCCGAAGGCGGCGTAGGTGCTGGCGATGACGATTGGGTTCAGCACGGGCGCGCCGAGCAAAAAGGCGATGCCGGCCGAGATGGGGAAACCTTTCTGGTATAGCCGCCGCACCACAGGCACCACGCCGCACTCGCACACTGGAAAGATCATCCCTAGGAGCGCGCCGGCTGCTGCGCCGGCGATTTTGTTGCGCGGGAAGAGGCGCGCGATGTCATCAGCGGTGACGAACTCGGCGATTAAACCTGAAGCCAGGCTGCCCAGCAACAGGAAGGGTGCCGCTTCGATAAAAATGCCGAGGAAGACCGTGACGTAGTTCTGCAGCAGATCGGGGAGCGGCACCGTCGGCAGCCGCACAACCGGCAACAAAACATCTAGCGCGATGGTGCCGAGCAGGATGGCCAGCGCAATGAGGAGAAACGTAGGGAGGCGCGCCTGAGTCATGCGTCCGGCGCAATTGTAGCGCCCGCGCGAGGGGCAAGCTGCGTTGACAAAACTACAGCCGAGATGCCGAAGGTGGGAATCGAACCCACACTCCCGCAAGGGAACACGATTTTGAGTCGTGCGCGTCTGCCAGTTCCGCCACTTCGGCCTATAGCTCAACAGTATAGCACGGGCGATGGCATAAATCCGCGGATTTCCGCCGCCTCAGCCGGCAATTTCTCGCGGGTCGGCGATGACGCCGGCGACGGCGCTGGCGGCGACCACTGCAGGCGAAGCGAGGTAGATCTCGGCTTCCCGCGTGCCCATGCGCCCGCGAAAGTTGCGATTGGCGCTGCTGATCGTGACTTCGCCCACTGCCGGCACGCCCATGTGATTGCCCATGCACGGGCCGCACCCAGGCGCGCTGATCACGCCGCCGGCCTCCAGGAAGGTCGCCACATAGCCGAGCCGCAGCGCGGCTTGCAGCACCTCGGACGACGCCGGATTCCACAGCAGGCGCGTAGTGCGCGCAATGCGTCGCCCGCGCAGCACGTCGCACGCGGCGGCGATGTCTTCGAGCCGGCCGTTGGTACACGTGCCCAGCCA
This sequence comes from Thermoflexales bacterium, assembly GCA_046299515.1. Lineage (GTDB taxonomy): Bacteria > Chloroflexota > Anaerolineae > J036 > Brachytrichaceae > JAAFGM01. The sequence goes on along the minus strand of JBKBID010000003.1, from coordinate 105,231 downwards.
AGCCTGCTGCACCGGACGGCCCTTCACCTCGCTGATCGGCGCGACGTTGTCCACGCGATGCGGCTGCGCGACCATCGGCTCGAGCGCGCCGAGTTCGTAGCGATATTCGACGGCGTAGTTCGCGTCGGCGTCAGGATACAGCGCGTTGCTCCGCAGAGTGGCCAGTTGTGATTCGACAGCGGCGCACTCGACCGCGTCCTGCTCCGCTGCGGCTGTGCGCAGGCGACGCTGCAGGCGTTCTTCCAAATATGCGAAGACTGCCTCATCCGGCGGCAGGTAAGCGTTCTTCGCGCCGAACTCCGCCATCATGTTGGGAATGACCATCCGGCTTTCCAAGCTCAGCCGGCCGATGCCGTCGCCGTGAAATTCCACGGAGCGATACAGGCCCCCATCCTGGCCGAGATCGCCGATCAGCTTGAGGCAGAAATCCTTAGCCGTGACCCATGGCGGCAGGCTGCCGGTGACGACGACCCGCATGCTTTCCGGCACGCGCAGCCACAGTTCGCCCGTCGCCCAGAGGGCCGCTACTTCGCTGCGCCCGATGCCGGCGCCGAACGCGCCCAGCCACCCAAAATGCGTCGTGTGCGAGTCCGAGCCGAGGATGGTCATCCCCGGCAGCACCAGCGCCTCTTCGCTGAGCACCTGATGGCAGATGCCGCGCCCGACTTCAAAGAAATGCCGGACGCCCTGCTCGCGGACAAAACGGCGCACCTCGGCGTGGTTTTGTGCGTGCTGCGTTGTCGGCGCGGGCACAGCGTGATCGAGCGTGATGCACAAGCGTTCAGGGTGCTTGACCCGCTCAATACCGAGCTGCTTGAACAATCGGTAGATGGCTGCGGTGTTGTCGTGGCTGAGCACGCGATCGGGGCGCGCGTCAACGATCTGCCCGGCGGTCGTCTCCGGCTGGCCCGAAGCGCGCGCCAGCGCCTTCTCTGCGAATGTCTTGCCCATGGGATCGTGATCGGCCAAGGATTATACGAAGCGCGGAAGGTGCGATATGACGGAGATGCTGTGTCAGATGCATTGCTCGATCGGCATACATTTATACTCGGCCAGGTGAACATCTATCGTTCGGCGATCCGTCGGCCGGGCGGCGCGTCGCGCCTTCCCCAGAGCTGGCCGGCGATCGCCTTGGGCGCGCTCTTGCTTTGCGCGTGCGGCGGGCGCCCGCTCGCCGTCGCGGCTACGCCGACGCCGGTCGTCCCGCAGTACTGCGCGTTGCGCGTCGCGGGACGGTGGATCGTTGATGCGGGGGGCAACGTCATCATCCTGCATGGGGCGAGCCTGCCTACGCTGACGGAAATGGCGCAGAGCGAGCGCAATGCTGCACAGCGCCTCCGCAGCCTGGCCGAAGCCGGTGCGCGCGTCGTGCGCTTGCCCATCGAGCAACGCGAGATTACGCCGACGTTCGTGCCGGCAGCCGTATCGCCTTTCATTGAGCAGGCCAATGCGCTGGGTATGCTCGTCGTCCTCGCCTATCGCAACGACCCCGGCGAGACGGTGCGCAAGCAGGGCGAAGCGGCCGAGGAGTGGCTGCGGCTGGTCCTGACGTATCTGCGCAGCGCGCCCGGCGTGTGGCTCGAACCATTTGCCCGGCCGATTGCCACGCCCAAGTGGCGCGCGATGAATCAGCGGATGGTGGATGTCGCGCGCGGCTACCGCGCCGATAACATCATCGTGGTTCGCGCCCCAGATTGGCTGCGAGATGCTTCGGACGGGCCGTTGGTTGGCGACCACATCGTCTATGCCGTGTCCTCGTTGGAGGATTGGCCGCTGGACGACGCGCCGTTCATCCTGACCGATTTCGACGGCGCGGACGTCCAGGCCGTGCAGGACGCGCGGGTGTGGAGCATCGCAACCGAGGCCGTCCGGCCGGCCGATCTCGCAGCGCTGTGGCGCGCCGGTCAACCCTGTGAATGAGTCGCCAGTTCTAGAAGGTAAGCGCGCGTGAATCGTCAATCCCAAATTTCCACGCCCCAATCGGGGATGCACACAACGGCCTGGATCCTCGGCGATCAACTCTCCCATCGCTGGCCGGAGTGGCTGGCGCAACAAGGGTTAGGCCCGGCCAACACGCGGCTGCTCTTTATTGAGAGCGCGGCCAAGATTCGTTCGCGGCCGTGGCACAAACATAAGCTCATCCTGGTGCTCAGCGCCATGCGCCATTTTGCCCAGGTCATGCGCGACCTGGGCTGGCAGGTGGACTATCGCAAAGCTGCGACGTTCGAGGCCGGCCTGCGCGCGCACGTCGCGGCGCATGCGCCTGCGCGCATCGTCGTCATGCAGCCCAACACCTGGCAGGGTCGCGCCTTTGTGGAGCAGTTGAGCCGGACAGGAGGCAATTCGGTTGCCGAATTTTTGCTGCTCGATTCGCGGTTCTTCCTGGCCAAGCCGGAAGACTTGGGCGCGAGTCGGTCGCCGCTGATGGAGACGTTCTATCGCAAGATGCGCCGACGCACCGGCTACCTGATGGACGGCGACCAACCCGTCGGCGGCAAGTGGAACTTCGACGATGAGAACCGCCGGCCGCCGCCGAAAGAATGGCGGGTGAAACATGCCGCGTTGAGCATTGCTGACCGGCCGACTGCCCCATCAATTCCGCCCCTGCCCGTGTTCGCGCCCGACGCGATCACCCGCGCGGTCATCGCCGAAGTCGCGCAAGTGGAGACGGCCTGGGGCGCGCTGGATGGCTTCGCTTTGCCGGTGACGCGCGAAGATGCGCTGAGGTTCTGCGCCGACTTCATCGCCCATCGCCTGCCCGACTTTGGCCCTTACGAAGACGCGATGGTGAGCGGGCAGCCGGTGCTGTTCCATTCGATGCTCTCGCCGCTGCTCAACATCGGCCTGCTGGAGCGCGACGAACTGTGCGCGATGGCGGAGCAGGCTTATCGCAAAGGCCGCGCGCCGCTCAACTCGGTCGAGGGGTTCATTCGGCAACTGATCGGCTGGCGCGAATTCGTCTACGCCTGTTACTGGCGCGAGATGCCTAGGCTGCGCGAGATGAACGCCCTGAACGCGACGCGGCCGCTGCCGAAGTTCTACTGGGACGCGCAAACCGAGATGGCCTGCTTGCGCGAGTGTGTGCAGGGCGTGTGGGAGCGCGGCTACACGCATCACATCCAGCGGCTGATGGTGCTGTGCAACTTCGCGCTGCTCGCCGGCATCAGCCCGCAAGAGGTCAACGAGTGGTTCTTCGCGACGTATGTGGATGCCTACGACTGGGTGGTGACGCCCAATGTGGTGGGCATGGGCACGTATGGCGACGGCGGCATCGTCGGCACCAAGCCCTATGCCGCCAGCGCGAATTACATCCACAAGATGAGCACCTACTGCGAGGGATGCCTTTACGATCCGCGGCGGCGTCTGGGCGAACGCGCTTGCCCGTTCAACGCGCTGTACTGGGACTTCGTCGCGCGCAACGCCGATGCCCTGGGCGCGAACCCGCGCACCAGTATGCCGGTGATGGCTCTGCGCAAGATGGAGGCCGGCGAAGTGAATGCGCTGCGCGCGCAGGCGAAGCGATTTCTCGACTCGTTAGCCTAACGCAACAACGCCTGCACAAGCGATTCCCACTCCGCCTCGAGCGAGCCGGTGAAGGGAGGCTTGCCCGCCTGGCGATACCAGTAGCCGGCGTTGAAGGCGTCGCCCTCCTTACGGTGTAGATAGGCATGCACCCATGCGCCGTCTGCGTCGTCCTGCGCCTGGGCGCAGGCATGCGCTTTGCCCCAATCGCCTTTGGCGTCCCACCACAGCGCTTGCATGGCCAGGCTCAGCCCGGCTGGCGGCTCGTTCGATGCCAATGATGCTTTGAACTCGGCGTAGTGCATGAGAGGATTATCGCGCCGTTTGTCACATCGGCGCGGATTGAGTTTAATAGCGCCGGCGCCTGCGATGAGACTTCGCTTCCCTGCGCTGGCTTCGCGCGACTTCCGCATCTTCTGGGTCACGCAGTTCATCTCGCTGATCGGCACGTGGATGCAGACCACGGTGCAGGCCTATCTGGCCTATCGCATCACCGGCCAGCCGATCTACCTCGGCTTGATCGGCGTCGCCGGCAGCGTGCCTTCGCTGTTGTTCACTTTGCCCGGCGGCGTCTGGGTGGAGAGGCTCGACAAGCGCAAAACCGTCATCGCCTTCCAGGTTGTGATGATGGCGCAGGCGTTGGCGCTCGCCTTCCTGACCCTCGCCGGCGTCGTCACGATCTGGTGGATCATTGGGCTGGCTTTCGTCCTGGGCGCGGCCAACTCGATCGAGATCACCGCGCGCCAGGCGATGATGGTCGAGATCGTCGGCAAAGCTGGCTTGCCCAACGCGATCGCGCTGAACTCGACTGCGTTCAACGTGGCGCGCGTGGTTGGCCCGGCGCTCTCCGCGCCGCTGCTGTTGATCTTCGCCGAACGCGGCGAGGGCTGGGCGTTTCTCCTCAACGGTATGAGTTACCTGGTCGTCATCCTGGGGCTGCTGGCGATTCATCCGAAGGTGGCCGATGCGGCAGCGGCGGGCGAACATCCCCTCGCCGCTGCGCCGAACGATGCGCTCGCGCAGTTTCGTGAAGGTCAGCGCTACATTCGTCAAACGACGCTGATCGGGCTGATCATCGTCATGGCCGCTGCGCCGGGCCTGTTCGCCTTCCCGGTCATCCAGCAGATCCCCGCATTTGCGCGCGATGTGCTGGCGCAACCAGGCGACACCGACGCGGCAGTGGCTGCGCGCAACAGCGCCATGGTGACGGCTCAGGGCGTCGGCGCGCTGCTCGCCGCGCTCATGCTCACGCTGCTGAGCGCCTTTCGTCGCAAGGGGCGCCTGTTGACGGCAGGCCAGTTCGCCTTCTCCGTTGCCCTGCTGGGCATCGGCCTTTCGCGCAACATCGCGCTCACCTTGCCGATCTTGACGCTGTTCGGCTGGGGGACGGTCACCTCGCTGGCGACCAGCAACACCATCATTCAGCTCGTCACGCCCAACGAGCTGCGCGGCCGCGTGATCAGCACCTACTTGTGGGCGCTCCAAGGCGTCGCGCCGTTCGGTAGCCTGTTGATCGGCTGGATTGCGCAGACGTGGGGCGCGCCGACGGCGGCGCTTTTCGGCGGCTTGGCGTGTCTGGCGACCTATGCCGCGACTAACCTGAAGACGCCCACAGTGCGCCGGTTTGAGGGTTGAACGGTGAAGAAGAACCCCCGGCTTCTTTAATAGGGAGTCGGGGGTTCTGTATGCTTTCGCGCGTTTGGCGTTGCGCCCTTATCGCGGCCGCTCGCCCAGCGTCACGGTGAGGTCGAGTTGCCGGCCGTCGCGCCATACCGTCAGTGTGACGCGGTCGCCAGGCTGATGGTTCTTGACCAGCAGCGCGATCAACTCCTCATAGTTGCTGATCGGCTGGCCGTTGAACGCCAGGATGATGTCGCCCAGGCTGATGATCTGGCCGGTGCTGCGGCTGATGGTTGAGCCGCGCAGCCCTGCGCGCGCGACAGGCCCGCGCTCCACCACGCCGCCCACCACGACGCCGCGCTCGATCGGCAGGTCGAACTGGTCGCCGACCTCGGCCAAGCTGAACGCGCCCTGGATGCCGAGGTAGGGATAGCGCACGCGCCCCTCTTCGAGCAATGCCCGCACCACTCGCTTGACCGTGTTCGAGGGCACGGCGAAGCCCACGCCGCTGTTGGCCGGCTGGCCGAACCCAACTTGATTGTTGGTTCGGATCGCCGTGTTCACGCCGATCACTCGGCCGCGCGTATCGAGCAGCGGCCCGCCGGAGTTGCCCGGATTGATCGCCGCGTCAGTCTGAATGATGTCCGGGTTGGAGAACGACCCTTGGCCGCTGGACGACGCTTCGGGCAGCACGCGCCCGCGCGCGCTCACAATGCCCAGCGTCATGGTGCCGGCCAGTCCGAACGGGTTGCCGATGGCGACCACGCGCTGACCCACCTTGACTTCATCCGAGTCGGCCAATTCGACTGCCGTCAGCCGCTCCGCCGGGCGATTCACCTTCAGCAACGCCAGGTCGCTGTAGGGGTCGGTGCCGACCAGCTCGGCGCGCGCGCGCGTGCCGTCGGAGAAGATGACGTTGATCCGATCTGCGCCATCCACGACGTGGTTGTTCGTGACGATGTAACCGGCTGTGTCAATCACAAAGCCCGATCCCGCCCCTGCGCCGATGAACCCGCTGCCGGTGTTGCGTTGCACGGAAATCGAGACCACCGCGCGGTTGACGCGCTCATAGAGGTTGATGAGCACGGCTTCCTCTTCGTCGAATCTGGCGCGAGCAGCGGCAGGTATCGCCGTTGGCGTGGGTTGGATGACGACCGGCGCGTTGATCACCGGTGTGATCGTCCCCGTTTCGCCGCTGCGCGTTAAGGCTGCGGCGCGCGCCTCGGCCTCATCGGCCAGCGAACGCGCAAGTGATGGGATCGAGCCGCAGCCCGACAGCAAAATGGCCGTCGCTGCGATGATCGAAAGCAGTCGTTTGTTCTTCATGATCTTTCGTTTACCTCAAAGTTTAAGGCTGCCCGACGGCGAAGTCGCCATCGCGCGTCGAGCAGCGCGCATATCTATAATCCAGCTTCAAGCCGCCGGCCAAATTGCCGGCGATTCCCACGCTCGATCATCACCAATGACTTTAGACGAGGCTGAAGCCGACGTGAATAATCGAGCATGAGAAAGGTTAACATCTCGTAACTTGCACATGACCGTTTGGGCTGATCCCGCCGATCCCATAGAAGACCGTGATCCATGGCGCGCATTGTGGCGGCTGCTGACTCACGATGCGCTGCTGATTGCGCTATGTGCGGTCGTCGCCGCTGGCTTAATTGCGACTGTGATCTTGCCGCAGCAGCCGTCGGCCGGCGTCTCGGATCCGGTAGCTTACAGCCGCTGGGAAGCGGAAGCCAAGCAGCGCGAGGGTGCGCTGTATGCGCTCCTGAACGGCCTGGGCCTCAATAACGTCGCGCAGGCGACCTGGTGGCGGATGGCGCTGGCTGCGTTAATGCCAATAGCGGGCCTGCGCCTCGCCGACCGTCTGGTTCGGCTGGCGGAGGTGTGGCGCGGCGGGCGCGACGGTGAGCTGCGCGACGAACGGCGCGCCCGCGTGACCTTGAACGCGCCGCCGCTGGCCGACCTCGCCGACCGGCTGCGCGCCCGGCGCTATCGCGTGCTCCGGCACAGCGACGACGTGTTGGTCGCCGACCGCGCCCCATGGGCAGAGCTGGCGTCTGCCGCGCTACACCTGGGCTTAGTTTTCGCAGCGGTTGGCTTGTCGCTCAACCTGGTCGCCGGCTGGGAGGCGACAAACAAGATGGCCGTCGCCGGCGCATCAACGCTGCTGCGCGATGGTTATGCGATCACCCTGGATGATGCGGCCGTTGATTCCGCAAGCGTCACGATTGTGTTGCAACCGAATGACGCCGCTGTAACGCTCCAGGAGGGCGGGCAAGCTCGCGTCGCCGGCTTGAACCTTGCGCTCAATCGAATCGTGCCCGGCTATCGCCTAAGCGCGACGAGCTCAGAAGCTAAGCCGCTGCTCATCCGCGCTTCAAACTTCGTCTCACCCACGACGGAGTTGCTGGTCACGCTCGGCGCCGAGGAGCCGGAGCGCTACATCGCCGTGCCGGAGGCGCAGTTGGCGCTGGCGCTGACGGCCTCGGATTCCGCCGGCCAACCGGTTCGGCTGCGCGCGTTTGTCATACCCTCGGGCGAGGTCATCACCGACACGACGGTTCAGCCGACGCTGGTCATCGGCGATGCCGAGTTCCGTTTCAAGCCGGCGCAGGGCGCGATGATAGATGTGCGCTACGCGCCCGGCGACCTGTTGTGGCAGCTGGGTCTGGCGGCGACGCTGGTCGGCATGATTGGCAGCCTGATCTACCCCATGCAGCGCCTCCTCATCTGCCGCCGGGGGGAGTGGACGGAGTTCTACGCCGGCGGGCGCTACAGTCGGCATGAGGCGGCGCGCTTGGCCGAATCCCGCCGCGAAGCAAGTCCATCATGAACCTGAAGCACGATCTCACCTTTGCGCGCGTAGCGGCGGAACAAATGGATGATTACCTGCACGCCGAAGTGCTCTTCTACCCCGTCGGCAGCGTGGACGGGATGCAAATGCCGCAGCTCACCATCGGCGCATGGCTGGAGACCGCGTGGCGGTTGAGCGCGTTGCGCGAGGCCTATCCCGACGAAATCGGCGATGTGCTTGCCTCTGCGCAGGCGGCGGTGCGCAAAGTGCGCCATCGCATCCCTGACCTATATCAGAACAAGGCGCGACGCGAGTTCAGGAGTCGCCTGGACAGTTGGGAGATGTTCCTCAACGACCGACAGGAGGCCACTGCGCGATCCGAGCCGTATAACGCGCCGCGCTCCGGCTATGCGGAGCGCGTGCATGCGCGCTTCCGGCTGGAATTGCTCAAGGACGATGTGGCGCAGTTGAGCGATCAGCTCTCGCGGCTGCGCCTGTTGGACGGCCGACTGCGCATGCGCTTCAAGCCCGGCGCGTTCATTTGGGAGCCGGAGCTGGCCCCGGCTGCGCCGGCCGACAAGTTCTGGTTTCTCTACGCCAAGCTGTAGCGTCGCGGCGTGATCAACCCGCTTGGCTATAATCCGCGCCGAGCACATGGATGCATCACTCGACGCACTCGAACGCGAAGCGCTGGCGGCGCTGGCGCAAGCCGACACCGGCGAGGCGTTGCAGGCTTGGCACGGCAAGTACTTCGGCACCAAACGCGCCAAGGGTGAATTGGAGCAGGCGATGGCGGCGATTGCGTCGCTCAGCCCGACCGAGCGGCCGGCTTTTGGCAAGCGCGCCAATGAGGTGAAGCAGGCGCTCACTGCTGCGTTCGAGGCCAAACAGGCGGCGGTGAAGGAAGCAGAACTCGAAGCGGCGATGAAAGCCGGCGCGCTCGATGTGACGTTGCCTGGTGTAACGATCCCGCGCGGCCGGCTGCACCCTAGCACGCTGACCCTGAGGCGCATCATCGCCATCTTCGCGCGCATGGGCTTTGAGGTGTATCGCTCGCCGGAGGTGGAGACCGACGAGATGAACTTCGGCTTGCTCAACATGCCGCCGGAGCACCCCGCGCGCGACATGTGGGATACCTTCTACACCACACAACCCGGCGTGTTGTTGCGCACGCACACCTCGCCCGGCCAGATCCGCGTGATGCGCGAGCGCGGCGCCAACGGCGCTCGGCCCATCCGCGTCATCCTGCCTGGCATGGTCTATCGCTACGAGCAGGTCACGGCGCGCAGCGAGATGCAATTCAACCAGGTCGAAGGGCTGGCCATTGGGCGCGCCATCACCTTCGCCGATCTGAAGGGCGTGATGGCCGAATTCGCCCGCCACATGTTCGGCGGCGATGCCCGCATCCGCTTTCGCTGCTCGTACTTTCCGTTCACCGAGCCGAGCGTGGAGGTGGACGTGTATTGGGGGCTGGCCACCGAGCGCGACCGGATGATCACCAAAGGCACCGGCTGGCTGGAGATCGCCGGCGCGGGCATGGTGCATCCCACCGTGCTGCGCAACGGGGGCTACGACCCGGCTGAATGGTCTGGCTTCGCCTTCGGCATGGGGCCAGAGCGCCAGGCCATGCGCCTGCTCGGCATTAGCGACATCCGTTACTTCTGGCAAAACGACCTGCGCTTCCTTGAGCAGTTTTGATGCAGCGCATAGCCGCCGTCAAGCTGGCAAAGCGCTTTTGGCTATGTAAAGGCTGGTAAATATGAGAAGAAGAGATTTCCTAAAAGGCTGCGCCAGCTTCGCGGCGGTGGCAGCCGTGCGTGGCTTCGGCCTGACAAATCTGATCTTCGACTCGCAGCTCCCCAAGCCGGCTCATGCGGCGCGCCCTTTCGCCCCGAATGACCCGCCGCCCAATAACCGCGATTTGCTGGTGCTGGTGTTCGTGCGCGGCGGCTTGGATGGGCTAAACCTGGTGGTGCCGTTTAACACCAGCGACAAGGACCGCCGCCAGTATTACAACGTGCTCCGCCCCACGCTGCACATCCCGCCGCCAAACTCCTCTGAGACGCGCAAGGCAATTGACCTGGACGGGCGCTTTGGCCTGCACCCCGACGCGGCGCGCGGCGCCAGCGGCGTCAATGTGCCCAACTCGCACATCAGCGACAGCGGCGGCTTGTATGCGCTGTATCAGCGCGGCGACCTGGCAATCGTGCACGCTGCTGGCTCGCCAGATGTGACCGGCTCGCACTTCGACACCGAGCTGTATGTGGACATGGGCGGCAAGAACAACCTGGCCAGCGGCGGTTGGCTGTCGCGCTACCTGGACGCCATCGGCGAGCCAAACGACGCGCTGGCCGTCGCGCCGCAGTGGAACCCTGCCCCCTCGCTGATTTCGCCCACCGGTCGCAGTTCGATCAACGTGCCGGACCCTAAAGACTTTGGCCCGCAGTGGCGCACACAAACGTGGATGCCGGACGCAACGCGACAGGCGCTGGTGCAGGCGCAGCGCAACCTGCTCGAGCCGATGTTCCAGCGCGGCAACGCCTTTATCGAGTCGGTGGGGCGATATGCCTTCCAAGCCTATGACGCGCTGGCCAACGTGTTTGCCACCACCTACACGCCGGCAGCCAGCTACGTCAACGACAATTCACACGTGCCGGACGGTGGGAACTTTGCGCGCTCGCTACAAACCGTCGCACAAATCGCAAAGGCTTCGCTGAGCAATCCGCTGCGCGTGGCGGCCATTGACGTGGGCGGCGGCTATGACACGCACGACAACCAGGGCACGATGGATTGGAACGGCAACAACCGCTTCCCGCGCTTGATCACCAACCTGGCGAACAACCTGAAAGCGTTCTGCGACGATATGAACGCCGACCCACAGTGGCGCGGGCGCTACGTGATCATTGTGCTGAGCGAGTTCGGCCGTGTGCTGTACCAGAACGACAGCGCCGGCACCGACCACGGCAGCGGCAACGTGATGCTGGTGATCGGCAGCGGCGGGGAGTACGGCAACCCTAACATCAACGCCGGCATCTACGGCGAATGGCCGGGCCTATCGCACTTTGGCTTTAACCATGGCTTGCGCATCACAACGGACTACCGCCTCGTCATCGCCGACGTGCTCGCTGCGCGCATGGGCGTCTCTCAAGAGCAGATCGAAAGCATCATCTTCCCCGGCTTCCGCTTCTCCCGCAGGATGGGCATTGCTGTGCAGAGGTGAGACTATGGCACGAAACGTCCGCTTCAGAGCTTGGCTGGCCCTTGTGTTGGGGGTGGCTTATACGGCATATGCAGTGCACGCCACCCATGCCGGTCCACTCGCCCCGCTTGACTTTCAGTGGACGGCGCTGACCCCCCTCACTGTGGACGACCGCGCCACCTTGCAGAGTGAGCCGGCTGTCGCAGCAGACGGCAACGCCGCGCTTGTTGTCTGGACTGACTCGCGCAACGCCCTGCCCGACATCTACGCTGCTTATCTAATAGGGAGCCAGGTTATCCACGAACAACGGATCACAAACCTGACCCCCCACTTTGCCTCTTCACGTGTTCCCGCTGCAGCGAAGCAACCTGCCGTGCTGCTCAAGGGCGATCGAGCGGTCGTGGCGTGGAGCGGTGCGCAACAACTGTATATCTCGCAAATACTCATTTCCAACACCTTCCAAATCACCACCAGCGAAGTGGTCACCGCGAGCGCATGGGACGAGGTGGCACAACGACCGCGCCTCGCCGGCGACGCTGACGGCGAATTTAACTTGGTGTGGACAGATTTCAGGGAGCGAAGTGCCAACGGCCTTCGGCCGGGCGACATTTACGCGGCCCGCTGCGACGGCAGCGTCACGCCGGTGCACTGCTCAACGCCGGTGCGAGTCAACGACGACGCCGTTCCCACCAACACCCAACGGCACCCTGTCATCAGCCGCTACAACAACCAGGTCGTTATTGTCTGGGAAGACACGCGCGAGGCCGGCCTGAACTACCCGCGCATCTACGCCAGCATCTCCAACGATGGCGGTCAGACGTGGGGCGCTAACATGCGCGTGAACCACCGACTCGACGGCAACGCACCTGGCCCGCGCGATGCAGCGACCAAACCTGCCGTCGCCCATGCCCCTGACGGTTCAATCTACGTGGTTTGGGAGCATCGTGCCGGCTCTCCCACTGCCCCACCTGACATCTACGCGGCCCGCTGGAACGGCACGAAGTGGGAAACGCCCGAGCGCGTAGACAGCGCCCCGCGCAACGTGCGCAGCGTCAACCCAACCATCGTTGTTGGCGGTGGCACCGTAGGAGTGGGCGTCGCTTGGCAGGACTACCGCAACGGCAGCGCCAACGCCGATATTTACGCTGCCCGTCGCCTGTGGTGGAAAGCCAGCGCTTGGACGGAAATACCTACTCCCATCACTCAGCCGGGTGCGCAAACCTCGCCCGCGCTATACGCCACTTCCTCAGGCGCACGTTTGGTCTGGCAAGATGCGCGCAACGGGCAGGCCGACGTCTACATTGCTACCTGGAAGTACGATAGCATCACGAACGCTGTTCAGCTCAACACTCAGCCTGCGCGCTTGCCTTACCAGATGTATCCCGTGCTGGCCAGCCATGGAGGACAAACTTGGGCGCTATTCACCGACCAGGGCAAAGGAGCGCCCAACCTGTACCTCAGCCAAATGATCTCGCCCACGAAGTGGTCCTTGCCCATGGCGCTGCCCACTGCCGTGCGAGTTGGTGGTTCGCTGAGCGTCGGCAGCGGCGGGATCGCCTTCACGCAGGATGGACGCCTACATGCTGTGTGGAGCGACTCCCTGTGGCCGCGCGGCACGCGCGTCTTCTACTCGGTGCTGAGCGACACGACTTGGCTTCCGCCAATTGCGCTGAGCCGAGTGATCACCGGCGACGAGATGTTGGCGACAATAGCCACCTTCGGACAAACCCTCGCTGTCGGTTGGACGCGCTACAACCGCACAGATCGCAGCGCGCAGCTCTACGCCACATGGAACACCGGCAGCGGCTGGGTCACAGAGACAGCGGTGCTCACTACACCAATGGCGAACAGATGGCAAATTCCTTTCGCGCTAGCAGTAGATGCGAGCCACGTCTACGTTGCCTGGGAACAGCCGCAACCCAGCAGCAGTGAGACGCTCCTCATGCTAGCCCGCCACAGGCTAGAGGCCACGGACGGCTGGAGTTACCACCGCATTGATCAGCCCCAAAACGTGACGTGGTGTCCGAACTACGCGCCCGCCTTGAAGGTGGACCAGTCCGGCGTCCTGCATGTGACATGGGCTGGCTGCCAGCGTCGCGTTCCGAATCGGACATGGCCGCTGGATGGCTATGCCCTCTACGCTCATTCCACCGACCAAGGCGCGACGTGGAGCGCGCCGCTCAGGGTGGGCCAAACCACCACGAACACCGCCAGCGCGCGCACACGCCCCACGCTTGCTTTGGGAGCACAAGGGCAAGTGATGGTTGTCTTTCCCTCTCTCCTCAGTGGAAATGGCAGCAACGAGGGCGCATTTGTGGCTGCAATGGTGCAAGACGGCGCGATCGCCTTCACCCACACACTCAAGTCGGATAGCAAATGGACGCCGTCCGATCATTACCGCAACATCTGGTATGAAGGCGACAGCGCCGGCAGCGCAGTTTTTGACCCAGTAGCTCGACGTTTTATCGTCGCTTTGATTGACCGCAGCAACGGGCGCGCACCGCGCATTTGGACAACCACCTACGCGGACAACGCATTCGGGCCACGCGCCTTTCTCCCGCTCGTCCTTCTCGATTCAGAATGATTAGGTGAGGCAGACATGATCACAGCTCCGTTCGCTGTATCCTCCGATAACCCTCCGGGCGCTCCTCCTTCGCTGGCACGGCTAGCCTGGAACCGCATCGCCTTCGGTCCGCGCCCAGAGGACATACCTTCGTTCGGCACGTTCGATTTGACCACCTTTGTTGATCAGCAACTGGCTTACGAGGACATAGACGACTCAGCATGCGAGAGCTACCTGGCGAGCATGTCACGAACGGCAGCAGACGGCAGCACTGTGCCGCCGCTGGACGCCTCGCTGGCTGAGCTGAAGCAATACGTCGAGGATCCTAGTGGCTCAGGGCGTCATCGCGCCCTTCAACGCTACCTATGGACGGCGACCTATGCGCGCGCCTTGCTCAGCAAGCGCCAGCTCTTCGAGGTGATGGTGGACTTTTGGACGAATCACTTTCACACCGACATCCTCACGTCCCACACCAAATACTGGGAGGACTACCATGTGATTCGCCAGCACGCCATGGGCAACTTCCGCGACTTGCTGGAAGCCAGCGCAAAAAGCCCTTCCATGCTGCGCTTTTTGAGCAACCGCTACAACGACGGCGCAAACCCTAACGAGAACTACGCGCGCGAGCTGTTCGAGCTGCACACAGTCGGGAGCTACAGCTACGTGCCTGGCCCGGGCTATGGCGTGCGTCCCAACTACACAGAGGATGACGTTCATGATGCAGCGCGCATCCTCAGCGGATGGACGAACGTGCGGTCCTCCGACGAAGCGTTCTACTTCAACGCAACTCTCCAATGGCCCAAGCACGACTGGACAGAGAAACGGCTTTGGCTCGGCAACGATGACCTCTACTACTTTCCACACGGCGGCATTGAGCAAGGCGAGCAGTTGCTCGACATTCTGGCCGAGCACCCCAGCACAGCCTACTTCATCTCGTTCAAGCTGTGTCGGCGTTTCATCAGCGATAGGCCTCAACAGTTCTGCCCCGACGCAATCGAGGCCGGCGCGCAAGCCTTCCTCACCTCGTACGGTGACATCCGCCAAACTGTGCGCGCGATCTTGTTGCACCCAAAGTTCGCGCAGAGCTGGGGCCAGAAGGTCAAGCGGCCGTTCGAGTGGATCGTCTCCACTATGCGGGCGATGGGTTTGAGCGAAATGGTCAATCTATTGCCTGATGACTGGAGCAGAAACGGCCCGCGCCAATTCCAACGCTACATCGGTCTGCTGGGCCAGGAGCTGTTCGGGCTGAGCGCGCCAACGGGCTATCCCGACGTCGCCATCGCCTGGTGGAACGCTAACCAAGTCTTTGGCCGCTGGACGCTGGCCAACATGCTCGTCGCGCGCTTCTTCGGCGATCAGACCAGCATAACGAGCGCGCCGAGCAATACCACCTTGCAAACCACGCTGGGACTGCCCAAGACAGCAACCGAGGTGGTGGATGTACTGATCGAGCGCTTCATCGGGCGCGCCATCCACCCGGACGACCGGACATCGCTCATCAACTACCTGGGCGACGGCAACTCCACCGCTACCATCAACAGCGACTCGCCGCGCCTGCGCCCGCTGATCGGCGCAGTGGCAGCCTCGCCCTATGCGCAGTGGCGATGATGCAGTGTTCCGTTGTTGTGTGAACCGGCCAAGCGTGGGATTGAGAAGGGCAATCGTATGCATGTCGTCATGAAAGTCTGCGGCCGCCAATATAAAATACTCGCCAGCGAGGAATGCCCATGCGTAGCAGAGTGGTTCTGTTTGCGTTGCTGGCAGCGACGGCGCTGACTGCTGCGGTTGCCGCTTGGTGGTTAAGCGCTTCCCCGGCGCGGGCAAGCTCGCCCAGCATGTGGAGTCTGCATGCGCCGCGCCTTCAAACCAATATCTTCACCGACACGTATGACGCCGGCCCGATCAACAACGACTCGACCGGCACGGCTTCGGCGATACCGATTGCGACCTGTTCCACGGCATTTCCCATTCCCAATTTAACCCTGTATCGTGGGGGGATTATTCCGCCCGCCAGCGATATAGACTACTACCGTTTTGTGCCGGCCGCGCAGCGCGTGATCACTGTGGTGGTCACCGTCCAGGGAGGGGCTTCCAATGACCTCAGCCTTCTGGTTCAGCTCCTCGATGCGACGGGGAGCAACGTGCTTGCCGGCGGCATCGTCACGTATGCCCAGCCCATCACGCTGACCACATACAACTTAAATTTGGGATCGCAATATTTCGTTCGCGTCGGCGCCACCAACCCCTCGGTCTTAAATCCCGAACAGAAGACCTACTTGCTGTTGGTGTGTCAATCCGACCTTACGATTACCCCTACGCCGCCGCCGCCGCCGCCGACGCCGACGCCGCTGGGCGCCGTGCCGGATGCGTATGAGCCGAATAACTCCCCGCAGCAAGTGACCCAGACCAACGTCAGCTTTATCAACGTTGGCCAGCAGCTTACCAACTTGAATTTCTACACCTCTGCGTTGGGTTCGAATGGCGGACCGCCGGTCTTCCACGAGGGAGATGTGGACTGGTATTTCTTCTACGGCCGAGCCGGCTCCACCTATCGCGTGACGACCGCCGTGCAGCCCGGCGTGGACACCGAACTGTTTATTTATCGCAACGACCAGTTGCCGCCGAACAATTTGTTCACCAACGTAGGTTTAGTTGCCGCAAACGATGATTACCAGCCGCTGGATCGCGGCTCGCAGGTGATCTTCGTCGCGCCCTATGAAGGGGTGTATTGGATTAAGCTGTGGAACAAGGATCGTTCGCCCCGAATAGGCGGACAGACCTACAGCTTGACCGTGGTCGAACTCGCGCCCGGCACGCCCACGCCGACTCCTCCGCCGACGCCATTTCCGGCAGGGGCCGACCGCTTTGAATACAACGGCGATTTCGACAGCGCCACACTCATTGCGCCCGGCGTCAAGTATGACAACCTCAACTTCGTGCCGTTCCAGCCCCCTTCGCCCGACACGGTGGACAATGATTTCTTCCGCATGCCGGTGAAGCAGGGCGTGTATTACACCTGCGAGACGCTCGACCTGGCCGGCGGCGCGGATACCAACATCATCGTCTATAACCAGGATCGCGTGGGCATTGGCGGCAACGACGACATCTCGCCGGAAAACAAAGCGATCGGTCGGTTCGAGAGTCGCTTCGTCTGGCTTTCGGGATACACCGGCTACGCTTATATCTTAATCGGCGAGGTGAACCCGCCGCGCGCGAACGAGGGCCAAATCCGCAGCTATTCGCTCATCTGCAACATCGGCATCCCAGCCACGCCGACGCCCACGCCGAATCCCTTCCCACCCACGGCGACGCCTCCGCCGTTGCCGCCGACGCCGCCGCCGCCCGAGGCCACGCCAACGCCTTTCCCCTCGCCACGGCCGGCGCAGAATCTGGTTGTTCGGCCGGTAGCGCCTAGCCCATCGCAGCCGACCGTTGCGCCCACGCCTACGCCGCGCGTGCTTTTGATTGACGTGCAAGTGTTCAACGATCGCAATCGCAACGGCCAGCTTGACCCAGGCGAGGGCATCATCGGCGCGCCGGTGCGCCTGTCGGATGAACAAAGCGGCGCGCCGCTCGGTCAGGCGTTCACCGACTCCGACGGTCGCGTGCGGGTCTCCGTGGTGAACGATGGGCCGGTGCGCGTCAATGTCCCGCTGTTCGGCTTCTCCACCGTCGTGGATCAACCCTCGGCCATCCTCCGCATCGGTGTCGAGCCGCTGGTCGCGCCGCCTGAGCGCATTCCATGATGCCGCTGACGGCGCGATGACCCATAAGCGCGCATCGCAGAACGCTGCCTGAGGCGGAGAGTGCTGCGCCGCCGTTGCCGGGCGCGGTCATTGCTTCGATGATGAATCCGTCGTCATCTCGCGCGCGATGAGCGCGACGGCTGTGGTTAGCCCGATCACAAATGTCGCCAGCGTCAACACGTCGGCGCGGGTGATCCCCGGCGGTAGGGTGAGCGCGGCGAAGAACATGGCCGGCGCGGCGACCAGGCCGGTCAATGCGCCGCCGACCAGCGCGGCGCGCTGCTCCATCAGCACATAGCCGGCGATCAGCGGCAGCACGATGTAGATCGGCCAGTTCACGCCGTTGACGTAGCCCTGCGCGAACTGGCGCGGCGTGAGGAAGAGCGCCGTCTGCGCTGTTAGCCCGTAGGCTGCGGCGCGGGGGTGTCGCCGCGCCAGCCAGAGGAAGAACGGGATGAGCGCAAGGTCGGCCAAGCCGAAGGCGATGCTGATCGGGTGGCGCAGCGTGAAGAGCACAATGAGCAGGAAGCCGGCTGCGACAATCGCTTTGACGACCGCCACGGTGCGGATTCGGCGTTGGATTTCCATCATCCCATCCCCAATCGTCGGCGCGCGGCGCTGCTGACCGCCACCCATTCCGGTATGCGCAACGCCGAAGCGCACAGGGTGTACACGGCGGCGCCGGCCAGCGCTGCGCCGATGGCGACCGACGCTTGCGCCGCCCGCGTCTCCAGCCCGAAGCGCGTCAGCAATGCCGACATGACCAGCCATACTGCGCCGCCCATCACCATTGAGGCCAAGCTGACCTTTGCGATCAAGCCGGCCAACCCGTAGCCGCTTAGGCCGCCGATCTTGCGCCAGAGGAAGAATCCCATGAGCGTCGCGTCCACCCCGGTCTTGAGCGAGTTGGCCAGGATCAGGTCGGCCAAGGTGAACGGGCGTATGCCGGCTTGCGACGCCTGGGCCAGCCCGCCGATGAGGACTAGGTAGAACGCTGTCGAGACCAGCCCGATCAACGTCGGCGTGCGCGTGTCGCGTCGGGCGTAGAACGCGAAGATCAGCGGCGTGTCTATGGCGGCGAACAACAAACCGGGCGCTGCCGCGCGCAACGCGATGGCCGTGTAGGCCGTGCTCTCCGCCGTAAACGCGCCGTGTTGAAAGAGCAGCGCGATCACCGGCGTCGCCAGCACGTATAGCCCGACGGTCGCCGGCGCGATGAGCACCCACACCAGCCGCAGCCCTTGCGCCAGCGTCGCCTTGAACGCCTCGCCGCGCGCCGCCGAGAGCGAAGGCAGGATCGCCGCCGATACGGCAGTGACGATCATGCCCAGCGGGAATTGGATCACCTGAGCGGCGTAGCGCATGGTGGATGGCCCTTCGGCGCTGATGCGGCCGGCGAAGATAAAACTGGCCTGCACGGCGATCTGCGCCAGCGCCAGCCCACCGGCCACCGGCAGGAACAGCCGGATGATTTGGGATACGCCGGGCAAGCGCCAGTTCAACGACAGCTTGATCGGCACGCCGCGCAGGCCGGGGAGCTGAATCAGCACCTGCGCCGCGCTGCCGGCCAGCAGCCCCAGCGCCAGCGACGCTACGCCCAGCCGCGACTCGAACAGCGCCATACACACGATCAGCGTCAGGTTGAAGACCGTGGCCGTGAACGCCGTGAAACCGAACTTGTGCCGGGCGAAGAGCGCCGCGCTCACGATCCCGCTCAGGTTCAAGAACAGGATCGCCGGGATGGTGATGCGCAGCAGCGAAGCCACGAGTTCAGCATCCTGGTTTGGGCCGCCGCCGATGAGGCGCGCGATCGGCGTCGCGCACAGCCACAAGATGGCGATGAGAACCGACAGGCCAAGCGTGAACAGGCCGATCAGCGCGCCGAGCAGCGCGCCAAACTCGCGCCGCCGGGCCTCGTCGTCCTCCTGCGCGGCCAGCCCGCTGAGCGTCGGCACCAGCGCCGAGCTGAGCATGCCGCCCACGAGCAGATCGTAGAACTGCGTGGGGATGTTCGCCGCCAACTCGAAGGCGCTGGCTGCCTGGCCGTTGCCGAAATAGAACGACTTGACCATCTCGCGCGCCAGGCCGATCACGCGGCTGCTCAGGTTGCCGAGCGAGGTGATGGCTGCAGCCCAGGCGATCCGACGTTGGACGCCGACGGGATTCGTCCGAGGCGCGCGCCCCGTTGAAATCGGGTCAGCCGGCAGAGGCGCGAGCGCCGGTGCGGGCAGCGACTCGGTCTCGGTGGCTTGCATGATGCCGGATTCTACGCCCTGAGAGCGCTGCGGATCGCGCACGGCGCTTGCCTGCGCCTGCTGCGAAGCGGCGCCGCCCGCGCACTCGTGGGCGACATGCGGCGCAATGCGTTAGCCGAAGTAAGCTAGCGCGCGACGGATCTTCTCTTCGAGGTCGAGTTGCGCGTCGCGCGGCAGCGATGCCAGCGCCTGCTGCGCCTCGGCCACGCTATAGCCAAGCGCCGTCAACGCCGCGATCACCTCGGCATCCATGGCCGAGAGCGGCGCGCCGGCCGGCAGCGCGTCCAATTCGCCCAGCTTGCTGCGAAGCGCGAAGATGATCTTCTCCGCCGTTTTCTTGCCCACGCCGGGCGCGCGGGCGAGCGTCTCGACTTGCTGGTTGGCGATGGCCTGGCGCAGCGCATCCGGCGGCAGCTTCGACAGCAGCGCCAGCGCTGTGCGCGCGCCGACGCCCTGCACACCGAGCAGCAGCGAGAACCATTCGACCTCTTCCTCGCCGGCAAAGCCGTAGAGCGCCAGCTCGTCCTCGCGGACGATGAGGCGCGTGTGCAGGTCGCAAGGCCGGCCAAGGGTAAGCCCATCGAGCGCAGCTTGCGAGCACAGCACGCGAAAGCCCACCCCTTGCACATCCACAATGGCGATCGGGGGCTTCAGGCTGAGCACAACGCCGCGAATTCTGGAAATCACAGCGGGGAGCCGGGCGGTCTGGACGAGCAGGTCATGCCGCGCGAAATCAGGCGTTCAGCTTGACCCACCGGCGGCTCTGCAGATGGGTGACGGCGATGGCGAGCGCGTCGGCTGCGTCGTCGGGCTTGGGGATGGACGGCAGATCGAGCAACAGCCGCACCATCTCCTGCATCTGGCGCTTGTCGGCCTGGCCGTAGCCGGAGATGGCCTGCTTGACCTGCAGGGGGGTGTATTCATGCACCTCGATCTGCGCGTTGCACAGCGTGAGCAACACCACGCCGCGCGCCTGGCCGACGGTCATCGCCGTCTTGGCGTTGGCGGCGAAGAACAGTTCTTCGACGGCGGCTTCGCTGGGTTGCCAGGTCGCGATCAGCGCGTCGAGTTGCTGCTGCAACATCTGCAGCCGGCGCGGCAGCGTTTCGCCTTTGGGCGTCTCGATGACGCCGTGCGCCAGCGCGATCGGCCGACCGTCCGCTCCTTCGCGCACGATGCCGTAGCCGGTCGTCGCGATGCCGGGGTCTATGCCGATAGCGATCACCGGTCACGCTGCAACTTCGTCGGGGATCTGCAGGTTGTGATACACCTGCTGTACGTCGTCCATCTCCTCCAGCGCATCAATGACGTGGAGGACCTGTTCCGCCTTGTCGCGCTCCAGCTCCATATAGCTGTTCGGCACCAGGGCGATCTCGGCGCTGGCCAGCTCGTAACCCTGCTTGACGAGCGCCTCGCGCACATCGCGGAAGCTCTCGACGGAGGTGGTGATCTCGATGGCTTCTTCGCCGATGTCAATGTCGTCAGCGCCGGCCTCGAGCGCGACTTCAAACACCGCATCCGGATTCACCCCGGCCTTGCGCTCGATCACGATCACCCCTTTGCGTTGAAATTGCCAGGACACGGCAGCGCCTTCGAGTTGGCCGCCGGCGCGCGTGAGCACCTTGCGCACTTCAGCCACGGTGCGGTTGCGGTTGTCCGTCAACACTTGAATCATGACGGGCACCTTGTGCGGCAAGTAGCCCTCGTAGATGATCTCCTCCAGCGCTTCCGCTTCGCCGACTTGGCCGGTGCCGCGGGCGATTGCCCGTTCGATGTTCTCCTTCGGCATGTTCGCGGCGCGCGCCTTGTCTATCGCCAGGCGCAGGCGGAAGTTGGCGTCGGGGTTGCCGCCGCCTTCACGCGCCGCAATCGCAATTTCGCGGGCGAGCCGCGTGAACATCGCGCCGCGCTTGGCGTCGTTGGCGCTCTTGGCGCGTTTGATCGTTGCCCATTTGCTATGACCTGACATCGCTCTTACCTCATTCTTGACATGCGCGTTTCTCAACTGTGTGCGAGTTGGACCTCGCAATTCTACTTCGCATACTCGATCGCCCGCATCTCGCGCACCACGGTGACCTTGATTTGGCCGGGATACTCCATCGTCTCCTCGATGCGCTTGGCAATGTCGCGGCTGAGCTGGATGCACGTCAGGTCGTCCACCGCTTCCGGCTTGACGATGACGCGCAGCTCGCGGCCGGCCTGCACCGCATAAGCTTCGCTCACGCCTTTGAACGACTTGGCGGTCTCCTCGAGCTGGCGCACGCGCTTGACGTAGGTCTCCAACGTCTCGCGGCGCGCGCCGGGCCGCGAACCGCTGATCGCGTCGGCGATCTCGACGATCACCGCTTCCAGCGTCTCCTGCGGCACGTCGTGATGGTGCGACTCGACGCAGTGGATCACCTTTGGGTTGATGTTGAACCGGCGCAGCAAGTCCACGCCGAGCTGCACGTGTGTGCCTTCGCTTTCCCGGTCCAGCGCCTTGCCGATGTCGTGCAGCAGGCCGCCCATCTTGCACACCTTCACGTCGGCTTTCAGCTCGGATGCCAGCAGGCCGGCCAGCTTGGCCGTCTCGACCGAATGGTAGAGCTGGTTCTGGCCGTAGCTCGTGCGGTACTTTAGCCGGCCGAGCGTCTTGACGATCTCGGTGGGCAAGCCGGGCACGCCGGCCTCGACCGTGGCGCGTTCGCCTTCCTCGGCCATGATGCGCTCCACGTCTCGCCGCGCGTCTTCGAGCGCCTTCTCGATGCGCGTAGGATGGATGCGCCCGTCGCGCACCAGCGACTCCAACGCGCGCCGGGCGATCTCGCGCCGCACCGGGTCGAAGCAAGAAATCGTCACCGTCTCCGGCGTGTCGTCCACGATCACGTCCACGCCGGCGGCTTGCTCGAAGGCCTGCACGTTGCGGCCATTGCGGCCGATGATGCGCCCTTTGGCTTCCTCGCTGGGCAGCTCGATGGTGGTCACGGCGCGCTCGGCCACAACGTCCGTCGCGACGCGCTGCATCGTCTCAATCACCAGCTTGCGGGCGCGCTGCTCGGCCGTCTCGCGCACTTGCGCCTCGACCTCGCGGATCACCCGCGCCATGTCGTTGCGCGCCGTCTCGCGCACGGCGGCCAGCAGTTCGTTGCGCGCGTCCTCGCGCGTCATGCCGGCCACTTCCTCCAGCTTTGCTTCCAGCGCGGCCACCCGTTCCTTTTGCAGGCGCTCCAGCTCCGCTTCGCGCTTGTCCAGCGCCGACTGGCGCTGGTTCAGCTTCTTCTCGCGCTGCTCGATGCGATCGCGCTGGCTATCCAGCTCTTCGCGGCGTTTCTTCAGCCGGTCGTCTTCGCGCTGCAGCTCCAGCCGCTTCTCTTTGATCTCCCGATCCGCCTCGTCGCGAATCTTAATGACTTCATCCTTGGCTTCGACCAGCATCTGGCGCGCCTTGGCTTGCGCCTCGCTCAGCGTCTTCTCCGCCTCGGCGCGCAGCACGGTCCCTTCGTCCTTTGCCTGCTGGCGGCCGACGCGATAGGCCAGCCACCCGACCACCGCCGCCGCGATCACCCCGATGACGGCTTCGATCACGATCAATGCTTCCATGTGTCCTCTCGTTGTGAACCGAGCCGTCGGACAAGGGTGTGTTGATAGTTCTTTCAGCGTGTGTGCGTCAATTCGTGTGTCACGTCAATGATGATCTCGTGCTCAAATCGTCCGATCAACGCGAATCTAGCGCAGACGACTTCAACAATCAACATCCCTCTCTACCGACGACTCAACCTGTTGCACGGCGCGCTCGATCGTCTCGTAGTCGAATCCTTTGCGCGCCAAATACTCGTATAACTTGCGTTTGCGCTCCGGCGGCGCAAGGCCCCGCAGCTTGGGCAGGCGTTGCATGACAGCGCGATAGGCGGCGTCTTCCTCATCCACCTCCTCCAAGGCCGCCTCAATATCCGCGCTGCTCACGCCCTTTTGGCGCAGCTCCCAGGCGATCATGCGCTTGCTGCGCGGGCTGACGCGCATCCGGCTATCCACCCAGTCCTGGCTGAACGCGCCGTCGTCCAGCAAGCCGGCCTCTTTCAAGCGCGCGATGACGGCCGTGATGGCTGCGTCGTCGGCGCCGGCGCGCTTCAGCCGACGCTGCACTTCGCGCACGCTGCGCGGGCGATACGCGATCAGGTTCAGCGCGCGCAGGCGCGCTTGCTCTAGCGTATCGGCGGCTCGAAGTTCGGCAATTTCATCGTCGCTTAACGTTTGGCCGACCTTCAGCCATATTGCATGCACCAACGCCAGGCCAAACGCGAACCTGCCGTCTAGATAGACGTTTACGCGCTCCTTGCCGCGCTGCGCCTTTAGGGCGGTGATCACGCCTGCCATTTATCCTATGATTTTAGTGCAAGTCGTCACTGGCGGCAGCCGGACATGGACTGATGATATACTCTCGCTAACTCAAGCATAACTGAAGAGGTTCAAATGATGGCAACGCATATTTCACGCCGAGGATTTTTGAGGACCGTAGCAGTAACCGGTGGCTTGTTCGTAGGAGGTGTGTTGGTCGCAGCCTGCGGCGGCGGCGAATCTGCGCCGACCCAGGCGCCGGCGGCGAGCGGCGCCCCTGTGACGCTGGAGATCGCCTCGAAGGGCGATGCGCTCGAGTACGATAAGGCCTCGCTCGAGGTGCCGGCCGGGTCGAAAGTCACGTTGAACTTGAAGAACAACGCTTCGCCCGGCTCGGGGGTGTATCACAACTGGGTGCTGGTGCGACCGGGCACAATTGACGCGGTCGCAGCGGATGGGATTGCCGCCGGCGAAGCGAATGATTACCTCAAGCCGAATGACAATCGCGTGATCGCCCACACGAAGCTGGCCAAAGAGGGGGAAACGGTCTCGGTGACGTTTGACGCGCCGGCGCCTGGCACATACGACTTCCTGTGCAGCTTCCCCGGTCACGCTACTCTCATGCGTGGCAAGTTCATCGTCAAATAACGCGTCAGCGCGCACTGTTTAGATCGCCCCGGTTGGTCTAAACGGTGTGCTTCGCTCGAAAAGCGTGAGAGCCAGCTACGCCAAAAGCTGGCTCTCTTACTAAAAGGAGGAGAAGAGGAGGTCCCGCCCTGACTCCCGCGCGCATCTCATAACGCATTCTTGTTCCTCGCGCTGGACGCTTCCCCTACGCTTCCCCTACGAAATCGGCGGCGCGGCTTGCTACAATGCCGCGCATGTCGCTCTTGGGGCATATCCGTCATATCTCCGAAGACATCGGCCTGCGCGGGAGCGCGACCGAGGGCGAAGCTCAAGCGGCTGACTACGTCCAAGAACGCCTAAGCGAGTGGGGGCTGCAGCCGGAGCGACAGCCCGTGCTCAGCGCGACATCCGCCTATGCACCTGTGCCAGAGGGAGACTTGCCGCGTCTGCAGGCGGTTGACGCGGAGGACAGAGCATGATGCGTCGGTCAAGCCCGGCGCGCGCAATGGCGCTGGCGGCGTGCGCGCTGTTCGCCGGGTGCGCGCGCGCCGAGCCGCCGCAGCCCACGCCGGTGGCCGAGCACTATCGCTTGATCGCCGACAGCGCGACCTATCCGCTTATGCGCGGGCTTGCCGACGCTTATGTGGAGTCTGTGAACCCGTATGCGCGGTTCACGATTGAGCAGGGCGCGCCGGAGCGCGTGGTCGAGCGGCTGCGCTCCGGCCGAGTGCTGCTGGGCGCGACCTCGCTTGTGCCGCCTGCGCCTCAGGGGTTGAAGTGGTGGCTGGCCGATCTCGCCCTCGATGGCGTAGCCGTGATCGTGCATGCCGATAACCCCATTGACGAGCTGACGCTGAACGACCTGCGCGACATCTTCGCCGGGGTGCGTAATACATGGGCGGATTACGGCGAGGATGAACTCGGCAACATCGAGGTAGCCGTGCGCGAAGAGGGCGACGGCGCGCGGGTGGTCTTCGACCGCGTGGTGATGGGCGATCAACGCCTGACGTTCGATGCGCTGGTGATGCCTTCGGTCGAGACGATGCTGAATTTCGTGACCCTTCGGCCAGGCGCGATTGGCTACGCGCCGTCGGCCAGCGCGCTGGGAGATCGCAGCGGCGCGGCGCGGCCTAACGTGAAGGCGCTCGCCCTGGACGGCGTCCCGTTGACATCCGAGAAACTGATGAGCGGTGAATATCCGCTGGCGCGCACGCTCAACCTGGTGAGTCTGTACGAACCACAGGGCGAGTTGCGCAATTTCGTCGCTTGGGCGCTCGGTCCACAGGGCAGAGCGCTTGCCGAATCCCTAGGCTACGCTACGTTTCAATGAACTTCGATGCGTTGCGGGCGCTCGTCGGCCGGCCCGAGGTGCAGATCGTGCGCGACCTGGCGCGTGCGCGCGGCGCGCCCGTCTTGCTGGTGGGGGGAGCGGTGCGCGACGCGTTGCTCGGCCGGCCTGCGCCGCGTGACCTGGACTTCGCCGTTCAGGGCGACGCGGTGGCCTTGGGGCGCGCCGTGGCGAACGCCCTGGGCGCATCTTTTTACGTGCTCGACACCGAGCGGGGGACGGCGCGCGTGCTGACGCGCGAGCGAACGCCAACGGGCGGCATTGTGATGGACTTCGCCGTATGTCGCGGCCCAGATTGGCGCGCCGACGCTCTCGCGCGCGATTTCACCATCAACGCTATTGCGGTGAACTTAGACGACGGCGCGCCGGTGGATGAGGCGAATGGGTTGGCCGATCTGGACGCGGGCGTGATCCGCGCGGCGAACGAACACATCATGGACGACGATCCGGTGCGCGCGTTGCGCGCCGTGCGCTTGTCGTTCGCGTTGGGCATGCGCATCGAGCCGGCGACGCTGGCGCAGGTGCGCGCCGCCGGCCGGATGCTCGACCGGCCCAGCGCCGAGCGGTTGCGCGACGAACTGACGGCCATCTTGAACCTGCGCGATGCCGGACGCGCCCTGCAGATGCTGGATGACCTCGCTTTGCTCGTCCCCATCGTGCCCGAAATTGAGCCGATGCGCGCGTGCGATCAGCCGCCGCCTCATCACTTCACGGTTTTGCGGCACACATGGGAGGTGATGGAGGCGCTCGATAGCCTGCTGGAGGATTGGGCGCTGGAGGTGGGCGGCGCGCGATTCGCTCTGTCCGATCGGCAGCGGTTGGCCGATCATTTCGGCGCAATCACGGCCGAGCACCGCACGCGCGCCGCGGTCTTCCGTTTTGCGGCGCTGCTGCACGATTGCGGTAAGCCGGCGACGCGCTCGATCGGCGAGGATGGCCGCGCGCACTTCTACGGCCATGAAACGGCCGGCGCAGCGTTGGCCGCGGCGCGCGCCCGCGCGTTGCGGTTCAGCGGCGACGACGTCGCTCGCGTGCACACCATCGTCCGTCATCACATGCGGGCAAACTTCATGGCGCGGCAGGCGCACGCGCCCACGTTGCGCGCCCTGTATCGCTTCTTCCGCGACGTCGGCGATTGCGCGCCGGAGCTGGCGCTGTTCGCCATCGCCGACTGCGTGGGCAAACGCGGCCCGCAGACTGCCGCCGAGGATTGTGCGCCGAGCGCCGAAATCGCCCGACGACTGCTGGGCGAATA
Source organism: Thermoflexales bacterium (assembly GCA_046299515.1). Classification (GTDB taxonomy): domain Bacteria; phylum Chloroflexota; class Anaerolineae; order J036; family Brachytrichaceae; genus JAAFGM01. Next base: position 77,985 of record JBKBID010000003.1, on the reverse strand, counting down.
CTACGCGCGGTTCGAGCGCTCGGTCGCCCCGGCGCCGCTGCTTGCCGGAAGGGACGTGATCGCGCTCGGCGTCAAGCCTGGGCCGCGCGTCGGCGAGATCCTGGAGGCCGTGCGCGAGGCGCAGATGATCGGCGAGATCGTCTCGCGCAAGGAAGCCCTGGCTTTGGCGCATCGGCTGGCGCGCGGCGACGGTTGAGCGGCTCGCGTAGCCTCCTCTCTTCGCTCGCCGTCGCCCCGATTATCTCGCGCGCCGTGGTACACTGCTGATGTGGCAGAGGCGCTGTATCGCAAATGGCGACCGAAGACTTTCGATGAAGTCGTCGGCCAGGAGCACGTCACAACCACCCTCAAAAACCAAGTCGCGACCGGTCGGATCGGTCATGCTTACCTTTTCGTCGGTTCGCGCGGATGCGGCAAGACCACCAGCGCGCGCATCTTCGCCAAGGAGGTCAACATCGCCGGCCTCGACCCACACTCGCCGCGCGCCAAACAGATTGCGGAGGCGATTGCCGAAGGTCGCGCGCTCGACGTGATCGAGATTGACGCGGCCTCGCACACCGGCGTGGACGACATCCGCGAGATTCGCGAGCGCGTCGGCTTTCAGCCCGGCGAACTGCGCTACAAGGTCTATATCATTGATGAGGTGCACATGCTCTCGACGGCGGCGTTCAACGCGCTGCTCAAGACGCTCGAAGAGCCGCCGCCGCATGTGATCTTCATCCTGGCGACCACCGACCCGCAGAAGATTCCGGCGACGGTGCTTTCCCGTTGCCAGCGTTTCAACTTCCGGCGCGTGCCGATTGACAAGATCGTCGCGCGCCTGCGCCAGCTCTGCGAGGCCGAGGGCATTGAGGCGGATGACCACGCGCTGCGGCTGATCGCGCGCCACGCGGCCGGCTCGCTGCGTGATGCGGTCAGTTTGCTCGACCAGCTTGCCTCGTCCAGCTCGATGCGCATTTCGGCGGCGGATGTGCGCGAGGCGCTCGGCGCGACCGACGCGGCAACCGTGCGCGCGTTGGTGGAGGGGTTGATCGCCCGCGACCCCGGCGCCGGCTTCGACGCCATCCAGAGCGCGCTGGATCAGGGCGCCGACGCGCGACAGATCGCCCGGCAGATGGTCGAGCATCTGCGCGCGTTGATCCAGGTGAAAGTGAGCCGCGCGCCGCAGCAAGCGCCGGCGCCGGCGGACGGCATGGATGGCTGGAGCGAGGCCGAACGCATCGAGTTAGCCGCACAGGCCGAGCGGTTGAGCATGACGCAGTTGAAGCGCGCGGTGCACGCCTTCAGCGAAGCTATCAACGAAATGCGCAACGCGACCGACGCGCAGTTGCCGCTGGAGATGGCCTACTTGGATTGCGTCGTTGAACCGGAAGGGATGTCGGCGGCCCCCTCGCCTCAGCCGCGCGTCGCGCAAGCGGGCCGCGCGGCCGCCCAAGCGCCCGACAAGCCTGAACCTGCATCGGCGCCCGCGCCGGCCGCAACGCGGCCCGCGCCTGACGCAACCCCTGCGCCTGCGCCGCCGGCCGGCGAACTCACCTATGAGGCGCTCAAGGCGCAGTGGCAGCAGCTCATCCGCGAAGTCAACTTGGTGAACAAGCCGGCTGCGGCGCTGCTGCGGTCGTGCGACCCGTATGCCGTCACAGGCGGGGTGGTTCACTTGCACGCCCACCACGACATTCCGCTGATCCGGCTGCAGGAGCCGAAGAACAAGGCCAGCGTAGTCGCCACGCTCAACCGCATGTTCAACGGCCAGTATGATATTCATATATCCCTGCAGCAGCGCCAGGTTGATCTCAACGCGGAGGAAGACCCGGTCTTGAAAGCGGCTAAACGGATGGGCGGGATGGTGAGACAGTGAGGGATTCTTTACATACGCCCAAGCGCGGAACGTGATGTGTGGCCGATAACCCTCGGCGAATGACGCCTGATACCTGACGCAACAGAGAGGAGAATCCATGGCTAAAGGACGACGAAGTGACTACATACCGCGCGGCGCGCAACCCGCCGCCGGCGCAGGGCTGCAGCCCGGCATGCTGGAGAAGATCAGGAAGATGCAAGAGGAAATGGCGGCCGCGCAAGCAGCCCTGGAGACCGAGCTGATCAACGTCACCGCCGCCGGCGGCGCAGTCACCATCGTCATCACCGGACACCAGCGCGTGCAAAGCATCAAGCTCGATCCGGCTTTGATTGACCCGAACGACGTAGCGATGCTTGAAGACACGCTGGTCGCGGCAATCAACGAGGCGATTGTGGCATCTCAGGAGCATTCTGCGCGGCGGCTGGAGGCCGTAACCGGCGGCATTGAACTGCCCGGCTTGTTCTGATCCAATCGGCAGGCCGTTTGATGTCGCCCAATCCAACGCTTCCACCATCGGTCACGCGGCTGATCGACGCGCTCACGCAGCTTCCCGGCATCGGCCCGAAGTCGGCGTCGCGGCTGGCGTTTTTCTTGTTGCGTTCGCCTGCCGAAACGTCGCTGGCTTTGGCCGAAGCATTGCGCGATCTGAAGGCGCGCACACGGCTGTGCTCGGTGTGCTTCAACATCACCGAGGACGACCCCTGCGCGATCTGCGCCGATCCCTCGCGCGACCATGGCTTAATCTGTGTGGTGGAAGAGCCGCTCGACGTCGCCGCTATCGAGCGCTCGCGGGTCTATCGCGGCGTCTATCACGTCTTGCACGGCGTGATCTCGCCGATCAACGGCGTCGGCCCCGATGACTTGCGCATTGAGGAACTGGTCAGCCGGATTCGCCGATCGGCGGAGGTCGGTCAGCCGGTGCGCGAGGTCATCCTCGCCACCAACCCCACCGTCGAAGGTGAGATGACGGCATCGTTCATTCAGCGCAAACTGGCCGGCCTGGAGGTCAGCGTGACGCGCCTGGCGCGCGGCTTGCCGGCAGGCGGCGACCTGGAATACGCCGACGAGGTCACGCTGAGCCGCGCGTTGGAAGGCCGGCAGCGCTTTTGAATGCGGCGCGTTCGCAAACCGAACGCGATACATCTACCGACCCCAACCGGTCGTCTTGTCGAATATCTCCCCCATCATCATGAAGATCACGAAAGTAGAGGCGCTCTACCTGCGCCTGCCGGAGATCACCGAGCGCGCGGACGGCACACAGGACACGCTGATCGTGCGCGTGCACACCGACGCCGGCATCGTCGGCGTTGGCGAGGTGGACTCATCGCCCCTTGTGGCGAAAGCCATCATCGAAGCGCCCATGTCCCATGCGATCGCGCGCGGTCTGGCCGAATGCGTGATCGGCCAGAATCCGCTCGACATCGAAGTGCTGTGGCAGCGCATGTATCAGGGCAGCATCTTCTTCGGGCGCGGCGGCGCGGCGCAGCAGGCGATGTCCGGCATAGACATGGCGCTGTGGGACATCGCCGGCAAGGTCTATCAGCAGCCGGTCTATCGCTTGCTCGGCGGCGGCTTCAGGACGAAGTTTCGCGCGTACGCCTCGATCTTGTTCGGCGACACGCCGGAGGAGACCTATGCGATCGGTCGGCGCTGGACGGACGCCGGCTTCACCGCCGTGAAGTTCGGCTGGGGGCCGCTGGGCCGGTCCGAGGCGAGCGACCTGGCGCACGTGCGCGCGGCGCGCATGGGAGTGGGCGACGGCAACGAATTCATGATTGACGCCGGCCTGGCCTACGACACGGCTACTGCGATCCGACGCGCACACCAGTTCGCCGAGTTCCAGCCGTATTGGTTCGAGGAGCCGTTGCAGCCGGACAACTACGATGGCTACGCGCGCCTGACGGCGAATTCGCCGCTGCGCATCGCAGCCGGCGAGCAGGAAGTCACGCTGCGCGACTTCGAGCGTCTGTTGGCGTGCGGCGTCGCCGTCGCCCAGCCCGACGTGGCGCGGGTGGGCGGCTTGACCAACGCGCGGCGCATCGGCCAGTTGACGCATCACCTGAACCGCATGTGCGTCAATCACTCCTACAAAACCGGCGTGAGCATCGCGGCTTCTTTGCACTTCCTGGCAGCGTTGCCGAACACCGCCTGGCTGGAATACTGCGTCGAGCAGGGCGCCCTGCGGCAGAAACTCACCCGTCAGACCTTCCCCGTCGTGGATGGCTATGTGAGCGTGCCGGAAGAGCCGGGGCTAGGCGTGGAACTCGACGAGGCCATCGTCGAGCGGTATTTGGTGCGATAGGCGCAGGCGCGACGCGCGCCGGCCCTATACCGTCGCAATGTAGGGCAGGTTGCGGTAGCGCTCGTCGGCGTCAATCCCGTAGCCGCACACATACACGTCGGGGATCTCGAAACCGAGGTAGTCAATCGGCACATGCACCTCGCGGCGGGCCGGCTTGTTCAGCAGCGCGCACACTTTGAGCGACGCCGGCTCGCGCGTGCGCAACAGTTGCAGCAGATGGTCGAAGGTGTAGCCGCTATCCACGATGTCTTCGACCAGCAGGACGTTGCGGCCGAGGATGTCCTCGCGCAGGTCGAGCATGATGCGCGGCGAGCGGTTGGACTCGCGCGCGCCGACGCCGTATGACGTGACCGCCATGAAGTCGAGGCCGCAGGGGATGGTGATGTGGCGCATCAGGTCGGCCAAGAAGACTACGCCGCCGCGCAGGATGCCCACGAGCAACAGGTCTTTGCCGGCGTAGTCGCGCGAGATTTGCGCGCCGAGTTCGGCCACGCGCGCGGCGATCTGCGACTCGGTGAACAACACGCGCTTGATGCCGGCAGTCAGTTCGGTGGACATGACCTAGGGTTTATCCGGCACTTCGTGATGCTTGCGGGCGCGCGCCTCGTAGCTTTCCGTCGCGCCGACCAAGATGATCGGGTCGTGATAAGAGGCGGGCTTGCCGTTGATGATGCGCTGGGTGCGCGTGGCCGGCTCGCCGCTGACGACGCAAATGGCCGTGAGCTTGTCCACGCGCTCGGCGATGGCCAGCAGCGTGGGCATCGGGCCGAACGGTTCGCCGCGAAAGTCCAGGTCGAGGCCGGCGCAAATCACCCGTTTGCCGCTATCGGCCAGCGCGTTCACGATGCGCGGCAGCTCGTCGTCGAAAAACTGCGCTTCGTCAATGGCGACCACGGTTGTATCCGGTTCGATCAGCCGCAGGATGTCGCCGGAACAGGCTACCGGAATGGCGTCGAACCCCAGGCCGTTGTGCGACTTGACCTGATCGGCGGCGTAACGGTTGTCAATCTGGGGCTTGAACACCTGCACCTTCTGCTTGGCAATGACGGCTCGGCGCACGCGGCGGATCAGCTCCTCGGTCTTGCCGCTGAACATGCAACCACAAATGACTTCGATGCTTCCATCTCTGGGGAGGGCGTCCATGGCCGGAAAATTGTAGCCCCATGCCGAACCGCTGTTTGCATGGGGCGTTCTCCGGCGCCGGCGCGCCGGTCACATTGCTGCTGGCTACTTGCGCTTTTCGCGTTCCTCTTCCTCGATCTGCCGCAGCAATTCTTCGTCGCGGTCTAGGTTGCGCCGACGGAGCCACAGCGAGACAAAATAGACCGCCAGCCCGCCGAGGAAGACGCCATAGGCGGTGAAGAGGTAGACGGCGTTTTTGTCTTCGAGCAGGTTCACGTCGTTTCAATCAAGGCGGCTTTGCGCGCGGCTAATTCGTCTTCCCGCTCCAGCAAGCGCACGCGCGAGCGAAACAGGAAGATGTAGATCAGCGTGAACGTGACCATGCAGAACAGCAGGATGACCATGCGGTCGGCCGAGACGCCGAAACCGCCCTGCTGCGCGGCGTTCACGCTGGGGCCGAATACGGCCGGATGGATGCTCTGCAGCACGCGGCTGACCAGGAAGTTGAGCGGCACGGTCAGCGCGCCGACGATGCCATACACCGAAGCGAAGCGCGCGCGTTGTTCTGGGTTCTCGATGCCGCTGCGCAGCATCAAGTAGGCGACGTACATCAGGAACTGCAGCGCGCTCAGCGTGAGCTTGAAGTCCCACGTCCACCAGGTGTTCCAGGTGGGGCGGCCCCACAGCATGCCGCTCAGCAGCACGAGCGTGATGAACAGCACGCCGATCTCCGCCGAGGCGTGCGCGCGGCGATCCCACTGCATGTCGCGCGTTTGCAGGTAACGCGCGCCGCAAAAGGCAGTAACCAGCCACGCGCCGAAGCCGAGCCAGGCGGAGGAGATGTGAAAGTAAAAGATGCGCTGCGCTTCGCCGCCGGAGCGCGCGTCGCCGCTGGGAGCGACCAAGAACACCAGCGCCAGCGCCACGATCAACATGGCGAAGGCTGCTGCGCCGATTCCGCGCGTGACTTGGGCTTGAGATTGGGTGCGCACCGCCGCGACATCAGGTCGAATGACACTTTCCATCGCTCTAGTCTCCTACACTTTAAGAACAAGGCGCAGCTGCCTGTCGGCATGGGCTGCGCCTTTGCTTTGTTCCGTGACCATGCAATTATACTCATGCGCATGGCGATAGGCTCTGTCGAATTACGCCCGCGCTCCACCGGTGAAATTTTTGCGCTTGCATTCCGGCTTTACCGGCGGCGCTTCCTGACCTTCGTCTCGATCACCTCGGCTGTGCTTTTGCCCATCTTTGGGTTGAACGCGCTGCTGAGCGCGGCGGCGGTGATCCTTACAGCGGTGGGCGGCCTACAACTGCAAGACCCGCAGTTCATGCTGAGTGGCACGCCAGATGTGGCAATCGCCGGACTGAGCGTCGTCGCCAGCTGCGCTGTGGCGTTTGTCTGGTTGCTGGGCATCCTGTGGCCTTGGGCGGAGGGTGCATTGACCTTTAATGTGATCGAGCAGGTGCTGGGACGCGCGCTGGGTGTGCGCGCCTCATACGGGCAAACGCGCCGGTATTGGGCTGCATTGTGGATCGCGAACTTCCTGGCGCAAATCGGCATTAACCTGCCTCTCGTCGTCGTCTATCTGGCGCTGATCGGCGTCCTAGGCGTGGCGCTGGCAGTGCCCACGTTTGCCGTCTTTGGCGCGGATTTCTTCGCCGGCGTTTCGCCCATCGTCGCGGTTGCCGTTGTGGCCATTTGCGCGCCGAGCATCATCGGCGCGGTGGTCGTCTCGGTCGTGCTGGCAATCAATTGGACTTTTCGCGCGCCGGCCATCGTTGGCGAGGGCGCAAGCAGCGTGCAGGGCCTCAGCCGCAGCGCCGCCATAGCGCGCGGCAGTCGCTGGCTCATCTTTTGGCGCTACGTCCTCTTGTTCATCCTCGAATTCGTCGTGACGGCCGCGCTGTTGCTCGTGCTGATTGCTATAGCGCTGATCGGCGTGTTCGCGCTCTCGCAGGGGACGCTGTCGAACGGCATCAACCAGGACGCCGTTATGCTGCCCGGCTTCGTTGCAATCGCCGCGGCTATCACTGCCACGAGCTTCATCGGTTCGCTGCTGTTTGCGCCGTTTCGCGTCGTCTTCACGGCGTTGAACTATCTGGATTTGCGCGTGCGCAAAGAAAACCTTGCGGCGTTGCTGGCGAAAGCCGCAGCCCCGCAGCCGGAAGCTCCGGCCGCGCCTGCTGCGTCGCCGACGCCGACCGCGCCACCGACCAGCGCAAACTGGCAGGACGTGGACCTCGACAGGTTAACGCCGGCCCAGCGGGTCGGTGTGTTATTCAACCGACTGCGCGCCGAGGGGGAGAGCGCGCAGACGCTCAAGGCGATGGCCCTGGCCTTAAAAGAGGTGGGGGATTGGGGGGGCGCGCTCGATTCGCTGACGCGCGCGCGCAGCGTCGCCCCGCGCGATCCGGAAATCGCCTACAACTTGATGGTGCTATATCTTGAGCGACGCGACATGACCGCCGCGCGGCGGATGATGCAGGAATATCTGCGGCTCGAGACCGACCCGAACGAGCTCGCCGCCCTGCGCAACAATCCGAATTTCAAAGACTTATTGACGGAGTGAATGTCTCTGCCTGCGCTTCGTCCTGATTGGCGCGCTGGGGGGATTACACGAGCCAGGTATGTTGAATCTGCAAGACAAGATATGCATCGTAACAGGCGCGACCGCCGGCATCGGCCGGGTGAGCGCGCAGCGGTTGGCGGAAATGGGCGCGACGGTGATCGTCGTCAGCCGCAACCCCCGCAAATGCGAAGACGTTGTCGAGGCAATCCGGCATCAGACGGGCAACCCGAAGGTCCAGGCGATGCCGGCGGATCTGTCGTCGTTGTCGCAGGTTCGCGCATTGGCGCGACGCTTTCTGGATGCCTACCCACGCCTCGATGTGTTGCTGAACAACGCCGGCGCGATCTTCACCGCCCGGCAGGTCAGCGCAGATGGCATCGAGATGACCTGGGCGCTCAACCATTTGAGCTGCTTTTTGCTCACGCACTTGCTGATGGATGCCTTGAAGGCCGCGCCTGCGGCGCGCGTGATCAACGTGTCGTCCGACGCGCACCGGATGGGGGCGATCGCCTTTGACGACGTGCAGTTTGAACGCAGGCGCTACAGTGGGTTCGGCGCATACAGCCAATCCAAGCTGGCCAACGTGATGCACGCCTACGCGCTGGCGCGCCGGCTGGAAGGCAGCGCGATCACCGTGAATGCGTTGCATCCCGGCGCGGTGGCGACAGACTTCGGAAAGAACAACAGCGGCGTGTGGGGCATGTTGTTCAAGCTGTTTGGGCGCTTCACCATCAGCCCAGAAGAAGGCGCACAGACGAGCGTGTACCTGGCGTCCTCGCCCGAGGTGACCGGCGTCACCGGCAAATATTTTTACCGTTGCAAGCCCAAACCGTCCTCCCAGGCGTCGTATGACGCCCAAGCGCAGGAGAAGCTGTGGCATTTGAGCGCGGAGATGGTCGGGCTATAAGCGCTCCGGCGCCGGTGTGATTTCGCGCAGAGAGGCTTCAACCAGTTGGTTGAGGCCTCTCTCTTTTCGATGCCGGAGCGCTGCCGAGTCCGCGCGTATCCAAATTTGTCCACGATTTATCCCCAGCCTGTGGATAAGTGGTTGCGATATGTCCATTTGCGAGTATCATAGGGGCGTTAGTGGGAAAAAGTGGGTTAATATGGAATAGAGTGGAAGAGTTTGGATGTTTCTCGGTGAATTCACGCATTCCCTGGACGAGAAGAGCCGCCTGACGCTGCCGGCCAAGTTCCGCGCGCGCCTGGCCGATGGGGTGGTGATGACGACCGGAACAGACAAGTGTCTGCTGATCTATCCACTCGACGAGTTCAAACTTTTGTTCGAGCGCGTGAGCGCGTTGCCGGTGATGGGCCGAGAGGCGGCGACGCTGCGGCGCATGCTCTACAGCAACGCGCACGACGCCGTGCCCGACAAGCAAAACCGCGTCGTCATTCCGCAGCCGTTGCGCGAATACGCCGAGATCACGAACGAGGCCGTCGTCGTCGGCGTCGGCAAGTTCATCGAGGTCTGGAATCCGCGCGAGTGGCAGCGTGCGCTTGAGGAGGTGCGCGCGCATGCGTCTCAGAAAGAGACGTGGGCCAGTCTGGGAATTTGAGGTTGGACTGCAGCAGTGGGACATTTGCAGGGAACAGGGTTTAGGCCATGCATGCGCCGGTGTTGTTCGACGAGGTCATTCGAGCGTTGCAGCCGAGGAAGGGCGGGCGCTACCTCGATTGCACGCTGGGCGGAGGCGGACACACCAAGGGCATCCTGGACGCCAGCGCGCCGGATGGGCGCGTGCTGGCGACGGACGCCGACGCCGAGGCTATCGCGCGCGCGCGTGAGCGGCTGTCCGGCGCATACGCAGACCGATTGACGCTGCGACAGGCGTGGTTGGACGAAGCGCCGGCGCTCGCGCGGGCGCTCGGCTTCGCGCCGCTGGATGGCGTGTTGGTGGATCTGGGGTTGTCGTCGGACCAGCTCGACGCGGCCGAACGCGGTTTCTCGTTCATGCGCGATGGCCCGCTCGATATGCGATTTGATCGCGCGCGAGGCGAGCCGGCATGGGCGTTGATCGAACACATGGACATACAAAGCTTGACCGAGGTGCTGCGCGAATACGGCGAGGTGCGTAACGCGCGACGCGTCGCCGAGGCCATTTGGCAGGCCCGGCCGGTCGTGACGACCGGTCAGTTGCGCGACATCGTCGCCGGCGTGGCGCGGACGCGCTCGGAGCGCATCCATCCCGCAACGCAGGTCTTTCAGGCGCTGCGCATCGCGGTGAACGATGAACTGCGGCGGTTGGCGCGGGCGTTGCCGGAGTTGATCGCGTTATTGCGGCCGGGTGGACGCATCGCCGTGATCGCCTTTCATTCGCTGGAGGATCGGATCGTCAAGGAGGTCTTTCGGCGCGAATGGCGCGGCGAGGTCGCTCAACCGGGCTTCGGCGAGGGCGCAGATCGGCCGGCGCGCATCCGGCCGGTGAACAAGCAGCCGATTAGGCCGAGCGAAGCCGAGGTGGCGCGCAACCCGCGCGCGCGGAGCGCCAAGCTGCGCGTGGCAGAGCGGGTGGCCGGCGAGCGGGCTGAGTGGGTCGGTTGAGGTTGGAGAGGCGAGATGGCGCAGGCTTGGTGGCGCAGGGCGCGAACGCTCTACGTGAATGACCGATGCGCGGTTGCGATGGCAACCGTGAGCGGCGCCGTCCTGGTCGCGCTCATGGCGGTTTGGCTGACCGCGTCCACGCGCACGGCGCTGCTCAACCAACAGCTCGACGAGCTGGACGCGAAACATATTCGGCTGACCGACGAAATCAACCGGACGTGGACGGAGATCGGCGAAGCGACCTCGCCGCGGACAATGGAAGACCGCGCCAGGCGCCTGGGCTTCCGGCCGGCCGAGCGAATCGAATATCTGGTGACGACGCCGGACGGCGCGCCGGCCATTACGATGACGCATTCGGCGAAACCATGAGGCGCGAACACGCGCTGCGCTCAACAAACGACGCGACGAAGGCGGGCAAGACACATGTTATCTCCACGACGGCTGAGCATCCTGGCGGCCATCATCGGCCTGACCCTCTCGGTTGCGTTTGCGCGGGCGATACAGGTGCAGGTCTTCGAGAGTCCGAAGTACGCCGCTGCTGCTCATGACCAGCAGATCGAGACGCGCATCACGCTCGCGCCGCGCGGGGCGATCTTCGACCGCACCGGCAGCCCGCTCGCCGTGAGCAATCGCGCCTACATCGTCCGCGTAGACGCGCGCGCGCTCACCGATACGGCCACGGTTGCGACGGCGCTCGCGCCGATCATCGGCAAGCGCGTGGAGGAAGCGCAGCAGCGCATCGAGGCCATCCTCGAAGATCGCAAGTCCCTCACCCCTACGCTCAGCACGATTGTCGCCTATAACCTCTCGCCGCGGGCGACCTACCAATTGACCCGAACCATGCAGTCGTTGGCGCGCGGCGGCCTGCTGGTGGACGAGACCTGGGCGCGCGCGTATCTTTACGGCCCGATCGCGGGGCCGACGCTCGGCTTCGTCAGCTTGCAACCGGTGGGCTACTCAGGCGTGGAAGCCTACTACGATGCTCAGCTCAGCTCCCCGGTCGGCCAGCGCAGAGAGCGCAGTCGGCTAGAGCTGCTCGTGATCACCCCTACGCGCAGCGGCGCCGACCTGGTGCTTACGCTCGATCTCACCTTGCAGACCTACGTTGAGGCGCGGCTGGCGCAGGCGATTCAGGACACAGGCGCGAGCGGCGGCACGATTATCGTGTTGGAGACTAAGACCGGTGCCGTCTTGGCTTCGGCGTCATGGCCGGGGTACGACCCGAATCGCGCGATTGAACTGGCCGGCACGCCCGACGCCCGGCTGCTGCGCGATCCCGCCGTGAGCGACGCATATGAGCCGGGCTCGGTTTTGAAGGTGCTCACCATCGCTGCGGCGTTGGAGCTGGGTCAGGTCACCCCACAGACGATCCTCACCGATACCGGCCGGCTGGTTATCCACAACAAGCGCATCTACAACTCCGACCGCAGGCGTTACGGGCGGGTGAATATCGAGGACATCCTGGCGAACTCGTTGAATGTGCCAACGGCGCAGATTGCCCTGGATATGGGCGCGGAGGCGTTCTACCGGCGATTCCGCTTGTTCGGCTTCGGACATCGCACCGGTATTGATCTGGGCAATGAGGCGAGCGGCGTGCTGCGCACGCCGTCCGATCCCGAATGGTCGCGCGCCGACCTGGCGACCAACAGTTACGGCCAGGGCCTGATGGCCACGCCCTACCAGGTGATCAACGCCATCAACGTCATCGCCAACGACGGGGTGTTGATGCAGCCGTACGTTGTGCAACAGTGGCGCGCGACGAACGGCGAGATCGTCCGCAAGCAGCCTGTGCCGGTGGCGCGCGTCATTTCGGCGCAGACGGCGCGCACGTTGCGCCGGGTGATGACGAACGCAACGCGGCGCGGCACGCCCAAGGCGTTGATCAAAGGCTATCCGGTCGCCGGCAAGACCGGCACGGCCGATTGGTATCTGAACGGCGTTAAGCAGGAGACGACCATCGTGACGTATGTGGGCTTCTTGCCCGCCGACGATCCGCGCATCACGATTCTAGTGAAGCTCGATCAGCCGCAGAGCTCGAAGTGGTCAGCGCCGACGACGGTGCCGGTCTTTCACGACGTCGCCGAGCGCGCCTGCCAGATCCTGGGCATCCCACCGACTATGGATTGAGATTGAAAAGACCGTGGATTGAGATTGAAAATCGGGAATTGAGTAAAGATGAGTTCGCGATTGATACCAATTGGCTTGAATCTTATGGGTTGTGGATTCTGACATCTAACATCTGGCTTCTGGCCTCTGGCCTCTGGCTTCTGGCCTCTGGCCTCTGGCTTCTGGCTTCTGAATCCATGTTGACGCTCGCAGACGTAGTCGAAGGGGTGAGCGGCCGGCGCATCGAGGCGTTGGCGCAGCATCCCATCCAGAACGTGGTCATAGATTCGCGGCAGGCGCTGCGCGGCGATCTATTCGTCGCGTTGCCCGGCGAGCAGCGGGACGGCCACGACTACGTCGGCCATGCGTTCGGCCGTGGGGCGCTGGCGGCGCTGGTGCATCACGATCGCGTGCCCAACTTGGAGGGTCTGGCGACTGGGCGGCTGGATGCTCGGCATCCGGCCGTCGCGGAGACCCCTGATTTGACGTTGCCTGTGCTCATCCGCGTGGATGACACGCTGACTGCTCTGCAGCGCCTGTCGGCCTACTGGCGGGCGAAGTTCAACCTGCGCGTGATCGGCGTCACCGGAAGCATCGGCAAGACCACGACGAAGGAGCTGATCGCCCAAGTGCTGAGCGCGCGCTACTGCACGCTCAAGAGCGAGGGCAACTACAACAACGAGATCGGCGTGCCGCTCACCCTGCTCAAACTGCGACCGGAGCACGAACGCGCCGTGATCGAGATGGGCATGTATGCGCTGGGCGAGATTGCCGCCTACTGCCGGTGGGCCAGGCCACAGGTCGGCGTGGTCACGATCGTCGCGCCGGTGCATCTGGAGCGCCTGGGCGCGATCGAGAACATCGTCAAGGCCAAGTCGGAGCTGCCGGCGGCGCTGCCGTCCGCCGAGCTGGGCGGCGTGGCCGTCCTGAACGACGACGACGAGCGCGTGCGCGGCATGGCTGCCTTGACTGCCGCGCGCGTGGTCACGTACGGGTTGACGCCCCGCGCGCACGTGTGGGCCAGCAGCATCGAGAGCTTCGGCCTCAACGGCATCTCTTTCACGCTGCACTACGGCCGCGAGCGTCAACTGGCGAAACTGCCGTTGATCGGCCGGCATAGCGTGCAAACGGCGCTGCGTGCGGCGGCGGTTGGGCTGATCGAAGGCATGGACCTGGTCGAGATCGTCGAAGCCCTGCGCGCGCCGCCGGCGCAGTTGCGGCTGGTGACGGCCAAAGGGCCGTTCAACTCGATTGTGTTGGACGACACCTACAACGCCAGCCCCGAATCCACCCTCGCAGCCCTTAACTTGCTCGCCGAGATCGAAGGCAACGGCCCGCGCATTGCCGTTTTGGGCGACATGCTCGAACTCGGCGACATGGAAAGGCAGGCGCACGATGAAGTAGGCTGCCGGGCTGCGCTGGTGGCGCAGTATGTGATCGGCGTGGGCGAACGCGCGCGATGGACGTGCCGGGCGGCGGTCGAGTGCGGCATGCCGCCGGAGCGCGTCTTTCACGTCATGACGAACGGCGAGGCCCTGGAGGTGTTGAACGCCATCGTGCGCGAGCAGTGCGTGATCCTGGTGAAAGGCTCGCGCAGCATGCGAATGGAGGAGATCGTCGCCGGTCTTGGGGGACTCGCAAATGGAGCTTGAGGAGGAACGGATGCCGATGCGACAGCGCATGCGGCATCGAACATTCGATACTATGCATACCCCTTCGCCACCCGAAATGGGTGTTTGTTTGCTGATGGGCGGCGTCGCCTTCATGATCGCCGTTCTGTTTGGGCGACCGTTGATTCGAATGCTCAAGTATCTGCGCATCGGCAAGCAGATCCGCATCGAAGGCCCGGCCAGCCACTACGTGAAGATGGGCACGCCTACGATGGGCGGCGTCCTGTTCGTCGGCGTGACGTTGGCGCTGATCCTGGCCATGTATCTGTATTCGCGCATCGCCGTGCGCGTCAATCCGAACTTCGCCGGCGTGGTGCTGGTCGGCCGCTCGCTGGCCATCCCCATGTTCGTCATGCTGAGCTTCGCCATCCTGGGCGCTATTGACGATTACATGGGCGTGCGCGGCGTCCGGCGCGGCGAGGGGATGCGCGGGCGCAGCAAGGCGCTGTTCCAGTTGCTTATCGCGCTGGCAGCGGCCGTGGTGATGAACCTGGCTCCGTCGTTCACGCTCGCCGCAACCGGCATCACGCTCATCCCCGACCGGCCGCTGTTCGGCATCAGCAAGATGGCCGTCCCCGGCATCCCTGACCCGATAGACCTGGGCGTGTTTTGGATACCGTTTGCCGTCTTCGTCATCCACGGCAGCGCCAACGCGGTGAACTTCACCGATGGCCTGGACGGGCTGGCGACCTTGATCAGCGGCGTGGCCTTCGTGGCCTATGGCGTGATCGCCTACATGCAGGGCCAGGTGTTCTTGACGATGTTGTGCATGGTGCTGGTGGGCGCAATGCTCGGCTTTTTATGGTTCAACGTTCATCCGGCGCAGATGATCATGGGCGACCTGGGCAGCGAGGCGCTCGGAGCGACGCTGGGGGTAGTCGCATTGATGACCGGCCAGTGGCTGCTGCTGCCGATCATCGCCATCATCCCGGTAGCCGAGGTGCTGAGCGTCATCATTCAGACCGCGTATTTCAAATACACCCGACGCCGGTTCGGCGAGGGTAAGCGCTTCTTCAGAATGGCGCCGCTGCACCATCACTTTGAATTGATCGGCTGGAGCGAGCCGCAGATCGTGCAACGCTTCTTCGTGATCGCGCTGTTCTTCGGCATGATCGGCATAGGGTTGGCCACCTTCGGCAACCCGGCGATGTGAGCGCGCCGGAGGGCAGGGAAGCACAGAATGGGAAGGTTCGGCGAGATGGACTGGGCAGGCAAGCGAGCGGTGATTCTGGGAATTGCGCGACAGGGGACGGCGCTGGCGCGCTACCTCGTCGCGCATGGCGCGCGCGTGACGCTGAGCGACCTCAAGCCGCGCGAACAGCTCGACCTGCGACTGCTGGCGGATTTGCCCGGCGTGGACTTCGCGCTCGGCGGCCATCCGTTGACGCTGCTCGACGGTTGTGATGTGCTCTGCCTGAGCGGCGGCGTGCCAAGCGATTTGCCCATCGTCCAAGAGGCCCGTCGGCGCGGCATTCGGCTCAGCAATGATGCGCAGGTCTTCTTTGAGGCTTGCCCGGCGCGCATCATCGGCGTCACCGGCTCGGCCGGCAAAACCACTACCACGACCCTCATCGGCGAGATTTTGAAGCTCAGCGCCCAAGCGGCGGCGGAAAGCCCCGCGCGTGCTCGATCTGTGTGGGTCGGCGGCAACATCGGCAACCCGCTCATCGGCGATCTCGAACGCATCCGCCCGGAGGACTGGGTGGTGATGGAGTTGTCCTCGTTTCAACTCGAGCTGATGACGCGCAGCCCGCACATCGCCTGCGTGACCAACATCACGCCGAACCACCTTGACCGGCACGGCACGATGGAGGCCTATATTGCCGCCAAGCGGCGCATCCTCGACTTCCAATCGCCCGGCGACTGGCGGGTGCTTTCGGCGGATAACGCGGTGACGGCCGGCCTGAATGCGTCGGCGCGCGCGCTGTGGTTCAGCACGCGGAGCGAGCCGCGCGGCGACGGCGCATGGATGGACGCGGCCGGCTATTTGCGCGTTCGGGTGGATCGCACCGACGAATCGCCGGTCGGCGATAGCCAATCGCGCATAGACGCGGTGATCTGTCACCGCCGCGAGCTGCTGCTGATGGGCGAGCACAACATCGCGAACGTCCTGGCGGCGGCGGCGGCCTGCGCAGCAGCCGGCGCGCCGGTCGAAGCCATGCGCCGCGTCGCGACGACCTTTCGCGGCGTTGCGCACCGCCTGCAACTCGTCGCCGAGCGCGACGGTGTGCGCTGGTATGACGATTCCATCGCCACCGCGCCGGAGCGGCTGATGGCCGCCCTGCGCTGCTTCGATCAGCCGGTGATCTTGTTGTGCGGCGGGCGCGACAAGCATCTGCCCTGGGACGAAGCCGCGCGCATGATGCTGGAGCGCTGTAAGGCCGTCGTGCTATTCGGCGAAATGGGGCCGATGGTCGCCGAAAGGTTGAGCGATGAGGCGAAGAGGATGAGTCGGCCCTCCTTTCGATGGTCGCTATGTGATTCGCTGGAAGAGGCAGTGGCCGAAGCGCACCGGCTGGCCCGACCGGGTGATGTGGTGCTGCTCTCGCCCGGCGGGACGAGCTACGACGCATTCAAGGATTTCGCCGAGCGCGGCGAGCGCTTCCGCGAATGGGTGGAGGCATTGCCGGCGTCGCGGGCGGCGGGCGGATAAGCGCGAATCTTCAGGAGTTGATGTGGCGGACAAAGGCTCGATGATGCGAACTGTGCAGCGAGGGCGATCCTCGAGCGGGCGGGCCGGCGCGCCGGCAGCCGCGCGCCGGGGCGCCGACTGGGTCTTCATCGGCGCGGTGCTGCTGCTGACGGCGCTGGGCCTCGTCATGGCCTACAGCACAACCTTCTTCTGGTCGCAGGTGAAGGAGGGCAATCCGCTGACCATCTTCAGCCGGCAGTTGCTCTACGCCGGCGTCGGCCTGGTCGGGCTTGTGTTCTTCAGTTGGCTCGACTACGGCATCCTCCGGCGCTTTGCCGTATGGATCATGGCCGGGTGTCTGGCCGCGCTCATCGCCGTCCTCTTATTCGGCGACGACGTGTTCGGCGCGCGCCGGACGCTGCTGAACGGCTCGGTGCAGCCGAGCGAGCTGGTCAAGCTCGGCGTGATCATCTACGCGGCGGCCTGGTTAGCCTCGCGTCGCGATCAGGTGCGGAGCCTGTCCAACGGCCTGATGCCGTTTGGCGTGATCGTCGGCGCAGTGAGCTTCCTCATCGTCGTCCAGCCCGATCTCAGCACGACCGCTGTGATCGTGATTGTGGCGATGGCGATGTTTTTCATGGCCGGGGCGAGCTGGCAGCAACTGGGCCTGGTGATGTTGATCGCCGTATCGGCCTTCTTGGTCTTGGTCACCGTCGTCCCGCACGCCGCCGTCCGGGTGAACGAGTTCATCAAAGTTTGGCGGGCGCCGAGCGAGATGGATTATCACATCCGCCAAACGCTGATCACGCTGGGCGGCGGCGGCTTGTTCGGCAACGGCATCGGCGCCGGCGGCCAGAAGTTTGGCTATTTGCCGACGCCGCACACCGACAGCGTGATGGCCGTGCTGGGCGACGAGATGGGGCTGCTGGGATTAGCGATCACGTTGGGGTTATTCGTTATTTTCGCGTGGCGCGGGTTGCGCATCGCGCAGACAGCCGATACCGCATTCGGCTCGTTCATCGTGATCGGCGTGGTGATCTGGGTGATCGGCCAGATGTTGCTCAACGTGATGGCGATCATGGCGATCATTCCTTTTACCGGCGTGCCGGTGCCTTTCCTGAGCTTCGGCGGGTCGTCGCTCGTCTCGTTGCTCATCGCCTGCGGCGTGGTGACCAGCGTCGCGCGCGGCAGCCGCATGTTGAAGGGAAGGGAGATAGAGGCTGGGCTGTCCGTCGCAGCCAGCCATGCAAAAGGAGGCAGGGCAGTTCGTGCGAGTTCTACTATCCGCCGGGGGCACAGCCGGACACGTTTTGCCCGCGCTCACCGTGCTCAAAGCGCTGGAAGCGCAGCTGAGGCCGAATCCGCCGATGTCCTCATCATCGGGCGCGACGTTCGCATCGGCGGCGCGCTCCGCGGGCGCAACGGCCGGCGCAGTCCAGGCGCTGTTCGTTGGCGAGGCAAGTGGCATGGAACGTAGTCTGGTGAGCCGCGAGGGCGTATCTTTTCGGGCGATCCAGGCCGGCGCCATGCACGGCGTCGGGCCGGCGCGCGCCGTCGGCGGCGCGCTGCGCACGTTGCGCGGCATGGTCGAGGCGCGGCGCATCCTTGCCGAATTCAAGCCGAACGTGGTGTTCCTGACCGGCGGTTTCGTCGGCGTGCCGGTGAGCTTAGCGGCATGGCTACAGCGCATACCCAGCGTGGTGTATTTGCCGGACATTGAACCCGGCCAGGCGTTGCGGGTCATGGCGCGCTTCGCCGTGAGAGTGGCGACGACGACGGAGGCATCCGCGCGCTTCATCACGCCGGACAAGATGGTGGTCACCGGCTACCCGGTGCGCGAAGTCTTCGCGGCGGTCTCGCGCGAAGAGGCGCGCCAACGCTTCGGCATCGCGCCGGACGAACGCGTGTTGTTGGTGTATGGCGGCAGCAAGGGCGCGCGCAGCATCAATCGCGCCGTGCTGGCCGTGCTTGCGCGCTTGCTGGAGGTCGCCGTCGTCTTGCACGTCACCGGCGCGAACGACTGGGCGGAGGTGAGCGCCGCGCGCGCGCAGTTGCCGGAAGGGCAGCGCGCGCGTTATCTGGCCTTTGAATATCTGCATGACGAGATGGCGCTGGCGATGGCTGCGGCGGATCTGGCGGTCTGCCGCGCCGGCGCGAGCGCGCTGGGCGAGCTGCCCTACCTCGGCCTGCCGGCTATCCTGGCGCCGTATCCCTACGCATGGCGTTATCAGCAGGTCAATGCTCAATACCTCGCCGACCGGGGGGCTGCCGTGGTGGTCGAAGATGGGGCGCTCATGGATGAGCAAGAAGGTCTGCTGCCGCGCGTCATCGCGCTGCTCGGCGCGCCGGAGCGCCTGAACGCGATGCGCCAGGCGTCCTTGCGACTGGGCCGGCGCGATGGCGCGGCGCAGATCGCGGCCTTGCTGGTTGAAGCGAGCCATAGCCATTGACATGATCAACGCCGACATCTTCTTCGTCTTCTATCTCGTCGTGTGGGGGTTTATCGGCACCTCGCGCGGTTGGGTGCGCGAGGTGATCGTCACCTTCACCATGTTGTTTGCGCTGTTCATCTATTCGCTGCCGCAGTTCACCAACATCATGAACCCGCTGTGGGCGAATGAAGACCCGGTCTGGCGCTTCTTCTGGCGCGCCACGCCTTTTTTGCTGATTGTGTTCTTTGGCTATCTCAGCCCAATCGTCGCGCGCAGTCGCTTTCAGGTCAACGCTGCGAATCGCTTCGAGTACGGCTTGCTGTCGTTCCTGGTTGGCATGTTCAACGGTTATTTGTTGTTCAGCGCGCTGGCGTTCTGGGCGCTACAAGCCGGCTTGCTGGACGGGCAATATGCCAATCTCTTCACGCCGCCGCCAGGAGGTTGGAACGAGTTCTTTTTCATCAAGAGCGGGGCGCCGGTCATCTTCAGCGGCTCGTTGCTGGTCTTCGTGCTGATTGTCATCTTTCTGTTTGTCATCGTGGTGCTCGTATGAGTTGGCTCGATAAACACATCCACATCATGGGCGTCGGCGGGGCCGGCATGAGCGCGCTGGCCCGGCTGCTGCGTGCGCGCGGGGTGCGCGTCAGCGGCGACGACCGCGCCGATTCGCCGACGCTCAGGGCGCTGCAGGCCGAAGGCGTCCCGGTCGTCGTCGGCCATGATCCGCGCCATCTCGAAGGGGTGGACATCCTTGCGCCATCGTCGGCGATCGCCAAAGATGAGCCGGAGCTGGTCGAAGCGCAACGGCGCGGCATCCCGGTGTGGCATCGCGGCGACTTGATCGGCGCCTTGATGCAGGACAAAGTGGGCATCGCCGTCGCGGGCACACACGGCAAGAGCACGACGACCGGCATGATCGCGACGATCCTGACCGATGCCGGACTGGACCCGTCGTTCGTCATCGGGGCGACGCCGCAGCCGCTGGGCGTGAACGCGCGCTGGGGCGCGGGCGAGGCGTTCATCGTCGAGGCCGACGAGTACGACCACACCTTCCTGCACTTCCAACCGAAGGTCGCCGTGGTGACCAACGTTGAGTATGACCATCCCGACACATTTGCGGATCTCAATGCGACGTTAAACGCTTTCGCAACATTCGCGCGGAGCGTGCCCAAAGACGGCGTAGTGATCACCTGCGCCGACGACCCCGGTTGCGTGGCCATGCTCAAGCGCGCCGACCTGTCCGCGCATGGCGCGCCCGCCCCTGTCGTCGTGGACTACGGCATCCAGGGCGGCATGTGGCGCGCGTCCAACCTGCGCGCGAACGCGCTGGGCGGCGTGGACTTCTCGTTCAGCGGCGCAGGGATCAACGGCGAAGTGCGTGGGGTGTGTTCGCTGCGCGTGCCGGGTGAACACAACGTGCTAAATGCGCTGGCGGCGCTGGTCGTGGCCGACGCCTGCGGCGTGCCGATGGGCGAAGCGGTCAAGTCGCTCGGCGGCTACAGGGGCGCCGGCCGGCGCTTTGAGCTGAAGGGCGAGGCGCGCGGCGTGCGCATCTTCGACGATTACGCGCATCATCCGACCGAGATCAAAGCGACGTTGCGCGGCGCGCGCCAGCGCTATCCGCTGGGCAACATCTGGGCGATCTGGCAGCCGCACACCTACAGCCGCACCGCTGCGCTCCTCGATGCGTTTGCCGAGGCCTTCGACGACGCCGACCACGTGATCGTGCTGCCGATTTACGCGGCGCGCGAGCGCAAGGAGGATTTCGGCTTCGTCGCGAATGCGCTCAATCCGATCGAGATCGCGCGCAAGATCCGTCATCGCGACGCGCGCAACGCGGCCTCGTTCGGCGATGCGTTGGGCATGCTGATCGCGCAGGTGAAGGGCGGCGACGTGGTCATCACGCTCAGCGCCGGGGATGGCAACCAGGTGGGGGAGCGGTTGCTCGAGATGTTGTCGAAGTAAGGCGCAGCGCCGGCCCATACATCGCCAGGTGTTTTATGCAGATTGCAGAGCTTCAGTCCCGCGCCAAGCGCAACGAGCCGCTGTCTAAGCACACGACGGCGCGCATCGGCGGCCCGGCCGACCTGCTGATCGAGGTGCGCACCACCGATGAGCTGATCGCCGTGGCCCAGCGCGCCGACGACATGGGGTTGCCCTATCTCGTGCTCGGCGGCGGCGCCAATGTGCTGGTGAGCGACGCCGGCGTGCGCGGGTTGGTGATCATCAACCGCGCACGGGAGATCAAGTTCAATCTGCGCGGGGGCAAGGCGCGCGTCGAGGTGGACAGCGGCGTGATGCTGACGACGCTGGCGCGCGATTGCATCGAGCGCGGGCTGGCCGGCATGGAGTGGGCGATAAGCGTCCCCGGCACGGTGGGCGGGGGCGTGGTCGGCAACGCCGGCGCCCACGGCGCGGACATCGCCGGCAACCTGAACCTGGCGCGCGTCATGCGACGCGGCCAACCGCCGGAATACTGGACGCCGCGCCAGTTGCAGTTCGGCTATCGCACCAGCGCGCTCAAGCGCTACGCGCCGGCCAACCGGCCGATTGTGCTCAGCGCCACCTTTGACCTGCGGCTGGACTATCGCGGGAACCTGGAGCGCCGGGCGAACGAATTCATCGCCAAACGCAAAGCGACGCAACCTTCCGGCGCGTCCATCGGCAGCATGTTCAAGAATCCCGAAGGCGACTACGCCGGCCGGTTGATTGAAGCCTGCGGCCTGAAGGGCAAGCGCATCGGCGGCGCCATGATCAGCGACAAGCATGCCAACTTCTTCATCAACGCCTCCGGCGACGCCCGCGCAAGCGATGTGAAGGCGTTGATTGACCTGGCGCACGATGCCGTGCTGCAGCGCTTCGGCGTGGACTTGGAGCTGGAAGTTGAGTTGGTGGGTGAGTGGGCGGCCGCAGAGCTGAGAGCCGGGAGGCTGCGAAGCGGCGGCCAGGAGTCTGGAATCGAACATGAGTGATCACGCATCGCCCGAGGCTCAAAGTCCGGGGCTTGCGGCTCACGGCGCAAAGCTCAAGGTGGCCGTGCTGTACGGCGGGCAATCCGGCGAGCACGAAGTGAGCTTGATGTCGGCGGCATCAGTCATGGAGGCGTTGGACGACCGCAAGTACGAGGTCACGCCGGTGTTCATCAGCAAAGCGGGGGAGTGGGCGATCCCCCTGGACGACCTGCGCAAGTTCGACGTGGTCTTTCCGGTGCTGCATGGGCCGATGGGCGAGGATGGCACGGTGCAGGGCTTGCTCACCCTGATGGGGGTGCCGTTCGTCGGCGCAGGCGTGGTCGGCTCGGCGGTTGGGATGGACAAGGCGATTTTCAAGGATGTGATGCGCGCGCATGGGTTGCCGGTGGCGAAGCACATCGTCGTGCGCCGGCGCCAGTGGCTATCGGCTCCAGAGCATGTTGAGCATGTGGTGGTGACGCAGCTCGGCTTCCCGTGCTTCGTCAAGCCGGCCAACATGGGCAGCAGCGTCGGCATCACCAAAGCGAAGGACGTTCAGCAATTGCGCGCGGGCATGATTGAGGCGCTGAGGTGGGATCGCAAGGTGCTGGTCGAGCAGGCGGTGCCGCGCGCGCGCGAGCTGGAGGTGAGCGTGCTGGGCAACGACGAGCTGCAGGCGTCGGTCGTCGGCGAAATTACGCCCAGCCGCGAGTTCTACGACTACGCCGCCAAATACCTGGATAAGGGCGAGGCGGCCTCTGGCCTGCATATCCCGGCGCCTATCCCGGACGCGCTGGCGCAATCGATTCGCGAGATGGCGGTGGAAGCGGCGACGCTGGCCGACGCGCGCGGCATGGCGCGGGTGGACTTTTTGATGAACGGCGAGAGCGGGGAAGTGTTCGTCAACGAGATCAACACCATCCCCGGCTTCACCGACATCAGCATGTATCCGAAGCTGTGGGCGGCCACCGGCATCCCATACAGCGAGTTGCTCGACCGGCTGATCGCGCTGGCCATGGAGAAATGAGGGAGGCGATGAACTACCGACCGCAGCGCGATCGCAGGCCGGCGTCGCGGACGCGCTTCGATGTGGCGCTGGCGCAGCGCGCCGAGCGGCGCCAAGCGCGCTGGTCGCGGGTGTTTGTCGCCGCCGTGTGCATCGCCGGCGCGATGCTCGGCGCGCAGTGGTATGGCGGCGAGAGCTGGCGCGTCGGCGACATCGAAGTGCAGAACAACGACGGCGTGCCGGTTGAAGCGATCATCGGCGCGAGCGGGCTACAGGGCGAGCACTTTCACTTCGCCGACTTGGACGCGGCGGCTAAAGCCGTGGATGAGCTGCCGGGTGTGGAAGCGGCGTTGGTCACGTGTCGCTGGGAGTGGCGCGTTCGGTGCGTGATCACCGTCCAGCCGGCGCGACCGATGGCGCTGTGGCAAGGCAAGGGCGGTAACGTGTGGAACGACTTTGAGGGCAGGGTGCAAGTCGCGCGGGAGAACATGCCGGCTCGTCTCTTCATCCGCGTCGAGGATGACGCGTTGCCGCCGTTGGGCAGCCGGCTTGACCCGCGTCTGTTGCGCGCCCTGAACGAGCTGATCGCTGCGCAGCCGAACGTGACGCGCTATTCATACTCGTCGCAGTTCGGCCTAATGTGGGTCAACGACCGCAAATGGCGCGTTCGGCTGGGTGACGCGCCCTATGACGGCGCGATGAGCGACAAGTTGCGCCTGGCGCGCGCGTTGCAAAAGCAATTGGTGGATAAGGGCGTCGAAGCGCGAGTGTTGGATGTGCGTTTCGTGGAGGCGCCGTACTACATAAGATGAGACGCGGCCGGACGATAAGCGAAAGGCTGGTGGCAAGTTCCGAATTGCAGACGCTTAGCTCAGATTCTCGCTCTCGCAATCATGGCAGAACCGAAGACGATCACCGTTTTGGACATCGGCAGCACGAAGGTCGTGGCGCTGGTGGGCGAGGCCGCCGACAACGAGGCCGGCTTCACCATCATCGGCGTGGGTGTGGCGGTCGCCCGCGGCATCCGGCGCAGTCAAATCATCAACGTAAGCGACGCAGTGGCGTGCATGAAGGAGGCGTTGGCCGGCGCGCAAGCCTCTTCGGGGGTGAGGGCGTCGCACGTGCTCATGTCCATCAGCGGCAACCATATCGCTTCGCAGAACAGCCAGGGCGCGGTCGCCATCGGCCGAGGCGACCAGGGCGTGTCGTTCGACGACATCAATCGTTGCCTGGAATCGGCGCAGGCCATCGCCGTGCCGAACAACCGCGAAATCCTGCACGTGATCCCGCGGCACTTCCGAGTGGACGATCAGGATGGCGTGCGCAACCCGGTCGGTATGCTGGGCTTCCGGCTTGAAGCGCAGGCCCACATCATCACCTGCGCGACGACGGCGATGCAGAACCTGCTCAAGTGCGCGCACATGGCCGGCGTGGACGTGAGCGAGTTCGTGCTCTCGCCGCTGGCTTCGGCCGAGGCCGTGCTCACACCGACCGAACGCGAGATGGGCGCGGTATTGGTGGATATCGGCGGCGGCACTACGGGCATCGCTATGTTCATTGACGGATCGGCATGGCATACCAAAGTGCTGGAGGTAGGCGGGTCGCACTTCACCGGCGACCTGGCGCAGGTGCTGCGACTGCCGATGGACGCAGCCGAGCACCTGAAAGTGCACTATGGGCACGCCCATCCGCCTGATGTGCCGGGCGATCAGGTTTGCGACATCGTGGGGTTTGGTGATGAGCCGCTGGTGCGCGTCTCCAGGCGCGAGGCGGCGGAGATTCTGCGCGCCCGCGCTGACGAGCTGTTCAGCTTGATTGAGCAGGAGATCAAACGCAGCGGTTATGACGGCCTGTTGCCGGCCGGACTCGTGATCACAGGAGGTGGTTCGCTATTGCCAGGCTTGAGGGAGTCGGCGCGCGAGACGACGGGACGACCGGTTCGCTTGACGCGCCCGATGAATTTGTATGGCTTGGTGGACGCTCTGCAGTCCCCGGCTTTCTCGACTGCGGTCGGAATGCTGCACTGGGGGTTGCAGGGCGTCGTTGCGAAGCCTAGCAAACGCCGACGCTTCAGCCCTCGCCTGGACTTGCCAGGATGGTTGAGGAATTTGTTGCCGGATTGAACTGAAGGGTGGTCATCTTGACCGCGTTGCGTGGAGTGTCCGGATTCGTCTGCCTGCGAACGTCGCGCGCGTACGCTGGGTTATCCGGACGTTCCCTAGCTTAAAACTCTCGATTTTGGGAAAAAGCTGTGGATAAACCGCTTGACACTGTGGATAAGCAGCATAGAATCTGTGAACTACTTGTGAGTGAGCGGGGATATCCGCAGCAGCGATGGAGGAAGCATTCCGATGAACATGCAACCAGAAGAGTATTTGACGGGCATGCGTGCTGAGTCACCTGCTCAAATCAAAGTCGTCGGCGTCGGCGGCGGCGGCCAAAATGCGGTCAATCGGATGATCGCCGAGGGCCTCGCCGGCATTGAGTTCATCGCCGTCAACACCGACCAGCAAGCGCTGATGCTCAGCCATGCGCCGATTCGCGTGCGCATCGGCGAGAAGGTGACGCGCGGGCTAGGCGCGGGGAGCAACGCCGAAATTGGCGAGAAAGCCGCGGAGGAGTCAGCCGATGAGATTTACAGCTTGCTCAAGGGCGCCGACATGGTCTTCATCACATGCGGCATGGGCGGCGGCACGGGCACCGGCGCCGCGCCCGTCATCGCGCGCATCGCCAAAGAGCTGAACGCGCTCACCATCGGCGTGGTGACCAAGCCCTTCTCGTTTGAGGGGACGCCGCGCATGCGCACGGCTGAGGCCGGCATCGAGCGGCTCAAAGAACACGTGGACACGTTGATCGTAATCCCCAACGACCGCTTGCTGGACATCGTCGGCCAGAAGGCCACCCTTCAACAGGCCTTCCGCACGGCCGATGATGTGTTGCGTCAGGGCATCCAGGGCATCAGTGAGGTGATCACCGTCCCAGGGCTGATCAACCTCGACTTTGCGGACGTGCGCACTATCATGTCCGAGGGCGGCGCCGCGCTCATGGCGGTGGGCACGGCCAGCGGCGAGGGGCGGGCGCGCGCGGCGGCCGAGCAAGCGATTACGTCCAACCTGTTGGATGTAACCATTGACGGCGCGCGCGGCATTCTGTTCAACATCACCGGCGGCCCGGATCTCAGCCTGTTTGAGGTGAACGAGGCAGCCATGATCATCAAGTCGGCAGCGCACCCCGACTGCAATGTGATCTTTGGCGCGGTTGTGGACGAAAATATGAAAGATCAAGTGCGCATCACGGTGATCGCCACCGGCTTCGACCATCAGGGCAATGCGCCGTACCGGATGATCCGCTCGAGCAGCGCAGCAATGCGGACAGCCGCGGCCAGGTATGCGTCGTCCTCGCTCAACACAGACGCATCGCGCAGCGAGGCCGAGCCTTCGCTGGCCCGCGCTTCTCAGTTCGATCCCGATAACCTGGAGCTTCCTTCTTTCCTGCGCCGGCGATAGCCTCAGCACGTCGAAGTTCCATTGGCGCTTGTCCACGACAGCGACAGGGTGATCTGGCCTCATTGCGGTCACCCTGTCGCCGTTTGGATGACCTGTCGCTAACCTTAAAATTTTCTGTCCCTTGTTGACTTTGAGCAAATGAATCCTTAAAATCGGCGTCCCTTATAGGCTACATATGGCGTAGGGCAAATGTTCTAACGCCAGATGTGGCATAAATGAGCCGTGAAATGTCCAAGCTGTGCTTCCGGTGACACCCACGTGATTGACACGGTGCGTGAGCCTTCGGGGGGAATACGCCGCAGGCGCAGTTGCAAAGCGTGCGGCTATCGCTTCAGCACCATCGAACGCATCCTCGAGGCGACGCCGCTGGTCGTCAAGCGCGGCGGTCGGCGCGAGGCGTTCAACCGAGACAAGATTCTAGAAGGGGTGCGCATCGCCTGTGCCAAGCGGCCGGTTGCCGCACAGGACATCGAGCGGTTGGCCAGCCAGATCGAGGCGCAGGTTTTCGCCATGAACGTTAGCGAGGTGGCTGCGCGCACCATCGGCGACATGGTGTTGCAAGGGTTGCGCGAGCTGGACGAAGTGGCCTACATCCGCTATGCCATCGTCTACCTTAATCTGAAGGACCTCGAAAGTGTGAAGAACGAAATCGAACGGCTCTTAGGAGAGCGCTAGTCATCAGTCAACCAGTCATCACTCAGGTAAGGCATCCGTATGAAGATTACACGACGATTCACCCGAGCCGGCGAGAGCCCATACGCAGACATCCGGTTCGTTAAGCGTAGTTCTGTCATTCGCAATCCCGACGGCTCGGCGGTGTTCGAGATGCACGATATTGATGTGCCGGAGAACTTTTCGCAGGTGGCCACCGACATCCTGGCGCAAAAGTACTTTCGGAAGGCGGGCGTGCCCAGCGCCACCGTGCGCGTGCGTGAGCGCGGCGTGCCCGGTTGGCTGCAACGCAGCGCGCCGGCCGAGGGCGCGACGCTCGACCACGGCGAACGCGATAGCAAACAGGTGTTCAACCGCCTGGCCGGATGCTGGACCTATTGGGGCTGGAAGCACAATTACTTCGACACCGAAGACGACGCCCGCGCTTTCTATGATGAGCTGTGCTACATGCTGGCCAAGCAGATGGCCGCGCCGAACAGCCCGCAATGGTTTAACACCGGCCTGAACTGGGCGTATGGCATCACCGGCCCATCGCAAGGGCACTATTACGTGGACCCGCAAACCGGCAAGGTGAAGCGCTCCGAGGACGCTTACACGCACCCGCAACCGCACGCATGCCAGCCGTTCGACGCGCTCATCTCTACGCCATCCGGCCCGCTGGCCATCGGCGAGATTGTCACGCAGAACCTGATCGGCCTAGAGGTCTTCGACGGGTCTGCGGGCGGCGCGGGGAAGACGCGCGTAGTCGCCGTCAAATCTAACGGCCAGAAGCTCGTGTATCGCATCGTGTTGAAGAATGGCGTCTGCGTCGAAGCGACCGGCGATCATCTGGTCTGGGCGGCCGATGAGCGGCGCGGCGCGGGCCGCTGGTTGAGGGTGGATCAGCTTTCGCCGGGCCAGCGCATGCGCCTCGTGACAACTACGGCTGTCGGGCGAACTTCAGAGGAGCGTGACATCGCCGAGTGCGCGCTGGCCGGCTGGATTCAGGGCGATGGATTCGTCGGGCACTACGACGAGGGCGCGAACCGCAGCTTGACGGTCGAATTGATGACCGTTAACGACGAAGAGCACGCATACGTCATGCAGTTGGTCGAGACGGTGTTCCCGGGCGCGCATTGCCACGTGCGCCCGGTCGAGTCCGGCGACCCGAGGTTGACGATTCGGCGCATCCGGCTCTACGGCGAAAGATTGCGTCCATTCGTCGAGAAATACGAACTGCTGCGCGAAGAACGTGAGCGCGGCGTCCCGGCCGCAGTTCGGCGCGCCGGCCGTCAGGCCCAGTGCGCCTATTTGCGCTCGCTCTTTCAAACCAACGGCGCAGTGCGACTGCGGCGCCGTGCGTTGCGCTTGGCTCTTGCGCCCGCTTTGGCCCTGGACGCAGCGCCTCCCGCGCCGAACGGCTTATTGCGACCCGAGTTTGCGCGACAACGCGAGTCACGCGCTGCCGATGTCGTCTTCAATACTGCGTCGGCCAGGTTGGCCAGAGACGTGCAGGCGCTGCTGCTCAACCTGGGCATCTATGCCCGCGTTCAAGCCGGCGTGGAGAAGCGGCTCAATCGCAGGACGCCGTGGTTTGTCTCCATCGGCTACGCCGAGTCGCGCATGGCCTTTCGCGCGGCGATCGGATTTGTGTCTTCGGATAAGGCGGCGCGGCTCGACCGGGCATGTTCGTCAGAATTCGCCGGCAAGGGGCTGCCGGCGCTGCGCGATGAGACGATCATCCGCATCGAGCCGGTCGGCGTGTTGCCGGTCTACGACATCCAAACCGAGTCCGGTCAGTATCTGTGCAACAACGTCCTTGTGCACAACTGTTTCATCCAGTCCATCGAGGATGATCTGGTGAACGAGGGCGGCATCATGGATCTGTGGGTGCGCGAGGCGCGCATCTTCAAATACGGCAGCGGCACCGGCAGCAACTTCTCCAAGCTGCGCGCCGAGAATGAGCCGCTGAGCGGGGGCGGCAAGTCGTCCGGCTTGATGAGCTTCCTCAAGATCGGCGACCGCGCCGCCGGCGCGATCAAGAGCGGCGGCACGACGCGCCGCGCGGCCAAGATGGTCATCCTGGACGTGGATCACCCCGACATCGAAGCTTTCATTGACTGGAAGGTGATCGAAGAGCAGAAAGTGGCGTCGCTGGTGACCGGCAGCAAGCTCAACAACAAGCACCTGAACGCCATCATGCGGGCCTGCCACGAATGGCCCGACCCGGCGACGCGCTTCGACCGCAAGCAGAACGCCAAGCTGGCCCAGGCGATTGCCGAGGCGCGCCGCGTCCTGATCCCGCAAAATTACATCGAGCGCGTCATCCAGTTTGCGCAGCAGGGGTACACCAGCATCCACTTCCCGGAATACGACACCGACTGGAACAGCGAAGCCTACGCGACCGTCAGCGGCCAGAACAGCAACAACAGCGTGCGCGTCACCAACGAATTCATGCAGGCGGTGATCGAGGACAAGGAATGGGGGCTGATTTGGCGCACGGAGATCGAGAAGGCCAAGAAAGAGGGCCGCGCGCCCAAGCCGAAGCGCATGGTGAAGGCGCGCGAGCTGTGGCGCAAGATCGCCGAAGCGGCGTGGCACTGCGCCGACCCGGGCATCCAATATCACACCACCATCAACGAGTGGCACACCTGCCCGGCCGATGGCGAGATTCGCGGCAGCAACCCGTGCGTCACCGGCGACACGCTGGTCGCCACAGCGCAAGGCTTGCGCCGTATTGATACGCTGCTCGACCAGCCGTTCGACGTGTTGGGGGGCGATGGGCAACTGCATCGCGTCGGGCCGGCCTTTCGCACCGGCTTCAAACCGGTCTATCGCCTGCGCACCCGCTCCGGCTACGAAGTGAATCTCACCGCCGATCATCGCGTTTACACATTCAATCGCGGCGATGTGCCGGCAGCGCATCTGACGAAGGATGACCGCGTCGCGTTGCTCCCCCCTCGCTTTGGCGAGATGAGCCTGGATGAGAGACTGGCCGAGTTCATCGGTCTGCTCGTCGGCGACGGATGCTTGATGGGCGAGCAAAAGACTGCCGTTGTTACGCTGGCGCCCGAAGAGATGGCTGTCGCCGAACGCATTCACGAAGGCGTCATGGCCTACAAGATGGAACACGCCTCGGACGGCCGTTCTCGCCGTGAGACGCGCGTTAACCAGCCGCAGGCGATGCTGCGCGTGGCAACCGCTTCGCGCGTCGTAGTCGAGCAGGCCGAGCGCTTTGCTGTGTTGAACGAGGGCAGCGCGCGCAAGCAGTTTACTGCCGAGGCGTTCAGCCTGGATCGCCAGTCTATGGCTGCGTTGTTGCGCGGCCTTTTCACCGCCGATGGCACTGTGGCCAACTATGGCGAAAAGTCGCAGTATGTCGCGCTAGACAGCACGAGCGAAACCCTGCTGCGCCAGGTGCAGCTCATGCTGCTTGCCTTCGGCATCAAGAGCAAGCTGTATCGCAATCGCCGCGTGGCCGGCCAGACGGTGACAATGATGCCGGATGGGAAAGGCGGACTGCGCGAGTACCCCGTCGAGCAGACGCACAGCCTGCGGATCAGCCGCAGCTCCCGGCTGCGCTTCGAGCAGGAGATCGGTTTCATCCCCGGCAGCCTGAAAGCCGAGCGTTTGGCCCAGCTCAACCGCGAGGTGGGCGCCTATCGCGATCCGTTGTTTGACCAGGTGGCCAGCCTGGAGTACCTGGGTGTCGAGCCGGTCTATGACTTGACCGAGCCGGAGACGCATCACTTTGTCGCCAACGGAATTGTCGTGCACAACTGCTCGGAATACATGTTCCTCGACGACACCGCTTGCAACCTGGCCTCGCTGAACCTGATGAGTTTCTACGACGTCGAAAGCGGCAAGTTCGACGTTGAGGCCTATCGCCATGCCGTCCGGCTGTGGACGATTGTGCTGGAGATCAGCGTGCTGATGGCGCAGTTCCCCAGCCGGCGCGTGGCCGAGCTGAGCTACGAGTTCCGCACGCTGGGCCTGGGCTACGCCAACCTGGGCGCGCTGCTGATGGTGATGGGCGTCCCGTATGACAGCGCGCAGGGCCGCGCCATCGCCGGCGCGCTGACCGCCATCATGCACTGCTGCGCCTACGCGACCAGCGCGGAAATGGCCGCCGAGCTTGGGCCGTTCCCCGGCTACGCGCGCAACCGCGAGCACATGCTGCGCGTGATCCGCAACCATCGTCGCGCCGCCTACAACGCGCCGGCGGCGGAGTATGAGGGCTTGAGCATCCCGCCGATGGGCATTGACCCCGCGCATTGCCCGCCTGACCTGTTGAAGGCAGCCCGCGAGGATGCCGACCGCATGTTGACGCTGGGCGAGCGGCATGGCTATCGCAACGCACAGGTTACCGTAATTGCGCCCACAGGCACCATCGGCCTGGTGATGGATTGCGACACCACCGGCATTGAGCCGGACTTCGCGTTGGTCAAGTTCAAGAAACTGGCCGGCGGCGGCTACTTCAAGATCGTCAACCAGAGCGTGCCGCCGGCGCTGCGTCGCCTGGGCTACAGCGAAACGCAGATCGCGGACATCGTCAAGTATGCCGTCGGACATGGCACGCTGGTCGGATGCCCGTTCATCAACCCCGAGTCGCTCAAGGCGCGCGGCTTCACCGACGAGGCGTTGGCCAAAGTCGAGGCGGCGCTGGCCACGGCCTTTGAGATTCAGTTCGCCTTCAACAAGTGGACCCTGGGCGAGGATTTTTGTAAGAATGTCCTCGGCTTCAGCGACGCGCAATTGAACGACTACAAGTTCAACCTGTTGCAGGCGCTCGGCTTCAGCAAGGCCGAGATCAGCGCGGCCAACGATTACGTGTGCGGCACGATGACCCTGGAAGGCGCGCCGCATCTGAAAGCCGAACACCTGCCGGTGTTCGACTGCGCCAACAAGTGCGGCAAGTACGGCAAGCGCTTCATCTCCCCCGAAGGGCATATCTTGATGATGGCGGCGGCGCAGCCGTTCCTCAGCGGCGCCATCAGCAAGACGATCAACTTGCCCAATGAGGCCACAGTCGAGGATGTGGCGAACGCCTACATGTTGTCCTGGCAGGTCGGCACGAAGGCCAATGCGCT
Organism: Thermoflexales bacterium; assembly: GCA_046299515.1. GTDB lineage: Bacteria > Chloroflexota > Anaerolineae > J036 > Brachytrichaceae > JAAFGM01. Next base: position 45,541 of record JBKBID010000003.1, on the reverse strand, counting down.
GTACCGTGATGGGTCGAAGCTCAGCCAGCCGCTGAACACGTCGAGCGATGAGTTGGAGGAGGCAGCGGCGGAGCTGGTGAGCGAGGCGGGTCAGCAACTGCCGGTGACGCCCCAGCAACAGCAGGTGATCGAGAAGGTCGTCGTGCGCTATCTGGCCAAGCAGCGCCGCCTGCCCAACCGGCGCGCCGGCTACACGCAAAAGGCGAAGATCGGCGGCCAGAGCATCTTCCTGCGCACCGGCGAATACGAAGACGGCACGCTGGGCGAGATCTTCATTGACATGCACAAAGAAGGCGCCGGCTTCCGCAGTTTGCTCAACTGCTTCGCCATTGCCGTGTCGCTCGGCCTACAGTATGGCGTGCCGCTCGATGAGTTCGTGGATCAGTTTGTGTTCACCAAGTTCGAGCCGTCCGGCATCGTCACCGGCAACGATCACATCAAGATGGCCACCAGCGTGATTGATTACATCTTCCGTGAGCTGGCCATCACCTATCTCGGTCGCGAAGACCTGGCCCACGCCGGCGCGACATCGGAGGTGCCTGAGCCGGAATATCTCGACGAAGAAGTGATCAGCGAACGCGCGGTGCCGCCCGCCCAGTTGCGCTTGCCCGGCCGCGCCTTCAGCGATGAGACGGCGCAGCAGAACGGCCACGCACGCGTCGGCGCGCACAAGAGGACCGACAACGGCCAAGCGGGTTTGCGGGCCACCAAAAGCGGCGCTGCCAACGGCGTCAGCCGCAGCGAGCAGGCGCGGCTCGCGCGCCTGAAGGGCTACGAAGGCGACCCGTGCCCAGAATGCGGCGCATGGACGCTGGTGCGCAATGGGACCTGCTTGAAGTGTGAAACGTGCGGCAGCACCACCGGCTGTTCGTAGCCGTTGACTTGAGCAGCATCCGCCGCAGGGGGCATTTCTCCGCAGCAGCGAGACACGGGTAGGCGCAGGCAACGCCTGCGCCTACCCTCATGCGTTGCGTCTGTCCCTTGTCAGAAATACGCTGAGTCCTTAGGCGAGGACTGCGGCGGCGTCTTTTTGCCGGCCTGGGTTCGCTTTGGCTTGTCAGGGCAGGCTGTCAAGTGATTGACAACTTGACAACCGGCCAGAAGGAGGGCCGGTTTCGCGTCCGGGTGATATAGTCCTCTCAGATGTCAGAAGCACTCTCGACTCAAGATTACCTCGACTTTCGCCGGGCGCGCTCAAAAAGCTTCCTGCGCAAAGCGTGGTCATTGCTGTCCGGGCGGAACACCGAGCTGATGGCATGGGACGAGGTGCGCGATAAGCTCAAGCTGCGCGGCTTCATCCGGCGCGGCATCCAGGCGGTGCCGGTGGATAAGATCAAGGGCAGCGTGGGGCGCTATCACGACTTCGACAACGCCTTCCTGCCGGTCAACGACAGCAGCAGCAGCCGCTGGCGCAAGATCAACCGCGCCTTCTATGACGATGTTAGCTTGCCGCCGGTCTCGCTCTACAAGGTCGGGGATGTGTATTTTGTGCTAGACGGCAACCATCGCGTGTCGGTCGCCCGCGAACACGGCGTGAAATACATAGACGCCGAGGTGCAAGAGGCGATCACGCCGGTGCCGGTCACGGCCGAGGATGTCAACGCCGACGCGCTCGAGCTGCTCGGCGAGTACGCCGAGTTCCTCGAACGCACGCGGCTGGACGTATTGCGGCCGGAGCAGAACATTCGCTTCTCCATCGGCGGCGGCTACGCGCGCTTGCTCGAGCACATCGCCGTGCATCGCTATTTCATGGGCCTGGATCTCCGGCGCGAGGTGAGCGAAGATGAGGCCGTGACGGATTGGTACGACAACGTCTATTTGCCCATCGTCGAGGCGATCCGCAAAGAGGGCATCCTGCGCGACTTCCCCGGCCGCACCGAAGCCGACCTGTATCTGTGGATCATGGACCACAAGCACTATTTGAAGGAGCATTGCGGTTGCGATGTGCCGCCGGAGGAAGCGGTGGCCGACTACGCCGAGCACTTTGCGGAGAAACCGCCTCTGCGCCGCGTGCAGGAAGCCTTTGACCACATCGTGGACGCGATCGGCGCCGTACTCCCGCACCGCTCGCACAGCGGCATCGATCCGGTTGAGGCGGAGATTGTCGAGCGTTGAAAGCGCCGTCCGACGGCTGCCGGGCTGCGGTGTGGCGCGCCGCTACCCTTGTAAATGGCAGCGGTCGTTCAAGCTGCGCAATCGCCATCGCCTGCCGTCGTAACCGACCTCGGTGAGCGAAGCGTTGCCGAAGGCAAACGGATGTCGCCGCATGACCGGCAGCCCCAGCATCGCCCCGACCATGGCGCCGAGCGTGCCGCCGTGCGAAACGAGGACGACCGCCTCTCCGTCGTGGCGCGCGATCAGATCGCTCAGGAAAGAGGTGACCCGCTCGCGCACGTGCTGCGCGCTCTCGCCGTTCGGGATGGTCGCCTCCGGATCGTCCAAGTGCGCCGTCGGCGCTGCCATTCGGATCTCGTCAGCGGTCAGTCCGGTCCAGTCGCCCATGTGGTACTCGCGCAGCCGCTCGTCGAAGATGACTTCCAGACGGCAAGCCTGCGAGATGGCGCGCGCGGTGTCGGCGGCGCGCACCAGTGGGCTGGAGTAGATTGCCTGGACGGACTTCTCGCTGAAGCGGCGGGCTACGCATTCCGCCTGAATTTGGCCGACGGCGTCCAGCGGCACATCCAGCCAGCCCTGTACGCGGCCCTCGGCGTTGAACGCGGTCTGTCCGTGCCGGACGAGGTAGGCAGTGAGCATAGCGCGGTTGTCGTGAAGGCGTTTTTGTCGGCGTTGGGTCACCCGGCCGGCGCGTGACCGCCGTCGCGCGCCAACTCGTTCAGCAATTCCTGAGCCGCCTCCTGAGGGTGCAGTTTGCGGGCGATGCACGCCTCGATCAAGGCGTGATAGCGCGTCGGCTCGATCTGTTGCATCGCGCGTTTCAAGAGGAGGTCGCGCAGCCGGAGCGTCACTTCCTGCTCCAGTCGTTGCGCCCGACGCCGCGCGCCTGCGCCTTGCTCCAGATACTGCCGGTGGCGCGCGATGGCGTCGAGCACGGCTGCGACGCCGTCGCCTTCGGTCGCGATCGTCTTCAAAATGGGGATGCGCCAGCCGCTGGGATCCGCCGTCGGCGCTTCGACGCGATGCAGCGCGCCGTAACCGTGATGTCCGGCTGCGCCCGCCGACGGCGCGGCCAGGTCCAGGGCGGCTTGCAGCGCGCTCACAGCGCGCTCTGCGCCTTCGCGGTCGGCTTTGTTCACGACCAGGATATCGGCGATTTCCAGGATGCCGGCTTTGATGGCCTGAACGTCGTCGCCCAGCCCAGGTGCCTCGACGACGATGACCGTCTCGGCCACGCGCGCGACTTCGACCTCGGCCTGACCGGCGCCCACGGTCTCGATGAACACTAGGTCGTAGCCTGCCGCGTCGAGCGCGGCGACGATGTCGGCCGTCGAGCGGGCGATCCCTCCCAGCGCGCCGCGGTTAGCTATGCTGCGAATGAACACGCCGTCGTCCTCGAACAGTTCGCGCATGCGAATGCGATCGCCCAGGATCGCCCCGCCGGTGAATGGGCTGCTTGGATCGACCGAGACGATGGCCACTGTCTGACCGCGGCTGCGCGCCAGTCGGGTCAGCGCAGCGACCAGCGTGCTTTTGCCGCTGCCGGGTGCGCCGGTGACGCCGACGATATGGGCGCTGCCCGTGCGGCCATACCATTCGCGCAACGCGCGCAATGCGTGCGGATCGTCGTTTTCGATGCCGGTGATCAAGCGCGCCAGGTCGCGCTTGGCAAGGCGGGGTGGTTGCGCATCGCCGGTCATCCGTAGTCGCTCATCACTCATCGCTCATGAATCACGATGGGTTATCGGATGCCGCGACGGCGTGTGTTCGCGGATGAATGCGACGATCTCCGACAGAGGAGTGCCTGGGCCGAAGACTGCGGCGATGCCGGCGGCTTTGAGGCCGGGCACATCTTCGTCGGGAATGATGCCGCCGGCGAACACGGGCACATCCCCCATGCCGTTTTGACGCAGCAGTTCGACCACGCGCGGCAGCAGGGTATTGTGCGCGCCGCTGAGGATGCTCAGGCCGACCGCGTCCACGTCTTCCTGCAACGCAGCGGCCGCGATCATCTCCGGCGTCTGCCGCAGGCCGGTGTAAATCACTTCCATGCCGGCGTCGCGCAGCGCGCGCGCGATCACCTTAGCGCCGCGGTCGTGGCCGTCCAGGCCGGGCTTGGCGATCAAGATGCGCAGCGGACGCATCGCTTCGGGCGTTTGCGCCATGCCCGCGATTTTCACGCCGGTTCAGGGTTATTGCAAGGGTGACTTGCGCGGCGCGCCGCCGCGACGCGGGTAGAGCTGCGGCGTGGGGTGCAGCTTGTTGATCACGATCAACGCGCGCCGCTCATCGCGGCCGGGCAGGGCGACCGGCGTGACGGCGGCGACTGCGCCGCCCAGCCTGGCGATCGCGCCGGCGGCGCGCGCCGCTTCGGCCTGGGCCTCGCTGCCTTTCATGGCGATGCACGTCCCTCCCACGCGCGTGAGCGGCAGCAGATACTCGGCCAGGGTCGGCATCGGCGCGACAGCCCGCGCGATCACCACGTCGTAGCGCTCGCGATGCTCCGGGCGATGGCCGGCTTCCTCGGCGCGGTCTTGGATGGCGCGGATATGCTCCAGCGCCAGCGCGCGAATCACCTCGGCGCAGAACTGCACCTTCTTCGCCGTGCTGTCCATCAGCGTCACGCGCAGCTCGGGCAGAGCGATCTTGAGCGGGATGCCCGGGAAGCCGCCGCCGGTGCCGACGTCTATCAACTCTAGCGCGGCGCTGGCGCTGCGCTGGAGGTCGCGGATGACCTGAACCGCGGTGAGCGAATCCAGGAAGTGCAGCGCGAGGATGGATGCATCGTCGGTGAGAGCGGTCAGGTTGAAGCGCTGATTGGCCGCCGCCAGCAGGTCGCGAAAGCGCAACAGCGCGCCGGCCTGCCGAGCGTCCAGCGCGACGGCCAGCAGGCGCGCGGCGTCTTGTATCTCGTCCTCCGTCATCTCTCGTCGCGCGTCAGACGATACCGCATCTCAACCGCTACAATTCGCGTCGGAAAGACTCGCGGGTCGCTCGCGCGACCTGCTGGATAGCACCGAGGAGACGGAAAACGTGTTCAACAAACGGACAATTCGAGACTTCCCTTCGCTGAACGGCAAGCGCGTGTTGATGCGCGTGGACTTCAATGTGCCGCTCAAGGACGGCGCCATCACCGACGATACCCGCATTCGGGCCGCGTTGCCCACCATTCAGTATGCGCTCGACCAGGGCGCGTCGGTGGTGCTGATGTCGCACCTCGGCCGGCCCAAAGGCGTTGACCCCTCGCAGAGCCTGCGGCCTGCTGCCGAGCGCCTGAGTGAGCTGCTTAAGCGGCCGGTGCAATTCGCCAACGACTGCGTCGGGCCTGAGGTAGAAGCGCAGGCCCGCGCGCTGAAGCCCGGTGATGTGTTGTTGCTGGAGAACCTGCGCTTCCACAAGGCGGAGGAGAAGAACGATCCGGATTTCGCCAAGCAACTGGCAGCGCTGGGCGATGTGTATGTGAACGACGCCTTTGGCAGCGCCCACCGCGCGCATGCCTCGGTCGAGGCCGTGGCGCACTTCCTGCCTGCCGCGGCCGGCTTCTTGATGGAGAAGGAAATCAAGTTCCTGGGCAAGGTGTTCACCGACCCTGAGCATCCGGTGGTGGTGTTGCTCGGCGGCGCCAAGATCAGCGACAAGCTGCCGGTGATCAACAACTTGATGTCGCTGGCCGACAAGATCATGATCGGCGGCGGCATGGCCAACACCTTCCTAAAGGCGGAGGGCTACGAGTTGGGCGACTCGTTGGTGGAGGACGATGCGCTCGAACAAGCGCGCGAGCTGCTGTCGTGCTGCAGCGGCAAGCTGATGCTGCCGGTGGATGTCGTCGTCGCCGACGCCTTCAGCAACGACGCGCGCAGCGAAACGGTGACCGTTGGGCAGATTAAGCCAGGCTGGCGCGCGCTCGATATCGGCCCGCACACGGTGGAGAAGTACCGCCACGAGCTGCGCAATGCGCGCATGATCATCTGGAACGGCCCGATGGGCGTGTTCGAGTTTGACCGGTTTGCGGCAGGCACACGCGCAATTGCCCAGGCCGTGGCCGAGTCGAACGCAATCAGCATTATTGGCGGCGGCGATTCGGTGGCGGCCGTGGAGCAGGCCGGCCTGGCCGACAAGATCACCCACATCAGCACCGGCGGCGGCGCTTCGTTGGAGTTCCTCGAGGGCAAGACGTTGCCGGGAATTGCTGCGCTGCCAGATCGGCGCTAGACTAGCGAAGTGCATAAGCTCGGCGCAGCGGTCGTGACACTCGCGTGCCTCAGCGCGCTGTCGGCGAGTCCCGGCAGCGCCGCTGCGGGCAACGATGGCTTCGCCGGCACGGCCTACACCTTCTACCCGTTGCCCCCAGGCGCTCCCGCGCGTCCGTTGCTGCCGCTCATGCATGCAGCTGGGTCGCGCTGGGAGCGCCTCGACTTTCCCTGGCCGCAGCTTGAGCCTGCGCCGGGGCAATGGTCTTGGACGACGCAGGATGCGCTGGTGCAGGACGTGCGCCAGGCCGGCCTGGACATCCTCGGCATTTTGCTCTGGACGCCGACTTGGGCGGCGGAAGGCGCCTGCAACCTGTATCAATACCAACAGCTCGCCGAGCTGCGTCGGCCGCCGCTCAGTTACCGGTTCCAAACTCTTCCCAGCCCCCTGTCGGCGGCGTTTGCGCCCTGCGCCACACGACCGCCGCGCGGCCTATCGGAAGCGTGGGACGACTGGAGTGAGGCGGACGGCGACCCGGCCAATTACTGGGGGCGTTTTGCCTACGAGTTGGCCAGCCGCTATCGCGGGCAGATACGGCACTGGGAGGTGTGGAACGAGCCGGACTTGACATGGTTCTGGAGTGGTTCGCCGGCCGACTATGCCCGACTGCTCCAGGTGGCTTATCTGGCGATTAAGTCGGCCTGCCCAGAATGCCGCGTGTTGTTCGGTGGGTTGGCGTTCTATGCGAATCCGGATTTCTATCGCCAGGCGTTCACGGCCATCGCCAACGACCCTGCGGCGCCGCAGCACGATTACTTCTTCGACGCCCTCAGCTTGCATCTCTACAGCCGGCCATCCAGCATTGTGGACGTGACGAACGTCGTGCGCGCCGACATGCGCCAGCGCTTGTCCGTAGAACGCCCGATTTGGCTGACCGAAACCGGTGTGCCGGTGTGGGATGACTTCGGCGTTAACCCGAGCGCGTCGCCGTATATCTGGTCCGCGCGGCAAGTGGAAGCGGCCTCGTTCGTGTTGCAGTCGTTCGCCAACGCGCGGCTGATGGGCATTGAGCGCTACATTTTCTTCCGCGCCCATGATGATTGGTGTGACAAGAACGGCAATGGCACGTGCGCCGACGACGGCCCGTATGCCGGCATGCACGAGATGTATGGCCTGGTGCGCGACAACCTCTCGGCCCGCCCGGCCTACACCGCTTATCAACTGGCGACGCAATATCTCATCTCGCCCACCTGGGTGAGTTACTGGAACTACACCGGCGGCGGACGCCGAGTCTCCTTCTGGGGCACACCGCGCGGCAAAGTCAGCGTGCTGTGGAACACGCAGCCGACGACGACTACAGTTGTTTATCCGCTGGCGGTGCCCACGGCTACGCTGATCGCGCAGGATGGATACGCCCAAGTGATCACGCCTGATGGCGGGGGGAACTATCCGCTGCTTTTGCCCGGCGCCACGGCGAACAATGGCTTATCGAATGCCGATTACATCATCGGCGGCCGAACCTACTTGTTGATCGAGCACGACACCGATTCGCCCACAGCTCAGTTGCTGGAAGTCACGCCGACCGACGTGATGACGTTCACCGTGCGATGGACGGGCGCCGACGCGACATCCGGCGTGTGGCGCTACGATGTGCAGCACCGCGCGCCTGTCGAATCAGCCTGGACGGCTTGGCTGACCCGCACTCAAGCGACTGCGGCCGTGTTGCGCGCCCCACAGCCCGGCGCGCGCTGCTTCCGCGTGCGCGCCTGGGATCGCGTCGGCCAACTGAGCGATTGGACGCCGGCGCGGTGCGCCACGCCGCAGGCCAGCCTGCAGTTGACCGTCTCCGTTGTCTTCGGCGACCAAAACCGCAACGGCATCCAAGACCTGGACGAGACAACCGTGGCGTCGTGGCTGCGATTGCGCGACGCCCAGGGGGCGGAAGTGGTTTCGCCGACCCTGGGCAGCCAGTGGGCAGCGTCGTTGACTTTGCCGTTGGGCGATTACCGCCTCGAAGTGTCGCCGCAGGAGGGGTCATGGCTGCCGGCGCTGCGCGAGATTCACCTGTGGTCAGCCGCTGAGTCGTGGAGTGAAGCAATCGCGCTTTTGCCTAAACAGGGTGAGGTTTTCGTCCCTCTGGTGCAGCGGTGAGCCAGGCGTTATTCGCGCGCGATCACGCCGCCGCCGATCACCTCATCGCCCAAGTAGCACACCAGCCCCTGGCCCGGCGTCACATCGCGCTGCGGCGCGTCGAATACGAACTCGGCGCCGCCATCCGGCAGCGGCCTGAGCCAGCCGGGCGCCTCCTTGGCCTTGTAGCGGATCTTGGCCGTGCAGCGCAATGGCTCGGTTGGCGGCTCGCCGCTCACATAGTGCATCTTGCGCGTCCGCGCGACGCGCGCGCCTAGCTCATCGGCGCCGCCGACCACGAGGGCATTATTTGTCGCGTCCAGCCGCAGCACGTAGAGCGGCTCACTGTGGGCGGAGCGCGTCGCGATGTGCAGGCCCTTGCGTTGACCAATGGTGTAGAAGGGCAGCCCCTCGTGCCGGCCGATCACTTCCCCGCGCGTGTTCACGATCGGCCCCGGCCGGGCGACCTCTGGCGCGTTGCGGATCAAGAAGCCGCGATAGTCGCCCTGCGTCAGAAAACACAAATCCTGGCTCTCTGGGCGTTCGGCGGTGGGCAGGCCGAAGTCGCGCGCCATTTGGCGCACCTCTTCCTTGGTGTGCTGACCAACCGGGAACATGGCGCGCGCCAAGTCCTTCTGGCCCAGGACGTGCAGGACGTAGCTCTGGTCTTTCTGCGCGTCCTTTCCTTTGAGAAGGCGGTAGCGGGTCCGCGGCAGAGGCGCAGCGTCAGCCGTCGTCGCCTGATCCACGCGTGCGTAATGGCCGGTCGCCAGATAGTCTGCGCCTAGGGTGAGCGCCTTCTGCATTAGGAAGCCGAAGCGGATCGCGCGGTTGCAGGTGAAGCACGGATTAGGCGTGGTGGCGTCGGCGTAGCCGGCGATCCACGAATCCACGACGCGCTGCTTGAAGACATGCTCGGCGTGAATGTCGTAGAAGGGAATGCCGAGCAGCTTTGCGATGGCGCGCGCATCCGCGATGGCCTCCGGCGCGCAGCAGCGATTGGCGTTGCGTTCCGCATCTGGGTGCGCTTCCTCGGCCCACAGGCGCAGCATGATGCCGATCACGTCGTAGCCTTGCTGCACCAGCAAGGCCGCCGCGACCGATGAATCCACGCCCCCGCTCATGGCTACGACTACGCGCGCTTTCTCCATCGCTTCTGCCTGTCGAAATGTGAACGGGTTCAAAACTCCAGGCTCGCCGCGCGCGCGCGCGCTACGCACTTGGGCAACACGTCCAGCAAAACGTCAATCTCTTCTTCCGTGGTGTGGTATCCCAGCGTTACGCGCAGGCTGCCCAGCGCCCATTCGCGCGGGATGCCCATGGCCACCAGCACCGGTGAGGGTTCGGGATTGCCGCTGGTGCAGGCCGAGCCGGTGCTGACGGCGATGCCTTCGACGTCTAGCGCCATCAACAGCGACTCGCCGTCCACGTGCTTAAACACGAAGCTGGCGTGGTTCGGCAGCCGCTCGGTGGGATGGCCGCTAAGCCGAACATCGGGCACGTTGGCCAATACGCCCTGGATCAGCCGGTCGCGCAGCCGGATCAGGCGCGCCGCCTGCGCGTCGCGCTCGCGCGCGCTGTATTTGATCGCCGCCGCGGCGCCGACCGCGCCGGCGACGTTGACGGTGCCCGGGCGTCGCCCCCGCTCATGCCCGCCGCCGGTTATCGGCGGCACATACGGCGTGCCCTCGCGGATGTAGAGCACGCCGACGCCCTTCGGGCCGTAGAATTTGTGCGCCGAAAGCGCCAGCAGGTCTGCGTTCAGTTCGCCTACGTGGACGGGCAAATAGGCCGGCGCCTGGACGGCGTCGGTGTGAAAGGGCACGCCGCGCTCGCGGCAGATCGCGCCGATCTCGCGGGCCGGCTGGAGCGTGCCGATTTCGTTGTTGGCCAGCATCACGCTGACGAGGACGGTATCGCGGCGGATGGCGCGCCGCACGTCGTCGGGGTCCACGCGCCCGCAGCCGTCCACCGGCAGCAGCGTCAGGTCGAAGCCGAATTGCGTGTGCAGTTGATGCGCAGTTGCTTCGACGGCATGGTGTTCGACGGGCGTAGTGATGATATGGCCGGGCGAGCCGCCGTTGGCGCGGCGCGCGGCAAAAGCAACACCGCGCAGGGCTAGGTTGTCGGCCTCGGTGCCGCAACCGGTGAATACAATCTCGCCGGCGCGCGCGCCAAGCGCGCAGCCGACCGCGGCGCGCGCTTCGTCCAGCGCAGCGGATGCGTCGCGCCCAAAGCTGTGCAGCGACGACGCGTTGCCGAACATGTCGCTCCAGTAGGGCTGCATGGCCGCCCTCACTTCTGGCGCGACAGGTGTCGTGGCTGAGTAATCCAGATATATTAGCCTGCGCGTCGTGTTCATGCGCGCGATTGTAAAGCGGCAAGGTTAGGATTGGATGACAGAGGCGATGAGGCCACAGTCGGTCGAAGTCTTGGGCGTGCGGGTGGATGACGTCACCTATGGCGAAGCGTGCGAGATCGCCGCGGCGTTGATTCGGCGGGGCGGCGCGCACCAGTTCGCCACGGTGAACCCCGAATTCGTCATGGCGGCCAGGCGCGATGAGGAGTTTCGGGAGGTGCTGAACTCTACGGCGCTCAACGTGCCGGACGGCGCTGGCGTGGTGTGGGCCGCTCGGCGACGTGGGTTGAAAGTGCGCGAGCGCGTGGCCGGCGTGGACTTGATGCTGAAGCTGTGCGACTTGGCGGCGCGCCATCGCTGGCGGGTGTTCTTCCTGGGCGCGCAGCCCGGCGTGGCCGAGCGGGCGGCGGCGGCGCTCGTGCTGGCCTACCCAGGATTGACGGTGGCGGGCGCATACGCCGGTTCGCCTCGGCGCGAGGAGGAGATGGCGCTCGTCGCGCGCGTGCGTGCGGCGCGACCGCAGCTCCTGTTCGTCGCCTACGGCGCGCCGGCGCAGGACAAGTGGCTGGCGCGCAACTTGCCGCTCTTGGCGCCTGCTGCGGCAGATGGCGCAAGCGGGATAGTCGGCATGGGGGTGGGCGGCGCGTTCGATTTCATCGCCGGCGTGCAAAAGCGCGCGCCGGACTGGGTGCAGCGCGCCAATCTCGAGTGGTTATATCGGCTGGCGCGCCAGCCGTGGCGCTGGCGACGCCAGACGGCGCTCATCGGCTTCGCCTTGGCCGCGATGCTAGAATCTCGCTGAATGGCTCAGGAAGCTGGCAACGCGACCAACGGCCAGGCGCTCCTCACGCCGGATGCCATCGTGCGCCGATTGCGCGAATCCACGCTCTTCGCGCGCCTCACCGATGAGGAGTTCAAGGCTGTGCTCAGATTGATGCGCGCGCGCGCGATGAACGAAGGCCAGATTCTGACCGTGGCCGGCGCAGAGGATACGAACCTCTACATCCTCCGCCGCGGAAAGATGCTCATCCGCGCGCCGGAGAAGGGCGGCAAAGACCCCGTCATTCGGTTCGTGAAGCCGGGCGAGATCCTGAACGAGTTGCCGTTCATCACCGGCCATCCCAGCGAGGTGACGATTGAGACGGTGACGCCGGCGCAGTTGTGGTATATCCCGCGAGGCGAATTCCAGCAATTGCTGGCGCGCGAGGGTTACATTCGCGAGCATCTGACTTACACCCCCGAGGCGGAGAAATATATCAAGCAGCGCCGACGATTCGACACACAACGGCCGGGCGAATTGGTGCTGTGGTTCGGGCGCAAGCACTGGTGGGTGCTCTTGCAGAGCCAGTGGTTCACGGCGTTGATGTTAACGTTCGCGGGGGCGGCCTTCCTGCCGCCGCTTCGCCCGATCTTCAGCGGCCTGTTTGGCCAGGTGTTGGTGGGGGCGTTGCTGTTCGCAGCCTTCGCCAGCTTCCTGTGGTTCCTGATTGACTGGTGGAATGACTACTATGTTGTGACCGATCAGCGCGTGATTCATCGCGAGCGCATCCTCGTCATCTACGATTCTCAGGACGAAGCGCCCATCAGTTCAGTTCAGAAAGTGACGGTTGAACGGCCGAATTTCATCAGCACAGTGCTGGACGTCGGCACGCTCCTGATCGAGACGCTGGGCGCGCGCGCCAACATTCGATTCGAATGGGTGGCCGAGCCGAATCGGATCTCGAAACTCATCCTCGATCAGCAGGCCCGCGCGCAGGTTGAGTTCGCTGCGACCGAGCGCGCCAAGGTGCGCAGTGAGCTGCGCCGGGAAATGGAAGTGGGGCCGAAACCGTTGCCCGCGCCCGCGCCTGCCTCGCAGGCGAATCAGAGGAAGCAGGTGCTGCCCTTCGTTCGTCGCGTCGGCATCGGGCTGGCCAACTTGCGCAATGAGGTGCTGCCGCGCATGCGCCTGGTGCGCGCGCCCGATACCATCGTCTATCGCAAGCACTGGCTGGCGTTGATCGGCGCGACGACCGCGCCGTTCCTGTTGCTGCTGCTCTACCTCGCGGCGATGGCCTTCGTCTGGTTCAGCGCGTCCTCGCTGCGACGGCTACTGTTCGAGACGCCGGCGGTTGTCGTCGTCGCCCTGCTCGGGTTCATCTTGTCCTTCTGGCTGGTCTGGCAATATGAAGACTGGCGCAATGACCTGTATATGCTCACGACCGATCGTTTGATCGAATACAAGCGCACGCCGTTTGGGTTGCTCGGCACTTCGCAACGCACGGCCAGCCTGGCAAATGTGCAAAATGTGACCGCGGTGACCAAAGGCTTCATAGACAACCTGTTCAACGTAGGCGACGTGGCCATTCGCACCGGCGGCATAGATAACGAGTTGAACTTCGCGCGCGTGTGGAATCCGCGCGGCGTGCAGCGCGAGCTGGTGACGCGCCTGGAGGTTTATCGCGCTGCCCAACGCGATAAGGAGGCGGCGCGCCGCCGACGCGAGTTCATCGAGTGGATCGGCATCTACGACGAGTTGACCCGCATCCACGAGAGACGGCCGCTCGGCTGAGCGCGACCGGTTTCAGGCGCGGCTTGCGCCGGGCGTGTATGCTTCCATGCCTCGGCATCCCTATGCTGCCCAAAGGCGCCAATAGGCGCATAACGTAAGCTATGGTCAGGGAAATCCGAAAGATCGGCGATCCGATCCTCCGCAAGAAGGCGAAGAAGGTCGAAAAGATCACTCGTGACACGTGGAGGCTTCTCGACGACATGGTGGAGACGATGCGCCAGGCGCACGGCCAGGGGCTGGCCGCGCCTCAAGTGGGCGTTTTGCAGCGCGTGGCCATCGTCGAGCTGCCGCAGGCTGATGACATCGCCGGCAGCGGCGTGCTCTACGAGCTGATCAACCCCGAAGTAGTCAAACAGTCGGAGGAGACGTGGGAGCACCAGGAGGGATGCCTATCCATCCCAGGTTGGCGCGGTGACGTGGCGCGCCCTTACCGCATCGTCGTGCGCGCGCTCGACCGCTATGGCAACCGGGTCAAACTCGAAGTCGAAGGCCATGTGGCGCGCGCCTTCCTACATGAGATAGACCATCTGGATGGCGTGCTTTACATTGACAAGTTAGTCTCGCCTGATCGGGTCTGGCGGGTCAAGGAAGAAGCCACGGAAGACCTCGAATGATGCGCACCGACGTTTACACGACCCCCGAAGCGTTCGAGCGATTGGCCGGTGAGTGGAACGCGCTACTGAAGCGATCGGTGTCGAACACGCTCTTCCTAACCCGCGAATGGCAGCAAACGTGGTGGCGCGAGCTGGGTGACGGCGAATTGCGGGTGTTGGCCATGCGCGAAGAGGGTGTGCTAGTCGGCATCGCGCCGCTCTTCTTCGAGCCTAACGCGCTTGGGGCAGTGGAAGTGGCGCTGGTGGGCTGCAAGGAAGTGTCGGACTACCTGGACTTCATATTTGCTCGCGGCTGCGAGCCGGCGTGCTTTCGCGTCGTCGTGGACTTTCTCAAGAGCAGCGACGCGCCTGCGTGGCACACCATCGGCTTGTGCAACATCATCGAGACTTCGCCCACCTTGAGCGTGTTCGTCGAGCTGCTGAATGCTGAGGGTTGGCGCGCGCATGTCGCCTTCGAGGATGTCTGCCCGGTCGTGACGCTGCCGGATACATTCGATGCTTATCTGGCGATGCTGGACGGCAAGGAACGCCGCGAGTTGCAGCGCAAGTTGCGCCGGGCGAGTGAAGACGTCGCGATTACCTTCGCTACCGACGCCGGGACGTTGGCGCGCGACATGGATGACTTCATCGCGTTGATGAAAGCCTCGGCGCCGAATAAGGCGGCGTTCATGACCCCGCGCATGACGCGCTTCTTCCACGCGATCGCCCGCGCGATGTTCGAGGCCGGCCGCTTGCAGCTCGCCTTCCTGGAGGTCGAAGGGGTGCGCGCAGCGGCATATATGAACTTCGTGTACGAAGACACCGTGATGGTCTATAACTCCGGCCTGGATCCGGAGAAGTATGCCTACCTCAGCCCGGGCCAGGTGCTGATCGCCCGGCTGATTGAGAAAGCCATCCAGGATGGCTGCCGCGCGTTCGACTTCCTCCAGGGCAATGAGGAATACAAATACAAACTCGGCGGCAGGGACGTGAAACTCTACACCCTCAGCGCGCGCAGATAACCTGGGGATCACAGGGAGAAGTCTGAAGACGGTCTTCCCTCAGGACTCACTTAGAATAAGCGCAGACCGGCGCTAAGTGCGCCGCGCCATTGCACGAGGCGTTTGAACATCGAGGAGAAACAACGTGGAAGGAATAACGAGTGGTCTGGTCGGCATCGCGCTGGGCGTCGCCGTGTTACTGTTGGGCAAGAACCTGCGCCTGTTCGCTGCGGCCGCCGGCTTTCTTGCCGGTTTCATCCTCACCCGACAGGTCATCCCCGACGCATTTTTGACGGCGCTGATCGTCGCCGTGGTCGCGGCGCTCATCGGTTTGGTCTTGGTTAGCTTAGCGCACAGCGGGACGCGGCTGGTGCTGCAAATCATAGGCGCAGTTGCCGGCGCGGGCATCTTGTCGTGGCTGGGCCAGTCGCTTGGCGTCGCATCCGGCCCGATGACATGGATCATGGCCTTCATCGGCGCGCTGATCGGTTTCGGCCTGATGGCGCGCTTCTTTGACCTCGGCATCATCGTCCTCACCAGCCTGCTGGGCGCAAGTCTGATCGTGAACGGGCTGGATTCGTTCATCGCGCTGCCCAGCGGCGTCAGCACGGCGATTGCCTTAGGCCTGGCCGTCATCGGCTTCTTCTATCAGCGTCGTCGCTGATGTGAGCGCTGCGCCCGGCATGGCCATCCTCGAACCACTCTCTATCGAGTGCACCAGCCACAGCGAGGCGCAGACGCAGCGGCTGGGCGCGCGATTGGGCGCTTTGCTGCCGCGTCACGCCGTGATCGCCCTGCACGGGCCGCTCGGTGCAGGCAAGACCAGCTTTGCGCGCGGGGTAGGCGCTGGCTGGGGCGCGGAACAGCCGCTGCGCAGTCCGACTTTTACGCTGGTGCAGGAGCACCATCGCCGGCGCGACGACGCCGTGCTGTATCACATTGACCTGTATCGCGTCGAGGACGAGCGCGACCTGGCCAGCCTGGGCCTGGAGGAGATCCTGGACGACGAGAACGGCGCGTGCCTGATCGAGTGGCCGGAGCGCGCGCCGGCGCTGATCCCGCCGGAGGCGATCCACGTCAAGCTGGCGCCGGTGAGCGACACGCGCCGCCAACTGACCTTCTCCACGCAGGATACGCAAACCTGGCAGGTGTTGCTCGCCTTCCGCAAGAGCGCGTTTGGGGTGTGACCATGTCCGCTGTCTTGCTTGCTCTCGACACCTGCACCGCGCGCGCCAGCATCGCCCTGCGCGACCAGGCGACGCTGCGCGCCGAGATGACCTGGGAAGCGCAGCGGCATGAGACGGCTGCCGTCGCTGCGCGCATCCGCGACCTGATGCGCGCGTGCCGCATCGCGCCGGAGGACATCGGATGCGTCGCCGTAGCCGTAGGCCCGGGGTCGTTCACCGGCGTGCGCTGTGGCCTGGCCATCGGCAAGGGGATAGCCGTGGCGCGCAACCTGCCGATGGTCGGCGTGACGGCTTTCGACGTGATCGCCTACGCGCAGCCGCCGCAGCCGGCGCCGATGTTGGCCTTGCTCGAAATCGGGCGCAACCGAGTCGCTGCTTGCCCCTACGAATGGCATGAGGCTGCGCCGTCGGTCGCCGGCGAGTGGCGAATCTACAGTTGGGCGGAGCTGGCCGAGCGCGTCGAGCCGCCGCTCTACGTCTGCGGCGACATCGCGCCGGCCTGGATCGCCGCCCTGCGCGCGAAAGTCACGGTTGCGCCGGCAGTGCTCAACCTGCGGCGGGCGGGATTTCTGGCAGAATTGGGGATGGCTCGTTGGGAACGCGGCGAAGTGGACGACGCGATGACGTTAGCCGCCGTCTATCCCCCCGAGACATGATGGCGCTGCATTAAGGCGAGATGAGCAATCAAGCCGTCTGTGATCCGCTCCCGTTAGCGGGGGCGTCGAGGCAAACTGCCCCGGTCGTCGTCACGCCGATGTCCCTGGACGACATTCCGGCCGTCATGGCGATCGAGCGCGCCTCCTTCCCGCGGCCCTGGCCGGAGCGCGCCTACCGCTACGAGCTGAGCGAGAACCCTGAAGCCTACTTCGTCGTCGCGCGGGCGTATGAGGTTGAGGCGATGTCGGCGACGCCGCGCTCGCACTGGCAACGCCTAGCGCAGCGCCTGGGTTTGCAGGGCCGCGCGCCAACGCAGCGCGCGCCGCATACGGTTGTGGGATTTGCCGGCATGTGGATGCATGTGGACGAAGCGCACATCGCCACCATCGCCACGCATCCGGCTTGGCGTCGGCGCGGCGTCGGCGAGCGCATCCTCATCAACCTGCTGCACGAAGCGCAGCGCCGCCGCGCCGAGATCGTCACGCTGGAGGTGCGGGTGAGCAATGTCGCGGCGCAGCATCTATATCGCAAATACGGCTTCGAGGAAGTGGGCCGGCGCAAAGCCTACTATCAAGACAATCGCGAGGATGCGCTGCTGATGACCATCGTCCGCTTCAACACGCCCGAATATCGCGCCCAGTTGGACGCGCTGGAAAGCCGACTGCAGCCTGGCGGGTGATTCAAAATTCCAGCCCGACGACGTAGCGCCACCAATTGTTTAGCTTGCCCGTCGGCGTCGTCCCCTCGACGTGGGGGAAGCGCTTCATCCACCATAGGTGATGCCGGCGCATGTCGCCGCCGCCCCAGTCGGCGCAGCTCATCTCGCGCGCTTGACCGGTGAAGTTTGGGTAATTCAACCAGTCGTCGGCGTTGCTCCACACCGTCCGGCGGTTGCCCCAGTCGTAGTCGGCCTCGCTGCTGGGCGCGAAGTGCACGTTGCCGCACGCCGCCATGCCGGGGTGAAGTTTGTCGTAGCGCGTGAACTGCTTCCACAAGTTCCCCGACAGGTTGATGCCAGGCGACGGCCGATTGACACTCGCCGATCGTCGCAGGCCGATTGCCCCCAGCAGCCGTTCCCACCACGACCGACCGTGTTCCGACTTTCCCGCCATGCTTCCAGGCGCGCCGGCTTCATCGGGAATATCGCTGAAGACATACTCCATGATGCTCTCGGCGCGATGGCCTAGGTCTTCGAGCATCTCGCCCACGCCGCGCTCGTAGTTGAAGCCCATCACCACGAAGCGACGCGCGACTTGCGCTGTGCCGGGGATGACCGGTCCGTTACACCAGATCGCGCCGCGCCCGCCCATGCACGACTCATATAGGCCGGCGTAGGGGAAGGCCATGATCCACAGTTCGTCTACCAAGTCGGCCTCCAGCTTACGCACGAAGTCGCAGCGCTGCAGGATCGCCGGATAGTCGGCCGTGTCCGGTTGGTGGAATCCGCTGCGGGCGCGCCAGGCGCTCAGGTAGCCGGCGTCGTCATAGCGAAAGCCGTCTTGCTTGATCGGATACTCGTCCAGTTCGATGCGCTCGACGATCTGATAACGCACATAGCCGTGACTGGCTTCCTCCACATCGGCGATGTACTGCGCGCAGAGCTGATCGGGATCGTTCCAGCCAAGGACGTGATTTAGCCGTCTGCCTCCCTCTGCCTCGATGATGGGGTTGTAGATGGCGAGCAAGACGCGCGGCGCAAGCGTCATAGGCGAATTGTAATGTCGGCGGTCGGGCCGGCGCTCTGCCTTGAGCTTGCCGGACGGCGCAGCCGGCCATATATGGCATCATTCACGCCATGTTGAGGGTAGAGCGGGATATCACCATTGCGCGGCCGTCGGCGGAAGTATTCGCGTTCGTGTCGGATTTTGACAACTTCACCCGCTGGTCCACCGATGTCGTGAAGGCTGAGCTGCTGAACGGCCGACGCATTGGCGTGGGGACGCGAGCGCGCATCACCCGGCGGGCGCTGGGCCAGCATTTTGATATGCTGTTCGAGATGGTGCACTTCGAGCCGCCGACGCGCCTCAGCTTCCGTGGTGAGATGCTGGGCATTCCCTTTTGTAGCGAGCTGCGCTTTGATCCGATGGACGCCGGCGCCCGCGTGACGCAGAGCGGCGAGGTAGTCATCCCGCCGCTGCTCTTCATGGTCGAGCCGACGGCGCGCCAGGCGCTTGCCACGATATTCGAGAACGATCTGCGCAAGCTCAAGCAGGTGCTGGAATCTGATGATTGGTCCTAAGCGCATCTGGGTCGGTATCGGGTTGGTCTTGACCGTCGCGCTGGCGGCCTGCGCTGCGCCGCCCGACATGCGATCTGCGACTGTTGTTGCTCCCTCGGCAACTCCTACGGTTTCTGTTGCGCCGGCCGAGCCGTCGCCGACCTCACCTTCGCCAACGCCGGAGCCACCGCCTGCCGTCATCACCTACACCTACGCCATCGTCCGCGCCTACCCGCATGACCCCGCTGCGTTCACGCAGGGACTCGTCTACGCCGATGGGGTGCTGTACGAGAGCACCGGGCTGTATGGACGTTCCAGCCTGCGCCGCGTCGCGCTGGAGACCGGCGAGGTGCTGCAGCAGCATGACCTCCCCGCAGAATACTTCGGCGAAGGGCTGGCCCTGTTCGCTGGCCGGCTAATTCAGCTCACCTGGCAGAACAACACCGGCTTTGTATACGACGCCGCATCGTTCGCGTTGCGGCAGACGTGGACGTATCCCACCGAGGGCTGGGGGTTGACGCATGACGGCGCGCACCTGATCATGAGCGACGGCAGCGCCATCTTGCGCTTTCTCGATCCGAGCACCTTTCAGGCGCAACGTGAGGTGCTGGTGACCGACGGCGGCCGGCCGGTCGTCTGGCTCAATGAATTGGAATACGTCAACGGCGAGGTGTTCGCCAATGTGTGGCAGACCGACTGGATAGCGCGGATCGATCCGCAAACCGGCCGCGTGTTGGGTTGGATTGACCTGAGCGGCTTGCTCGCGCCCGAAGAGCGCCAGGGCGCAGATGTGCTCAACGGCATCGCCTACGACGCGCAGAACGGCCGCTTGTTCGTCACCGGCAAGCTCTGGCCCAAGTTGTTCGAGATCACCCTCACGCCGCGACCATGAGGCTGCCGCGGCGCTACAATTCAGCGCACATGCCTCAGACGCCCTCAGCGTTCGACCGGCCAGGGAAGCTCTATCTAGGCCGCGAATTCGACTTCGACGCCGGTCAGCCGACCGGCGATCCTATCTTCCTCAGCCTGCGCGACCTGACCACGCACGCCGTCTGCTTAGGCATGACCGGCACCGGCAAGACCGGCCTGGGCATCGTCGTGCTGGAAGAGGCGCTATTGCAGGGTGTGCCGTGCATCATCGTGGACCCGAAGGGCGACATCACCAACCTCGCGCTCAGCTTCCCGCAGATGCAGCCGGCCGATTTTTACCCCTGGCTGGATGCGGACGAAGCCGCGCGCCAGGGCACGACGCGCGATCAGCTCGCCATCGCGACGGCGCAGCGGTGGCAAGCCGGGCTGGCGCAATGGGGCATCGGGCCGGCGCGCATCGCGTCGCTGCGCGACCGCGTGACGTTCGACATCTACACGCCCGGCAGCGACGCCGGCATCTCGGTGAACGTGCTGCACAGCCTCGCCCCGCCGAACGACCCCAAACTGACCTGGGCTGGAAACGCCGAAGCGTTGCGCGAGCGCATCGCCCAGGTCGTCCAGGCTATCCTTAGCCTGGCCGGGGTCGAGGCCGACCCGCTGAAGAGCCGCGAGCACATCTTGTTGGCCAATATCTTTGAGGCGTCATGGCGCGCCGGCCAATCCCTCGACATCACCTCGCTCATTCGCCAAGTCCAAGACCCGCCCGTCCGTCGCATCGGCGCGTTCGATATGGACGTGTTCTATCCGCGCGCCGAGCGCTTCCGGTTGGCTATGGCGCTAAACAACCTCGTCGCGTCGCCGTCGTTTGCCGCATGGACGCAGGGCGTCCCGCTCGACATCGCCGGCATGATCGCGCCCGACCGCAGCGCCGGCGGGACATCCCCCGTCGGCAAAACGCGCGCCGCGATCTTCTACCTGGCGCATCTGGGTGAAGCCGAGCGGCAGTTCTTCGTCGCGTTGCTGCTCTCGCAGTTGGTGTTGTGGATGCGGGCGCAGACCGGCGCCTCGTCGCTGCGCGCCCTGGTGTATTTCGACGAGGTGTTCGGCTATGCGCCGCCATTCCCGCGCAATCCGCCGACCAAGACGCCGCTGATGACGATCATCAAACAGGGGCGCGCCGCCGGCTTGGGGGCCTTCCTCGCTACGCAGAACCCGGCCGATCTGGACTACAAGAGCCTGGCGAACATCGGCGCGTGGTTCATCGGGCGCCTGCGCACCGGGCGCGACCGCGACCGCGCGCTCGAAGGGCTGGAGGGCGCGGGCGCCGGCTTCGACCGCGCACATTTTGAAGCCCCGCTGAGCGCGCTGCCGCCGCGCGTCTTCCTGTTGCAAAGCGCGGCCGGCGAGCCGCGCTTCTTCCACTCGCGCTGGGCGATGAGCTTCCTGCGCGGCCCGCTCACGCGCGACCAGGTGGCGACCCTGGCAGGCAAAGACAGGCCGAGGCCATCGCCGGCCCCGCCATTTGTCTCCGGCGGTGCGACCCTGCGCGACGATTCGGTTGATGCGCCGTTCTTCGCATCCGGCGATGCGCGCCCTGCGTTGCCGCCCGGCGTGAACGAAGTCTTCTTGAACGCCGGCGGGCGAACCCAGAGCAGCGGGCGGCGCGTGCGGTATGTGCCGCATCTGCTCGCCAGCGCTTCGGTGCGCATCGCCGACCGCGCCAGCGGCGTGAATCACGACGAACGCTACACCTATCTGCTGCCGCTCGATGCCGCAGCCTATGCGCTGGATTTCACGTCGGCGCGCATCATGCCTGAGCTGTCGCCGGCGGCGTTTGCGCGCGAGCCGGTCGCCGGCGCGCAGTTTGCGCCGGCGCCGCCGGGCATTGACGCGCGCTGGATGAAGCGCGCAGAACGCGCCTTAATTGAGCACATCTACCGTCGCGGCGCAACTACCATCCTGTTCAATCGGACGCTCAAGGTATATAGCCAGCCGGGTGAGACCCAGCTCGACTTTCGCCGGCGCTGCGAGGCGGTGGCCCGCGAGCGGCGCGACGCCGAGGCGCTTAAGCTGCATGCCCAATTTGACCGGCGCATGCAGACGCTGCAGGACAAGCTGGCGCGCGAGCATCGCGAGCTGGAGTCCGACCGGGTGGAGCTGAGCGCGCGAAGGCGAGAGGAGCTGCTGGGCGGCGTCGAGTCGCTGTTCAACCTGATCGTCGGTCGCCGACAGAGCTACGCTGTGGCGTTTGGCGCGCGCCGCCGGCGCGAGGTTGAATCCGCTGAGCGCGAAGTGCGCGAATCAGAGGAAGCCATCGCTAAGCTGAACGCCGACCTCGAGGCGTTGGCGCAGGATTACAAGGCTGCCCTGGGGCAGGTGAGCGACAAGTGGATGCGCGCGCTCGGCGATGTGGTTGAGGTGCCGCTCGTCCCAAAGAAGAGCGACATCTTCGTCAATCTGGTGGCGATCGCCTGGCTGCCGGAGGACGAAGCCGAATAGGGAAGGGCGCAGCAGTGCGTCCGTTCATCTGACCGGTTGCCCATGCGCGGCCACGATCTCGACGACCACGCCGTGTTCGCGTTCGGTGCGCGCATGCACCCGCGCCCAGATCGGCCGCAGGCGCTCGAACATGTCATCGAGTATCCGGTTGACGGCGCTCTCCAAAGACATCGGCGCGTCCTCGAACGAGCGCAGGTATGCCATGAAGCTGGGGAAGTCGAAGAGCACCTCGTTGGGCGCGTAGGTGATCGTCATGACGGCGAAGTTCGTCTTCTCCGGCTCCATCTCGTAGCGGCAGCGAAACCCCGGATAGGTCAGCGTCACGGTGTAGGTGCGCAGACTCTTGGTGTTGGGGATGGTCTTGATATCGGCCTGGGTCATGGCGTCACTCCCGATTTCGCGTTGCGCAATCACGCGCGATTATCGCGCAACTTAAGCCTGCTACGCTGGGCCGACGGCAGAGGCCGCTCATGTCCACGCGCGTCGGCGCAGCTCGCGCGGCGCGCAGCCGTAGCGTTGCTTGATGAGCCGCGAGAAGTGAAACGGCGTCTGGAAGCCGCACTGCGCGGCGATCTCGCCCACCGGCAGGCCGCTCTGGATGAGCAACTGCGCGCCGCGACGGACGCGCGCATCCCAGGCGTAGCGCATCGGCGTGGTGCGCAAGTGTTGGCGGAAGAGCTTGATGAGGTGAGCCGGCGACACGCTGGCGGCGCGAGCGACTTCGTCCAGCGTGAGCGGCTGCGACAAGTTGGACTCGATGAATCGTTGCGCCTTCACGACGGCCTCCGGCGTGAGCGAATGCAGCGCGGCGCGTTCGGCCTCGAAAGCGTAGGCGCGCAGCGCGCTCAGCCCCAGTTGCGCCAGCAGCATCTGGGCCGAGGGCAGGTCGCTCGGCGCAAACGAGAGTCCTATCTCGATCAAGCCATGCAAACGCGGCGTGATGGGCAGGCAGAACGGCGTCGCGGCCAGCGCCTCGCGCAGCGGCGCATCTACCAGCGATGGATGCACGGCGCACCAGGTGTGATGGGTGTGTGTTGCGGCGGCGAACTGAAACCATTCGGCGTGGCCGGGCCGCATCAGCGCGATGTGCTGGCCGGGCAAATAACGCAGCTCGTCATCTACTTGGATGTGGGCTTCGCCTTCGTAGATGGCGACCAGTTGGAAGTCCTGCTGCACGCGCGGGCCGCACTGGCCGCCCGGCCGGTAGGTCACGTCGCCGAACGTGACCGTGACCGTGGCGCAGATTCGGTGAACGCTGGATAAATTCTGAATCAGCGCAGACATGGCGCGCAAGCCGGAAGCGTGCTATTAAGTCTCGCATGTCCATGTCAGAAGCACAAACCTACCCGCTTGACCCGCGCGTCCCCTTTCCCCCTTTCGGCTCATGGCAAGCCGGTCGGCCGGCCGGCTGGTTCAACCTGCCGATGACGCCTGACAAGGTTCAGTTTTACAAAGATAACGGCTTTCTGGTGATCGAGGACGGCGCCGATCCCGATGTGTTGCGCGCGCTGATCCGCGAGACGGTCGCGTTGTGCCGGGGCGATCGTGGGCCGATCAAAGGCGTCACGCCGGCCGATCCGAACGAAAGCGATGATGACGTGATGCGCCGCTATTTGTGCATCCACTTCCCGCACAAGCTGTCCAAGGTGATGTATGACGCGTTGTCGTTGCCGGCCATCGTCGAGGTGCTCACGAGCGTGATTGGCCCGAATGTCAAGTGCATGCAGAGCATGTTGTTCATCAAGGCCAGCGGCAAGCCGGGCCAGGCCTGGCACCAGGATGAGTTTTACATCCCCACGCGCGATCGTTCGCTGACCGGCGCGTGGATCGCGCTGGATGACGCTACAGTCGAGAACGGCTGCCTGTGGGTGATCCCCGGCTCGCACAAGCACGGCATCCTCTGGCCACAGCATCAACAGCGCGACCCGCGCTTCGACTGCGCCGGCGAGGCGACCATGTTCCCCTACACCGACGCCGACGCCGCGCCGGTTGAGGTGAAGGCCGGCAGCATCGTGTTCTTCAACGGCTATCTCCTGCACCGCTCGTTGCCGAACTATGCTCGAAGCGGCTACCGGCGCGCGCTGGTGAACCACTACATGAGCGCCGAGTCGCTGTTGCCCTGGCATTGGGGTGACAAGCCCTATGGCTCGATCGCCGGCCTTGACTATCGCGACATCGTGATGATCGCAGGGGTAGACCCGTATGCGTGGAAGGGGATCGAAGAGCGCGCGGCGGCGCACGTGCGGCCCAGCGGCGAGGGCGGCTGCGGCAACATCGAGCGCAACATCGAGGCGCTCAAGTTCCGCAATATGGTGTTGTTGGCCGAGGATCATGACGATTAGGGGCGATCGCACACGATCGCCCCGTTTCTATCGCCTACCTACCGGCGCCGATATGCGTCACCGATGCCGGTACACGGCCCAGCCCAGGTATTTGCCCAGCGCCTCGGCGACGGCGTCGGCGCAGCGGCTCATGTTCATAGCTACGTGGTGCTCGAAGCCGTTCTCGCAGATGTAGCGCAGCAGCGCCTGCAAGTTCTCCACCTGCACGACGCCATAGCCGCCGAAGGTGTTGAGCGGATCGTCGGTCGCCACCCCCTCGCCGACGTAGGCTTCGATGCGTCCCTTGGCGTCGTTGGTGCTCACGCGGCAGAAGGTGAAAGGCTCGGCTTTCACGCGGCCGTACATCGTGCCGTAGGTGTTCGCTGCGCCGACCGTGCCGGCGATGATCTCCTGGTAGTCCATCACCGGGATGTCGGTGAACACCTGCGCCGGCAAGTTGGAGCAGTGGAACACCACGGCCTTGTTGGGATCCTCGCCGTAGTTGTTGTTCCAGTCCACCAGCGCGCTGGGCTTGCCGCTGGCCAGCGCCATGGCATACATGCCGACCACGCCGGCCACGTCGGTCTCGCATGCGCTGCTCTGTAGCCGGTCGCTCATCATGCTCATGATCGTGCACGGCACCACGCCGAAGTATTCCTCCATTGAAGTCCAGCACTGGATGGCCGTCATGTCGAGCTGCGTGTCGTCCATCCAGCGCTCGATGACCACGCCGAGCTTGGCCATCTTGGTCAGCGCCTCCGCCGGCACGTTTGGGCCGACCTTGGCGTAGGCGCGGATGCGGTCGAGATACGCCTTCACCGCCGGGTCGTCGTCGCGCAGTTTGCCGATGCGCCCGAAGGCCTCGCTGAGGTCGAGCGTCTCGACGCTGATGCCGCTCAGCTCGAGCAGCTTCTCGCTGTAGCGCACGGTGTTGAAAGCCTGCGGCCGCGCGCCGAGCGCGCCGACGCGGGCGTGCTTCAAGCCCCTCACCACGCGACAGGTACCGACGAAACTGCGCAGGTCGGCCTTGAAGTGCTCGCCGGCCGGATCGCAGGTGTGCAGCGTCGTGAGCGAGAACTTGATGCCGTATTGCGCCAGGTTGTTGCACACGCTCATCTTGCCGCAGAAGCTATCGCGCCGGTCGGCGATGGTCATCTTGGCGGCGTCGTCGTTGAACGCGTGCACCAACACCGGCACGCCCAGGTCGGCCCAGCGAATGGTGTTGGCGACGGCGCGCTCGTCGCCAAAGTTGGGCAGGGTGACCAGGATGCCGTCAATGTCGTCGCGGCGCTGCCGGAACAGGTCGGCGTATAGCCGCGCTTCGTTCATGCTCTCCACCGAGCCATAGGCTGTCGCATCCTCCGGCGCGATCACCGCCTCGATGCCCAGTTCGCTCAGCGTGTTGAGCACGGCCTTGCGGCCTTCGACGCACAGATGTTTGGGGAAGAACCCTCGGTTGCCAACGATCACGCCGAGGGTGGGTCGTTTGTTGGTGACTGTTGCCATAGCGCAGTATGTTTAATTGACCTGGGGCAACTTGGCAAGTGTGGGGGCGTGCGGTGCAGCCCGGCTCGAGTCAGCGATCTGGATATGCAAGCGGGCGCCGGCCGAGCGCGTTCAGCCGGCGGCGCAGCGCGTCGGCCGTTGCCATGATGAACGCCGGGATGTTGACGCTGCTCATGATTTGCACGTCTTCCATAGGCGTCGTGTCTTCATCCAGGAAGCGGAACACGCGCTGCGGCGGGTTGCGCGCGAACAGGTCGGTAAACACGCGCCGGCCGCGTTCGCGTCCTTTGTCCAGCACGTTCAGCAGCGCGCTGTCGAACAATGCGTAGCGCCTGCGGGCCGGCGGCGTTGCGACGTAGGGGCAGCCGGTCGCCTTGAGCGCCTGCGCGATGCGTCGGGCGCGGCGTTGGATGCGCTGAAAAGTGTAGCCCGTGCTGGGTTTGGTGCAGCCGCCGGCGGTGCCGATGTTGATCACGCGCTCGCCGCGCCGATCGGGGAAGGGCGCATCGGTCATCGGGATCACGCCGAACTCCTCGTGTTGCGTCTCGTAGTCGGCGATCTGCAGCCGATCGCGGATGTACGCTTTCAACCGCTGAGCGTACTCGGCGCGGGGAAGCAGCTCGCCCGAAAACACGGTGTACTCCACCAGCGCCGTATGCGCGTCGAGCGGCAGCACATAGACGAAGCGCGTATCGCTGGCTTGATCTACGCGGAAGTCCATCAGCGTAGCGATCTCCGGATCGAACGCGCGCGCCGGCGTATGGATCACCCAACCCAGGAAGTGCTGCAGCAGGTAATGGTAGGCAGGTTGCCGCGCCGGCCGGTCGAGCAGGATGCTGTTGAAGGCCCACGCGCCGCGATAGGTTCGCCCGTCTCGCGTTCGGATCACCGCCTCGTCGCCCACGCTTTCGACGCTTGTCACCTCGGCGTAGGCGCAGGCGATGTTGGGTTGCGCATCCAACCAGCGCGCCATGAAGCGGTAGAAGTCTGCGCCGCGGATCATCTTGTAGCGATAAGGGGCGATTTCCAGCGTCATGGAGAGGCCCTCGCCGTGGAAGGCCAGGCGCTCCCAGCGGCGAAAGACGAGCGCCTCGAACGCGCCCTCGCCGATTTCCCAGAAGCACCATGTGCGGTCGTTGGCCGTCTTGGGCGCGCGGTCGAGCAGCAGAATGCGCCGATCGGTCAAGCCGATTTGGTTCAGGTGATAGGCCAAGCTCAGCCCGGCCGCGCCCGCGCCGGCGATGATGTAGTCGAAGCGTTCCGCTGCCTCCAACGGTGTTCCATCCATCATGCCGGCAACGCCTCGCGGAGGATGCGCAGCCAATTGCCGCGCATAATCTGCGCCACGTGCTGCGGCTCGAAGCCGCGCGCCAGCAGTTCGTCGCCGATCTTGTAGTGATCGCGGATGGTATTCAGCTCACGCGGGATGTCGTTGTAGCCCAGACCGCCGTCGTAGTCGCTGCCGATGCCGACGTGGTCGGCGCTGCCGGTCACCTGGCAGATGTGATCGATCATGCGCACCACGTCGTCGAGCGTCACCTCTTCCTTCTTGCCGCTCCAATCCTTCTTGAGAAAGCGGTTGTAGAGCACCACGCCGATCACTCCGCCGCGCTCGGCGATCATCTCGATGGCCTTGTCCGGCAGGTGGCGCGGCGTCGGCAGGTAGCGATGCGGGTTGCTGTGGCTGGCGATGACGTGGCGGCCCTCGAAGGCGTCCAGCGCTTCGTAGAGCGACTCGTGCGACATGTGGCTGACGTCGAGGATGACGCCGAACTGCGCCATCACATCCAGCAGCTCACGGCCGAGCTTGCTCAGCCGTCCGCCGCTCCACGTGCCGCCGGCGTAGCGCGTCGTGTCCCAGGCCGGCCCGACGATGCGCAGCCCGCGCTCATACCAGCGCTCCAATTCCTTCGGCTCTAGGATCGGGTCGGCGCCTTCCATCAGCAGCACGACGCCGACGCAGTGAGGCGTCGAGAGTCGGGAGCCGGCCGGAGATGTCGCGCCGCTCTCCTCGACGCCCCATCGCCGGCAGACCGTCTCTAACTCCGTCTGCGTCGTTACCAGCATCACATGCGGGTTCTCCTCGGCCCAGCGCCGGTAAAAGTCAAGCTGCGCCATGCCCAGCGCGTGGGCTTCGCGCGCATCGCGATAAGTCGGCCAGCCCTCGCCCAGCTTGCGCGCATGCGGCTCGACGAAGATCGTGCCGAAGCACACCCCGACGCGCCCGCGGATCATGTCCGGCAGGCCGACCGTGCATTGGCCGGATTGTTTCTCGACCGGGCTGTTGCGCTCGAGCGCGCGCGTCGCACAGGCCGAGCGACGGTAGTCGCGCTGTTTATAGAGCGCGTTGTAGGCGATGTCGAGATGCGCATCCACGATAAGCGGGTGGCGAATGGTTGCGTGCTGCATATCGGAGCGATTGTATTCGGCGCCCGGCGCGAAATCCCAGCCTGCGTCCGCTTTTCCAAAATTCGAGGATTTCGCGGAGGGCACTTGACGTAGAACACATGTTCTGGATAATTCGATATCAGAACATTAGTTCGATAAGGTGACTTCGGGATGTATCGCAAGCTGTATCAGACTGCTGATCAGATCGAGGCTGTGCTGCGCGAGCGCAAGGCGCCGGCTGCCGTCGTGGGCGGCAAAGTGTTGCCTGGCTTTATTGAGATGCTGTTGCGGCTCGCGCCGGGCACGCGGGTGAATCAAGTCAAGGCGCTGCAGGCCGATCTGGCCCTCGCCCTGGGCAACGCCAATGTCCGCGTCACGCAAAGCGGCGCGCACTTGGCCGTCCAGATTCCGCGCGAGACGCGCGCGCCGGTGCGTCTGACGACGTTGATGGCATCGGTTAAGGATGTTCCGCCGTATACGGCGGTGCTTGGCTTGGCCGAAGATGGCGCGACATTGATGGCTTGTCTGTCCTCGCCCGAGGTGGCTCACATCCTCATCGCCGGCGCGACCGGTTCGGGCAAGACCTCGCTCGCGCGCAGCATCTTAATCAGCCTGTGCCGATTCCATCGCCCCAGCCAGTTTGGCTTGATCGTCCTTGACCCCAAGCGCAACCACGACGCGGCGTTCTCACGCGCGGTGGAACGCCACATGCTGCTCGGCGCGGCGCACACGGCGGACGAGGCCCACGCGGCGCTGGCGCGCGTCGTGGATGTGATGGAGCGGCGGACGAACCTCAGCGATCCGCAGCCGCGCATCGTGGTCTATGTGGACGAGATGGCGGACCTGGCCCAAGCCGGCGGCGCGCGCATCACGGATCTGCTCACGCGCATCGCGCAGCGCGGGCGCGAAGCCGGGATTCACCTGGTCGCTTGCACGCAGAAGCCTTCCGCGCGGGTGATCGGCACATTGTTGAAAGCGAATCTGCCGTTGCGGTTGGTTGGGCGCGTGGTGTCGGCGGACGATGCGCGCGTGGCGACCGGCATGCCCGCCACCGGCGCAGAGAAGCTGATGGGCAGCGGCGATTTCATCGCGGTCGCGTCCGGGCGGGTGATCCGCTTTCAAGCAGCGATGCCAATCTGAGAGGGCGATATGGACAGGCTCAACAAAGTAGCCGCTGTAAGCCTGGTGACGTTTTCGGCCGTCCTTGCGGCGTTCGTCGGCTCGCGCGTAGACCAGTTCACCGCCTCGCTCTTATTCAGCATGTGCGTCATCCTGCTAATCGTGATTCCGCTCATGCTGCTGGCCTTCATCATCTTCTTCATCTTCTTCCGGCAGCGTGATGACGCCGGCCGCGAGCGCTATGACCGGCTGCGCCATACCCACATGCCGCCCAACCCGCCCCAGTACTGGGTGATGCCGACGCCGACCGATGCGCACTATGACGTTCGCGCGCCGTTGCAGCCTGCCCCTTATCTTCGCGCGCCCGATGCCATGCCGGAGTATGTGATGCCCACGGCGCGGCGGCGCTTCTATCTCATCGGCGAATCGGGCGAGGCGCAGGAGATTGTGGCGCCGCTTGAGGCTGGCGACGCCGGCGACGACCTGCCGGACGATCCGGCGCGCTTCTAGCGCGCATCCGGGAGCGGGAGGACGCGCTCCCTATCGCAGGTCCTCTTCGACGCACTTGGCCGCTGCGATGCCCGACAGCGTGACCAACGGCACGCCGCCGCCGGGGTGCGCGCTGCCGCTGGCGAAGTAGAGCCGGCCGATTGTGCGGTCTCGGTTGCCCGGCCGCATGAACGCCGCCGCGCGCGTGTTGGACGAGAAGCCGTAGATCGCGCCTTGATGGCCGCCATAGGTCGCCTGCAAGTCCAGCGGCGTGAGCCGGCGCTCCACCTGCACCAGCCCTGTCGCGTCCGACAGCGGGGAGATGCGCCCGAGGTTGGCGACCAGCAATCCTTTGATGTGCTGCGCATAGCGCTCGGCTTCGGCCTGCCAATCATAGGCTTCGCTCAGGTAAGGCGCGTTGACGAGCACGAACCAGTTCTCGCAGCCCGGCGGCGCGTGGTCTGGGTCGGTCTTGCTGGTGATGCACACGTAGAGCGTCGGATCGCGCGGCGCGATGCGCCGGACGAAGATGTCGTCGAACTCGCGCCGGTAATCTTCGGTGAAGAAGATGTTGTGGTGCGCCAGCGCGTCGTGCGTCCCGCGGATGCCGAGCAGGAGCACAAAGCCGCTGCAGGAAGGCTCAAGCGCGTCCTTGCGCCGCGCGCCATGTGGAATCAACGTCTCGCGCGCCCATGTGTAATCCACATTGCACACGACCGCGTCGGCGCGGATGATCTCTCCGCTCATCAGCCGCGCGCCACATGCCTTGCCGGACGCGATGCAGATTTCTTGCGCCGGGCTGTTGTAGCGCAGCTCCACGCCCAGCTCGCTCGCCAGCCGTTCCCATGCCCGCGCAAGCCGGAAGATGCCGCCGCGCGGATACCATGCGCCCTGCGCCATCTCTACGTAGGCGATCACGTTGAGCGTGGCCGGCGCGCGATAGGGCGATGAGCCGTTGTAGGTGGCAAAGCGATCGAAGAGCTGCACCAGGTGCGGGTCGCGGAAGTGCGCGCTGATGGCCTGATGCATCGTGCGCAGCGCATCAATCTTGAGCACGTCGCCGACCGGCAGCGAGGCCAAATCGCGCACCGTGGGCTTCTGTCGGTAGAGAAAGGGGCCGCTGACCACGTCGTAGAGTCGCCGGGCGTAACGCATGAAGCGGCGGTAGCCATCCACATCGCGCGGGCCGAAGGCGCGCCGGATGTTCTCGCACATCGCTTCCTCGTCGGCCGCCGCGTCAATCGTCGCGCCGTCGCGCCAAAAGTAGCGCGTGATCGGCTGCAGCGGGACGAGGTCGAGGTAGTCGCGCAGGTCGCGCCCGGCGTCGGCAAACAGCCCCTCATAGACGTGGCGCATGGTGATGACCGATGGGCCGGTGTCCCAGCGGAATCCGCCGGCGCGCGCCTCGCCCATCTTGCCGCCGGGGCGGTCGAGCTTTTCGACGACCGTGACGCGGTAGCCGCGCGCGGCCCCCCGGCGGCCCGCGCTCAGCCCGCCGATGCCGGCGCCGATGACGAGGATGTGCGTCTTCATGCGCGGCGTCCGTTGGCGAGTTCCACTTGGTCCAGCCGTAAGCTCAGCGCGGCGCTTGCGCCGTCGGCGCCCATGCTGATGCCGTAGATCGTCGTCGCGGCTTCCACCGTGCGCCGGTTGTGTGTGATGATGATGAACTGGGTGCTGTCGCTCAGGCTCTCCAGCATCGCGCGGAAGCGCCCAACGTTCGACTCGTCCAGCGCGGCGTCCACCTCGTCCAGCACGCAGAACGGCGTCGGCTTCACCTGCAGGATGGCGAACAGGAGCGCGGTTGCTGTGAGCGAGCGCTCGCCGCCGGAGAGCAGCGCCAATGATTGTGGGCGCTTGCCGGGCGGCTGGGCGTGGATTTCCACGCCGCACTCGTCAAGGTTGTCCGGGTTGATCAGCGTAAGCCGCGCTTGGCCGCCGCCGAACAACACCTTGAACGTGTTCTGGAAGGCGTCGGCGATGGCATCGAACGTCTGGCGAAAGGTGTCTTTCATCACGTCGTTCAGCTCGGCGATCACCTGCCGCAGCGACGCCGAGGCCTTCTCCAGGTCGTCGCATTGCTCGGTGATGAAGCGGTGTCGCTCGCTCAACGCCTCGAACTCGGCCTGCGCCTCTTCGTTGATGGCGCCCAGGCGCTTGATCTGACCGCGCAACTGGGCGATGCGGTCCTCAATGCCGTCGGGCAGCGCTTCGACCACGGGGAGGGCTTCCAGGATTTGCGACGGGTCTGCGACCGTCGCCTCTGCGCCGGCGGGGTCTTCCGCTCGCTGCTCCGGTTTCAGGGCGTCGCGTTCAACCTCGCCCAGGGCGCGTCGGCGCAAGTTGTCCAGCTCATCGTTGTGTCGCGCCAGCTCCAGCGTGATGGCGTTCAAGTGGGATTCGCGCTCGCGCAGGGCGCGTTCGGCTTCTCGCCGGCGCTCATCCAACTCGGCGAGCTGCGCCTCGACTGCGGCGCTCTCGCTTTGCAACGGCGCGATCTCCGCGTCGGCCTCGCGCCAGGCGGCTTCCGTCTGGGCTACGGCGTCGGCCATTTGCTGGAGCGTGGCCTCGGCCGCTTGCCGTTGCGCCGTCAATTCGGCCAGGCGTCGCGCGCGCGTTTCGCGCTGCGCCAGCGCCTCGGCGTGCGCCTCGGCGCGTTCGCGGCTGAGCGATTCGGCGTTCTGCATCGCGCTCCGCGCGGCTGCGAGCATGGCTTGCGCGGCCGTGAGCGACTCCAGCCAGCCGCTCTGCAGTTGCTCGTTCAGGCGAGCGTCGAGTTCGCGCAGCGCCTGCTGCGCTTCGGCGAGCGCCGCTTCGCGCTGGGCGAGCGCATCGGCGGCCTCCGCCAATTGCCGGTCGAGCGACTCGACCTCTTCGGTCAGGCGTTGCATGTCGCCGGCCAGCGCAGCTAAGGATTCCTCCAGCAAGCTGATCTTGCGCTGCGCCGCCTCGATGCGGTTGCGCCGGTTGGCGCTTTCGCGGTTGAAGAGGTCGCGCGCTTGGGTCGTTTGCGCCAAGAGGCGGCGCGCCGCTTCAAATTCGCGCTGCGCCTCGTCGCGATGTCGCCGGGCGCGCTCGAGGTTGGCCAGCACGGTTTCGTAGTCCGGCGCCGCCGGCGCCTCGGCTTCCATGCCCAGGATGATGGGCGAACGCGCGCCGGCCGGCAGCGACAATGTGCCGACGGCATGGGCTACTTCGCCGTCGCGCGTCACGCATAGGCAGCCGGCAGGCAACTGCGCGGCCAGCGCGCGCGCGGCGTCCAGGTCGCGCGCGATGAACATCCGGCCGGCGATGACGCGCAGGGCCGGCTTTATCCACTCCGGGGCGCTGATCGCGTCGAGCAGCGGGCGGGCGTGGCATGCGCGGGCGCGCTCGCTCAAGATTCGATCATCTGCGTCGGGTTCATCGTCAAAGGCGCGAAGCGCGTGGGTCAGGATCACGGCGAGCCGGCCGGATGCTTGCTCGATGAGCCAGGCGCGCAGGCGCGTCAAGCCGGCTTCGCCCTCCTCCGGCCGGTCGGGCGCGATGACGACGGCGCTGAGCAGCTCGCCCAGCGCCGCCTCGACGGCCTTTTGGTCGTCCGGCGCGATCTGGATGAGAGACGACAGCGCGCCGCGCGCGCCGGGCAGATCGGCCTGCGCTGCCGCGGCGGCCAGCTCATCGGCGCTGCGGGCGGCCCGCGCGCGCATGTCGGCGAAGAGCGTCATGCGCGAAGTCAACCGCTCTTCCGCCTCCGCTGCGGCCAGAACCGACTGCGCCTGTTCCAACGATGCCCGCGCCGACTCGAGCGTTTGGACCGCCGACTCGTACTGCGCCTCGAACAGATTCATCTGCGACGCCTCGCGTTCCATGGCGGCGCTCAGCTCGTCCAGCGCCGCCAGCTCTGCTTCGCGCTGCGCGCCCAGGTCGGCTGCGCGCCTGGACATTGCGTCGAGTTGTTGCCGCAGCGCATCTTGTCGGGCGCGCAGGCCGGCGATTTGGTCGCGCGCTGCTTGCACGGCGTCGCCGGCTTCGGTCAGGCGCTGCCCCGCCTCGGCGCGTTGTCGTTCCAGCGCGGCGCGCTCGTTTTGCCGCTCGGACACAGCCATCTCGGCGAGTTCAAGCTCGCGTTGGCGCTCCAAGCAGGCGGCCTGCGCCGCCGCCAGGGCGGCCTGCGCCTCGTCGGCGCGCGCAGCGAGCGCATCCACGGCGGCGGCCGACTCGTCCAGTTCGCGCTGGGCTTCGGCGGTCTGCCATCCCAGCGCGGCGGCGCGCTCGCGCATCACGGCCAGTTCGCGCGATGCGACCTCGGCGGCCTGGCGCGTCGCGTCGCGCCGGGCGTGCATCTCGGCCAGGCGCGTCTGTAGCGTCCGGCGCGCCTCGCGCAATGCGGCGCCGCGTTCATCCAGCATGCGCAGCGCATCCAGCGCCTCGGCGACGGCGCGTTGCGCGTCGCGTTGAGCGACGGCAGCCGCTTCGATGGCGGATCGGACCCGCCGATAGTGGTAGCCCAGCCATACGCGGGCGAGCTGATTCAGTTCGTCGGCCAGCGCGCGATATTGGCGCGCGCGCTCGGCCTGCCGTTCGAGTTGTTTCAGGCGCGGCGTGATTTCGTTGAGGATGTCGCGGGCGCGTTCCAGGTTGTGGCTGGTCTCTTCCAGCTTGCGCAGGGCGTCCTCGCGCCGGTCGCGATAGCCGGCGATGCCGGCGGCTTCCTCGAACAGCGCGCGGCGCTCTTCCGGCTTTTGCGCCAGCGCCTCGTCCACCAGGCCCTGGCCGATCACCGTGTAGGTGCGCTCGGCCAACCCGCTGTGGGCCAGCAGGTCGGTCACGTCGCGCAGGCGCACGCGGTTGCCGTTGAGCACATATTCGTTGGCGCCGTCGCGGTAGGCCCGCCGGCCGATCTCGATCTCGCTGAACTCGATTGGGAAGAAGCCGTCGCTGTTGTCGAAAGTGAGAATGACCTCGGCCATGCTGGCGCGGGGGCGCCGCGCGCTGCCGGAGAAGATCATGTCATCGGTCTTCTTGCCGCGCAGCAGGGAGAACTGCTGCTCGCCGAGCGCCCAGCGGATGCCGTCGGCGATGTTGCTTTTGCCGCTGCCGTTGGGGCCGATGATGCAGGTGATGCCTTCGCCGAACTCGAAGCGCGTCTTGCTGGCGAAGGTTTTGTAGCCGTTGAGCGTGAGGGTCTTCAGGCGCATCGCGGGGTTGATTCTAATCACACCTACCGGGTCGGCCCGGCCGGCGCTGCGCCCGCTCGCGTTTCATGCTCGCGCGCCTGAATGACCTGCAGCCACATCTCGGCGTGCGCTTCTAGGCCGAGATCGGAGAAGTGGCAGCCGTCATAGCGGTATTCCGGCCCCAGTTGGTCGGTGTCTGGGCCGAGGTAGATGCCCAGCTTGGGATCGGCCAACCCGACCTGCGCGGCGCGGATCGTCTCGTTGGGGGGATACTGGCCGCAGCGGGTGGCGATTGCGACGAACGCCGGCGCATCTACGCCCAGCGCGCGGATCGCCTTGAGCATGCCCAGGAAGCGCCGTTGATAGTCCTCTGCGGATGTGCCGAGCACGGCGTCGCTTTCGCCCTGATGCCACAGCAGATGGGTGAAGCGCAGCCGGGCTTGGCGGGCTGCGCGCACGTTGCGCAGCAAGTCTTCGTGTAAGCGGCCCTCCGGCGCCCACTGCGCGATCTCCGTTGCGCCTATGGCGGCCGGAACGAATATGACGCGGTCGTAGAGCTTGGCGGCAATAATCCGGTCGCCCAGTCGGGTCCATACGCTGCCGCCGTTGCCGTCTGCGCCGGCCAACGGGTCGCGGGCGCGGCTGTAGCGCCCGCGGAAGAAGTTGAGCACGCGCGGCCCGGCGGTGCGCCGGCTTTCGCCCCAGTTGCCGGCGTTCGACTGGCCGAACACCAGCGCGACCATGACGCGCGGGCGCGCCGGTCGAGTCGGCGCGGGCGGTTGGGCATGCGCCGGTGGAAGCGCGATTACCGCGGCAATCAGCATCCCCAGCGTTGCCGCCCAGCGAACGAAGAGCGATCGAAGTCTCATCGGATGATGACGCCGGCCGCGAGGACGATGAGCGCCAGCCCGGCCAGCGCTGCCGCCGCAATGACTAACGCACGGGCCAACCATACCCTCTGTCCATGGCGGCGGTGCATCGCTGCGCCGCGCCGTAACTCGGCCGAGTTAGCCGAGGGCGCGCCGACTACGCTGCTGAGCCACCACGCGCGCGCGCAGTAAGCGTACTGGCCGATTTCGCTGGCCCGAATAACGCGATGCGGTTCGGAAGCGTCAGACATCCTCTTGAGTATATGTGGGTCGCATGGGCGCCCCGGCTAGAATACGCGCTTGATGCCGATCTTCCTTTCCGCCCTGATTGTGGCGCTCCCCACCTACCTGTATGCGCGCCTGGTGCGCGGCATCGATCGCTTCGAGCAGGAGCCTGCTAAATATCTGTTCATCGCGTTTGTCTGGGGCGCGCTGCCGGCAGCCTTTCTCGCGCTGATCTTTCAGACGATGCTGACGCTGCCGATCACGTTTATCTGGGATGAGGCGATGTCCGCGGCGGTGAATTCGATTGTCTTCGCGCCGCTGACCGAGGAACTCCTCAAGGGCCTGATGGTCGCTCTGATCTACTTGCAGCGTCGGCGCGAATTCGACGGCTGGGTAGACGGCATCGTGTACGGCTCGACGGTGGGCTTCGGCTTCGCCTACGCCGAGAACATCGTTTATTTGGCAAGCGCCGACTCGCCGGAGGAGTGGGTTCGGCTGTTCATCTTGCGCGTGATCGTGTTCGGCTTCATGCACGGCTTCTACACTTCGCTGATCGGCATCGGTTTCGGCGTGGCGCGCCATGCGGCCTCGCCGGCGCGCGCATTCTGGAGCATCGCGCTGGGCTGGGCCGCAGCGGTTGTGACTCATGCGATTCACAACGCGTCGGTCACGCTTGCCGACGCCAGCGAGGGTCAGTCGCTGGGCGTTACCTTGCTCAACTATGGCTTGCTGATCGCGCTGATGCTGGGTCTGCGCTGGGTCAGCAAGCGCCACGACCGCGAAATGTTCCGCGCTTATCTGGCGGATGAACCGCCGGATGTTGTTCCGCCGCGCGCATACGATGCGCTCATCGGCGTGCGCTCAAGCGCTGGCTCGCGCGGCGCGCAGCAACTCGACAAGTCGTTCTACCACCTCGCGGGCGAGTTGGCGCAACGCAAGCGGCAACTCGTCCAATACGGAGAGCCGGTGACGGAGGAGATTGATCGGCTGCGCGATCAACTGCGCGCACTCAATGCTTCTCGCGGTCGGTTGGCTGCTGCGTCGCCGTCCGGCTGAATGTTAGCCCCATCCGAGCAGCGCGCGCAGCGCGCGGCCGGCCGTGAGCTTGCGGCGCACCGGCGCGCCGCCGAGCACCACCTGCGTCAGCTTTTGACGCAGGTCGCGCCGCCGATTCGCCAGCGCCACCAGCACATTCAGCGCCATGGGGTGCGCGCACCAGCGGCGAACCCAGGTGCAAAACTCAAACAGCGCCTGAAAGCGTTCGCGCAGGGCCTGGTCGTAGGCCGCGCCTCGTTGGGGCGTGAAGTCGCCTTGCGCAAGCATCGCGAAGGCGTGATCGGCGGCGATGCGGCCTGACTCCAGCGCGTAGTCAATGCCCTCGCCGGTGAGCGGGTTGACCAAACCGGCGGCCTCGCCCACCAACAGCGCGCGCTCGCCGAAGGTCGGCGACGTTAAGAAGTCTTCGCGCAGCGGATACCCCCGCGCGGGGCCGGCCTGCGTTGCGCCTTCCAGCAATCGCTGCATCGCCGGCGACCGGCGAAACGACTCAAAGAAACCCAGCGCCGACGCCGTCCGATCGCGTCTGAAGTATCCGACGCCGACGTTGGCGGCGTCCGAGGCGATGGGGAAGACCCATCCGTAACCCGGCAAGGGTGCGCCGTCGAAGCGCAGCGTCCAGACATCGGTCAGCTCGCGGACGTTCTCGAAGTACGCGCGCGCGGCGACGATGACCCGGGGCTGGGCGCGCAAGATGCCGGCGCGCAGCAGCAGGCCGGTGTTCGCCCCTGTGGCGATCACCGCCAGGCGCGCCTGAAAGGCGATGCGCCGGCCGTCGCGTTCGCCTTCGATCTCGACATGTGGCGCGCCGTTCGACGCCTCGACGCGCATGGCGCTCACATGCGCGCGCGGCTCGAAGCGCGCGCCGCTGCGAATGGCGCGGCGGAGCAGCAGATCGTCGAGCTTGAGGCGTGGCACGACCAATGCGAAGTCGGGCAGCCCACTCGACATCGCGATGGCGTCCGCAGTGGAGCGATGGTTTGGCGCGAACACCTCGAAGCGCCGGATGACGTGGCCGATGCGCCGGAGGTCCTCAATCAGCCCCATGTCGTGCAGCACGCTCACCGCCCTCGGCGTCAACCCATCGCCGCAAGTTTTGTCGCGCGGAAAGTCCGCCTTGTCCAGCAGCAGCACCGCGACGCCGCGCTGGGCCAGATAATGCGCCGTCGCCGAACCGGCCGGGCCGGCGCCGATGATCGCTGCGTCGTACATACCGCAATTGAACCACGAGCGGAGGACCGCTGCTTTAGAATGACGCTGTGACGCTCATCCTCGATGGGGCAATGGGCACGGAGTTGACGCGGCGCGGGGTGGACACGGCGCTGCCGCTGTGGTCGGCGATCGCGCTCGACGCCGCGCCGGATGTCGTCGCGCAGATTCATCGCGATTACCTCGACGCCGGCGCGCGCGTCATCACCACGAACACCTTCCGCACCAACGTGCGCGCGCTGGCCAAGGCCGGCATCGCCCATCGCGCGCGCGAACTGACCTTCCGAGCGGTCGCGTTGGCGCGGCAGGCGGTGATGGCGTGGCAGCAGGGTCAAGGCCGCGCGCCCTGCGGCTCCTCGGCTGCCGATCCCCCCATCCAAGTCGCCGGCAGCATCGCCCCGGTCGAGGATTGCTATTCGCCCGAACTGACGCCAAGCGACGCCGAGTTAGCCGAAGAGCACGCTGTCCTCGCGCGCAATCTGGCCGACGCCGGCGTGGATTTGATCCTGGTCGAGACGCAGAACACGATCCGCGAAGCCGTCGCCGCCGCGCGCGCGGCGCACGCCACCGGCAAACCGCTGTGGGTGAGCTTCACGCTGGACGATGAGAATCGCCTGTTGAGCGGGGAATTGCTGCCCGACGCCGTTCGCGCGGTGCTGCCGTTTGGGCCGCGCGCCGTCCTGGTCAACTGCGTTCCGGTCAAACAGGTGGCTTCGGCGTTGAAGCTGCTGCGAAGCGCTGCGCCGTCTCACGTCGCCATCGGCGCATACGGCAACGTCGGCCATGTGGATGAAGTCGTTGGCTGGACGTTGACCAACGCGGTTGCGCCGGACGCATACGCCGAAGCCGCGCGCGAATGGCGCGACCTGGGCGCGACGATCATCGGCGGCTGTTGCGGCACGACGCCCGAGCACATTCGGGCCGTCAGCGCGCAGTTGGTTGGGCGTTGAAGGCGCTGGGTTTGCGCCGAGCGTCCCTCGTCTCAATCTGCGGCAGCGACCGGCGTAATGGGATAGTCGGCCCGCGAGCGCGCCGAGTCTTGGATGACCTTCATGACCGCCAGCGCGATGTGCTCTTGCCACGGTCGCGCGGCCACCTGCACGCCCACCGGCAGTCCGGCGCTGCCGGTGTCCACGCGGCGCGCGGCCATGTCCACCACGTCAAGCGCGGGCGGCCGCGCGACTGCTTCGTTGGCGCGCACGCGCGTGACCGGGACGACGCCGGCCGGGTAGCCCAGCAGGTTGTAGACGATGGAATAGGCGCCGCCGGTGATCAGCTCCCGACTGGCGCCGTGCGGCCAGGCAGGCGAGAAGCAAGCCGGACTCAGCACCCCATCCAGCGGCCCGCCGTCGGCGCGGTCCATCGCCGCCGCGAAGGCGCGGCGATACGCCTCGGCTTCTTCGGCCAGGCGCGGAATGTCCTCGGCAGTGAAGCCGATGTTGTCGAACTGCCGGGCGAAATGCGCCTGGCGCGCGGCGGCCAGCGCATGGCGAATGCGCCGCACCGTCTTTGGCGAGCGCTGCGCCAGCCAATACAGCAGGGCGAGCTGGGGTTCGGGCTTGTCGCGCGCCAGCGCAGCGCGAAAGACCGACGCGCCATTGGCGGTGAGCAGGCGCACGTAGAGGGCTTCGGCCCGTCCAAGGTCGGGCGGCTGCCATTCGATCACCTGCGCGCCGGCAGCGCGCAGCATATCTGCGGCTTCGCGCACGGCGCGCGCGACGGCGGGCGAGGGCTGCATCAGCCCGTCGCAAGTGAAGAACCCCAGCCGCAGCTTCGATACGTCCACGGCGTCCGGGTCTCCTAGCGGCTGCGGCGACGGCAGGCGCGGGTGGGGCAGGCCGCCGATCAGCCGCAGGGCCAGCGCGAGATCGGCCACGTCGCGCGCCATCGGCCCGACAACGCAGGTGATCGGCCCGAACTCGAACGCCAGATCGGAGAACCGGCTGTAATCGTGCGTGCGCAGCGAGGTCGGTTTCAGGCTGGCGATGCCGCAAAAGTGAGCCGGCAGGCGCAAGCTGCCGCCGATGTCGGTGCCCAGGCCGAGGGGCGAGCCGCCGGCGGCGATGATCGCGCCTTCGCCGCCGCTGCTGCCGCCGGGCGTGCGCATCGCGTCCCAGGGGTTATTGGTCCGGCCGTAGAGCGCGTTGCTGCTCTCGTTGTAGATCAGCGCCTGCGGCACATTCGTTTTGCCGATCACGATTGCGCCGCATGAAACCAAGCGTTGGACGTAGGGGTCATCGGTTTGTGGGATGTCCTCGCGCCGCGAGGGCATCCCGAAGGTGCTCGGCGCGCCCGCGAGGTCAAGGCATTCTTTGATGGTGATCGGCACGCCGTGCAAGGGCGGCAGCGGCTCGCCGCGCGCGCGACGAGCGTCGGCCTCCTGGGCCTCGCGCAGCGCCTGGTCGAACCGCTTGACGACGATGGCGTTGATCTTGGGGTTAACCGCTTCGATTTGGGCGATGTGCGCCTGGACCGCCTCGGTCGAGGAGATTTCGCCGCGCGCTATCAGCGCAGCCAGCCGGGTGGCCGAGAGACGGGTGAGCGCGCTTGCCGGTGCATGGGCCATGCCGGCAATCATGGACGCAGCCGCGCGCGTGCGCAAGCGCCCGCATCGCCCAAGGCCGACTGCGAGCACAGGCTGTTTCAACACCGAAGATGTCGCCGCGCTTGCGAAGAGCGGCGAGTCCACGGTGATAATCCGGCGTTGCGTATACTTCCCCGGCATACGCAAATCTGAAGTTAAGGAAGCATCATTCATGGCACTACTCACCGGTAAGACCGCGCTGATCTTCGGCGTCGCTAACGATCACAGCATCGCCTGGGGCATTGCGAAGGCCTTTCACCGCGAAGGCGCGACGCTCGGTTTCAGCTATGCGGGGGAGAAGCTCGAACGGCGCGTGCGCCCGCTGGCCGAATCGCTCGGCTCCGA
Organism: Thermoflexales bacterium; assembly: GCA_046299515.1. GTDB lineage: Bacteria > Chloroflexota > Anaerolineae > J036 > Brachytrichaceae > JAAFGM01. Next base: position 3,900 of record JBKBID010000003.1, on the reverse strand, counting down.
CTGGATCGAGCCTTGTGATGTGAGCAAAGACGAGGACATCGCGACGGTGATGGAGAAAGCCCAGGCGCGCTTCGGCGCGATTGACATCCTGGTGCACTCGATCGCCTTTGCTAACCGCGACGACCTAAGCGGCCCTTATCTGAACGTCACACGTCAAGGCTTCATGACCGCGATGGACATCAGCGTGTATTCATTCACGGCGCTGGCCCGCGCCGCTGCGCCGCTCATGCGGCCCAACGGCGCGTTGCTGACGCTGACCTACATTGGCTCGCAGCGCGCCGTGCCGCACTACAACGTCATGGGGGTCGCCAAGGCTGCGCTGGAGGCCAGTGTGCGCTACCTGGCTGCCGACCTCGGCGCGGATGAGCGGCGCATCCGCGTCAACGCCATCTCCGCCGGGCCGATTCGCACGCTGGCCGTCGCCGGCATCGCCGGCTCGCGCGCGCTCATCAGCGAGTTCAGCAAAGTCAGCCTGCTGCGCCGCAACATCACCATCGAAGACGTCGGCAACGCAGCCGCCTACCTGTGTTCCGACCTCGCCGCCGGCGTCACCGGCGAGGTGCATTACGTGGACGCCGGCTTCAACGTCGGCTTCCCGCTCGGCGACGACGCCGACGGTTGATGGTTGCCTCTGGGCGCTCTGCTCCCCGGTTTGCCCCTATGCGCGCCGACGGTACAATTCTCGCGGGTTACGCTTGAAATTCATACGACATCCTTCAAAACAGGAGAGCATGGGGTGATGAAAACAAAACTGCACGCGCGCGCGTTGTCGGCCCTTGTGTTGGCCGCTTTGATCTTGACGGGCTGCGGTGGAGGCAGCCCCTTCCGGTTAGTCTTCCCCCGCATTTTTGTCGAAGTGGATAAGGAGGGCTTCCCTACCGTTGCCGGCATCAGCCCCGCGATGCTGAGCTTCTTCGGCGTGGATCCCAATCTATTAAAGATTGACCCGGCGACGGTGGGCAAGCTGACCGATTCCAACCTTCAACACGTCGAGTTGCTCTTCCGAAACGACGGCCTGTATTGGTGGGCGAACGGCAAGGCCCTCGTCCCGCTGACCTGGGACGATGCCTCGTTCGACAACACGAAAGACTTGATTAACCGCTTCGTCAAATTGGACGCAGCCACGAGCGGCATATTGAACAACGTGCTTCTGCCGGCGGCGCGCAGCATGGAGCAAAACATCATTATCCGCTTCCCGCGCAAGGACGGCGAGGCCGAGATACCGTTGCGCGAGATGGGCGGGCCGTTGCCCGCGCCCGGCGCAGCGGTTGATCCGTCGCTCATCGGCGGCCTGCGCCTGACGTTCGACGATGCAGGTATGCCTTCTGTCGCCGGCGTGTCGTTCAGCGAGATCGAGAAGCTGGCCGGCGTAGACCTCAGCGCCGCCAAACTGCCGCTCGACACGGTTCAGCAAATGAAAGACGCCGGCATTCAGCACGCCACCATCCGCACCACGCCTGAGGGCATCGAGATTTGGGCAAACGACAAGTCGCTGCCCACCTTGCGCTGGAGCGAGGAGACGTTGACCAACACGGCGGACACACTGGCCAGCCTGGAACTGATCGAGCCGGCGCTGGGCGCGGCGATCAAACAGATCCTCCCCTATCTGAACCGCGCCGATATTGATCTGGTCCTCAAGTTCCCGACCGGCGGCGCTGCGCCTATTCCTGAACCGGCGCGCTAGCCGCATCTGATCGCGCCGACGTTGCCGCGCCCCTGGCAGTCCGCCGGGGGCGCAGCGTTTCAGGGGTCGAGCGTGCCTTCGCGCAGGTCGGCCGGAAGCGGCGCGGGGCGCTCGCAGGCGCTTTCGAGCAGGATGTGCCGGCCTTCGCTCGATGCATCGTGGATCGCGTGCATGATGTCGAGCACGTGATAGGTCAGCTCGGCGCTGGCGCGGTGCGGCCGGCCCGACTGCATCGCGTAGGCCATGTCGGCCACGCCCAGGCCGCGCGACTGTCGGCTGTAGGGGCGCGTGAGCGGCACATCCGTCCACTCCTTCTCGCCGGCCTTTGCGATGCGCACCGGTCCGCCGAACGAGTTGGGGTCGGGCGCTTGCAGCGACCCCTCGCTGCCGTAGATCTCGATGCAGGGCATCGCATGCTTCCACACGTCGAAGCTGGTGACGATTGTGCCGATTGCGCCGGATGCGAAGTCGAGCACGCCGGCGACGTGCGTCGGCACGCGCACCGTGATCGTCTGCCCGCGCTTGGGTTGGCTGGTGATCGTGCGCTCGGGGAAAGTGATGCGGGCCGAGCCGGTGACGCGCTTGACCGGGCCGATCAGCGTCACCAGCGCGGTCAGGTAATACGGCCCCATGTCGAACATCGGGCCGCCGCCGGGCTGGTAATAAAACTCCGGATCGGGGTGCCAGCTCTCGTGGCCGTGGCCCATCATAAACGCCGTCGCAGCGACCGGCTCGCCGATCGCGCCTTTGTCAATCAGCTCGCGACAGGTCTGGATGCCTGCGCCCATGAAGGTGTCCGGCGCGCCGCCGACCCGCAGGCCCTTCGCTTGGGCCAGGGTGATCATGCGCCGGGCCTCTTCCCGGCTGGGCGCCAGCGGCTTCTCGTTGTACACGCTCTTGCCGGCTTCCAGCGCGGCGATGCCGACTGCGCCATGCGCCTTGGGGATGGTCAGGTTGATGATGATCTGCACGTCGGGGTGCGCCAGCAACGCCTCGACGCTGAAGGCATGCGTGTCGAACTCGCGCGCGCGGGCTTCGGCGCGCGACATGTCTAGGTCGGCGCAGCCGACCAGGTTGAGGATTTCGAGCGATCTGCACGCGCGAAAATACAGCGGGCTGATATTGCCGCAGCCGATGATGCCAACGTTGACTTGAGCGGTCATAGGATTCACGCTGATGGTAAGGCTATGGCATTGCGGCCATTATCAATCACGGCGCGGGATTCGCCGCCGGCAGCACGGTCATCGCCGCGGCCGCCGCCAGGGTGAGCGCGCTCACCGCTGCTTCTGCCGCGATGCTGACGCGAAAGCGACGCGCGGCGTCGTATGACGATGGCGCTCGCGCGCGCCACGTGCGAAGCTGCGGGCTGATGACGAACTGGTGAAAGGCGCCGAAACCGATCAGCGCAGCGAAGAGGCCGGTCTTGATCAGCAGCGCGCGCCCGTAGTCCGTGTTGAACAGCGCCTCGAAGCCGCCGAGGAAGCCGGCGCTCTGCATGATGCCGGTCAGCCCGATCACCAGCACCGACATGATGGCCAGCGGCGAGAACCTCTCGATGGTCGCGCCGAGATCGCTCAGCAGCGGGCGCTGACGCAGCGCGATCGGCGCAAGCGCGATGGCGAAGTAAGCGACGCCCCCTAACCAAACTGCGGCGAAGGTGAAGTGCACCCAATCCGCCAACACCGGCAACACCCATTCCGACAGCGACGCGCTGCGGCTCGATAGGCTCTGGGTCAGGATGAGCGCGGCGCCGATGGCGAGCAGGATAGGCGCGTCGTCGCGCCCGCTGCGCAGCGCGCGCGCCATCCCGCCCAGCAACGCCAGCCGCGCGGCGAACAAGATGATCTCCCTCGTCGCCACAACGCCATCGAAGAGGCGCAGGGCGAATTCCAGGGCGAACGCGAGCGCGGTCAGGAGGGTCGCCCATCGCGTCAGGCGCGCGCGCGTGGGCGCCGCCGCTGCACGCAGCGCCGTCGTTGCCCGGCTGCGCATCGCCAGCGGCGTAAACGCGACGGCGCCGGTCAACAAGACCAGGGCGGCGAAGACGAGCCAGCGCGCGAGCAAGCTCATTTGTGCGCCACCACCCCGAACGCCTCCGGCCTAGGGATCACTCGCTGAAAGCCGACCCGCTTCAGGCGTTCGACGACGCCGCGCGTCGCGCGGTTGCCGGAGGGACTGTTTAGGTCGCCGATGTAGTGGAACAGCCGGCCGCTCGG
>JBKBID010000002.1:72453-154717 GCA_046299515.1 Thermoflexales bacterium | reverse complement strand
CCGCGCTCAACCTGCATTTGCCGACGAGCGGGCGCATCTTCGGCGCGGTCGCGCGGGCGATCGGCGTCGCCGATGTCTCGTCGTACCCGCCCTATCCCTACTACGATTCCGCCGGCTTCACGCAGCTCGGCCATCTGCTCGATCCCGCCGACGCCGCCAACGGCTGGGCGATGGTAGAGATGATCCGCAACACGCCGGGGCCGGTGTGGAGCGAAGAGGCGATGCTCACGCTGCTGGCCGGCAAGGACGTGGTGACCAACCCGACGCAGCTGCTCAACCTCTCTAAAAGCGGGATGCTCGACACTTCGCGCATGATCGCCATGATTGAGCAGCGCGCGTTTGGCGCGGTGATCTTCCGCGCCTTGTTCTACCCCGACGATGTTAAGGAGGCGATCTTCCGCAACTACTACTGGGCGCATCGCTTCAGGATGAACGGCTTCGATTACTGGGTGCTGCTACCCGCGGAACGACGCGCCGATGGAGATCCGCAGTGAGACGGAGGAAGTGAGCGATGACAGATGCGCAGCATACGAGCCTAACCGGCGGTGATGCCGTTCAGGGCGCAGCAGGGCCATCAGGCGATCCTCAATTCTCGATCCACCTGCCGGTCTATGAGGGTCCGCTCGACGTGCTCCTGCGGCTGATCGAAGAGCGCCGGCTGGAGATCACCGAGGTCTCACTGGCCATGGTGGCCGATCAGTTCATCGCCTACATGGCCGGCATGCCTCGACGCGACCCGCGCACAATTGCGCACTTCCTCTCAGTGGCTGCCCGCCTCATCCTGATCAAGAGTCGCGCATTGTTGCCGCAGGTCGTCGCCGCGCCCGAAGCGCAGGAGGAGACCGATGACCTGGTGAACCAACTGCGGGCCTACCAGCTCTACAAGCACGCCGCGAGGATGCTGAAGGCGCGTGAGCAGCAGCAGTTGCGCGCCTATCCGGTGCAGCCGCCGCCCATCCCCCGCCCGCAATCGAAGAAGCTGCCCCTGGACAACGTCACACTGGAGGCGCTGGCCGGCGCCATGCAGCGCGTCGTGAATCGTTGGCTGCCGCCGCCGGTCGCCGACGAGGTGATCGCTCGGCTGCCGTTCACCGTGAACGACTGCATGGACCGCATCCAGTCCGCCGTCAACGCCCGCCGGCGGGTGGCCTTCACCGACATGTTGGAGGGCGTGCATACGCGGGTTGAGATCGTGGTGACGTTGTTGGCGTTGCTGGAGCTGCTCAAGCGCTACGTCGTGCGGTGTTACCAGGAGACGCTGTTCGGCGAGATCATCATCGAGCACTTCCCCGAGGAAGAGCGGCCGCCTGCCGATGAGCGGCCCGCGTCTGGCGAGGAAGTTGAGTTCGACGGATGACCGCCGTTTAGCGCCGGATCAGCCGGTCGAATGCGTCGTCGTCCAGCTCGTCCAACGAAGCGACGACTACGTCGGCGTCCAGATGATCATGGGTGGATGCGACGCCAATGCAGCGCATGCCGGCGCGGCGCGCGCCTTCCAATCCCGCCGGCGCATCCTCCACCACCACGCAACGCGCCGGCGACGCGCCGACGCGTTGCGCCGAGACAAGGTAAACCTGCGGATCGGGTTTGCCGCGGGTCACGTCTTCGCCCGAGGTGATCGCGTCGAAGTAATGCCCGATGCCCACGGCAGCAAGGACGGCGTCTATGTTGGCGCGCGGCGCAGCCGAAGCGACCGCTTGCCGCCAGCCGGCGGCGCGCAGCGCCTGCAACCAGCGCAGGACGCCGGGCGACGGCGCGATGCCGCGCTCACGCACGAATTGGCGATAGAGCGCCTCCTTCAAGTCCGCGATGCGGTCTACTTCGGCATCGGGCAGGTCTGGCCCGAAGATGCCGCGCAGGATGGTGTCGTTGCGTTGGCCGAAGGTGGCGCGGAAGGCTTCGTAGCTGATGTCGTAGCGCTCGCGCGCGAGCGCTTCGCGCCAGGCCGCGTAGTGGTAGTCGGCCGAGTCCACCAGCACGCCGTCCATATCCCACAGCACGGCTCGGCGCGCGCCTGCCGGTGGGATGGGTATCGCATCACTTGCAGAGCGTTCGCGCGCCATGGCGGATTACGCTTTGTTGTCTCGCAGCAGGCTGGCCGCGATCAACAAAATCACGCCCACGACGATGGCGCTGTCGGCGATGTTGAACACCGGCCAGTCAAAGCCGATCTCGGGGATCTGGAAGTGGATGAAGTCGGTAACGTAGCCCTGGCGCAGGCGATCGAGCAAGTTGCCTATGGCGCCGCCGAGCTGTAGCCCCAAAGCGACCCGCGACAACCAATCGCCGGCCGGAAGCCGCGGCGCGTAGTACAGGATTACCGCTGATACGACCAGCGCGACGACGATGAAAAGCGCGCCGCCATTTTGGAACAGGCTGAACGCCGCGCCCGTGTTCTGGGTGTGCGTCCAGCTCAGATAGGGGCCGATGACCGGGATGGACGTGTAGAGCGGAATCTGCGCCTCGACGATGCGCTTGGTGATGATGTCCGCAGCCAGGGCGATGCCTGCCACCATCAACAGCAACCCGTAGCGCCGGAAGAACGAGGCGGCAACCGGCCGCTCCGCTGCTGCCACCGGCGGGTTCGATTCTGCGACGCGCGCTTCTTCACTCATGGGCGAGCTCGCCTGCGTCGTGACTGCGCGCGGCATGTGATGAGTCGGTCAGGACGGCAACGGCCAGCAGCGCCGCGCCGGCCAACAGCGCGAGATGGGCCAGGTTAAACGCCGGCAAGTTGGCAACGTGCAGGTAGTTCATCGCTGCGCCGTATGTGAGATGGTCAAACAGATTGGCAGACAGCCCACCGGCGATCAGCCCGTATGCTTTGGCGCGCCTGTCGTCAACGCGCCGGCCCGCGAAGGCCGCAATAAGGACGCACAGCGCCAGGCCGACCAGCGTGATGCCAATGGTCAATCCAATGTCCAGCAGGTCGGCTGCTGGGGGGGGCTGCAGCCCGATCAGCCCGCCGAGCGCCGACGCGCCGGTGCGGAGTCCCTCGGTGGATTGGACGGCCATCTTGATCAAGCGGTCTGCGATGAACACGCCGGCCGCAACCGCGATCGGCGTCCACATCGGCGCAGGGGACGCCGCGGATGAGGGCTGCTTGTGCGGGCGAGGCCGGTTCAGCGCAAGCGGTTTGACGCTGCCGGCCGCAAGTTCGGCTGTGAGCGGTTTTGTTTGCTGAACCGTCGCTTCGTCGCCGGTGTGCACCAGACGCAGCGCAGTTGCCAGGTGGCGCGCGTCAACGCCGATGAAGCTCGGCGCGGCAGCGAACAGCCGGGTCAGGCGCGGGTCGCGCGCCAGCGCCTCGGCCCATTCGTCATAGTGGCCATGGGCTGGATTCTGCAGGCGGGCGCGCCGTTCGAGCGTAGTCAGCGCCGGCGCGTCCAGGCGGACGGCGTCGAACAGGCCCGGCGAAAGCACGCGCAACGCGCACAGCTTGGCGAGCATCGCGCCGGATACATCGGTGCGGTAGCCCTCGGCGTTGCGCTTGGCCAACGCGCGCATGGCCGCGCGCCAGTGTTCGCCGGCGCGCTCGATCGCGTAGCGGTCGCTCCCCAGGATGTCGGCGAAGAGCTGAACACAAGGCGGCGGGATGTCTGAAGCGACCGGGCGAGGCGACATCTGGGGTGGAGCGGCGACGGCTGCCTCAGGATGCGTAGGACGCTCGCTCACGCGCAATTCGACCCGGTCGGTGAGCCAAGCGCGCAACACCTCCGCATCGCCGAGCTTCTGGATAAGCTCAGATTCGTCGGCGCAGATCAACGTAGCGCAATGCTGCGCGTTGAGGAAGTATTTCGAGGCTTCCAGAAGTTGGACGATGCTTTCTGGCGTCGCTTTGTCGAGGTGGTCGATTGCCACCACGAACGTCGCATTCGAGAGCGTGATGGCGCTGTGGAGCATTCCGGCAAATGCGGCGCGCATGTGGTGGGCAAACGCAGCGGCGGCGAGCGTGGCGCTCGCATCGTCGTTCGCCTCAAGTTGCACCACCTCTTCCAGTTCGGCGCGCAGTTCATAGACGGTCGCCGGCGCGCCGGGCTGTTGCGCCAGCTTGTCGAGCGCGCCGAAGATCAGGCGCTGCCAGGGAGCCAGGTCGGCCGGCAGGTTGGCTGCGTTGATCAGCGCGCATACGACCCTGCGATGCTGAGGCGTGCGCCGGGCATGCAAGCCACCCTTACAAAGTTCGTTCAGCAGCGTGGTTTTGCCGCTGCCGCGGGGGCCGAAGAGGCCAATCGCGCGGCGCAGCCCCGGTTGGTCTAGCGCGGCCAGCACGGCGTCGAGCGCCTGGTTTTGCCCGACGCTCAGTTCGACGCCCGGCAGCGCGGCAACGGCCGGCGGCGTTTGTCCTCGCAGTCGCTGCAGCGTGTCTTGAATCATGTGTCCTCCGTCTTGAAGGAGCCAAGCAGCTTTGACATCCCGCTTTCTCGCTAATCGGATACCTTTTTGATCCAGATGGTGAGCTGCTCGCCGTCGAAGGCATCGCTGGCGCTGACGCCGTCCGCCAGTTGACCCTCGCTCAGCGCAGCGCTCAACGTTTCACCGGCGATGTAGTCGGCGAAGTCGGCGATCGCGCGCCGCAGGCGGTCGCTGGCGTTGTAGGCCAGATGGATGCGGTCGGAGACGTTCAGCCCGGCAGCCTTGCGCAAGTCGTTGACGCGGCGCACCACCTCGCGCGCCAACCCTTCGGCGATCAACGCCTCGTCGAGCGTGGTATCCAGGCCAACGACGATGCCGTTCTCGCCGGCGACGATTAACCCCTCGCGGGGGACGGCCTGCACGATGACCTCATCCGGCTGGAGCGAGACGCCGTTCACGGCGACGGGTTGGCCGGCCTTGACCGCAGCGACGACCGACGATGGGTCGAGCTGTCCCAGACCGGCGCGCACCTTTGGCAAGTCGGCGCCCAGCTTTTTGCCCAGTTTCTTCAGGTCTGGCAGCACGCGATAGCTGACCAGTTCGACTTCGCGCTCGACGAACTCCAGCGCTTTGACGTTCAGCTCATCGGTGATGATGTCGTAGTGGGCGAGGATCGCCCGGCGCGCTTCGTCGCCGGCGACGATCATGGCCTTGCGCAGCGGCTGGCGCACCTTCACCTTCGATTGGGCGCGGGTGCTATGGCCAAGCGCGACCACAGCGCGGGCCAGCGCCACCTCGCGCAGCAGGGCGCGTTCTTCCTCCGTCAACTCGCGCGGCTGCGGGTAGGTCTGGTGATGCACGGAGAACGCGCGTTGCGACTCGCGCAGACGGCGGTTGTCTTCTGGGTTCTGGATGCTGAAGTCCGCATTCCGCAAGTTCTGCCACATCACTTCGCTGATGAAGGGGACGACGGGGGCGATCAGCCGGGCGAGCGTGGTGAGCACCTCGTAGAGCGTGGCATAGGCTGCTTCTTTGTCCGCCGTCATCTGGCTGCCCCAGAAACGCTCGCGCGAGCGCCGGACATACCAGTTCGACAGGTCATCTATGAACTTCTCGATGGCCAGCACTGCCGGCCGCGCGTCATAGGCGTCGAACGCGGCGTTGACCGCGTTCGTCGTCTCGGCCAGCCGGGCCAGCACCCACTTATCCAAGGCACTGAGCGCGGTCGTCTGTTCCTGCGGCCCTTGCGACTTAGGCGACCAACCATCGGCGTTGGCGTAGGTGACGAAGAAGGCATAGACGTTCCACAGCGGGATGATGACTTGGCGGCGAACCTCGTTGAGCGCGTTATAGCCGAACAGCAGGTTGTCGTCGTAGCGCTGGCGCGCGTATAGCCAACGCATCACGTCGGCGCCGGCCTTGTCGGCCGCCTCGTTGAACTCGATGGCGTTGCCTTTGCTCTTGTGCATCGGCTCGCCCTTTTCGTCGAGCAGCGTCGCGTAGCCGAGGATGGTGCGCGTGGGCATGTGCCCTTCCAGCACCGTGCTCATCGCAATCAACGAGTAGAACCAGTTGCGGAACTGGCCGGGGAAACTCTCGGTGATGAAATCGGCCGGGAACCACTGCTGCCAATACGCCCGGTCGGTGCGGTAGCGCAAGGTGGAGTAGGCGACGATGCCGGCGTCGAGCCACGGATTGCCCACGTCGGGCACGCGCGCGCCGATGAGGCCGGTGACCGGATGTTTAATCTTGACCTTGTCAATATGGGGCCGATGTGGCGTGTGGCCGTCGAATTCCTCCCAGCCTTCGACGGCGCGCGCCTTCAGCTCTTCGTAGCTGCCGATGACCTCGAACGTGCCGTCGGGATACTCCCAGATCGGCAGGGCTAGCCCCCAGTAGCGCTTCTTGCTGATCATCCAGTCGTGCATGTTGCGCAACCAGTCCAGCTCGCGCTCTTTGCCGAACGAGGGGATCCAGTTGATCTGCTCCGACACGGCCATCATGGCATAGCGCAGCTCGTCCATGCTGATGTACCACTCGTCCACCATGCGGTAGACCAGCGGCGTGCCGCAGCGCCAGCAGTGGGCGTAGCGGTGCATGTACTTATCATGCCGGTAGAAGTAGCCTTTGGCCTTGAGCAGCGCTTCGACCAGGTCGGGCACCTCATGGGCGTGCTTGCCGGTCAGTTCGCCGAAGCCGTCCAGGAAGTAGCCGTCTTCGTTCAGCGGGGCGATCTTCGGCATGCCGTGTTGCTTGCCGAGCTGATAGTCCTCCGGGCCGGCGCCGGGCGCGTTGTGCACGATGCCGGTGCCCTCGTCCTCGCCCACGCCATCCCAAGTGATGACGGTATGCGCGAAGGTGCGGCCGTCGTGCTTGTCTTGCCAGCGCTTGTGCGCATCAATAAATGCCGGCAGGTCGTCGAATAACCCTTCATACGTCCAGCCGGCCATGTGTTCGCCCTGAATCTCGCCCAGCACCTCGTATTCGCCGCGCAGGATGCTCAGCGTCTTGTTGCTGAGGAAGTACGCGGCCAGTTCGCCGTCTTTGTGCAGTTGCCGGACAATGGCATAGGTCAGCTTGGGGCCGACCGAGGCCATGACGTTGGCCGGCAGCGTCCAGGGCGTCGTCGTCCAGGCCAGCAGGAACTTGCCCGGCGCGTGGTCAAACTTGGCGCGCGCCTGCGGGCTAACCCAGGTCGCCTGGCTCACGTCGAACGACTTGAGCTTCATGCGCACGGTAATGGCCGGGTCCTCGCGATCCTTGTAGCCTTCGGTGTCAATCTCATGCTGGCTGATGCCGGTAGCGCAGCGTGGGCACCATGGGATCACGTCTTCGCCGCGATAAATCCAGCCTCTCTCGTGGCACTTCTTCAGGAAGCTCCAAATCTGATAGTTGTTCTCGTCGCTAAAGGTGAAGTACGAGCCGCCCAATTCCGGCAGGCCGAGCCGGCCGACGATTTGCTCGACGGTGCCGGTGATCTGCTGTCCGTTGCGCTGGAGGGTGATGACTTGTTGTGGATCCTCGACGATCTTCTGGGCTAGCCAGCGCAGCTCTTCCGGGTCGTTCCAGTCCATCCAGTAACCTAGCCGGATGGACTGCTCGGTCTGCATGGCAGCGCTGTTCAGCACACGCTGCTTGCACAGGCCGATGAAGCGCTCCATGCCGAAGGCCTCAATGTCGCGCTTCGACTTGAAGCTCATGTCCTTCTCGACGTTGACCTCGACCCACAGCCCTTGGCAGTCGAAGCCATTTTGCCAGCGCTGGTTGTAGCCCTTCATAGCGAAGTAGCGCTGCCACAAGTCTTTGTAGGTGCGGCCCCAGGCGTGATGCACGCCCATTGGGTTGTTGGCGGTGATCGGGCCGTCTATGAAAGAGAAGCGTTTGTCGGAGTCGGCGCGCAACTCGCGCAGGCGGTCGAAGGCCCGCGTGCGCGCCCAAAACGCGAGCACGTCGCGTTCCTGAGCCGGGAAGTCAATCTGGGTCGCAACTGGCTGAAACATCGTCAATACTATGCAATGTTATCGTGCGATGATACTACAATGTAAACGGCATGCAGGACATCCCCGATAACGCGCCGCGCCGAAATCGCGTTGCCTACAGCGTGCTCATCGGCATCATTCTCCTGACCATCCCATGCTACTTGCTTGGCTTTGCCGCGCTTGTCATCCTGCAGCGGCCGGGGCAAAATCCGCTCGCCGCGCCAACGGCATCACCGGCGCAGCAGGTTACCGAGACGCGCCCGGCCACGCCCACGTTGGCCGACCTGCCCACCCAGTTCGTGCCGCCAACGATCACGCCGACCAGCTTGCCGCCGCCCCTCGTCTTGCCCACACCGACTCACACCCCGACGCCAACCGAAACGCCCACCGCTACGCCGACCGAAACGCCCACGGCCACGCCGACTCACACCCCGACGGCTACGCCGACCGAAACGCCTACGGCCACGCCGACACTTGCGCCGCCGACCGATACCCCTACGCCTGTGCCCCCGCCGGACACGCCTATACCGACGCTCACCCCTGCACCAACGGACACGCCTGCGCCGGCCGACGCGCCCACGCCGACCTCGGAGCCGACGAGCACCCCGATGCCCTAATCGGCTCGAACCGCACGATGCTCACGGCGCGGGCGTCACGCGGATTTGTTCCCCTGCTGCCTCCAGCTTCACGTCGCCGGCGATGTTGGCCGTGTTCGGACAGGAGTCGTAATCTTCGCCCAAGATGACGCGCGCCGCCGATGGGCTGCTTGGATCTGGCTGGCCGATCACGTTGCGCGGTTGCACGCGGAAGATGTCTTGCAGCCGGGCGATGGGCGACCCCTTGCGCGTTGTGCTGTAATCAACAATCTGCGTCTGTGGAAAGCGATCCCCCTCAACCTGTCCCAGGGCCACCACTTGAAAACCCTCCCACGTCAGCCGTTCCGCAGCGACAAGCTCCATGTCCGGCCGCGAAGAGCCGTTGTAGATCTCCACGGCAGGCCGGATTTGCGCCTGATTGCCGGCCGGCGGCGCCAACGCTTCGGCGATGAACGGGATGGTCTTTTCGGTTGGAATCAACACCGCGGCGCCATCCGCGCGCTGATGCGAGCGGACAATCGGCCAAGTGATCACGCGACTTTTGATGTCATCATTGCTGAGCCGCCGAGCGATGTCTACCAACGAAACCAGGTCGGCCGGGCCGAGGTCGGTCTCGATGCTGTTGCGGAACTCGCCGTAGAGCCCGAGCGCGTTCTGTAACAGGTTGCCATCGCGCGCCTTGCGGAACAGCGCGCGCAGAACCTTCTGCTGGCGTCGCGCGCGGTCGAAGTCAGTGGTGCTCCAACGCGAACGGGCATACCACAGCGCCTGCTTGCCGTTCAAGGTCGCCTTGCCCGGATAGAGGTCAAGGTCGGTTTTGCCGAGCGGCGAATCTTTGTCGGGGAAAGTGTCGTGCAGCTCGCACTCGATCAGGACATCTATGCCGCCCAGCGTGTCCACGGCTTTGATCAGCCCGGCGAAGTCCACGCGCACGAAATGGTCAATCTTGATGCCGAAGTTCTTGCGCAGGACGAGGGCCAGATAGGCCGGCCCGCCGCCAGGATAATTGCTGAGGTAGCCACGCTGCATGGCCGTGTTGATGCGATCCTGCGCGCCGCCTGACATACGCACCTGAAGGTCGCGCGGGAACGAGAGCAGGCTGACAGACGGATAGCGCGGGTCAATGCTGGCGACGATGATGGTGTCGGTGCGCGCATAGTGGCTGTCGGCCGAAGCGTCGCTGCCCAGCAGCAAAATGTTGATTGCGCCCGGCGCCTGTGGCAACAGCGGGGCATCCCCGGCGTCGAGCGCGCGCTCATCCACCTGCAAGTTCACGGCCACGGGCGTGGCGATCTCGTGCGCGCTGATGCTGCCGGGCGTCGAGGTGACCTCCGGGATGGACGGGAAAGGCGTCACGCTGGCGACCGGCGGCGCCATTTCGGACGCGGGCATCTGCGCGAAGAAGGCGTCTCCGGAGCGTGTCGCCGGCTGGCTCGGCAACCGAGGCGCTTCCGCCCCTGTAGCCTGGAAATTGCCCGTCCAAGTGACCCCCAGGCCTACGGAGACGAGCACGACTACGACGAGCAATGATTCGAATATGCGCGCAACGTTCTTTTCCATGGCTTAACGCACGTCAGTTACGAATAGGAAGCCGCCCCCGCCATGCCTAATGCCAAAACAAAACAAGCAAGGAGACTCTCGCCAGGAGTATAGTCGAGTTATCCTATTCCGGGTGAGCAATTTCTGCCGCGGACTGTAAGATTTGCCGGACGAGAAACGACTTGCTCGAACAGCTCGCCAAAGCGGCGATCGCGCGCGCCTTGAAGGCCGAGCTGATCTCAGCCAGCACGAGGAGGCTAGGCGTGTCACCTATCGAAGCCGTCATGATCGGCGCGGGCAACCGCGCAACCTGGTCGTATGGGCCGTATGCCCTGCAACACCCGAACGAGATTCGGTTCATCGCCGTGGCCGAGCCGGACCCTGAGCGCCGCGCGCACTTTGCCTCGTATCACGACATCCCACCGGAGCGTCAATTCGCCTCGTGGGAGGACGTGGTCGCGCGGCCGCAGATGGCGCGCGCGGCGGTCAACTGCACCCAGGATCGCATGCACCACGCCAGCACGCTGGCGCTGCTGGCCGCCGGCTACGATGTGCTGCTGGAGAAGCCCATCGCGCCCACCCGCGAAGAATGCGTTGCGCTGGTGGAGGCCGCCGAACGCCTGGGGCGCACGTTGCAGATTTGCCATGTGCTGCGCTATACCCCCTTCTTCACAGCACTCTACGACATCGTGAACAGCGGCCGGCTGGGCCGCATCGTCACCATCGATCACCGCGAGAATGTGAGCTACTGGCACATGAGCCACAGCTTTGTGCGCGGCAACTGGCGCAACCAGGCGCTCTCCGCGCCGATGGTCCTCGCCAAGTGCTGCCACGACCTGGACATCCTCATCTGGGTCATGGGTCAGCGCGTCAGGCGGCTTTCGTCGTTTGGATCGCTCGCGCACTACCGCGCCGAGCGCGCGGCCGAGCTTTCGCCTGAGCCGATCCCCGCACGCTGCACCGATGGCTGCCCGATCGAAGCGACCTGCCCCTGGTATGCGCCGCGCCTGTACGGGGCCGACATTCATCAGCGCTCGACGCTGGAACGGTTCGAGACGCGCGGCTTCATGCTCACCGCCGCCGACATGTTCAACACGCTGCCGGAGGAGCGCTGGGAGAAGCTAAAGACCAGCCCCTACGGCCGGTGCGTGTATCGCTGCGACAACGACGTGGTAGATCACCAAACGCTCAATCTGGAATTCCAGGACGGCGCGACCTGCACCTTCACCATGCACGGCCACAGCGACCGCGAAGGCCGCACCCTGCGCTGGGATGGCACGCGCGCCACGCTCTACGGCGACTTCAGCGAAGGCCGGCCGTTTGCCCTCCGCATCGTGGATCACGGCAGCCTGAAGGAAGAAGTGATCCACCCCGCCGGCGACGGCAGCGGGCATGGGGGCGGCGACTTTGGGCTGATGCGCGACTTCGTGAGAGCGCTAAACGGCGAGCGAACCAAACATCAAACGACCGCCCGCGTGTCGCTCGAAAGCCACTTGCTCGCCTTTGCGGCGGAGGATGCGCGCCGAGAAGGTCGGGTAATCACCTGGGCGTGAGTCAATAAGCGCTCGGCGCCCGCGCTACCTTCCTCGCAACCTGACCCGCAGCAGCGCCCGGCGCAGGGCGCTGCGCGCCTTGGCCCAGGCCGATAGCGCGGCCACAGCATCTTCCTGGCTGTGAGCCGCCTTCGGCGGCGCGAAGCGCTTGCGCACATAGAGATCGGTAATCTGTTGCACGGCAGATTCTGCTTGCGGCGCGCACTGCGCCAGCGCCTCGGCTTGCTCGTAGGGCGTGAACTGGCGCTGCCTGCCGACGCCAAGCCAGCCGGCGTAGCGCGTGACCAGGGCATACGCCCGCTCGACCGCCGGCAGCCTGCCCAACCCTGCGCTTTCGAGATAGCGCAACGCGCCTAACCCCACGGCAATCAGGAGCGGGATCAGCAGCAGGTAGGGCAACCCGCTGCTGCGCAGCCGATCCAGCATCGCGGATAGGCCGCCGGCCTCAGGGTTCGTCGCGGGGGGCAGATCAGCCGGGGCATCAGGCGGTGAGGGCTGCGGCGCCGGCGTAGGCGCGGCGGCTTGCGCCGTTTCCGTCGCCTGGGGCTGAGGCGTAGGTGTGGGCGGCGGCAACGTCGGCGCAGGCGTCGGCGTCGCCTCAGCCTGCGGTTCAAAGCGCTCAATCGGCGGCTGGCCGGCGGTCGGCTCGAACTCCACCCAGCCATAGCCGGTGAAGAACACCTCCACCCACATATGGCTGTCATCGCCCTTGACGCGGTAGAGCGCGCGATCGGGAATGTTCAGGTCGAACGCTATATCACCCTGGGCGTAGCCGACGGCCACGCGCGCGGGGATGCCGAGCGAACGCAGCATGGTCGCCATCGCCGTCGCGTAATAGTTGCAATAGGCGCGCCGCACCTCGAAGAGGACGTAGTCGCTGGCCTCAACGCCCGACGGCGGCGCGGGCAACTGTTCGTCGTAGGCGATGTTGTCCCGCAGCCAGCGCTCGATGGCAGCCGCCTTGTCAAATGCCGTCGGCGCGCGCGCCGTGATGTTGCGCGCCAAGTCGAAGACGCGCGCGGGCACCTGCGGCGGCAATTGCAGGTAACGCGCGGTCCAGGCCGGATAATCCGGCGGCGCTGCGCGCAGTTGCGCGACGTTCGCAACGCTCACCGAGCCGATAGCCGTGTAGCGATTCCCGTCCAGCAAAGGCACGGGCAGCTTGAGCTGAACGAGGTCCACGCTGGCGGCGCTCACCCGCTCAAAGATGGCCTGCGCGCCGACGCTGGCGCGCAACGGCTGCGACGGCGCATAGATGCTGTCGGTGCCGCGATAGAGGACGAAGTCGGCCTGCGCCGGCGCGCGCGCGGCGTAGTCGGCCAGCGGGATGTTAACGTCAAATGGCTGGGCATTGGTCGCGGTCTCGATAGTGTTCCGCCAGGTCAGGCCGTCGTAGTGGTCATAGCTGGCGGCGCGCCAGTAATAGCGCGCCGGCGGCGCGATCACGTCCATGACCGGCTCGGCGGTGAGCTCGCGCGGGCCGCTGAGCGTGACGGACGAGGCATAGCTGTCTACCTGGCGCGAAATATTGTTGTTCAGGTTAGCGAACAGGCGATTCCAACGCGCAAGCAGCTCGTTATAGGGTTGGCTGAGCTGTTCGAGGAAGGTGCGACCGGCTGCCGAAGTCGTCGCTTCGCCAAGTCGCCAACCGAACAAGCCGGCTATTGTGGCAATGGCCAGGCCGCCGGCGACGAACGATCGCCCCAACGCAGGCGAGAAGCGCACGTGGCTTTGGAGCCAGCCGTCCTCGCGCTCGGCCAAGTGCGAGAGCGCCAGCAGCGTCACCGCGCACAGCAGGTAGATCAGCAGGAAAGGCGCCATCGGGTTCTGGCCGGCGTAGTAGTACACGTTGGAGAACATGGCGACGCCGGTCGGCAGGATCACGTGCCAGATGCGCCGATGGCGAAAGGAGTACCACGCCGCCGTGTAGCCCAGCACCCAGAACAGCCCGCTGAGCAGCAAGATGAAGATCACCGGCTCGCTGCTGGCGCCGTTGTTCAACGCTTCCCCGATCCAGGCAGAAATTTTCTGGAAGAGCAGCATGGCGCGCGCGCGCCAGTTGTCCGCCGTTGCGGTGATGCTGGGATGCGTTGCGCCGATTAGGCTCAGCGTAAACAGCCCGTAGATCGTGCTGGTCAGATGCGCCGTCCAACCAGGGAAGCTGCTATAGGCCAGCGCCGCGCCGGCCAGCAAGCCCAGCGCCGCCGCCCAGGCGATGACGCCCAACCCCGGCATCCACTCCGCCGCCACGATGCTGCCCACCGCGGCGAACAACATGGCGAAGAGGACGATGAAGGTGACCAGGTTCGATCGTTTCACCAATCAAATGTGGATCGGCAATCCGCCCACGCCCTCGGCGGCTTCCATCAGCGATTCGCTCAACGTCGGATGCGCGTGCACGGCGCGGGCGATCTCCTCCGGCGTCAGCTCGGCGTTCTTGGCCAAGACGAACTCCGGCAGCAGCTCGGTCACATCCGGCCCGATGCAATGCACGCCGAGGATCTCGCCATACTTCGCGTCGGCTACGATCTTGATGAAGCCCTCGGTGTTGTTCAGCGCCAAGGACTTGCCGTTGGCGCGCAGCGGAAACTTGCCGACCTTGACCTCGTAGCCCTTCGCTTTGGCTTGCGCTTCCGAGAGGCCCATGCTCGCGACCTGCGGAATGGTGTAGGTGCAGCGCGGCATGGCGTCGTAGTCGAGCTTAGGAATGTGGCCATGGTACTTGCCCATCTTGGCGGCGATGGATTCCGCAGCCACTACTCCCTGCGCCTGGGCTACGTGCGCCAACCGCAACTTGCCGGTTACGTCGCCGATGGCGTAGATGCTCGGCACATTCGTCGCCATGTGGTCATCCACCTCGATGTAGCCGGCCTGATTCACCTTCACGCCGACCTTCTCCAACCCGATGCCTGTGGTGTTGGGCGTCACGCTCACGGCGACCAACACCCACTCCGACTTGACGGACTGCTGGCCCCTGTCGGTCTCGAAGAACACCTCGACGCCATCTGCGCTCACCTTAGCATCGGTTACTTTAGCGCCGGCGATCGTTTTGATGCCCCGACGGTTAAACGAGCGCGTGATCTCGGCGCTGACTTCCTCGTCCTCCAGCGGCATGATGCGCGGCAGCGCTTCTAGCACGGTCACCTCTGAACCGTAAGCGTGAAAGACGTAAGCAAACTCCATGCCGATCGCGCCGGAGCCGATTACTGTCATGCCCTTCGGCGCGCGTTGCGCTTCCAGGAGCTGCCGGTAGGTGAACACCCGCACGCCGTCCGGCTTGAGGAAGGGCAGCGCCAGCGGCTTTGCGCCGGTTGCGATGATCAGATGGCCGGCCGTGATCGTGCGCTCCTCGCTGCGGTGCTCGACGAGGATCGCGTTCGGCGCGACGAGCGTCCCATCGCCGATGAATACTTTGACGTCGTTCTTCTTCATGAGGAACTCGACGCCCTTCACCAGGCGGTTGCTCACCTCGCGGCTGCGCTTGTATGCCCTGGCGTAGTCCACGCGCAGGTTGTCGTAGCTAATGCCATAGGCCTCGCCGTCCTTAATCAGCTCGACGACCTCAGCGTTGCGCAACAGCACTTTGGTGGGGATGCATCCCCAGTTCAAGCAGATGCCGCCCAGTTGATCGCGCTCGATCAGGGCGACCTTCAATCCCAGTTGTGCGGCGCGAATGGCGGCGACGTATCCGCCGGGACCTGCGCCGAGCACCGCGACATCGAACATCGGGGCGCCATTGGAAGATGCGACAGAGACCGTTGTCATATGCGCGATTATCCCATCTGCGCCTGAGTCGGATGCGTGGCGCGCGCCCGCGCATCGCCCCAGACGCGACTCGAAGAGAAAACTCTCTGCCCATCGTCAAGCAAGACGCCGCCCTTTGAGATAGAAAGGGCGCGAGTCGGCCCTCGCTCAGGAATAAGCAGAAAGGAGGTTTCAAATGTTAGTCACAGTCCTGACAAAAGCTCGCTTTTTGGCCCTTGCCCTGTTGGTGAGCGCTTCGTTAGTGCTCACGGCCCAGCCCACCGAGGCGCAGCGCCGAGCGCCCGACTTTCAGGCGACCGACCTGGAAGGGCGCTCATTGCAGCTCAGCAGCTTGAAAGGCTGCGGGGTCATGCTGTACTTCTTCGCGAGTTGGTGCCCCTATTGTGAGCGCCAGACGCCGTCAATCGTGGCAGCGCATCAGCAACTGCGCGCGCGAGGCGTGATTGTCCTGGGCATCAATGTCTACGATGAGTCGGAGGAGGACGTGCGCGCATTCATCGCGCAGCACGGCATCACCTTCCCGACGGTGATGGATCGCGACGAGTCCATCAGCGCTCCGTATCGCATCAGCGGCGTGCCGCGCGTAGTGCTGATCTCGCCGCGGGGGACGTTGAGTCGCGAGATCTCGGGGTGGTCCCCACAAACCGATTTCGTCCGTCTCGGGCGCTCCATCGCCGGCGGGAAGAACTGCAAGGTCACAACGCAGCAGATTCCTTAAAACCCAGCCAAACGGCGGGGCTGACGCACTACCGAAGCTCGCACCGGCTCGGAGCGACCCTAACGCATAGGCGTTGTTCGGGGCTGGTGCGCTTCTTCGTGGCGCGTGAGCCTTGGCTGTCATGCAGTTCGCGTGCATCGTCAGTGGGGATGCATTTCAGACAAGGGGCAGGCGCAGATAATGCCTGCGCCTGCCCGTGTCTCGCTCCTGCGGAGAAATGCACCCATCAGTGGGCCGCAGATATACGCAGATATACAATGAAGCGCGATGGGGCTAGACCTGCGTGAGCGACTGCGGCGACTGGGTCAATATAAAAGCAGAACACTGCTCAACCCATCGCAACCGGCGCTGCGGCCGAACCGCTCCGCTACTTGGGCGGGATCGCAGCTCGAACCGCTGAGCACGCCGTTTGGACCTGCCTACGTGAGCCGGTCGGCATACCCATTGGCGCATCGCCACGGCGACCGCGCCTTGGGCGCTGCGCTGCGCCATTCACCCGAACTACTTGCTCGGCTCATCGCGGGGCGGGCCATCGCCGAGGTAGACCTGCGCCGGGCGTTGTTCCTCGACGCCGAGACAACCGGCCTGAACGGCGGGGTTGGCGCGTTTGCCTTTCTGGTCGGCCTAGGGTATTTCGAGGGCGAGCGCTTCGTCATCGAGCAGTTCTTCCTGCGCGACCCGGCCGAGGAGAGCGCGGTGTTGAGCGAGGTGAACCGTCGCGCGCATGACCACCAGCATATTGTCACGTTCAACGGCCAGGCTTTTGACGTGCCGCTGCTCGAGTCGCGCTTTGTCTTGTCGCGCATGGCGTCCCCCTTTGCCGGCAAGCATCACTTCGACCTGCTCTTGCCGGCCCGTCGCATCTGGCGCGGCAGCCTGGACTCATGCAGCCTCGGCTCGCTTGAGTTTCACCTGCTGGGTGTGCGGCGCGAGCAGCGCGACGTGCCCGGCGCGGTCATCCCGTTTCTGTATCGCGAATATCTGGCCGCCGGCGGGGGCGAACCGAACGAGGACATGCAGCGCGTGATGTATCACAACGCGAATGACATCCTCTCCATGGTTACGCTGATAGCGCGTCTGCTAGACGCGCTCACCCAGCCGCAGGATGCAGCAGAGCACTTCAACGCGGCGCGGTTCTATGAGCGCGCAGGCGACTACGACGCCGCCGAGCGCAGCTATCGCGCTGCAGTTGGAGGACTGGAGGCCGGGAGTTGGCGCGATCTTTGCTCTCCAACCCCCGGCGCGCGATCTTCGATGCTCTCCGTTCTTCCACCCCAGTCGCTGCGGCGCGTCGCGCGATTCTTGAAACGTCGCGGGCATCCGGAGGAAGCGCTGGCCCTCTGGCAGCGTTTGGCAGAGGCGAACGATGTCGAGGCCTTGATCGAGGTCGCCAAGCACTACGAGTGGCGCATGGGCGACCTCGCGCGCGCGCTGACCTACGCGCGACGGGCGCTAGGCGCTAGCGCACAGCCGGCGCTGCGCGAGGCGATCGCCCGGCGGATCGCGCGGCTGGAGCGCAAGGCGCTTCGATCCAAAGCCTAGAGGTTTGTAAGTCAGTTTCACATGCGAAACACTCAAAAGCAAGCGCTCACCGATGAGACCTGGCTTCCGCTGCGCGATGCTGCGGCTTACCTGCACGTGCACCCGGCCACGCTTCGGCGCTGGTCGGATGCCGGCGAGATTCCCCATCTGCTGACGCCGGGCGGGCATCGCCGCTATGCGGTGTCAGACTTGCAACGCTTCGCCGAGTCGCATCGCGTGGACCGGCACAATGCGCTGTTGGCCGAGGCCTGGGCCGACCGGGCGATGACGCGCGCGCGCCAGGAGCTGCCCGAGCGCAGCGCGGCCGGCTGGTTGGCCGTGTTGGATGAGCCGATGCGCGAGCGGCATCGCGCCCTCGGCCGCCGGCTCATGGGCCTGACGCTGCAGTATGTCTCGGCCGACGACGGCACCCACTTGTTGGACGAAGCGCGTCTGTTAGGCAAAGACTACGGCGAGTTGAGCAAGACGGCCGGCGCGTCGCTCAAAGACGCGCTGCAGGCGGCGCTATTCTTCCGGGATAAGCTGCTCGAGGCCACGCTTGAGCTGTCGGAGACGACGAAGGTGCGCTCGGGTGACAGCGCGCGGCTGGTCAAACGCATCAATGCGCTGCTCAACGCTGTGCAACTGGCCATCGCCGAGGTGTATGCAGCCGGCCTCCCGAACGCCACGCCGCGCAGGCGCCGTCGCGCTTGAGCCGTGGGTATCGCCGTGGGCGGCTTGCGCGCTACGCCCCTGGCCAAAAGCGCATTTGCGCGCTTCGACATACAATCGTGTAGTCATCCAACTCGAGCATCCTGTCTATGTCTATTCCCAAAGACCTGCTGCTTTCGATGTATGAACGCATGGCGCTGATTCGCGCCTTCGAGGAAGCCTGCGTCCAACTCTACATGGAGAAGGAGATCCGCGGCTCATTTCATCCGTGCGTCGGCCAGGAGGCGACCGCCGTAGGCGCATGCTTCGCCATCAACCCCGACGACTACCTGACCTGCACCTATCGCGGCCACGGCGCATGCATCGCCAAAGGCATTGACGTGAACGCGGCGATGGCGGAGATGCTCGGTCGCAAAACCGGCGTCAGCAAGGGCAAGGGCGGTTCGATGCACTGGACCGACCCCAGCATTGGCCTGCTTGGCGAGAATGCCATCGTCGCCGCCGGCGTGCCGATTGCCGCCGGCGCGGCCCTCAGCGCGCAGCTCGACGGCAACGGCCGCGTAGCGCTCACCATCTTCGGCGACGGCGCGATCAACCAGGGCGCCTTCCACGAGGCGCTCAACATGGCGCAGTTGTGGACGCTGCCGCTGATCTTGCTGTGCGAGAACAACCTCTACGCCGAAATGACCCCGCTGGCCAAGTCCAATCCTCTCGCGCAGGTGGCCGATCGCGCCAAGGGCTACAACATGCGCGCAGTCGTGGTGGACGGCAACGACGTCTGCGCCGTGTACGAGGCCGTGCGCGAAGCCGCCCGGCTCGCGCGCATGGGCGAAGGCCCCACCTTCATCGAGGCGCGCACCTATCGCCTGCTCGGCCACATGATCGGCGATTCGGAAAGCTACCGCACTAAAGAGGAAGTGGCCGCATGGCGCGAGCGTGACCCGATCAAGCGCCTGCGCGCCCACCTCGCGCAGGCCGAAAAGGTGAGCGATGCAGAATTCGACGCCATCCACGCGCGGGTGAACCAGCAGATCGAAGCTGCAGTCCAGTTCGCCAAAGCATCACCGTATCCCGACCCCGAAGAGGCTTACACCGACTTCTGGATTTGAAGTTGTTACCACCAAGCCTGCGAAGCGCGCAAAGGGACGACGGCAAAACCCGACGACCATTTGGGCCTTTCGCAGTTCAACTCATTTGCCATGCGAGAGCTGACTTACACCCAGGCATTGCGCGAAGCGCTCACCGAAGAGATGGAGCGCGACCCCAGCATCATCCTGATGGGCGAGGACATCGGCGCCTACGGCGGCGTCTTTCGGGTGACCGAAGGCCTGCTGGCCCGGTTCGGCCCGGAGCGCGTGCGCGACACGCCCATCAGCGAGGCCGGCTTCATCGGCATGGGCGTGGGCTTGGCCATGACCGGCAAACGGCCGGTGCCCGAGCTGATGTTCATGGACTTCGCCCTGGTCGCCGCCGACTCGATCTGGAATCAGGCGGCGAAGATGCGCGCCATGAGCGGCGGCCGCGTGAAGGTGCCGATGGTCATCCGCACGCAACAAGGCGGAGGGCGCGGCAACGGCGCACAACACTCGCAGAGCTTCGAGGCGCTGTTCACCCATATCCCTGGCTTCAAGGTCGTCCTGCCGGCCACGCCGGCCGACGCCAAAGGTCTGCTCAAGAGCGCCCTGCGCGACGAGAACCCGGTGATGTTCATCGAGCACAAGCTGCTCTACAACACCAAAGGGCCGGTGCCGGATGGCGAATACACCATCCCGCTCGGCGTGGCCGACGTGAAGCGCGAAGGCAGCGACCTCACCATCGTCAGCTATTCGCGCCAGTTGTTGTTCGCGCTCGAAGCCGCCGAGACGTTGCAGCAGGAGCACGGCATCTCCGCCGAGGTGATTGACTTGCGCTGCACCGTGCCGATGGACATTGCGACCATCGTCCAATCGCTGCGCAAGACCCATCGCCTGCTCATCACGCACGAGTCTCACGCCTCATGCGGCGTCGGCGCCGAGATTGCTATGCGCGTGATGGAAACGGCGTTCGATGAACTCGACGCGCCGATTATGCGGGTAGCCGGCTTGGACGTGCCGATTCACGTCTCCAAGACGCTCGAAGAAGCCGTGCTGCCGCAGCCCGGCGCCATCGTGCGCGGCGCATTGCGGCTGATGCACGGCCAATGAGCATCCCTTTCAGGATGAGCAGGGTTGACGGGATGCCATCCCGTCAACCCTGTTCATCCTGTTCATCCTGTTCATCCTGTTAATCCTGTTAATCCTGTCAACCCTGTTCATCCTGTCAATCCCGTCAATGATCAAAGGCATCTTCCACGTCTCATTCACCGTCCGGAACCTCGAAGAGTCGGTCAAGTGGTACACCGAAGTGCTCGGCCTGGAATACTTTCGCGGGCAGGAGCAGCACAACGAATACACCGCCCGCCTGGTGGCCTTTCCCGGCGCCCATCTCAAGGTGGCGCAGTTGCGCGTGCCGGGCCAGCCGCTCGCCGAACACGCCAACCATCACATCGAGCTGGTGGAGTACGTTCATCCCCATGGCCGCGATGACCTTGATCTCTCGACCAATCACACCGGCAGCGGCCACTGGGCGTTCATCGTGGACGACATTCACAAAGAGTTCGAGCGCATGAAAGCGCTGGGGGTGCGTTTCAAGGCCGATAAACCGGTGGCTATCGAGCATGGCGTGAACAAAGGCGGCTATGCGATCTACTTTCTCGATTGCAACGGCATCACGCTAGAGCTGTTGCAGCCACCCCCGCGACCGGAAGCCGGGCCGGCGCGCGGGTGACAGTCGCCTACCGCCGCACATGAACATCCTCTTCATTGCCGCCGAATGCGCGCCCTACGCCAAGACCGGCGGGCTGGCCGACGTGGTCGGCGCGCTGCCGCGCTACCTGCGGGCCATGGGGCACCAGGTGATCGTCGCGATGCCGCGCTACGCATCCATCAACGGCGACCGCTACGGCCTGCGCTGGTTCCACGGACCGATGGGGGTGTGGATGGGGGACGCGCAGGAGTGGTGCGCAGTGCACACAGCGGCGAACGACGGCGTGCCGGTGTATTTCATCGAGAGCCAGAAGTATTTCGACCGCTGGGGGCTGTATCACGACGCCGACTTCAACGATTACCAGGACAATCCACGCCGGTTCGGCTTTCTCACGCGCGCCGGGTTGCAACTGTGCAAAGACATCGGCTTCAGGCCCGACGTGGTGCACGCGCACGACTGGCACACCGCGCTCGCGCCGGCTTACCTGAAGATTTGGCATTGGAACGACCCGCTCCTGGGCGGCGCGGCCAGCTTGTTGACCATCCACAACATCGCCTACCAGGGCCGCTACCCGGCGCATCACATGGACTACCTCGGCCTGCAGTGGGGCAACTTTACGCCGGACAAGTTCGAGGATCACGGCGCGATCAACTTCCTCAAGGGCGGCATCGTCTATGCCGACATGGTCAACACCGTCAGCCCAAACTACGCGCGCGAGACGCGCACGCCGGAGCTGGGCTATGGCTTGGCCCCCTACCTCAACGACAAGGGCGACAATTACATCGGCATCCTGAACGGCTGCGATTACACGCAGTGGAACCCCCAGGACGACAGGATGATCCCGGCGCGCTATTCGCGCGACGATCTGAGCGGCAAAGCCATCTGCAAGCGCGCGCTGCAAAGCCGGATGAATCTGACGGTCTCGTCCGACACGCCGGTCATCGGCATCGTCAGCCGGATGGTGGAGCAGAAGGGGTTGCACCTGCTGGCGCAGTGCATCGAGGCGATCGTGACGAATATGCGCGTTCAGTTCGCCATCCTCGGCAGCGGCGAGAAGGCGCTGGAGCATTTCTTCGGCGAACTGCCGGCGCGCTATCCGGGTCGCGTGGGCAGTTACATCGGCTACAGCGAAGAGCTGGCGCACTGGATCGAAGCCGGAGCCGACTTCTTCCTCATGCCGTCGTTGTTCGAGCCATGCGGGTTAAACCAGATGTACTCGCTGCGCTATGGCGCACTGCCCATCGTGCGCGCCACCGGCGGGCTGGACGATACCGTGCAACAATACGACGAGGCGACCGGCGACGGCACCGGCTTCAAGTTCTACGAACCCAGCGCGCACGCTATCTACTACACCGTCGGCTGGGCCATTAGCACATACTACGACCGGCCACAGCACATGCAAAAGATGATCCGCGCCGCCATGGCGCAAGATTTCTCGTGGGAGCGCAGCGCCGAGCAGTATGTGCGCGCTTACGAGCGGGCCATCCAAAACAAACGCGGCGGTTGACGTTATTCCTCCGCCTTCTCCGCCAACCCTGCGCGATCTTTGATCGCGATGACGCCGCGCTCGGTGGCAATCAAGCCGAGTTCCTCGAAGTTGCGCAGCGTGCGGCTGACCATCTCGCGCACGGTGCCGATCTGGCTGGCCATCTCGGCCTGTGTGAGCGGCGGCACGGCTTCACCGCGTTCGGCAGCCTCGGCGCGAGCGAGCAACAGGCGAGCGAGCCGGCCTTGCACGCAGTGCAGCGCCAGCTCATCTACCAGCGCTACCAGGTGACGCTGCCGCCGGGCCAGGTCCTTCAGCAGCGCCATCGTGAACTCCGGCTCACGCATCATCAATTCCCGCAGCGGCTCGCAGGGCATAGCGGCCAGCACGGCGTCGGTCAGCGCCTGCAGGGTGGCCGGGTTCGGCCCGCCATCGAGCACCGGCACCAAGTTGATGTGATCACATGGGCCGGCGATGTGCAGCACTTGCTCACGCCCATTCGACGCCGTGCGGATAACTTTGACGCGGCCGCTCAGCACCACATACATCGCCTCGGCTTCATCGCCTTCGAGCTGGATGACGGCGCCCGCCGCGACTTCTCGGATCACCGCGATTGCCGCCAGCGCGTCCGCAACGCGGTCGGGCAGATTAGCGCGAGCAGCCATCCGCCGCAGCGCGGGCAGCGCTTCCGTCACATGTGCGGTCATGCAAAGCATTCTACCGGCGGCGCCTGGCATGTGACAAAGGTCATGGCGGTCAACTGTCGAACCGCGTATGGTCTCCTATGCCATGCAAGCGATTTCGACTTACTGGATGCAGCGCGTGATCCCGCGCATAGACGAGCGACGATGCACCGGCTGCGGCAACTGCGAAGCACTCTGTCCCACGCAGGCGGTGCAAGTAGTGAACGAAAAAGCAGTGATCGTGCGGCCGGAGGCATGCGCCTATTGCGACGTGTGCGAGACTTTTTGTCCGGAAGGGGCAATCGGCCGGCCGTTCTTGATCGTCTTCAACGAAGCGCTTGAACCAGGTAGACCGCTCAAAGCGGTCTGATGGCGATGTGACCTGACCCTTGCAGCGATGTATCCGCAAGCCCGGTTCTACGTTCGCACGGCGCTGACTTATCTCGTCCTGGCGTTCGTGGTTGCTATGCTGGTATTGCTCAACCAGAGCGTTGGGCTGGATGCGCGGCTGGGCGCATTGCAGCCGGTCTTCTATCACCTGCTCATGGTGGGCTGGGCCACACAGTTGATCGGCGGCGTGGCGTTGTGGATGCTACCGCCATATTCGCGCGAGAAGCCGCGCGGCGACGAAAGGCTTGGTTGGGGCGCCTACGCAGCGCTCAACGCCGGTCTCATCCTTCGGGTAATCGCCGAGCCACTGCACGCGTGGCAGCCCCGCCCGATGCTCGGCGCTGCGCTGGCGCTCTCTGCGGTGTTGCAGGTGATCGCCGTGTGGCTGTTGGTGATCGCGTTGTGGCCGAGGGTGCGCCGACGCATCACGCCAGAGTCATCGCCGCGTTCGTCCCGGCAAGGAGGGCGATGATGCCGCGCGTTTCGGTGATCATGGTGCGCACGGCGCTGCTGTGGTGGGGCATCGGCTTCACGCTCGGCGGACTGACGCTCGCCAACAAAGGGCTGCCCTTCCACGGCGCTGTGTGGACGCTGCGCACCAGCCACATCTTCGTCCTGCTGGTCGGCTGGCTGGTGCAGTTCAGCGCCGGCGTCGCCGTCTGGATCATGCCGCGGCTCGTCCATCCAGGCGTCGTCACCGGCAGCGGCGACCGCGGCGATCTCCGTCTGGTGTGGCTGTGCTACACGGCGTTGAACGTCGGCGTGTCGCTGATGGCGTTGCACGCGCCGCTGGTCTGGCTCGGCGCGGGCGATGTGCCGGCGCTGCAATGGTTGCCGGCGCTGGCCGGCGCGCTGTGGCTGATCGCAATCGCTGCCTTCGTCGCCAATGTGTGGCCGCGGGTGCGGCCGGTGATCGAGCCGCTGACGATGACGGTCAAGGAGTGAAATGTCATGGTGAGACCAAAGCTGAGCGCGGCGCTGATCCCCGGCAGCGCAACCGCTGCGCCGCGCAGGTTGCGCCCGGCGCGCGTCGCGATCATTGCGTGTGCGCTCGTCGCGGTTGTGGTCGCGGCATGGGCCGGTTTGGTGCGCATCGGTTGGAGCCTGCCGATCATTTCCGTTGATCTGGCCTTGGCCCACGGCCCGCTGATGGTATGCGGCGTGCTGATGACGGTGATCGGCCTGGAACGCGCGGTCGCTCTGCAACACCGCAGCGGCGAATGGCCGTTCATTGCGCCGGCGTTGTCGGCGGCGGGCGTCGCCGGCGTGGTTGGTGGGTTGCCTACCACGTTCAGCGCGCTAGCCTTTAGCCTGGGGAGCGCCGCGCTCGTCGCGGTTCATTTCGCCATGGTGCGCATGCAGCCGGCGACGTTCGTGCGAGTGATGGCGGCGGGTGCGCTGCTGCTGCTGATCGGCAACGTATTCTGGCTGAGCGGATGGCCGCTCTTCCGCATCGCGCCCTGGTGGATCGGCTTCCTGGTCTTGACGATCGCAGGCGAGCGGCTGGAGCTAGGGCGCACGCAAAAGCTATCCGCTCGGGCGCAGCGGGCGTTTGTCATCGCAGTGACCGGCATAGGCATCGGCATCGCCGTCGCCGTTGCTTCGCCCGACATCGGGATGCGCATCCTGGGCCTGGGTTTGCTTGCGCTGGCGGCTTGGCTGTTGCGCTACGATGTCGCGCGCCGCACGGTCAGGATGAGTGGGCTGCCTCAATTCATCGGTGCATGTCTGCTGAGCGGGTACTTCTGGCTAGGGGTAGGCGGGGGGTTGGCGTTGATGTTCGGCGCCGTGCTCGGTGGGCCACGATACGACGCCATGCTGCATGTGATTTTCGTGGGCTTCGTCTTCTCGATGATCTTCGGTCATGCGCCGATCATCCTGCCGGCGCTGCTGGGCGTCTCGGTTGCGTTACCGGCCCAGTTCTATGCGCCCCTGGTGCTGTTGCACGCTTCTCTGGCAGCGCGCATTCTGGGCGATCTGTCCGGCTGGTTCGGACTGCGACGCTGGGGCGGTTTGTTGAACGTCGTTGCATTGTTGATCTATGCGGCGCTTATGTTCTATGCGACGCGCTGCGCGCAGGCAGGCATGCTGCAACAGCGCACCGGCAATGGAGTCAGCAACAGATGAAAGTCTTCCATCTCCCCGAATCGGTCAAGTTCGATGATCACCGGCCTCACGCCGAGCCTTTACACGTGGACAAGATGGGGCGCGTGCTGCTGTTCGGGTTGCGCCCAGGGCAAATGGTGACCGAGCACAGCGCGCCAAGTTCGCCAGTCTATATCGTCGTGTTGAGCGGCGCAGGCGCCTTTACCGGCGGCGACGGCGTCGAGCATGTCCTCGGACCCGGAGCCATGCTGGTGATCAATCCAAACGAATCGCATGCGATCCGCGCTTTGGACGAGGCGCTGACGTTCGTAGCCATCTTGCATGGGTCACCCTGGTCGTAAGGCGTCGCCGGCTTAACACGCTTTTATCACAGCTTGCTAGAATGCCGCTCGATGGGCCCGTCGCCGGAACGGCTGATCACGCCGGTAATGGAGCTGCGACGACGCGCGTTGGCGCTCGAGCAGCAATATCAAGACGCCGTGAATCAGGCTGCGCCGGGGTACCGCGAGAGCGCGCGCAACCTGCTCCATTACCTCGCGCTGCGCCAGGTGGATGTGCGCGACCTGCAAGACGAGCTCGCCGCACTCGGCCTCAGCTCGCTCGGTCGTTCTGAGGCGCACACCCTGCACACGCTGGATGCTGTGTTGATCGCGCTCCATCGTCTCGCCGGCCAAGAGCCTCAACTCGAGCCGGTGACGGCGGTGGATTTCAAACTAGGCCGCACGCTGCTCCAGGAGCACACCCGCCGCCTATTCGGCCCTGGGTCCGGCAAACGCGCTGTGCGCATCATGGTGACTATGCCTACCGAGGCAGCCGACAACCCAGACCTGATCCGCCACTTGCTCGCCTCCGGCATGGATGTGATGCGCATCAACTGCGCGCATGACAATGCCGAGATCTGGCTGAAGATGATTGAGAACCTGCAGCGGGCCGAGCGCGAACTGGGCCGGACATGCAAGGTGTATGCCGACCTCGCCGGACCGAAGCTGCGCACCGGCCCACTCGCCACATCCGCCCAGGTGCTCAAAATCAGGCCGGAACGCGACCTGCGGGGCTGCATCTTGAAGCCGGCGCAGGTATGGTTCATGCCGGAAGGAGAAGCCGGCCCATCTTCCGGAGGCGCGCCCGGCGTGCCCCTCGTCGGCGATCTGCTCTCTCAGGCGCAACGCGGCGATGCGATCGCGTTGACCGACACACGCGGCAAATTGCGCGAGCTGAAAGTCGTCTCCAAAATCGGCGGGGCGCTGCTGGCCGAATGCGACAAGACGCTTTATCTCGAGACCGGCATGACCGCGCGCCTGCTCCGGAAGAAAGCCCTCGTCGCCGAAGGCCGCATCGGCGAGCTTCCGGCAGTAGTCGAACCGATTCTGCTCCGCCCCGGCGACAGGCTCATCGTGACCAACGACAACGCGCCGGGCAGCCCGGCGCTGTTGAACCCACAGGGTGAGGTCATGCGTCCGGCGCAGATCTCATGTACGCTGGGAGAGTCGCTTTCAGCCATCAAGCCGGGAGAGCACATCTGGTTCGACGACGGCAAAATCTGCGGGCGCGTGCTCGAAAATAACGGCGCGCACATGCTTGCGGAAATCATCCACACAAATCCGGCCGCCGGCGCAAAACTAGGCGCAGAGAAAGGCATCAATCTGCCCGGCGTCAAGCTGGATATTCCCTCGCTGACTCAGAAAGACCTGGACGACCTGGCCATCATGGCTTCGCGCGTGGACATGATCGGCCTGTCGTTCGTGCGCGACCCGCAGGATATCCGAGCGCTCCGCGAGGAGTTCAACCGCCTGAAGGTGCGCGATGTGGGGGTGATCCTGAAGATCGAGACGCGCGCTGCGTTCGAGAATCTGCCTCAATTGTTGCTGGCCGGCATGCAACTCCCGCCGGTCGGCGTGATGGTGGCGCGCGGCGACCTAGCAGTCGAGGTGGGTTTTGAGCGGCTGGCCGAGGTGCAGGAAGAGATCCTTTGGTTTTGCGAAGCGGCGCATGTGCCGGTCATTTGGGCGACGCAAGTGCTGGAGAGCATGGCGAAATCTGGCTCGCCGTCGCGGGCCGAGGTGTCGGACGCCGTGATGAGCGGCCGGGCGGAATGCGTGATGCTGAACAAAGGCCCGTATATCGTCGAGGCCGTTCGCTTTCTCGACGGCGTGCTCGAACGCATGGAAGCGCATCAATCCAAAAAGCGCGCGCGGCTGCGCCGGCTATCCATCTCGCGTCTCTGAGTTTCGTCGTTGGGATTGGCGGGAGCTTATCCGCCTGCCGTCTAAAGTTCCTGCTCATCAATGGGCGCAGACGGCATCTTCAAGTCCACCACGTCGCCGTGCCGGTTGATGACGATGCTGAAGCCGAGCATGCCGAGATACCGGCGCGCCTGTTCCGGGATGCCCACCTCGAACAACTGGGCGAAATGCTGCTCGAGGTTACGGATCTGCTGATCCACCGCCACTTTGGTGAACAGGTCATCTTTGCCCAACATGCGCAGCACCCCTTCGCTGACCAGCGCCTCATTCTGCTGCACATGCTCGCGAAATAGGTTCAACACTTGCTCATCTACCCGGCGCGCATCCACATGATACTTGAAGCCATCTTCGACCAGCACATATGTCGGGTCTTGGCCCACGTAGGCCACCGGCAAAGCGCGACCCGCCTCGTCGAGCACCAGACCTTCAAACAGCGCTTTCGTCATAGGAGCATCGAGCGATTTACAGAAGTCCCAGCCATTGCGCCACGGCCGGGCCGACGCCGATGGTGTTCAACGTGATCGGCGCCAGCAACAAGCCCAGGCAGTTCAACCGCCGGCCGCCGACGATGACCGGGATCAAGCCGACAGTCGTCGCCACTAACATTACCACGAACCCGCCCCAGCCGGTGAACGCGACTGTGATGGCGACTGCGATGGCGAGCGACGCGCCGGCGATCCACTTGACGTTGAGATGGTTGATCAGCTTTGCGGCGGCGCGCGCCAACGCGACCAGGGCGACGAAGGCGACCACGCCGGCCAGTGCCATTCCAGCGACGGCCAGCCAATAATTGCGCCATCCGTATGGCACATAGACGCTGCTCAGCATCCATGCCATGCCGCCGCGCGTCAGCGTCAACCCGGGCACGAAGAGCAACAGCAGGCTGCCGACATAGTAAGCGACTTTCGACGCGCCCAGCGAGATCATGAACAGCCGTTCGTTCCACTGCGCGGTCGCATGCCCGGCCAGCAGGCCGCCGATGCCCCCGCTGATGACCGGCAGCACGCTG
Organism: Thermoflexales bacterium; assembly: GCA_046299515.1. GTDB lineage: Bacteria > Chloroflexota > Anaerolineae > J036 > Brachytrichaceae > JAAFGM01. Next base: position 125,817 of record JBKBID010000002.1, on the reverse strand, counting down.
GCGAACAAGCCGCCGCTCAATCCGGTCAACGAGCCGCGCAGCAGCAGACGGGGTTCAAGCTCGGCCGGCAATGTGGTCGTCTGTGGCGGCGGTTTCGCGCCGAATAAGAGGATTTGCAGCAAGCCCGGCACGGCAAATAGGCCGACGAACGCCGGCATCAAGTTGACGAACGCCGATTCGACGGCGATCGGGCTGCGATAGAGCAGGACGAAGCCCAGCAGTCCACTCAAAACGAACGTGAGCAGGCCGGCGCCGAGGTAGGCCCACGCCGACAACAAGCGTCGCAGCGGAGGCGCCAGATCGTTCGCGCGCGGCCATTCGCCCAGTAACAAGAAAGCGACGATCGCCGTGAGCATCCAGCCGGTATGCGGTTGGACGATCGCGCGCAACGGGCGCAGAACCTCGTCCAGCATCGGCGAGAGCAGCGCCAACCCGAGCAACGCGCATAGGCTTCCTGCCCCGACCAGCATCGCGGCTTCGGCGCCGCGCCCGCGCATCAAATACTTCGTCGTCGGCAGTATGGCGACCACATTCGCGTCGTCCGGCGCGAAGAGAAACACGGCAGGGATGACATTGACCACCGCCCAGCCGACCAGCGCGCCTAATAGGAACATCGCCAGAGCTTGGTCGGCCAAACCTATGACGCCTTGCGTCGAAAGCAGCAACGCCAACCCGGCGACGTTGAACACATGCAGACCCGGCAGCAGCGCCAAGCCGCATCCGATCGCCGCGCCGGCTAACGCGATGGCAAGCAAGGTCAGGTCATCGGACAAAGCGGCCATCACCAATTCGTCGGATGTGAGCTAGCATTATCGCCTCCTCCACGCCGGCCCCTCGTTGGAGATCGGTTATATTAGGCTCAATCAGTCTAAAGAGCATCACGGCGACAACCCCTGTGGATTCGAGTAACCGCATTCCGCTTTCTTCGCAAGCCTTTTCGGCGTCAACTGCGTTTGACTTCGACCAACGCCTCGACCGTCGCCGGCCGGGATGCGTGAAATGGACCACCTACCCCAGCGACGTCATCCCGATGTGGGTGGCAGACATGGACTTCCGCTCGCCCGAGCCGGTGCGCCAGGCGTTGGCCGCGCGAGTGGCGGAAGGCGTATTCGGGTATGAGTTTCCGCCGGACGCTCTGCAGCAGGCGATCTGCGCCTGGTTGGAGCGGCGCTATGGCTGGCGCGTCCAATCCGAGGCGATCGTCTTTCTGCCCGGCCTGGTCAGCGGCCTCAACCTAGTCTGCCGGGCCTTCGGGCGCGTGGGTGATGCGGCAGTCGTCCTGACGCCGGTCTACTTTCCCTTCTTTGCCGCGCCGGCCAATCACGGCATGACGCTCACCCAGGTGGCTTTGCAGTACCGGATGGAGGGACGGCGGGTGCACGTCGAGGTGGACTACGAGGCGTTCGCGCGCGCGATGGGCGCGCGCACGTCGCTGTTCATCCACTGCCACCCCCACAACCCGGTTGGGCGCGCGTGGACGCGCGATGAACTCCGGCGGCTGGCCGAAATTTGTCTGTCACACGACGTGTTGATCTGCTCCGACGAAATCTGGAGCGACCTGACGCTGGATGACGCGCCGCACACGCCGATGGCCAGCCTCTCGCCGGAGATCGCCCAGCGTTGTATCACCTTGATGGCGCCGAGCAAAACGTTTAACTTGCCGGGTATGGGCTTCGGCTTCGCCATTATTCAAAACGACAGGTTGCGCCAGCGCTTCGTCGCCGCTAATAACGGCGTCTTGCCCCCCTTGAACGCGATGGGGCTGGCGGCGGCTCAGGCGGCTTATACACAATGCGATGACTGGCTCGCTGCGCTCAGGCGATACCTGTCGGCCAACCGCGATGCCTTGCTCGATTACCTTGCCGAAAACATGCCCGAAGTGCGCGCGACCTGGCCGGAGGCCACCTACCTGGGCTGGTTGGATTTTCGCGAAGCCAGCATTTCGGGCAGCCCCTATCAGTTCTTCCTGGAGCGCGCGCGCGTGGCGTTGAGCGATGGCGCGACCTTTGGCCCAGGCGGCGAGGGATTTCTGCGCTTCAACTTCGGATGTCCGCGCGCGCAGATGATCGAAGCATTGGATCGCATGCGCGCGGCGCTCAGGCAGGGGTGATGCCGTTGTGTGAGCCGTTTTCCCCGGCTGCCGATAGCCGATGCTGCATAGGGAGATAGACGTCGAACGTCGTGCCGACGCCGGGCTTGCTGCTCACGACAATTCGGCCGTTGTGCGCCTGGACAATCGAGTGCGCGATTGAGAGGCCAAGGCCGGAGCCGCCATTGGCTCGCGAGCGCGACTTATCCACGCGGTAGAAGCGCTCGAACACATGCGGCAGGTCTTTCTCGGGAATGCCGACGCCGGTATCGCTGACCGAAAGGCGCACGTAGTTGTTGTAGCTGCGCACGGCTTCGATGCGAACCTGGCCGCCATCGGGCGTGTGCTTGATGGCGTTATCTACCAGATTCAGCAGCACCTGCTTCAGCCGGTCTGCATCGGCCTGGATGACGAGGTTGGGTTCGACGTGCGCCGACACGTTGACGCGGCCGGCGCTCAACACCTGGCCGCTGCGCACCACATCCGAGATGACCTGGTTCAGGCTGACGTTGTGAATGTGCATCGGCAGCACGCCGGCATCGGCCTGCGAGAGCAGCAACAGGTCGCCGACCAGGCGCGTCATGCGGTCGCTCTCGCGGGTGAGCGCGTCCAGCGATTCCTCGTCGGCGCAGCCCATCGCCCGCAACAGGTCCACGTTGCCGCGAATGACGGTGAGCGGAGTGCGCATCTCGTGCGACACGTCGGCGATCAGGCGTTGCTGGGCATGAAAGAGCTTGGAGAGCCGGTCGAGCATCTCGTTGAACGCCTGCGACAGGCGGCTCACCTCGTCATTGGTCTTCGGCACGGCCACCCGCTGATCGAGGTTCTCGGCGCGGTAGATCGCCATCGCCGTCTTCGTCAGCTCGTCCACCGGCCGCAACGCGCGCCGCGCCAGCAACACGCCGATCACAGCCGAGAACAGGATGCCCACCCCACCCAGCGAGAGGAGCGCGATCAACAGGCTATTTTGCGCCGCTTTGACGCCTTCCAGCGACGTAGCGACCTGGAGATACCCGACCACCTCACCGTTGCGCGCGACCAGCGCTTGCGTAAAGACGCGAATCGGCGGCAGCCCGCGATGTTGCGCCTCGGTGAATAAATTGGCGCGCTGGTCGGCGGGCATGTGCGCTGCCTCCTGAAACGCAGCCGGATCGAGGTGATTCGTCAGAAATGGATCGGCGATATTGGGCGAGATGCCGATCACCTGTCCGCGCGGGCCGATGAGCTGCACGTATGTCGCGGAGGCGCGCAATGCATCGAGGCCGGGCAAGGTCAACACCTTTTGGCCGGCGCGCTCCTCGACTTCCGGCCGCTGGCTCAGGGCAAGCGGAAGCGCGGTGTTGGCCGCCTGGCTGAGCCGCGAGTCCACCTGCTGGATCATCTGCCAGGTGACGTAGATGTACACGCCGATGCCAAAGACGAGCAGGATCAACGCGAGGACGGCCGTGTACCAAATGGTGAGCCGCGTGCGGATGGACATTGAGCAAACAATAGTGTAGCTTGCTGAGAAGCGACTGAGCCGCTAGATCGCACGCGCCGCGGCAATCATGCGTGGGCTGCCCTCGCCGTAGGGCGACAGGTCGTAGTTGCCATACCAGGTCGGCTCGGCGAACCCGCTCTGGAGCAAGAGCAACTCCATTTCATGTTTGAAGACGTGGCGCAGGCGGAAGGTGACGAGCTGTTCGGTGAAAGCAGCGTCGCCGGCGCGGCGTTCTTCGATGCGATAAACCAACTCCTGCTCCTGTATCGCCCAGAAGATGCGGCTGGCGACGAATTTGTGGATCTCGGTCCCGGCGTGAGGGTCTATCAGCGTAGCCTCGAGCTGGAAAGCGCCGTCGTCGGGTTGATAGGCCATCTCGTCGTTAGGCGGCAAGTCCACTACCAGCAGCCCGCCAATGGCAAGGTGCCGGCGCACGGCGCGCAGCGTAGCGAGTTGGTCATCGCGCGTGAGGTTGTGTAGAAAGGTGTTGAGCGCGATGATGGCCATGTTGAACCCCAGCTCCACCAAATTAAGCGCGCGGGCGTCGGCGTGAACTAGCGACCAGCGCTCGGCGGGAACATGCGCGCTTGCGCGCAGCCGTCGCTCGGCGATGCGTAACATCTCGGCTGACTCGTCCACACCCACGACGCGAAAGCCGGCTTCGACCAGCGGGAGCATGACTCGACCGCTGCCACAGCCGATCTCTAGGATGGACGCAGCAGGCGCCGCCTCGCGCGCCAGCCGCAGATACATCGGCGCATCGTCCAGGAAGCCACTGTGTTGCAGGTCATAAATGCGCGCAAGGGCGTCGTATGGGCTGGTGCAGTTCATGGTTAGCCGGATTCGTAAGATTCGCGATTGCGGGCGTAGAGCCTATAATATCCCAACAAGGCGACATGAGCTTAGAGCGCGACCAGACCCCGTCGGCCTCGACATCCGCATCGGCGGTTCCTCCGCAGGGGGCGACCGACATCGAAACGGAGTCGCCGTCGCGCTATGTCTGGGCCGGCGTCCTCACCATAGCGCTGCTGACCCTAAGTTGCATAGCGGCATTTTGGTTCTTGTCTCGCAGCGCTACGGAACGCGATGTCGTGCCAACGCCGCCGCCGGGCAGCCGCGCGCGCGTCGAGGCAAGCGGCCCGCTCGCCCTCGGTGCGCTCTTCGGTGTGCGCGGGAGCGGCTTTCAGGCCAACGAAGCCGTTGAGATTTTCCTATCCACTTCGCCAACGGCTTCCTTTAGCGAATTCCAGCGATTGGGCGATGCAATCGCCGGCTCCGACGGCGCCTTTCAACGCAGTGATCTGACCGCGCCTACAACAGCCGGTCAGTACTACCTCATCGCGCGGGGCGCAGCCAGCGGGTTCACACAATTCGCGCCGGTCACCATCAGCAGCGACTTAATACCCACCCAGGCGCCGCCCGAAGCGCCGACGCCGACGCTCGGCCCAGCCGGCCCGCTGCCGGATCTGGTCATCGCAAGCGTAGCCATCGAGCTGGAGACCGGCGCCAGTTGCGCCTACGTCTCGCCCCAACTCGGCATTCGCGCCGTGGTGCAGAACATCGGCAACGCCCCTGCCGGCCCGTTCCTCGTGCAAGCTAACAACCAGCAACAACTGGCGCCGAATGGGCTTGCGCCCGGCCAGACGGACTCGCGATGGTTCCCCGGCTTCACCACCGGCTCGAACCTGGTCGTCGTTGATCCGACCAACATGGTCGTCGAAAGCAACAAGGGCAACAATACGTTCAACGGGCCATTGCCGATTCCGACCTTGCCTGCGACGTGCACGCCGCCGCCCGGCCCAACGACCATTGCGCCGACGGCGACGCCGAACCCCAACCTCGCCGGCGCATGGTACGGCCAGTATTTCGGCAACCCGGATCTCATCCCACCGGTGCTTTTCGACCAGAATTTGCCCGGCCCGCCCCTGAACGTGAACTGGGGCACCGCTGCGCCCAATTCGGGCGTCCCGCGCAACAACTGGTCGGCCATCTTCACCAGCGACGCGAACTTTCCGACTACGGACAACTACCAGTTCACGCTCAGCGTGGACGGCGGCGCGCGCGTCTTTGTGGACGACGTGCTGATCATCAACCAGTGGTTCAGCGCCGGCCTGCGCACGGTCACGGCCGACGTGAGCTTGACCGCCGGGCCGCACAGCCTGCGCGTCGAGTACTATAAGTCAGGCGCCTCGGCGCGCGTCTCTTTGAACTGGAGAGTCAACTACGCCGGCTGGGAGGGCCGCTACTACAACTCGCCCAACTTGACCGGGCCGGTCATCATCAAGCGCGACGACCCGCCTGCGCCGCCGAACCCGCCTGGATTCTTGAATACTGCGTCCATGCCGAACTGGCCGCCGCTGCCGGTCAACCCGTTCAACTTCTCGGCGGATTGGCGGCGCTCGGTTAACTTCCCGGCGAGCGGAACGTATGTGTTCACAGCAACGGTGGACGACGGCGCGCGGTTGCTGATTGACGGGGCGATCGTGGCCGGCATAGACGACTTCACAGCCGGCCCGAAAGTGCTGGTAGGCACGCGGGTGTTGAACGCCGGCCAGCACTTCCTACAGGTGCAATATGTGAACTACACCGGCCCAGGCAACATCGAGTTGGTCTGGGCGTTCGTTCCGCCGCCGCCTACGGCAACGCCGACGCCGACCATCCCACCGCCACCTTCGGCGACGCCCACGCCGACCGTCCCACCGCCACCTACGGCGACGCCCACGCCGACCGTCCCACCAACGCCATCACTAACCCCGACGGACACTCCGCCGCCGCTGCCGGCGACCGATACGCCGACGCCTACGGCCACGCTGTCAGCGTCGCCCTCGCCCACGCCGGCGTTGACCATCATCGTTGCCCCATCGTAGCGAGGCTATGCGGCAATGCCCTCGCCGTTAACGATCCACAGGAGCTGGCGCGCTTGCCGCTTGCTCGTCCAAAGTCGCGTGATGCGTAATGAAGGATGCTGACTTGCGCTTTCACTTACGTCTCGAACACCACGATCTCCGGCCACGTATTGATGCGGGTGGGCGTGCTGTTCTCCCCACAGCCCGACGAGACGTAGAGCGCGCCATAGGGGGTGTGGTGCAGACCACGATAGAACTTGGACTTGATCGGGATGGCCAGGCCCGGCAGCAGCGGGATATAAATCTGCCCCTGATGCGTATGGCCGAAGATAAAGAACGCATCCCGCAGCAGCGGGGGAGCGCGACGCCCATCGAGCTTCAGCATCAAGTCGGGATTGTGACCCAGCACGATCACGCGCATATTCGGCGCGCGGCGGTAGGACGCCAGTGCGCCGTGCAGGTCATCGCGGCCGGTCCACAACTCATCCACGCCGACCAGCAACACATCGTCGCCGATGGCCACGCACTCGTTGCGCAACAGCCGGATGTTCAACTGCGGGAAGAGTTGGATCAACTCATCAGAATGATCCGGGCCTGGAATGCCGTAGTCGTGGTTGCCCAGCACGGCATACACGCCGCGCGTCGCCTTCAAGTGGCGCAGCGGCGCGAGCAAGTCGGCAATATCACAGCATGCCGTCTTGCCGACGAAATCGCCGCCGATTAGAACGAGGTCGGGCGATTGCGCGTTGACCGCCTCGACGATGCGCTGCGCCCAGTCCTGGCGCTTGAACCGGCCCAGGTGCAGGTCGGAGAAGAAGACGACTTTGAGCGGCGGCCGGCTCGCGGCGGGGGGCGCTCCTTCGGATGGCGACTCGCGCCGAGGGGCGATCTTCAAGCGCTTGACCCGCAGTTGCCAAGGCGCGACAAAACGCGCATAGGCGCCCCACGTTGCGACGGCGGCGACGATGGCGCAGGCTGCCGCCCACGCCGGCGCGCCGGTGAAGCCGTAGTAGACCGCAGCGACGGCAGCCAGCGGCGCAACCACGGCGCTAGAGAAGAAGACCCAGTCAATCACCCACTCCGCGAAGGGTTGCACCGATCTGACGAGGGAATCCGATGGGCGCGAGTATTGCATGACGATACCACTCGGCAAGAGGCGAGCTTGAAGATGACGATTGGCGAGGCGCGCTATGTGTAACAGCGCGCCTCGCCGCGATAGCCGCCTGGCGCAGCAATAGCGGCGTCTTCAAGCTGCTTTGATCTCGTCGAACGCGCGCTGGTAAAGCTCGTCCACTTCCGGATCGCCTTTGCGCAGGAACTCCAACGCATCGCCCATGGCAGCGACATCGGGATACACCGCTTTATCCTCGACCAGCTCCTTGGCGATCAGCCCCTGGCGCAGCGCTTCGGCGCTTGGCGTCGCCAGGCCGATCTGGTTAGCGTTCTCGGCGGCGATGTCGGTCCGGCACAGGAAGTTGATGAACACTTCGGCGGTGTACTGGCTCGGCGCGCCCTTCGGCACGCACAGGTTATCTTGCCACACCGTGCTCACATCGCCGGGGATGACGTAGACCAGATCGGGGTTCTCGTTGCGCGCTGTGACCGCATCGTTGGTGTAGATTTGTGTAGCGAATATGTCGCCGGCGACGAGGTTGGTGGCAGCGTTCGGGCTGTCGGTCAGCGTGTAGTTGGCGCGCCGCTTCAGCTCGATGAGCGCATCGCGCGCCGCGTTGATCTCCTTGGGGTCCGATGCGTTGCCGCTGTAACCGAGCACGCGCAGGCCAACCGCCAGCAACTCGCGCACATCGTCAATCATGCCCAGCTTGCCCCTCAGCGCGTCCGGCCAGTTCATCACCTGCTTCCAGTTGGTGATCGGCTCGGTCACCTTCGTCTTGTTGTAGGCGAAGCCGGTGCAGCCCCAGTTGTAGGCCACGGAGTATTCGTTGGTCGGGTCGAAGTACAAGTTCTTGTGCCCGGCGTCTATGTATTGGAAGTTGGGGATGTTGTCGAAGTTCAGCTTCTCCAGCAGGCCGGCGGCGATCAACTTCGACACCATGTAATCGGACGGCGTAATCAAGTCATAACCGGGGTTGCCGCCCGCCTTGAATTTGGCCTCCATTTCTTCGTTGGAGCTATAGGTGTCTATTTTGACCGTGACGCCGAACTCTTGTTTGAACTTGTCAATCACGCTATCGGCGACGTATCCGCCCCAGGTGTACCAGCTCATCTCCCTGGCAAGTTTGCCCGCATCAGCGCTACTCGGTTGCGGCGCGGGGGCGTCGGCCGCCGGCGCGGTCGTCGGCGCCGGCGCGGTTGCGCCGCCGCAGGCGGCCATGAGCGCCGTTGCGCCGCTCAGCCCCAGACCCATTCGCAAAAAGGCTCGTCGGTTCATGGTTTCCTCAGTCTCCTCCCAGTGTGTTTGACTTATATCGCCGGCGCGGTGGCGCGGCGGTGGCTATTATCCATGCGGCACGGGGCGCTCATGTCCGTTGGCGACGCTGGATGAGCTGCGTGGCGACCACGAGGACGATGGAGAGCACTAACATGAGCGCGGAGATGGCGTTGATCTCAGGCGTGATGCCTCTGCGGATCTGGCCCCAGATGTAGACCGGCAGCGTCTGCGATCCGACGCCGGTGACGAAGAACGAGATCACGAAGTCATCCAACGACAGCGTAAATGCCAGCAGCGCGCTGCTGATGATGCCCGGCATGAGGAGGGGCAGGGTGACCCGTCGGAAGGTGACCCATTCGTTGGCGCCGAGGTCTTGCGCCGCCTCTTCCACCGAGCGGTCGAAGTCGGCCAGGCGCGCGCGCATGGTGAGATAGACAAACGGCATGCAAAAGGCGATGTGCGAGATCACCAGCGTGAGCAAGCCGCGGCTGATGTTGACTGCGGCAAAGAAGATCAGCAGCGAGATGCCCATCACGATTTCGGGCACGATCACCGGCAAGTAGAGCAGGCCGTCCCACGCGCCCTTGCCGCGAAAGCGGTAGCGCTCCATCGCCATCGCCATCAACGTGCCGATCACGACGGCGCCCAGGGTGGACAGCGCGGCGACGATTAAGCTATTGGCAGCCGCTTCCAGGATGCGCGCATTGCTGAACACGCGCTCATACCATTGCAGGGTGAAGCTCTGCCAGGTGGCGCCTGTGCGCGCGCTGTTGAACGAGAAGGCGATCAGCACAACGATCGGCACATACAGGAGGGCGAAGGTGAACAGCGTGATGGTCACCAGCGCAAAGCGACCGGGGCTGAAGCGTCGCGTTTCGCCGCGCGGCTTCGGTTTGATCTCGCCGCGCTCGCCGAGCAGGATGACGGTCGAGTCAGATGTCACGGCTCCTCCCTGATGCTTATAAGACGGCGCGCTGTTCGCCGCGCCCGCTGCGGAAATACAACACTGCGGCGATGGTCACGATGATCATCATCAGCAGCGACAGCGCCGAGCCGAACGGCCAATTCACGCTGGCGCTGAATTGCTGGGCGATCGTATAGCCGATCATGTTGGTGCGTCCGCCGCCCATCAGCTCAACCGTGATGTAGGAGCCGACGGCCGGGACGAACGTCAGGATCGAGCCGGCGACCAGGCCGGGGGAGACCAGCGGCAGCATCACGCGCCGGAAGGCCTGCAGCGTGTTCGCGCCGAGGTCGTTCGCCGCCTCGATCATCGTCCAGTCGAACTTCTCCAGCGAGGTGTAGAGCGGCAGGATCATGAACGGCAGGTTGCCGTAGACCAGGCCGATCATCACGGCCGTCGGCGTGAAGAGCAGGTCAATCGGCTCCATGCCCAGCGCGCGCAGCAAAGTGTTGATCGGCCCGTTCCCGCGCAGCATGAACTGCAACGCATACGTGCGCACGAGGAAATTCGTCCAGAAGGGAATCATCACCAGGAAGAGCGTCAGGTTGCGGTAACGGCGCGGAAGCCGCGACATGAACAGCGCTACGGGAAACGCGATCAACAAGGTGATGATCGTGCTGACGAGCGAAAGCCAGATCGAGCGCCAGAATAGTTCCAGGTATAGGCCGTCGAACAGGCGTATGTTCAACCCGCCGTCGAATGAAATAGACGGGTTGAAGCGAATGTCCTTGACGACGTCCCAGTAGTTCCCCAACGTGAAGGGCGGCGCGGGAAAGCCGAACCGATCGCGCGACATGAAGCTGATCACCGCCATGATCAGCAACGGGATGAGGAAGAAGACGATCAGCCAGAAGGCGCCCGGCCCCATCAGGCCGGCGATGCGCAGGGAACGGCGTTCGCGAAAGGCTTGAATCATAGGAGTGGTGGACGGCGCGCTTTGCGCCGCAGATAACTACTGGGCTAAGACGAGCGCGTTCTCCGGCTTGAAGGTCAGCCAGGCTGTTTCGCCGGGCTTGAAGAAGTAGTTCGGATCGAGCGTGCTGATGGTATTTTGCTCCCACACATCCAACTTGTTTTCGCCGAGCATCACGATGACGCGCGTATCCGAGCCGACATAGGCAATGGAATGCACCTGGACTTCGTAGCAATTGGGGCTGCTGTCGGGCTGTTCGACCAGTTGCGCTTTCTCCGGCCGCACCGAGACAACGGCTTCTACGCCCGGGCGCACGCCGTCCATCGCGCGCCCGACGAACCGTCGCCCGCCGTCCACGATGACGCTGGCGAATTCGCCGTTGACCTCCTGCACCCTGCCTTCCAGGAAGTTGGTCTCGCCGATGAAATCGGCTACAAAGCGCGTGGTGGGGCGCTCGTAAATCTCGAGCGGCGTGCCGATTTGCAACACTTTACCCCTGGAGAACACGGCGATCCGATCGCTCATGGTCAGCGCCTCTTCCTGATCATGCGTGACGAAGATGAAGGTGATGCCCACCTCGCGCTGAAGCGTCTTCAGCTCGATCTGCATTTCCTTGCGCAGCTTGGCGTCGAGCGCGCCTAGCGGCTCGTCGAGCAGCAGCACGTTGGGGCGGTTCACCAGCGCGCGCGCCAGCGCCACGCGCTGCTGCTGTCCGCCGGACATCTGACGGGGGTATCGCTTGGCCATCTGCGGCAGCCGCACAAGCTCCAACGCCTCGCCCACCCGTCGAACGATTTCGTTCCGGCTCAAGCCTTTCATCTCTAGCCCGAAGCCGACGTTCTGCTCTACGGTCATGTGGGGGAAGAGCGCATAGGACTGAAAGACGGTGTTGACATTGCGTTGGAAGGGCGGGGTGCCGCCCATCGCCCTGCCGTCTATGTAAATCTCCCCGCTCGTCGGGCGCTCGAAGCCGGCGATCATGCGCAGCGAAGTGGTCTTGCCGCAGCCCGACGGCCCCAGCATCGCGAAGAATTCTTTCTGGCGAATGCCCATCGAGACGTGATCCACGGCGACCACGTCGCCAAACACTTTGCTCACGTCCCGCAGCTCAACTGCGTAGTCGGCCAATGCGCTTGCCTCCGCAAATCATTCAGCCGTTCACTCCCCGAAACGGCCGGTGTGTTCATGACAGAGAATCGGGGGGATTATACGAAAGAGCGCGAAAGTGAGGGGAATCGCGCCGCCCATCGGGAAGCTGTTCCCCGGTCAAACCGCGCGGGTGACCGGTCGCCTAAGCAGCAATTCGTGGTACCGCGTCGTTTTCGGCAATGGCGAGGAATGGGCGTTCGGCCACTGCGTGCGAACCTCATGTATGCAGGTCTGCATGCAAATTTTGAGCGCTTGGTTACAATCGGCCTCTGCCATACGGCAAGTTGGGGAACCCTAGCCACGCTTGATAAGGAGACGCAAATATGAAGAAACACATCATCACCCGTCTCGCGCTCGCTGCATTATGGCTAAGCGCGTTGTCGGCGTGCGCGATGCCCACGCCGCCCTCGGCCGTTCAGCAACAGTCACAACCTCAGCCCCCTGCAGCCTCGCCTGCCGAAAAGCGCAAGCTGAACGTCTTTGGCGCTTACGCGACGGCCGTCGAAGAACCCTGGGTGGGTGTCATCCACTCGGCGCTGCTCAAGGCCAAGGAAGCCGGTGAAATCGAATACACCTACACCGACGACATCGGCTATACCGGCGACATGGAGCGCGTGCTGCGCGAGGTGGCCGAGAAGAACAAGCCGGACATCATCTTCGGCGATGCCTTCGGCAACGAAGAAGCAGCGCGCCGCGTCGCTAAGGACTACCCTGAAGTAGCCTTCGTCTTCGGCTCCGGCGGCGGCCCGGCGGAGCCGAACTTCTCCGTTTTCGACAACTGGATCCACGAGCCGGCTTACCTCAGCGGCATGCTGGCCGGTGGGTTGACCAAGAGCAACATCATCGGCGTCGTCGGCGGTTACCCTGTGCCCGAAGTCAACCGCATCGTCAACGCCTTTACCGCCGGCGTCTGGGAGGTAAACCCGAACGCCGAGGTGAAGACCACTTTCATCAACAGTTGGTTCGACCCCGCCGCTGCTAAAGAGGCCGCGCTGGCCCAGATCGAAGCCGGCGCCGACGTGCTTTTCGCCGAACGTTTCGGCGTGATCGAAGCCGCCGCCGAGAAGGGGCTTTACGTCTTTGGCAGCATGAGCGACCAATCGTCGCTGGCCCCAGACTACGTCGTGAGCGGCCCAACCTGGCACATGGAGCCGACGGTGAATTACATCATCGCCCAGGTGCGCGCCGGCGCCTACACCGCGCTCGACCTTAAGGACTTCAGCATGGTGGCGAAGGGCGGCGCCAGCCTGGCCCCCATCAACACCAACGTCAAAGGCGGCATCCCGCAGGAGTTGCTGGAGAAGGTCCGGGCCAAGGAAGAAGCTATCAAGAGCGGTCTGTTCCGCGTGGACATCAACGAAGCCCAACCGCCCGCTTCGGCGAAGAAGTAGCGTTCGGCAAGTTTGAGCGGCGCAGCGGGGTAGGCAGCGCGAGAGATGCGCTCGCCCCGCTGCGCATACGCAGCGCGATTCCCTACGCCGCCGGGCGCCAATCCCCCCTCTCCATGACGCAACAGACGCCGATCGTCAGCATGCGCGGCATTCACAAGCGCTTTGGCGCAGTGCTGGCGAATCAAGGCGTGGATTTCGACCTACAAGCAGGCGAAATTCACGCCCTGCTGGGCGAGAACGGAGCCGGCAAGAGCACGCTGATGCGCATTCTGTACGGCCTCTATCGCCCCGACGCCGGTTCGATTGCAGTAGACGGCCGGCCTGCGCTCATTCGCTCCCCGCGCGATGCCATTGCCCTGGGCATCGGCATGGTCACTCAGCATTTCGCGCTGGCGGCGCCGCTGAGCGTGACCGAAAACGTCATCCTCGGCCAGGAAGGACGCTTGTGGCTAGACCGAAAGTCCGCCGAGGCGCAGGTGGCTGCCGCAGCACAACGCTTTGGCCTGACGGTCAACCCGCGCGCGCAGGTGCGCACGCTGTCTATCGGCCAGCGCCAGCGCGTGGAGATCCTCAAAGCCTTGTATCGGCAAGCCCGCGTGTTGATCCTCGACGAGCCGACGGCAGTGCTCATCCCGCAGGAAGTCGAGCAGCTCTTCGAGACTCTGATGCGCCTCAAAGCCGAAGGGGTTTCGGTCGTCTTCATCAGCCACAAGCTGAGCGAAGTGACCCGCATCGCGGACCGCGTGACGGTGATGCGCAGCGGTTGTGTGGTGGGCAGCGTGTCGGCTGCCCAGGCATCCCCCGCCGAGCTGGCCCGCATGATCGTCGGCCAGACGATCGCGAGCGTGAGCAAGCCGCGTCGGCTTGCTGCCGACCGTCCGATGTTGATTTTGGACAATGTGTGGGCGGACGACGACAAAGGCGCGCCGATGCTGCGCGGCGTCTCCTTGCAGGTCAATGCAGGGGAGATCGTAGGCCTGGCCGGCGTAGCCGGCAACGGCCAAACCGAGCTTGCGGAGCTGATCGAGGGCACTCGCGCCTGTCGCCAAGGCCGCATCATGGTGGACGGCGCCGACGTGACCCGCGCCGGCCCGGCGCGCATGATGCAGGCCGGCGTCGGGCGCATCCCCGAAGATCGCCACGCCAGCGTCGTCGGCGATTTGACCGTGGCCGAGAACATGGCGCTCGAACACCTCGACGAATTCGGCCGCTACGGATTGCTGGATCGGGCGCGCCTGCGCCGCCACGCCGAGCAGCTCATCGCCGAGTATCAAATCAAAGCCCGCCCCGATGACCGCATCCGCACCCTGTCCGGCGGCAACATGCAGAAGGTGATCCTGGCGCGTGTGCTGGAGCGCCAGCCGCGTGTGATCGTGGTCTCGCAGCCCACGCGCGGCCTGGACATTCGCGCTACGGAATACATTCATGGCAAATTGCTCGACCAGCGGCAACGCGGCGCAGCAATCTTGCTGATCTCCGAAGACCTGGACGAGCTATTGAAACTTGCCGACCGCATCGCCGTGATCTACGGCGGACGGATTGTGGGCGTGATGCCGGCGGAGTCGGCCACGCCGGAGCGCCTCGGTTTGCTCATGGCCGGCATGCAACACGAAGCAGGAGGGCCAGATTATGGCGCTCAAAGTTGAGCGACGGTTGGCGCCGCTGTGGCTGCAGCCGCTGCTGCCGCTGCTGGCGGTGGTGATTACCTTTGTCCTCACCAGCGCGCTGGTGTTGCTGGCGGGCGCCAGCCCCTTGCGCGCGTATTACCACTTCTTGATCGAGCCGCTCTCCAGCCGGGTGAGCGCCTTGGAAGTTTTGGTGAAGGCAACGCCGATATTGCTCACCGGTATTGCGGTGACGTTTGCCTTCTACGGCGGCTTTTGGAACATCGGCGCGGAGGGGCAGTTTTTGGTCGGCGCAACAGCAGCAACCGCAGTCGGCCTGAACATGCACGCGGCCCCGCCCTGGGTAGCGCTGCCGCTCATGGCGCTGAGCGGGTTCGCTGCGGGGATGGCCTGGGCGCTCATCCCGGCGTTGATGAAGACCCGGCTACATACCGATGAGGTGGTTACGACGCTGCTGCTGAACACGGTGGCGCTGCTGCTGGTCAGCGCCCTGTTGAACGGGCCGTGGCGCGACCCGATTTCGCAATGGCCGCAATCGCCGGAGATCGCTCCGACGGCCATCCTACCCAAGCTGGCCCCGCGCACGCGCCTGCATCTCGGCTTCCTCATTGCGCTCGCCGCCGCGTTAGTCGTGGGCGTGTTGCTGCGGCGAACGGTCTTCGGGCTGCGCATGCGCGCGGTTGGGTTGCAGCCGAAGGCCGCGCGCTTCGCCGGCATTCCCGTCGAGCGTATGCTGCTCATCTCGGCGCTGGGCAGCGGCGGCATCGCCGGCCTGGCCGGTATGGTGGAGGTGGCCGGCATTCACTACCGCTTGATCGAGGCCATCTCCGGCGGCCACGGCTACACCGGCATCCTGGTGGCTATGCTGGGCAACCTTAGTGCGCCAGGCGTGGTGCTGTCGGCGTTGTTCATCGGCCTGATTGACACCGGCAGTCAGACGGTCAGCCGCGCCTTGGGGGTGCCGGTATACCTCGGCGAGATCATTCAAGCGACGTTGCTGCTGGTCACCCTGGCGGTGCTGCTGCTGCAAAACTATCGCCTGCGCTGGGAGCGGAGAAGGTGAGATGGACGCCGGACTGCTTGCGTTCTGGGTCGGCTTGATCGCGGCCACTTTGCGCGTGGCCACGCCGCTGCTGTATGCCACCCTCGGCGCGCTCTACAGCGAGCGCAGCGGGGTGCTCAATCTGGGCATCGAGGGCATCATGTTCCTCGGCGCGTTCGTCGGCTTCGCCGTGGCTGCGCGGGCCGAAAGCGCCGGCTGGGCTGCCTATTTGTGGCTGGGGTTGCTGGCGGCTATCGTCGCCGGCGCGCTGATGGGGTTGTTAATGGCGCTGCTCACGGTGCACCTGGGCCTCAACCAGCACGTATCGGGCCTGGGGGTTACGCTGCTGTGCACCGGCCTGGCGCTGTTCGGTTTTCGCTGGGTATTCGGCGAACGCGCCGTGCTGCCGCGCATCGCGCCGTTTGCCCCGCTGGACCCGCTGCCGGGCGCGCCGGTGCTCGGCCCGATCCTCAATCAGCACTGGCTCACCTACCTGGCGTTTCTCGCGGCGGCGCCGGCGGCGGCCTGGGTGTTGTATCGCGCGCGGTTCGGATTGCGCCTGCGCGCGGTGGGCGAAAACCCGGAGGCGGCCGACGCCGCCGGCGTCTCAGTCTTTCGTATGCGCACCATCGCTGTGACGGTCGGCAGCGCGCTCATGGCCGTCGGCGGGGCGTTCCTGTCGCTGGCGCAGCTTGGCGCGTTCACGCCGGGCATCATCGCCGGGCGCGGCTGGGTATGCATCGCGCTGGTAATCTTCGCGCGCTGGGATCCGCTGCGCGCGGTGTTGGGCGCACTGCTGTTCGGCGGGGTCTTTGCCCTGCAACTGCGCCTGCAAGCCCAAGGGGTGCAATTGCCCTACGAGTTGCTCCTGGCGTTGCCGTATCTCGTGACCATCGCGGCGCTGGCGATCTCAGGCCGAAATGCGCCCTACCCCGGCGCGTACCTCAAGCCGTATCGCCGCGAATGACGCTGAAACAAGACATCTTTATCTGGAGGCTGAAGTGGACGAATTCATGCAAGCTGCGATCGAAGAGGCCCGCCAAGGGCTGGCCGAAGGAGGCATCCCCATCGGCTCGGTGCTGGTCATTGATGGCCGGATCGTCGGCCGGGGGCACAACCGTCGGGTGCAGAAAGGCAGCGCCATCTTGCACGCCGAGATGGATTGCCTGGAGAACGCCGGCCGGCTGAAGGCCGGCGATTATCGGCGCGCGGTGCTCTACACCACCCTCTCGCCGTGCGACATGTGCAGCGGCACGGCGCTGCTCTACAAAATCCCCAAGATCGTCATCGGCGAGAACAGGACCTTTCGCGGCCCGGAAGACTATCTGCGCAGCCGTGGGGTAGAGTTGGTCGTCCTCGACGATCCCACCTGCATCCAGATGATGGAAGAGTTCATCGCTAAAAAACCCGAACTGTGGAACGAGGACATCGGGGAGTAGCAAGCGAGGCGCATCTGTGCTCTTTCTCCCTGCGCGTCTTTTGACCATGACAATCTCTACACCCGCACCCAAGCAACCCCGCTTTGCCCTGTATATGCAGGACAAGCATCCGCTCGCTTATGAGCTGGAGATGGCCGAGTACGCCGAAGCCAACGGTTTCAGCGAGATTTGGCAGGCGGATACGCGCCTTGCCCGCGATTGCATCGTGATGATGAGCGCATTCCTGACGCGCACGAAGAAGCTGCGCGTGGGCAGCGGCGTGCTGCCGATCTGGACGCGCAACCCGGCCGTCATCGCCGCGAGCTGGAGCACGATGTGGGAGCTGGGCAAGCAAGTGAGCGGCGATCCCGACGCGCCCAGCCGCGTGATGCTGGGCCTTGGCGCATGGTGGGAACCCATCGCCGGCCGCGTCGGCGTGAAGCGTGAGCGCCCGCTGCAGGCCATGCGCGAATACGTCGAAGCCATCCGCCAACTCTTCACAATGGAAGAGGTGACGTACCAGGGCGAGTTCGTCAAGCTCGACCGCGTCAAGCTCGATGTGGTGTTCGGCGACACGCGCCCGCGCGACATCCCGATCTACATCGGCGCAACCGGCGACAAGATGCTCGAACTCACGGGCGAGATCTGCGATGGCGTAGTGCTGAACTATGTGGTCAGCGTGGACTACATCAAAAAGGCGGTTGCGTTAGTGGCAAAGGGCGCTGCCAAGGCCGGCAAGACAATTGACCAGATTGACCGGCCGGAGCTGCTGGTGTGCTCGCTCAGCGACGATAACCCCAAAGCGGCCTACTTTGAGGCCAAGAAGCTGGTGGCGTATTACCTCGCCACCGAACCGCACATCATGAAGGCCAGCGGCGTGCCCGAGGACCTGATCGCCAAAGTGCAAAGCGTGATGAGCTGGCCGGCTACGGAGGCCGAGTACATCGCCGCAGCCAAAGTCATCCCCGACGATGTGCCGCGCATGCTCATGGCGGTGGGCACGAGCGATGAATGTGTGGCCAAGGTGCGCGAATACGTCGCCGCCGGCGTCACCTGCCCGATCCTGTATCCGCTGATGGACGACATCAAACCGGTGGTGGATGCATTCGCCAAGTTCTGATTGACCTGACGCATCAATCAATCGCCGCGATTGGCTGCCTTCTCATCAGCTTGGTAACATTGGCCGGCGATGGCCCAGTCGCTCCTCGCTTTGCTCGAACGCGCCGGCTTGCCTGCCCTGCCCGGCGCGCAGGACATCTGGATCACGGGCATCACCGACGACTCGCGGCTGGTGCGGCCCGGCGATCTCTTCGTCGCCTATAAAGGCGTTGAGGCCGATGGTCGCGCTTTCATCCCCCAGGCCATCGCGCGCGGCGCGGCCGCCGTCGTGTGTGAAAGCGACCGGCAGGAGCTGGACGACCGTTTCGCGGCGCTTGAAGCTCGGTATTCAATTCCCGTCCCGAACGGTCGGCGCGCCTTCGCCTTGCTCTGCGCGGCGTGGCACGACTTCCCGGCGCGTCGCATGACCGTCGTCGGCATTACCGGCACGGATGGCAAGACCACAACGACCAATGTGATCTTCAGCATCCTGCGGGCCGCGGGTCACGAAACCGGCATGATCAGCACGGTCAACGCGGTGATCGGCGACCGGACGCTGGACACCGGCCTGCACACTACTACGCCCGATGCCGATGAGGTGCAAGCGTTGCTGGCGCAGATGCGCGACGCCGGCGCCACGCACTGCGTCCTCGAAGTGACCTCGCACGGCTTGGCGCATCACCGCGTGGATGGCGTGGACTTCGATGTGGCCGTGATCACCAACATCACGCACGAGCACCTTGACCTGCACGGTTCGCGTGAAGCCTATCGCGCGGCCAAGGCGCGCTTGTTCGAGATGGCGCCGGTTCACGTGCTGAACGCCGACGACGATTACTCGTTTAACTATCTGGTGAAGCTGCCGGCCCGGCAACGCATCTTCTACTCGCGCGAGATCCAGCCCAATGGCGACTACGGCGGCTGGTGGCTCTACGCGCCGCGCGTTGATCACGCTGCAGGCGACATCGAGGCGTACGCCTTTCGCCGGGGCGAGCGTCCGCTGGCGCTGCCGCTGAGGACGCACCTGATCGGCGATTACAACATCTCAAACATCCTGGCCGCCGCCGGCGCGGCATTGGCGCTTGGCGCGTCGCCCGAGGCGATCCAGGTCGGCGTGGCGGCCCTGCGCGGCATCCCCGGCCGCATGGAACGCATAGACGAAGGCCAGCCCTATCTGGCCGTGGTGGACTTCGCGCATACGCCGAACGCGTTGGAGCACGCGCTGCTTGCCCTGCGACGCGTCACGCCCGGCCGGCTGATCGTCGTCTTCGGCTGCGCCGGCGAGCGCGACGCGCAGAAGCGCTTCTTGATGGGCAAGGTAGCAGCCGAGCTGGCCGACGTAGCCATCTTCACCGCGGAGGACCCGCGCCGCGAGTCGCTGGATGCCATCTTCGCCGAGATGGACCGCGGCGCGCAGGCTGCCCGGCCGGCGCGCGCCGTCATCAGGCATGAGCCAGACCGCGGCGAGGCGATTCGCCAAGCATGCGCGTTGGCCGTCACAGGCGACGCGGTCGTGGCGTGCGGCAAGGGCCACGAGCAATCTCTGTGCTTTGGCGCGACCGAGTATGCCTGGGATGACCGCGAGGCCATGCGGCGCGCCATCCGCGGCGAGCGGCTGGCGCCGGGTGAGCTTGCGTCGGCGGCAAACGAACCGCCGCGCCTGTGAGCGGCGCGGCGGTCATGTCGGCTGCGCGCCTAGCGCAACATCTCGCGCAAGACGGCGGGCAAGATGCCGCCGTGCTTGTAGTAGTGCATCTCCACCGGCGTATCCAGCCGGGCGACCACGTTGAAAGCGAAACGAGCGCCGTCCTCGCGCGTCACCTGCACCGGCAACGTCTGGCGCGGCTCGCGCAGGACCTCGTCGCTGATGGGGATGGTGAACGTCTCGCGGCCGGTGATGCCCAGCGACTCGGCGTTCTGTCCGGCGACGAACTGGAGCGGCAACACGCCCATGCCGACCAGGTTGCTGCGGTGAATGCGCTCGAAGCTCTCGGCGATCACCGCGCGCACGCCCAGCAGCAGGCTGCCCTTGGCGGCCCAGTCGCGCGAAGAGCCGGTGCCGTATTCCTTGCCGGCGATCACGATCAGCGGCACGCCCTCGCTCTTGTACTTCATCGCCGCGTCGTAGATGTCCATCACCTCGCCGTCGGGGAAGTGCCGCGTCACGCCGCCCTCGACGCCCGGCACCAGCAAGTTCTTCAGGCGAATGTTGGCAAACGTGCCGCGCGTCATGATGCGGTCGTTGCCGCGACGCGTGCCGTATTGGTTGAAGTCCTCCTTCTTCACGCCGCGCGCGGTCAGGTAGCGGCCGGCGGGCGAGTTCAGCGCGATGTCGCCGGCGGGCGAGATGTGATCGGTCGTGATCGAATCGCCGAACAGGCCAAGCACGCGCGCGTCTAGGATCGGCTGGATCGGCTGCGGCGACAGGGTGAAGCCCTCGAAGTAGGGCGGCTCCTGGATGTAGGTGCTGTTTTCGTCCCAGGGATAGAGGTCGCCTTCGACGCCGGCGATGGCCTGCCATTGCGGGCTGCCCTGCGTCACGACGGCGTATTGCCGCCGGAACATCTCCGGCCGCACCGACTTCTGAATGGCCTCCTGAATTTCCTGTTGCGACGGCCAGATGTCGCGCAGATAGACCGGCCGGCCGTCGCTGCCGATGCCTAACGGCTCGCGGGTCAGGTCAATGTCGGTCGTGCCGGCAATGGCGTAGGCCACCACCAGCGGCGGCGACGCCAGGTAGTTGGCCTTCACGTAGGGGTTGATGCGCCCCTCGAAGTTGCGGTTGCCGCTCAGCACGGCGGCGGCCACCAAGTTCTGGCTCTGCACGGCGTCGGCCACGACTTGCGGCAGCGGCCCGCTGTTGCCGATGCACGTGGTGCAGCCATAGCCGACTACGTTGAAGCCCAACGCCTCCAGGGCATCCAGCACGCCGGCGTCGGCCAGGTAATCGGTCACCACCTTCGACCCCGGCGCCAGCGAGGTCTTGACGTACTTCGGCACGCGCAGGCCCTTCTCCACCGCCTTCTTGGCCAGCAGGCCCGCGCCCAACATCACGCTGGGGTTGCTGGTGTTGGTGCATGAGGTAATGGCGGCGATGACGACTGCGCCATGCCGCAGGGTATCTTCGTGGCCGTTGTAGCGCACTTTCGCCGCCCGCGCCAAATCTTCCTCCTTCAGGCCGAAGCCGCGATCCTTCGTCGGCGCGGTAAGCGCGGCGCGGAAGGACTCTTTCATCTTGGTCAACGGCACGCGGTCCTGCGGGCGCTTGGGGCCGGCCAGGCTTGGCTCGACCGAACCCAGGTCGAGTTCGAGGGTGTCGGTGAAGACCGGATCGGGCGAATCGTCGGTGCGGAACAGGCCCTGCGCCTTGGCGTAGCGCTCGACCAGTTGGCACAGCGCCTCGCTGCGGCCGGTGCGGCGCAGGTAGTTCACGCTCTCGGCGTCAATTGGGAAGTAGCCCATCGTCGCGCCGTATTCGGGGGCCATGTTGGCGATGGTGGCGCGGTCGGCCAGGCTGATGTTGCTAAGGCCGGCGCCGTAGAACTCGACGAACTTCTCCACCACGCCCTTCTTGCGCAGCATCTGCACGACGGTCAGCGTCAGGTCGGTGGCCGTCACGCCTTCGCGCAGCGCGCCGTAAAGCTTGAAGCCGATCACTTCGGGCGTGACGATGTAGAGCGGCTGGCCGAGCATGACGGCCTCAGCTTCGATGCCGCCGACGCCCCAGCCCACCACGCCCAGGCCGTTGATCATCGTGGTGTGGCTATCGGTGCCCACTACGGTGTCGGGGAAGGCAACGCCGTCCTTCAGCCACACCACGCGGGCCAGATACTCTAGGTTCACCTGATGGACGATGCCGCTGCCGGGCGGCACCACGCTGAAGTTCTTGAAGGCTTTTTGCCCCCAGCGCGAGAATTGGTAGCGCTCGATGTTGCGCTCGAACTCCTTGGCGATGTTGAGCTGGAGCGCATCGGGGCGGCCAAAGTAGTCCACCTGCACCGAGTGGTCAATCACCATGTCCACCGGCACAATCGGGTTAATCTGTTTGGGGTCGCCCCCCAGGCGTGCCACGGCGCTGCGCATGGCGGCTAGGTCCACCAGACACGGGATGCCGCTGTAATCTTGCAGGATGACGCGCGTCGGCTTGAACGGCAACTCATCCGGCTTGACATCGGTGGCGCGCCACTGCGCCAGCCGGACGACGTCGTCCTCGGTGATTGCAAAGCCGTCGCATTGTCGGAGCGCCTGCTCCAGCATAATCTTGATCGAGAAGGGCAACCGGCTGACCGCGCCGATGCCCTGCTGCTCCAGGGCGGCCAGGCTGTAGTAGCGCACCTTGCCTTCGTCGGTATCGAGTTCGGCCAACGCGCCGAACGGGTTCTTGCTCGCTTGCATGACAGTTCTTCCTTAAATGACTCTCGAAGCTTGGACGGGATTGATGGGGCAGACCAGATAAAGCGGCAGCGCGCGTTGCCCTGCGCGCGCGTCGTCTGAGCGACGAGGCAAGTTCAAGGCGAGCGGGAAGAGACAATTTGCTTATCGCTGGCAACCGTGTCGTGGCGGATGCAGGCGATCAATCTCATGGGCGCGGGTATTTTAATGCGTTTGCGCGATCCGGCGCAGGCGTCGGGCGCAACCTGCGATACTTGCGCCATGCTGAACGACGCTTCCATTCAAACTGTGAACGCCGCCGGCTGGCGCGACGCCTTCATCCGGCCGCTCTACGACTCATACTGCTTCGCCAACCTGCCGGCGACGATCTATCGCGCGCTGACCGGCGAGGGCGCGCCGGGCTTGCCGGACGATGTCTTCGGCGATCTACCGCGCCGCTACGATGCCGTCGTCCTGTTCTTCGTGGATGGCTTCGGCTGGCGCTACTTCGAGCGGATCGCCGAACAATATCCGCTGCTGCAGCACTTCGTCCGCCGCGGCGCCGTCTCCAAGCTCACCGCGCTGTTCCCCTCAACGACGACAGCGCATGTGACGTGCATCCACACCGGCCTGCCGCCGGCGCAGAGCGGCGTTTATGAGTGGTTCCAATATCACCCCGAGCTGGATTGCATGATTGCCCCGCTGATGTTCTCGTTTGCGGGAGAGAAGGCGCGCGACACACTGGTGAACGCCGGCCTGCAGCCGTCCAACGTCTTCCCCTCCGACACGCTCTACCCGCGTTTGGAGCGCGCAGGCGTGCGGTCATACCTGCTCCATCCGCGCGAGTTCGCCGACGCCGCGCCGACGCGTGCGCTTCGGGAGAATGCCAAGTCGCTGACCTACAAGACGTTGCCCGAGGCGCTGGTGAACCTGCGCCGCGCCGTCGCAGAGCGCCACGGACCGGCCTACTTCCTGATGTATTACGGCGCGATAGACGGCATCGGCCACGAATACGGCCCGACCTCGGAGCAGGTCGAGGCCGAACTAGACCAGTTCTGCGTCGCGATGGAGCGGTTGTTCCTCGACCGGCTGCGCAGCAGGGACGTGCTGCTCATCATCACCGCCGACCACGGCATGGTGGAGGTCAACCCCAAGACCACGATATACCTGAACCAAACTTTGCCGCACTTTCAGGATTACCTGGCGACCAACCGGCGCGGCGAGCCGCTCGTGCCGGCCGGCTCGCCGCGCGACTTCTTCCTGCACGTCAAGCCGGAGCGGTTGGACGAAGCCCAGGCCGCGATTAGCGCGCACTTGGCCGGCAGGGCGATCGTCGCCAAGACGGCGGACTTGATCGCCGAGGGCTTCTTCGGCCCTGCGCCGTCGGCGCGCTTCCTGTCGCGCGTCGGCAACCTGGTTGTATTGCCCTTCAAAGGCGAGTCGGTCTACTACTACGCGCGCGAGAAGTTCGAGAACCGCTACTACGGCCATCACGGCGGCCTGACGCGCGAGGAGATGGAGATCCCGTTGCTGATGGCCACGCTGTAGTCCGCGCTTGTTCACCTCTCGCCACGAAATCAGCTTGACCGAACGCCCGAAGTTCGCGCCGAGCCGGGCGCGAAGCGCCGATCAGCGGGCGCCGCCCACGTTCAGCCGACTCAGCGCGGCGACCGGCTTGGCCATCGGCAGCGTGGACACATCGCTGTACTTGCGCAGCAGGTGATACACGATCAGCAGTTGGGTGAGCGCCAGCGGGTCGCTGTGGCGCACCTCGGCGCGCTCCTGGAATTCGCCGAAGGCGTCCGCCGGCAACGGCCGGAGGTCGGGGATGTGCTGCCAGATCGCCTCTTCCAGGCGCGCCGCATGTTCGGGCGAGACGTTGCCGTCAATCTCCAGCACATCCACCGGCTTGCCGTTGTCGCGGTCGAGCGTCAGGCGCACGCCACAGGCATTGCAGTCGGCGGCATTCAGGTAGGACAGGTCGGGATGGGGGATGGTGGGGCGCAAGGTAAGGCGGACGTTCAGGTGCGCGCCGTCACGGTAGCCTTCCGGGCCGGGGTAGAAGCGCACTACGATGTCGGCGTAGTTGCGCTGCGGCCGGATGAAGGCGGCGGCATCCGGCTCGCGGCGCTCCAACTCGGCCAGCACTTGCTCGACCGTGTAGCCGCGCTTGGTCGTGTCGCGCTTGATCTTCCATTCGCGGCGCATGTCCTCCGGCGGGTCGAGGAACACCATCACGTCGTAGAACTGGCGCATGACGGCGGTGTGAAAGCCGAGCAGCCCCTCGACGATGACGAATTCCTTCGGCATCACATATTCGGGCCGCGCATGGGTGCCCGTGCGATGGTCGTAAACCGGCTTGAGGATCGGCTGGCCGTAGTGCAGGCGCTCCAAGTGCAGCTCGAAGATGTCGAGGTAGTTGCAATCCGGGTGCAGCGGCGTGATGCCGAGTTGCTTGCGCTCGGCGCGGTCGTATTTGTGGTAATCGTCCACACATACGTGCGTCACCCGTTCGGGGCCGAGCAACTTGACCAAGCCGCCGGTGAGCGTGCTCTTGCCGGCGGCGCTATCGCCGACGATGCCGAGGATGATGGGTCTCTGTTTCACGTTTATCCACCTGCTTTGAAAACGCTGCTGGCGTAGATGTCGCTGGCGTCTATGCGGGCCAGCTCTTCGACCGGGATGCTGCCCCCTTGTTGGATCAGGCGGTTCGCTTGGCGCAGCTTGAAGCGGTCAATCGCGTTGCGCACGCTGCGCGCGTTGCTGAAATGGGGTTGTTGAATGCGCCGCTGGAGGTATTCGCGAAACGCCTGGCGCGATGCGTCGTCGAACGTGTAATGCTGTTGTTGCATCATCAGTTCGCCGATCTGGATCAGCTCCTCCAGCGTGTAATCCGGGAAGTGGATGTGATGGGCGATGCGCGAATGGAAGCCGGGGTTGGCCTGGAAGAAGGTGTCCATGCGGTCTTTGTAGCCGGCCAGGATGACGACCAGATCGTCGCGCTGGTTCTCCATCACCTGCAGCAGCATCTCGATCGCTTCCTGACCGTAGTCGCGTTCGTTTTCGGGGCGGTAGAGGTAATACGCCTCATCAATGAACAGCACGCCCCCCATTGCCTTCTTCAACACTTCTTTCGTCTTGGGCGCGGTGTGGCCGACGTACTGACCGACCAAATCATCGCGCGTGGCGACGACCAGGTGGCCTTTGCGCACGTAGCCCAGGCCTTGCAAGATTTTCGCCATGCGGATGGCGACGGTAGTCTTGCCCGTGCCCGGCTTACCGGTGAAGCACATGTGCAGCGTCGGCTTGTCGGTGGCCAGGCCGGCTTGCTCGCGCAGCCGCGCCACGAGCAACATCGCGGCGATCTCGCGGATGCGCGTCTTCACCGGCCGCAGGCCGACCAGCTCGCGATCTAGGTCGTCCAGGATTTGCTGGATGGACGATTCGCGCCAGGCGGTGGAAATGTCAACCTCGGCCATAAGTATCGCTAAGGGTCAGGGATGTAAGCCTCGCATGAGGCTAGCCCTGTTCACCCATACCGCTCCCCACTCGGCTTATCGGCGGCATAGGACCGGATCACGTAGCGCACCGTCCGGTCGTGCGACTCGATGCGCTCCAAGTGGAAGCCAGGCTCATGCTTAGGTCGCTGCACGATGAACTGCAGCGCAACGGTCTGTCGGCCCAGCCGCCGGTCGTAGCCGCTGATGCGAATGTAATGGTTGGGGAACGCCCTGCGACAGGCCTCCAGCTCCATCATGATGGCCGACGGATCTTTGATGTCGAACATCGGCAGCCCCCACATTTCCCAGTAGGTGTTTCGCGGATGCGGGTCATCGGTGTATTCTATCGAGATCGGCCAATCGTTATCCAGGCAATACTGGATCTGTTCCCGAATTTCTTCGTCGGTGAAATCGGGCAAATAGGAGAACGTGCCCTGGGTGATGCGCATGGTCTGTTATTCCTCCTTGCTGGTCTATAGCGACAATGACAACGGGCTTAGGCAGTCGGCGTCACCGTGACATCCGGCGTATCGGTGCTCTCGAAGTTGAACGAGACATCTTTCCACACTTCAAGCGCTTTGCGCAGGCTGGGCGACCAACGCGCGGCTTTGGCCAGGATGTCCGGCCCTTCGTTCAGGTAGTCGCGGCCGGCGTTGCGCGCCTGGATCATCGCTTCGACCGCGACGCGGTTGGCCGTGGCGCCCTCGGCAATGCCGTCAGGATGGCCGATGGTGCCGCCGCCGAATTGCAACACCACATCTTCGCCCAGGTAGTGCAGCAGCAGATGCATCTGTCCGGCGTGGATGCCGCCGCTGGCCACCGGCATCACGCCCGGCATGCTGGCCCAGTCCTGGTCGAAGTACAGTCCGTATGCCGGATTGGCCGGCACGTGGTTCTCGCGCAGGGTGGCATAGTAGCCCCGCACGTTGTTCGGGTCGCCTTCCAGCTTGCCGACCACGGTGCCGGCGTGCAGGTGATCTACGCCGGCCAGGCGCATCCATTTGGCCAGCACGCGGAAGCTCACGCCGTGCGTCTTCTGGCGCGTGAAGGTGCTGTGGCCGGCGCGGTGGAGGTGCAACAGCACGCCGTTCTTGCGCGCCCACTTCGCCATGCTCTGAATCGCGGTGTAGCCGACCGTCAGGTCAATCATGACGATCACGCTGCCCAGCTCCTTGGCGAACTCGGCGCGCTCATACATCTCCTCCATCGTGCCGGCAGTCACATTCAGGTAGTGTCCTTTGATCTCGCCGGTGGCGGCCATCGCCTTGTTCACCGCCTCCATGCAGTAGAGGAAGCGATCGCGCCAGCGCATGAAGGGCTGGCTGTTGATGTTCTCGTCGTCCTTGACGAAGTCCAGCCCGCCGCGCAGGGCTTCATAGACCACGCGCCCGTAGTTGCGCGCGCTGAGGCCGAGCTTGGGTTTGGTCGTCGCGCCGAGCAGCGGCCGGCCATACTTGTTCAAGTATTCGCGCTCCATCACAATGCCATGAGGCGGCCCTTGGAAAGTCTTGACGTAGTGGGGCGGGATGCGCATGTCTTCCAGCCGCAGCGACTTGAGCGCCTTGAAGCCAAACACGTTGCCGATGATGGAGGAGGTCATGTTGGCAATCGAACCTTCCTCGAACAGGTCGAGATCGTAGGCGATGTAGGCGATGTGCTGGTTCGTGCCGGGGACGGGGACGACGCGGTAGCACTTGGCCTGGTAGTGCTCGTAGGCGGTGAGCCGGTCGGTCCAAACGACCGTCCATGTGGCGGTCGAGGATTCACCGGCGACGGCCGCGGCGGCTTCGATGGGATCCACGCCTTCCTGCGGCACGAAGCGAAACGCGCACAAGATGTCGGTGTCTTTTGGCTCGTAATCCGGGTTGTAGTAGCCCATTTCGGCGTAGGGCGTCACGCCCGCAGACCAGCGGCTCTTCTTGCCATCTGATGACGATGCTCCGGCCATATCGCAGCTTCCTCCTTTTAATCAATCAGAATCATTTGATTATTCGGTTAAATGCGCTGAGGGCGAAGCTGCGATCAAGCTTCGCCCTCAGTGTATGGCGCGAATTATAAATCCATCGCCTGCTCACTTGTAGTGTAGTTTTTCAGACGATGCAGGTGATTCTTGACATAGCTTGATCAGGGCAGTTACACTGCGACAACAGTTCTACCGTTGTTCATATGATGACTAGGCCACGCGCGTTCATTTCCCGGCGCATTCCCCAACCTGCGTTAGACCTCATCGCTGCCGCCTGCGACTACGGCATCTGGGACGACTTGATGGCCGCCCCGCGCGATGTCTTCCTGCGCGAGGCGGCGCAGTCTGATGGCGTGTTGGTGATGCCGAGCGAGCAGATCGACGAGGAGTTCCTCGACGCAGCGCCGCGCGTTAAGGTCGTCGCTAACATGGCCGTCGGCTACGACAACATTGACGTGCCGGCGCTCACCCGACGCGGCGTGCTGGCGACGAACACGCCCGACGTGCTGACCGAGACCACCGCCGACATAGCCTGGGCGCTGCTCATGGCCGCTGCGCGTCGCGTAGTCGAGGGACACAAGACGATGGAGGCCGGCCAATGGGGCGCATGGCATCCCTTCTACATGCTCGGCCAAGACGTGTATGGCGCGACCCTCGGCATCGTCGGCGCGGGGCGGATCGGCGCAGCCGTGGCCCGGCGGGCGAAGGCGTTCAACATGCGCGTGCTGTATCACAACCGGCGGCGTACGCCGCAGTTGGAAGTGGCGCTGGGCGCCGAGTACCGCGCCTTCGACGACCTGTTGCGGGAGAGCGATTTTGTGGTCATGACGGCGCCGCTCACCGATGAGACGCGCGGCATGTTCGGCGCGCGCGAGTTCGCGCTGATGAAGGACACGGCTGTGTTCGTCAACATCGCGCGCGGCGGCGTGGTGAAGGAAACCGACCTGGTGGAGGCGCTGAAGCGCGGCCGGCCGTGGGCTGCCGGCCTGGACGTGTTCGAGATAGAACCAACGCCCAAGGACAACCCGCTCTTTGCATTACCCAACTTCGTCGGCACGCCCCACATCGGTAGCGCCACGTTACGCACGCGCACGGCAATGGCCATGTTGGCCGCGCAGAACCTGGTCAACGTGCTCACCGGCAGGCCGCCGCTCACTCCCATCAACCTCGACGCGCTACCGAAAGGCCAAGATGGACAGGATGAACAGGATAGACAGGATTAACAGGATTAACAGGATTAACAGGATTAACAGGATTGACAGGATTGACAGGATTAACAAGATGAACAGGATTAACAGGATTAACAGGGATAGGCAGGCAGATTGATCCCGGTCACGTAAATCCTGTAAATCCTGTAAATCCTGTCAGATCAAAAGGAGTAACTACAGGAATAGGCATGGGCAGGCAGCCAGTCACATAAATCCTGCAAATCCTGTGAATCCTGTAAATCCTGTGAATCCTGTAAATCCTGTGAATCCTGTCGAACCCTGTCAAAAGGAGTAACTATGGACATCAAGCAGCTGACGGAGATTGTCATCAAGTGTGCCTTTCGCGTGCACAACGCGCTTGGTTCTGGCTACTTGGAGAAGGT
Source organism: Thermoflexales bacterium (assembly GCA_046299515.1). Taxonomy (GTDB): domain Bacteria; phylum Chloroflexota; class Anaerolineae; order J036; family Brachytrichaceae; genus JAAFGM01. The sequence continues at coordinate 95,988 of JBKBID010000002.1, read as the reverse complement.
ATACGAGAACGCCCTCCGGCTCGATCTGGAAGCAGAAGGCTTGCATGTGCGTCAACAGGCGCCAATCCAGGTTCGCTATCGCGGACAGGTCGTGGGAGACTTCATCGCTGATCTCATCGTCGAAGGTCGGCTCATCGTGGAGATTAAAGCCGTGCAAAAGCTAGTCGTAGAACACGAGGTACAATTAGTTAATTATCTGACTGCAACTGGTATAGACGACGGCCTATTGATCAACTTCGGCCCCTCGGTCGAAGTTCGTCACAAATATCGCGTCTATCGGCCCAGGGCTAGCCCATCGAGTAGTTGAATTGTCCTGTTCGTCCTGTTAGTTCTGTCAATCCTATCTAACCCTATGCCACTCGACGTTTCCGCAATACGCGCACAGATTAGCCTTTATGCAGAGGCCTATAAGGAGGCGCGCAGACATCGGGAAGAGCACCTGGGGCGTTTGTGTGCGCCGCTGCGCGCCGACTTTGCGCAGGTGGATATGCTCCTGGAGACATGCCGCCAAGCGCGCCAACGGCGCTGGGCCGGTGCGCTGTTCGACGCCGATGAGCCGATCAACCAACAATTCCCCTTCGGCCAAGAGCTGGAGCGTTACGCGCTGATCGCAACCGACGGCTCGCAGATTCTGCCCGACCGTCACAAACCCTTTGTCTTCGCCTACGTGCAAGCCGGCTGCGCCGGCCTGGTCTACGGCGAACTCGATCATCCGCTAAACGAGAAGTTGCGCCACTTCAAGCTGTCGCGCTTGATCGAAGAGAGCGAGCTGTTCGACGAAAGCACCGGCGAGCTCAAGCCGCCCACAGAAGTCGTCAATCAACGTGACCTGCTGGAGATCGAGCTGATGGCGCAGGCTTGCCGGATGGCCCGTGAGGCCGACTTGCAGCCGGTGCTGGTCGCCGATGGTTCGCTCGTTCCTTTCGCGTTGCTCACTTCACGCAACCTGGCGCATGACGCCGAGCCGTTGCTGAAGCCATTCAAAGCCGCGCTGAGCGTGATGCACGAGTGCGGCGCGTGGGTGTGCGGCTACATTGATCGTCCCAACAGCAACAGCATCGCGCGCGCCTGCGCTCTAGCCGGCCTGTCCCCAAACGAGGTGAACGAGCAAACCTTGAGCCAGCGCGGGACCGCCGGCATCTTCGACCGCCATCTGCTGGAGCAGGAACTTGCGCCGGCGCGCCGCACAGCGCTGTTCGATCCGGGGTGGGAGGTGAACGCATCGCGTTATCTCGGCGAGCACGCGATGCGCGCGTGCTACGTCAATTTCGGCGAGCCAGGGCGGCCGGTTATCGCGCGCATCGAAGCGCCGCAATGGTGCGCCGGCGCAGCCGAGATCGGCGCACTGTGCGCCGTGCTGTGGCGTCACTCTCGCCTGGGCAACGGCTACCCACTCATCCTAAAGGCGGCGCACGACGAAGCCGTGGTGAGCAAACAGGATCAGCGCGAGCTTGAGCAGGCCATCGAGCAGGCGATGCTGGCAAGCGGCATCCTGGCCCGCGCGTCGTTCAAGCAAGAGGCGAAGGAGCGCGCCTGACGAGCGCCTGGGCGCGCTCCAGCCGCACGTTTCGCTCGGCGACGAGCTGCGCAGCGACGCGTTCGATGTCCTCGCCAGACGCTCCGGCGGCGATGGCGACCTGCCGCGCGTGAAGCGTCATGTGGCCCTGCTGAATGCCCTCCATCGCCAGCGCGCGAATCGCTGCGAAGTTCTGCGCCAACCCCACACAAGCGATGATTTCGGCCAGCTCGCGCGCCGTCCTCACGCCGAGCAGCTCTAGCGCAAGCTGCGCCGTAGGATGAACGCGCGTCGCCCCGCCTACGATGCCCACAGCCAACGGCAGCTCGATGCGGCCCACCAGGTCGCCGGCTTCGTTCGCGCGCCAGGTCGCCAGCGCCGTATAGCGCCCATCGCGCGCGGCATAGGCGTGCGCGCCGGCCTCTACGGCGCGCCAATCGTTGCCGGTCGCGATTACCACCGCATCAACTCCGTTCATGATGCCCTTGTTGTGCGTCGCAGCGCGATACGGGTCGAGTTCGGCAAAGCGCGACGCTTCGACGATTCGCGCGACGATCTCCTGCGGCGGAATTGCGTTGTCGGCGCGCGCAGCTAACGCGCCGGCGCGAATGACGCAGGTCGCCCAGGCCAGCCGTCGGTCGCTGAGGTTAGAGAGGATGCGCAAGTTGACCCGCCCGCCGGTGAGCTGCGCAACGCGCGGCGCGAGCGCTTCGCTGGCCGTGTTGATCAGATTCGCCCCCATGGCGTCCCCGCAGTCGTAGAGCACATGCACAACGAGCATGGGCGGGGGGCCGCTCAGCGCGCGCGTCTCGATGCCGACGGCGCGCGCATGTCGGCTGCGAGTCGCGGGGTTGTCGTGGTTCAGCCAGTGGATCAGCGCGTCGGCTTCGGCGGCGATGCGCGCGCGCGCCGCTTCGAGATCGGGTGCGTCTAACACCTGAATCTGGCCGATCATGATCGGCGGGCTGCTGCCGGCGGTGAAGCCGCCGGTGGCGCAGGCCAGTTTGGCGGCGTAGCTACAAGCGGCAACCACGCTGGCTTCCTCGATGGCCATCGGCACCGCAGGAATTTCTCGGCCGTTCACGACGAAGTGCTGCGCAACGCCCAGCGGCAAGGCGAACACACCGACCACGTTCTCGATCATGTGGTCGGCCTGTTCCGGCGAGAGGCCGCCGCGCAACGCATCGGCCTGCGCAGCGCTCAAGCCCAAGGCCTGGGCGCGCGCATTCACCGGCAGGTCGCGCAAGCGAAGGGGGGCGGAGGCAGGCTCATCCATAGATCGGCGGAAGGCAACTCGACGAGTCATTCTACTGCTTCAGGACGCGCTCGTACACGGCCAGCAGTTGCTCGGCGGCGCGCTGCCAAGTGAACTGCGCCGCGCGGGCCAACCCGCGCGCGATGCAGTGGCGGCGCCACACCTCGTCGTTCAGCGCCTGCTCCAGCGCGCGCGCCAGGGCATCCACGTCCAGCGGATCCACCTGCAGGCCGGCATCGCCGACCACTTCCGGCAGCGATGAGACGTTCGAGGTGACCACCGGCACCCCGCTGGCCATCGCTTCCAGCAGCGGCAAGCCGAAGCCCTCGTAGGTCGAAGGGAAGGCGAAGACGGTTGCGGCGCGGTAGAGATGGGGCAAGTCCATATCCTCCACGTAGCCGATGAACCTGACACGTTCGCCCAGCCCAAGCCGCTGCACTTCGGCGCGCACCTCGTCATACAGCCAGCCCTTGCCGCCGGCGATCACGAGCAGCGGCGCGTGGGCGGCGGAACGCGCCGAGATGAGCTTGGCAAAGGCCTGAACCAGGCGCAGATGATTCTTGCGCCGTTGAAGCGTGCCGACGGTGAGGACGAACGGCGCATCGCCGATGCCGTACTTCTTCAGCACGTAGGCGCGCCGGCGCTGCATGTAGAGCGTATCCTGATAGGGCGTGAAACGCCCGTCTACGCCGCTGTAGATGACCGTGATCTTCTCCGCTGGGATGTCGTAGAGCGCCGTGAGGTCGCAGGCGGTAGCGCGCGAGTCGGCGACGATGTGCGCTGCGCGCCGGGCCGAATCGGGCACGACGCGCTTGAGGAAGGGGAGCAGGCGCGGCGGCGCAGAGTCGGGATCGCGCTCAAACGAGAGATCGTGCACGGTCAACACGCCGGGGGTGCCGTCGCGCAAAGGGGGCAGCACGAAGTCGGTGGCGTGATACAGGTCGCAGGGGCCGCTGAAGAGTTGCGCCGGCGCACGCACGTTGGCGCGAAACCACAGCCGATAGAGCCAACGGTCGCTCATGCGCGAGACGCGCAGCGGCAGCTCGCGCGTGTTCATCAGGTTGGATAGCGGCACGCCGGGCGCGGGCCGGCCCATGACGAACAGGCTGAATTCGTGCGGCGAACCCAGCGCCAGCACGGCGCGAACGATCTCGCGCGTCAGCCGCGCGATGCCCGCGTCCTGATGAATCGCCGGCGTGTAGTCAATCGTGATGCGCGCCACGGCGAGCGCCAAGTATCACACATTCGGCGCGCGTCGTCTCAAAGCGCGCCGTCGGGCGATTCGATCCCCGCCGACAGATTCCGCTTCCACGCCACGTCGCGGAAGGTCACGAAGCGATTGACGAAGAAATTCCACAGCATCACAATCACCGCAGCGATCAGCTTGGTGACGTTCAGGCCGATGCCTCGGTAGTGCGCCTGGAAGAAAGGGATGGGCATGAGGCGGACGAGCGCAGTAATAGGCGCCTGGAACAACAGGAAGATCAGCTCGTTGATGAGCAAACCGGCCGCGTTGACGGCGAGGAAGACCGGCATCTGCCGGCGCTTCTTCTGGGCGCGCGATTCGGGATACACCCACAGGCGGTTCCAAATGAAGTTGTTGGTGGCGGCGATGATGAACGCGAGCGCGACGGCAAGCGGCACCGGCATGCCCAGATTGCGCTCAAAAACGTTCAGCAGGCCGATGTCAATGACCAGCCCGCCGGCGCCGACGATGGCAAATTTGACAAACCGTTTGATCTCCGGCTTGTTGCGGTGAGCCAGCCCATAGAACCGCGTGCCCTTTACCGCAGTGGGCACAAACTGGCTTACAGACAGGGAGCGCTTTTCACTGCTCACGACGCGCATAGGTATTAAACCATCGAATGATGCGTTGGATGCGCTCAACGCGATGCCTCGGCTCGCCGCTGCGCGAAAGCTCATGCCCCTCGCGCGGCCAACGCACCAGCTCAACCGTCTTCTTTTGCAGGCGCATGGCCTGGAACAACTGCTCGGCCTGCTCGATCGGCACGCGGTAGTCCTGTTCGCTATGCTCGATCAGCAGCGGCGTCCGCATGTTGGGCACCAGCGCGATCGGCGATCGCTCCCACAGCGTCTGCGCGTCGTCCCAGGGCGTGATCCCGCCCATCTCTCGATCATTGAAGAAAGGCACGTCCGTCGTGTTGCGCATGGACACCAGGTTGTACACGCCGCGCTGGGCGCAGGCTGCGACGAAGCGATGGTCGCGGCCGATGATCCAGGCGGTCAGATAGCCGGCATAGCTCCCACCGGTCAGGCACATCCGCTCAACGTCAATGTAGCCGCGACCGACCACGACATCCACCCCGCGCAGCACATCGCGCATCGGGCCATCGCCCCAGTCGCCCCGGTTGGCGTGCCAGAAATCTCTGCCGTAGCCATCGGAGCCGCGCGGGTTGCAGTAGAACACCACATAGCCGGCTGCGGCCATGGCCTGGAACTCGTGCCACATGCTGCGCGTCGCCGCGCCCCACATCACATGCGGTCCTCCGTGCATCTGCACGATGAGCGGATATTTCTTGCGCGGGTCGAAGTCCGGCGGCGTAATGATCCATCCCTGGATCGCGCGCCCTTCGGAGCGGTAGCGGATGGACGCCACCCGGCCGATGCTGTGTTCGGCCAGGAAGCGGGCATTGGGCCGGTAGAGCGGCCGGATGCGCCTCTGCCAATCAAGTTCGTAGAGCGCGCTGGGGTCGTCGGGGGTGCTGGCGATGAACACTACACGGCCATCGGCCATCGCGCTGAACCCGTTGATCTCATGGGCGGCTCTGGTAACCTGTTGAATCTCGATGCGTCGGGCGCGCGGGGTGCGCGGAATGCGCGCCCGCCACAGGTTGATCGCGCCGTCTTTGTTGAGCGTGAAGTAAAGGAAGCGGCTGTCCGGGCTCCAGGCAAACGCGCCCAGGCTGCGGTCGAGCGCGTCGGTCAGGTCAATCAGGTTGTCCATGTCAGCCGCGCCGTCGGGCCGCAGCGGCGCGACCGCCAACGTGCCGGGCTGATAGGCCGCCGGATCCTCGAACGAGCGGTCGAAGGCCAGCCACCGGCCGTCCGGCGACGGCGTCGGCGTGTAGCAGGTGTAGTTGGCCAGCGGGACGCGCTCGAAGCGGCGCTCGTTCGGGTCTGCGTTGCCGGCGTCGAAGCGAACCAAGTCGGCGTAGCGGAACATGTCGCCCGAATCCGGGTCGCGTGTGTAGGCGCTGTAGATCGCCTTGCCGTCGGCTGACCACGCCGGTGGAGCGAAGTTGGCCAGGCTATCGTTCGGCGTCAGTCGAAAGGCCCGGCCCGCTTTGAACTCGGCGAGGGAGGCCGGCACGTCCACCACGTAGATGTGCGCGTAGCGGTCTTCGATGAACGTCGTGCCGGTGCGGTAGGGCACGCGGGAGACGACGCGCGGGTCGAGCCGCATCTCCTCTTCGTGTTGCTGTTGCTCTTTCTCGCGCTTCAGCTCCCAGGCGTCTTTGACCTGTGACGGCTTGGATTCGTCTTCCGTTTGGCCCCCCGCGCCTTGCGAGGCGGCTTCGTCCTCGCGCGCGCACTCATCGGCGCGCATGCGCGCGGTAAAGGCGATGCGCTTGCCATCGGGAGACCACTCGAACGCCTCGACGCCGTTGGGGTGCGCGGTGATGCTGCGCGCTTCGCCAGGCTCGCGCATGGGCAGGATGAACACCTGCGGCTTCTCGTCGCGCGTCGAGATGAAAGCGAGATAGCGTCCGTCCGGCGACCAGCGCGGCGAGCCGTCTTTGACGCTGGCGGTGAGTGGACGCGCCGGCGCGCGCCGGTCGCTCAAGTCTTTGATCCAAATCGCGCGGTTGTATTTGTTGCCGCTGCGATCTACGCTCGTGCGGACAAAGGCGACGTAGGCGCCATCGGGAGAAACGCGCGCGTCGTCGAGGAGGATGATGTCGTATAGGCTCTCAGGTGTGATGGTTTTCATGATAGGCGCTCGACCATCCTTGCGGCGTGTCGCTGCAGTGTTCCGAATCATGCCACAGCTCGTCGCGACTCGTCTGCAAGCGGTAGAATGTGATGCGATCATCAGATCCCGATTGCCCCGCGCCTCGGCCGGCGTTCGGCAATTGCGCGGCCTATGAATTCCTCAGCACAAGCCTGCCGATGATTACCTCCGCCCTGCGATCCGAAGCCCTGGCCAGGGTTCGCGCCCTATGCGCGGACATATACGGCGATGCGCTCGGCGGGCAAGCCTACGAACGATTGCGAAAGATCATCGAATCGCATCCGCCGGTAACGCCAAAGCGCGACGACGCCCTCACGCAGCGCGACGCGATGCTCATCACGTATGGCGACCAGGTTCGCGAGCCTGGCCGGCCGCCGCTCCAGACGCTCGGCGACTTCTGCGCTCGGCATCTCGTCGGCGTGGTCAGCGCCGTGCACATTCTGCCGTTCTACCCCTATACGTCCGATGACGGCTTCTCGGTCGTGGACTATCGCGCGGTCAACCCGGAGCTGGGCACGTGGGCGGACGTTGAGCGCATGGGCGAGCGCTTCCGGCTGATGTTCGACGCGGTGATCAATCACATCTCGTCGCAGAGCGCCTGGTTCCAGGGTTACTTGCGCGGCGAGGAGCGGTATCGCAGCTACTTCATCGCAGTGGAGGGCAATCCTGATCTCTCGCAAGTCGCGCGGCCGCGCGCGCTGCCGCTGCTGACGACGTTCGACACGGCGCTGGGCCGGCGCGCCGTGTGGACCACCTTCAGCGACGACCAGATAGATTTGAACTACGCCAACCCCGACGTTTTGGCCGAGATCGTGGATGTGCTGCTGTTTTACGCGCAGCGCGGCGCGGACTTCATCCGGCTGGACGCGATCGCTTACCTTTGGAAGGAGATCGGCACCCCCTGCATCCACCTGCCGAACACGCATCGCGTAGTGCGGCTCTTCCGCGCGGCGCTGGACGCCGTCGCGCCGCACGTCCGGCTGATCACCGAGACCAATGTGCCGCATAGCGACAACATCGCCTACTTCGGCGATGGGGTGAACGAAGCGCAGCTCGTCTATAACTTCGCGCTGCCGCCGTTGACGCTGCACACCCTGCAGACCGGCGACGCGCGCGCGCTTTCTCAGTGGGCCGCCACGCTCGCCTTGCCTTCAAGGCAAACGACGTTCTTCAACTTCCTGGCATCCCACGACGGCATCGGGTTGAACCCGGCGCGCGGCATTCTGAGCAGCCGCGAGGTGGACGCGCTGGTTGAGCGGACGCTGGCCGTGGGCGGTTTCATCAACGACAAGCACAACAGCGACGGCTCGCGCAGCCCGTATGAAATGAACGTCAACTACTTCGACGCGCTCGGCTTCGGTGCGTCGGGTGAAGCGGAGACGGCCGATCGCTTCGTCGCGGCGCATGCGATCATGCTGGCGATGATCGGGATGCCGGGCATTTACTTCCACAGCTTGTTCGGATCGCGCGGGTGGCCGGAGGGCGTGCGGCAGCTCGGCTACAACCGCGCCATCAACCGACAAAAGTTCGAGCGGGATGCGCTGGAACAAGAGCTGGCCGATAGCGCCTCGCGGCGCGCGCGCATCTTCGCGCGGCTGTCGCATTTGCTGCGAGCGCGCGCCGAGCACGCCGCCTTCCATCCCTTCGGCGATCAGCAAGACGATCGCAACTGCGCTGTGCATGGCTAACGGGACGCCGCTGGAGCGCGTCTTCGAGCACTTGCCGAATAACGCCGAGTCGCACGTGATCGTGTGGCGAGCTTAGCCGACAGCCCATCACGGCCGGCGCAAGCGTCGCAAAGCGCGCGTCGCGCTATAACCTTCATCGGTTCGGCGGGCGCGAGTTTCATCGGGAGAAGCCGCGTTGAGCATGATGCGTCGCTTCACGTGCCGCACAGCAGTTACAATCGCTGTGTCGCGCATTGCTTCGTGAGCACCTGTCGAACACGCATGAAATTGAAACGAGGGATGCTCGTCTGGGCCGCCGCGTCAGTCATCGCGGCCTCATGCGTGAATTCGACGCCCGCGCTCGATCCCGCGCTCCCCACCCCATCTGCCCCTTCGCCTACCCGCCAACCCGCTCCCAAGCTGCTCTCTGCGGCCGCAGTGGCCGACGCCTTCGTTGACGCAATCAACCGGCAAGATTTTGTCGCTGCGTTCACCTTGCTCGATGCGTCTTCGCGCGCCGAGTTGAAAGACGCCGATGAGCTGCGCGGCCGCTACGAAGCCGCACGCGCCATCGCCCTGGCCACGCGCGCAGAAACGCAACTGCGCGGCGGGCTGCTGTATCAGGATGAGCGCGCCGCGGCCACGCTCGTCACGCGCTGGGAGAGCAGCCTGGTGGGCGCGTTTGAGGTGACCAGCACACTTGGGTTAGTCTTCGACCCATCGGCTGACGATTGGCGCGCGCGGTGGACGCCCGACGCCATCATCCCTGGCCTAACGAGCGGCATTCTGCGCATGGAGCGCGAAGAAACTAACCGAGGCGCGATCTACGCTGCCGACGGCACCCCGCTGGCCATCCAGCGCGAGTTCATCACCATCGGCGTGCAGCGCGGCGCAATCGCCGACTCCGACGAAGAGCAACGCCTGCTCGACCTGCTCAGCCAAATCACGCGACTGACGCCGGAGGAGATCAAGGCTAAATATGCCAATCAGCCGAAAGACTGGTTCTCCCCCATCGCCGATGTGGACGAGGCATTGATAGACGAATACTACGATCAAATTAAACGCTTTCCGGCGATTAGCGCGCGCTCGCGCTTCCAACGACACTATCCCAACCCGGACCTCGCTCCGCACGTCGTCGGCCTTGTCGGATTTATCCCACCGGAGTCGCTGGCGGCATATCGCGCGCGCGGCTTCCAGGGTGATGAACAAATCGGGCTGTCCGGCGTCGAAGCCGCCGCCGATGCGCTCATCGGGGGCGCGCCGGGCGGGGCGTTGAAACTCTTCTCCGGCGGCTATCTGACCGTCCTGGCGGAGCGGCCGGCTGTCCGCGGGCAAGATGTCACGCTCACCATCAGCCCGGCCTTGCAACTTGCGGCGCAGCGCTTGCTGGGCGAACGTCGCGGCGCGGTCGTGGTGCTGCGCGCCGAGGATTCGGCTGTGCTGGCGATGGCCAGTTCGCCCACCTTCTCGCAGACCAACGTAACCGGTCGGGCGATTCAGGAGGGCGCACTGCTCAATCGCGCCACGCAGGGACAATATCCGCCTGGCTCAACCTTCAAGATGGTGACGATGGCCGCCGGCATCGGCGAAGGCGTCACGACGCCCGATGAGGTGTTCCGCGACCCCGGCTTCTGGGATGGCTATGGCGTCGCGTTTCGCAAGACATGTTGGCTGCGCAGCGGACATGGGCGCATCAGCCTGCAGGCCGGCCTCACCGCATCATGCAACGTCGTGTTCTACGAAGTGGGCAAGCGGCTGCAGGAGAAGAGCGCCTATGTGTTGGGCGAGTATGCCCGCAAGTTCGGCTTCGGCGCGCGCACGGGCATCGAACTGCCTGAAGCAGCCGGGCTGGTGCCCGACCCGGACTGGAAGCAGCGGGCGCTCGGCGAAGCGTGGACGGGCGGCGACACGGTCAATTTGGCGGTCGGCCAGGGCTTCATGCTGGTCACGCCGCTGCAGGTCGCGCAGATGACCGCCGCCATCGCCAACGGCGGATTTGTGCGGCGGCCATATCTGATTGCTTCGCCGCGCCTGAAGCGCAGCGCGGAACCCGCCGCTCGGCTGCCGCTCACCACAGCCGCGCTCGAGGCGATTCAACGCGGCATGGTCGGCGTGACGCGCGACGCGCGATTAGGAACGACGACGTATCGCTTCGCCGGCTTTGACTACTGCTTCGACGCCGAGGGCCGCGTCGTCCTGTGCAGCCGCATTCCGGCGCAGTCGCGCGCAAGCGCGCGCCGGCTGATCGTCGCCGGCAAGAGCGGCACGGCGCAGGCCGGCGGCAACGCTAAGCCCTTCGCCTGGTTCACCGCCTACGCGCCTGCCGATGCGCCGGAGATCGTCGTCACCGCGCTGCTGGAGAACATCGGCGAGGGGTCGAGCTATGCTGCGCCGTTGGTGCGTCAAATCATCGAGGCTTACTACGGTTTAGCGATCTCCCCCACGCCGCGCGATCGGCGGGAGAATGAGTGAGGCAAGGAACAGAGCAATTCGCGCGTGTCCCACGGCGCTGCTCATCAACCTGCCGATTGCGTTGCGGAGTCAGGACAGTCTGGAGCTCCACCTTAGCATTACCTTAATCTCGAATCCGATAATTCCAGAGCGGCTGTGCGGAACACTGACTGCGCAGCAAATCTCAGGAGACTTTAGATATGTCGAAATACCAATCAATCACCCGTCTTGGGTCGCTGCTATCCCTGTTAGCCGTCGCCTTGAGCGCCTGCGCCACAGCCGCTCCTCCTGCCAGACCCGCGGCTCAGCCTGCGAAGCAAGTAGACTGGAGCAAAGTCCGCTCGGCTGCCGAGGGAGGCGGCATGGAGGCGCTGATCGCCGCCGCGAAGGCCGAGGGCGAGTTGAACGTCATCGCGCTGCCGGACGACTGGTGCAACTACGGCGAGATGATGAAGACCTTTAACCAGAAATACGGCATCAAGGTCAACTCTATCAACCCCGAAGCCGGCTCGGCCGACGAGCTCCAGGCCATCCGCGACAACCGCGAGAACAAAGGCCCGCAAGCGCCCGATGTGATCGACGTCGGCGTCGCCTTCGGCCCGGTTGCCAAAGAGGAGGGCCTGCTGGCTCCATACAAGGTTATGACATGGGACACGATCGCCGGTCCAAAGGACCCAGATGGTTACTTCTACACGGACTACAGCGGTGTGTTGGTTTTTGAAGTCAACCTGGATGTGGTGAAGGACGTGCCCCGCGACTGGGCTGACCTGCTGGACCCGAAGTACAAGGGCCAGATCGCGCTGGCCGGCGACCCGCGTTCATCCAACCAGGCTGCACAGACGGTGTATGCTGCGGCTATCGCCAACGGCGGCTCGCTGGACAACATTCAGCCTGGCCTTGAGTTCTTCAAGGAGCTAAACGCGCGCGGCAACTTGTTGCCACTGATCGCCAACACCGGCTCCATCGCCAAAGGCGAGACCCCTATCACCTTCCAGTGGAACTACCTGGCGCTTGCGAACGTGGAAGCCTTCAAGGGCAACCCGCCGCTGGAGATCGTCTATCCCAAGTCGGTTAACTGGGGCGGCTCTTACCTGCAAGCCATCAGCGCCTACGCGCCGCACCCTGCCGCAGCACGGCTTTGGCAGGAGTTCCTGTATTCTGACGAGGGCCACTTGCTCTGGATGAAGGGATACTGCGCGCCGGCCCGGCTGGAGGATATGCTCAATCGCGGCGTGGTGCCGGAGGACTTGAAAGCCAAGCTCCCCTCGCCGGAGATCATCAAAAATGCGATTGTCCCCAGCCGCGAACAACTGAGCGCCGCGCGCGAACTCATCAAGAACCGGTGGGATAGCGTGGTCGGCCTGGACATTAAGTAGCCGCCGCGCGCTTTGCTGCTGCGTGGCCCGGCGCAAGCCAGGTCACGCAGCGTTTGCGTCTGTATCGTTGCCGCTGTCGCGCTGCGTATGAACATCGCTTTGCCCATTGCCCAGCGTTCAGGGGAACGCAGGCGTTTGATCTGGAGCTGGGTCGGCCTGCTGCCGTTCTTCGCCTTCATTCTGTTCTTCTTCATCATCCCCTCATTCAACCTGTTCACCGGCGCCTTCCTCAATCGCAGCGGCGCGTTCACGCTGGAGAACGTAGCCGTTTTCCGCAATCCCAACGTCATCAGGGCCTACCTCACCAGCTTGCAGGTGAGCTTCTTGACGGCGGCGCTTGGCGGCGCGTTTGGCTTCTTTGTGGCGTACTCGGTGACGATCGGCGGCGCGCCGCGCTGGATGCGCAGCGTCATCATGACCTTCTCCGGCCTGGCGGCCAACTTTGGCGGCGTGCCGTTGGCCTTTGCCTTCATCGCCACGCTTGGGCGCACCGGCTTCCTCACCGCTCTGCTCAAGAGCGTCTGTCTGCCCGGGCCGCAGGGCGAACAGGTATGCCCCTTCAATCCTTACGACCACGGATTTAACCTCTATAGCTTGGGAGGCTTGGTGTTGGCGTATCTGTACTTCCAGTTTCCCCTGATGGTGCTGACCATCACGCCTGCGATAGAAGGGCTGAGGCGCGAATGGCGCGAGGCGGCGGACAGCCTGGGCGCGTCGGGGCTGCAATACTGGCGCGATGTGGCGCTTCCGGTGTTGACCCCATCCATCCTGGGCGCGGCGCTGCTGCTGTTCAGCAACTCGTTCGGCGCCTACGCCACCGCCCAGGCGCTCACCGGCGGTAACATCCCGCTGGTGACGATTTTCATCGGCCAGCAGATTCGCGGCGACGTGTTAGGCAACCCGCATGAGGGTTACGCGCTTGCGCTGGGGATGGTGATCATCATGGCCATCACCATCGCAGCCTACGGCGTGTTGCAGCGCCAAACTTCCCGATGGATACGAGCATAAACGTTCCTCCTCGCAAGCGCAACGGTTGGGCCATCTTCTGGGGCGTGCTGGCCATGCTTTATTTCTTCGTCCCGCTCTACGGCACGCTCGACTTCTCGCTGCGCATGAAGCGCGGCGAGCTGAGCTTGATGGCTTACGAGATTGTGTTGTCCGACCCGCGCTTTTGGGAGGGCTTTCGCTACTCGGCCGTCATGGCGGTGATCACAATCGCGGTCAGCGCCATAATCTTTGTGCCAACCGTGTATTGGATGCACCTTCGGGCGCCGCAGGCCCGCCCGCTGGTGGAGCTGATCGCCATCTTGCCCTTCATCATCCCCACGATTGTGTATGTGTTTGGCCTCATTCGCACCTTCTCGCGCCCGCCGCTGCAACTGACGCTCACGCCGCTCACCACCGACGTGTTGATAGTGGCGGGTTACGTGGTTGTCTCGATGCCCTACATGTTCCGGGCGGTGGATATCGGCATGCGCACGATTGACGTGCGCACGCTCACCGAAGCGGCGCAGAGCCTGGGGTCGAACGGGTTTCGAGTGCTGGTAGATGTCATCTTCCCCAACTTGCGGTTGGCGCTCCTGAGCGGCGCGCTCATCTGCTTCGCCACCGTGATGGGGGAGCTGATCTTGGCCAGCTTCTTGGTGCGCCCGGCGCTAGGGCCTTACATGCAGTTGCTCGGCCTTACTAAGGCCTACGAGCCGGCTGCCCTGGCGATTATCAGCTACGCGCTCACCTGGCTTAGCTTGGGCCTCATCCGGTTCTTCAGCCGCAGCGCGGCGTCGCAACAGCTCACCGGCAGGTGAGGCGCGCCCCACGGGAGGAGCTAGGCATGGACCATCTTGAGCTGGTGCACGTCCGCAAATCGTTCGGCGGCGCGGTCGCGGTGGAGGATTTCAACCTATCCGTTCGCCAAGGCGAATTTGTCTCGTTCCTTGGCCCCAGCGGCTGCGGCAAAACCACCACGCTGCGCATGATCGCCGGCTTCGAGTTGCCCACCGCCGGCGCGATCCGCATCGGCGGCAAAGACCTGACCTACGCCCCGCCCCACAAGCGCAATGTGGGCATGGTGTTTCAGTCCTATGCCCTGTTCCCCAACATGACGGTGGCGCAGAACGTGGGATATGGCCTGAAGGTGGCGGGCAAGTCGAAGGCCGAGATCGAGAAGCGCGTATCAGAAATGCTGGCTTTGATCCAGATGGAGCGGTTCGCCGGACGTTACCCGCACCAACTCTCCGGCGGTCAGCAACAACGGGTGGCGTTGGCGCGCGCGCTAGCCATCCGTCCACAAGTGCTGCTGCTCGACGAGCCGCTTTCGGCGCTGGACGCAAAGATCCGCTTGGAGCTGCGCCAGGAAATCCGCCACATTCAACAACAGCTAGGGATCACCACGGTTTACGTGACGCACGACCAAGAAGAGGCGTTGTCGCTCTCAGACCGGATCGTGGTGATGAGCCAAGGGCGGATCGAGCAGGTCGGCGCCCCAAGCGAGATCTACAACGAGCCGGCCACGGCGTTTGTTGCCCAGTTTGTCGGCCACATCAACTTGCTGCCGGTGGAGGTGGTGGACTTTGCCGGTGGATGGGTGCGGATGGGCACTCAGCTCGTTCAGACCAAACGACTGGGAAGCCTGAACGGGGGGAGTGCTCGGCTGGCGGTGCGCCCCGAGGAATTGAAGCTGGGCGCTGCGGAGGGGTTCAACAACTTGCACGGGCGGGTGGCGTCGGTGACGTATCTAGGCTCTATCATTCGCGTGCACCTGAACGTGGATGGGCACACGCTGGCCCTGGACATGTTCAACGAGCGAAAGCTACAGATGCCGAGCGTGGGAGAGACGCTCTCGGTGCACTTTTCGGCGGAGGCCTGCTGGGTGTTCTAACAAAGGGCCGCGTACGGATGCGGATGAAGGGACAGCCTTTGTAGCGCGGGCTATAGGGTTGCGACTTGCTCAGTTGAAAACCCCTGCATAATGCGGAGCGATGAAATCGCGAGGTTTTCGACTGAGCAACGGCCGATGACTAACCGCGGACTGGTGATCAAGGCGCAGAGCGGCTTCTTCACCGTGCACTGCGACGACGGCAGCCAATTCGTCTGCAAAGCCGCCGGCCGGCTGACCAAGGGCAAGCACACAGAGGATGCGTTGGCCGTCGGCGACCGGGTGACGGTGGAGCCGGTGAAGAGCGAGGGCCTGGTGAACGGGCGCATCATCGCCGTCGCGCCGCGCGGGCGCACACTGTCGCGGCTCGATCCGGTGTTCACCGCGCGCGGCAAGCAAGGCCAGGAGATCCGCCAGGTAATCGTCGCCAACGTGGACACGGTGGCTTTTGTGTTTGCGTGCGCCGAGCCGGAGTTCCATCCGCGCATGCTCGACCGTTATCTCGTCGGCGCGGAGGCGCAACAGTTGCCGGCGGTGATCGTGGCCAGCAAAGTAGACCTGGTGGGCCTGGACGAGGCGCGCGCGATGTTCGCAATCTATGAGCAGCTGGGCTATGAGGTGATCTACACGTCTATACACGCCGATCATCCGGCGCATGCCGGCATCGCGCGACTGCGCGAGCGATTGCACGGCAAGCTCAGCGTGCTCACCGGCAAGAGCGGCGTGGGGAAGAGCAGCCTGCTGAACGCGCTCAAGCCCGGCCTGGGCAAAGAGGTCGGTCGCATCAGCGAGGCGCTGAAGAAGGGCCGGCACACGACGGTCGTGCCCGAGCTGGTGCAGCTCGACGAGTGTAGCTGGATCGCCGATACGCCGGGCATCCGCGCCTATGCTATCTGGGACGTGCAGGCCGAGGAGTTGGATGGATACTATCGCGAGATTGCGCCGCTGGTCAGCCAGTGCGAATTCTCAGATTGCACGCACACGCACGAGCCGGGCTGCGCCGTGATCCGCGCGCTCAAGCGCGGCGAGATCAGCCAGGCGCGCTACGATTCCTACTTGCGGCTGCGCGAGGAGCTGAGCCAGCAACGCAAATGGTGAGTTTGCGCATCGGCAGTTCACCCGCGACGCCTGAGCCACATTACAGACGCGCGACATGACTTCCTCTCGCCTCGCTCCCCCCCTGGTCGGCATCGTGATGGGCAGCGACAGCGACCTGCCGACGATGCGGGCCGCCGCCGAAGTGTGCGAGCAGTTCGGCGTGCCCTATGAGATGCGCATCGTCTCGGCGCATCGCACGCCGGACGACATGGCCGCGTATGGCAAAACGGCGCACGAGCGCGGCGTGAAGGTGATCATCGCCGGAGCCGGCGGCGCAGCGCACCTGCCGGGCATGCTCGCGGCTTTCTCACCGCTGCCGGTGATCGGCGTGCCGGTGATGAGCAAGGCGCTGAGCGGCCTCGACTCGCTGCTGTCCATCGTGCAGATGCCGGCCGGCGTGCCCGTCGCCACCGTCGCCATCGGCAACGCGAAGAACGCCGGCCTGCTGGCCGTGCAGATGCTGGCCGCCCACGACCCCGCGCTGTTGCAGAAGGTGCTCGACTACAAGGCGCGCCTGGCCGAGGAGTCGCGCGCGAAGAACATCGGTCTGGCCGTTAGCGACCAGGGGTGAATCCCAGGTGATTCATCCTTCGCCCCCGAGCACAAATTTCTCGATCGCGACCGCTGCGCCGTCCTCCTCAATGCTGGGGGCGATCCAGTCGGCGACGGCTTTGGTCACGTCGTTGCCGTTGCCCATCGCCACACCGAAGCCGGCCCAGGCGACCATCGTGGCGTCGTTGCCCTGGTCGCCGATCGCCATGACGCGCTCGCGCGGCACGCTCAGACGGCCGGCTAACCAGCGCAGTGCGCTGCCTTTGTCGGCGCCGAGCGGATTCACTTCCACGAAGCGAGCATGGGACTGCACCACGGTCGCGCGGTCGCCGACTAATGCGCGCAGATGCGCCAGCGCGCGCGGCGCATCGTCGGGTTCGACCGCAAACAGCACTTTGTCGGCGTCGCGTCCGTCGAGCGCGGCGCACAGGTCATGCGCGACGGTCGGCTCAAAGCCGACCAAGCTATGGATGTGGCGGAAGAATTCGCCATCGCGGACGAAGATGCGCTCGTCCTGATACATGACGGCGCGCCATTCGGGGTGCTCAGCTTCGAGCGCGATCAGCTCGCACGTCAGCGCATGCGGCAGGGTGATGCGCAGGAGCGTGGTTTCGCTGCGGTAGTCGTAGATCAACCCGCCTTGCTGGCAGATGACCGGCGCATTAACGCCGAAAAGCGCCGCGAACGGTCGCGTGCTGGGCACGTTGCGGCCGGTGGCGATTGTCACCAGCGCGCCGCTCTGCATGGCCATCTGGGCGGCGCGCAGCACGCGCGGCGATACGGTCATGTCATGATGAACGGTGGTGCCATCGAGGTCGAGGGCGAGCAGGGCAAACGGCGCCGTTGGGTAACTCATGTTGTAATGGTTGACAACTGATGGCGGGCAGCACACAACCGATTATCGCGAAGCATCGCTCATGAAAGGCGAATGGCCAATACGCGGTCTAAGCCGGCCAAGTCTTTTTTAACCTCTGCCTGCGCGCGCGGCAGAAGGGTTCGCGCGGCCGCCAGGGCAGCCGGCCCTTGCGATGCGCCGATCTCGAGAAAGACCGCGCGCGGCCGAGAGGCGCGATCGCGCGTCGCCATGCGCGCCGCAACCTGCGCCAGCAGCCGTCGCACCAGCGCCAGGCCGTCGTCGCCGCCGTCGAGCGCGATGCGCGGCTCGTGCGCTTGGATCTCCGGCGGCAGTCCTTCGATTTCCTCGCGCGTGACGTAGGGCAAGTTGGCCGTGACGATAGGGGGCAGCGCGGCAAGGCCATCCAGCAGGTCGGCCTGCAACAGGGTGATGCGATCGGCGACGCCGTGCCGCTCGGCGTTTAGGCGCGCCACGGCGAGCGCATCAGCGCTGATGTCGGTCGCCAAGAGGTGTGCACCCGGCGCATGCTTTGCGATCGCAATCGGAATCGCGCCGCTGCCCGTGCCCACATCCAAGACCGAAAATCGAGAGCCGAGGGGGGACGGGCTGAGATGGGCGGCCCTTAATTCGTCGAGCGCCAACTCGACGAGCATCTCCGTCTCCGGCCGTGGGATGAGCACCCGCGGATCCACGATCAGATCGAGGCCGTAGAACTCGCGGCGGCCGAGGACATAGGCGAGCGGCTCATGCGCGACCACGCGGCGCAACAGCGCCCCAAAGCGCTGCTGCGCCGCCGCGTCGAGCTGCGCATCGCCATGCGCGACGAGCCACTCCTTGGGCTTGTCGAGCGCGTGCGCCAGCAACAGACGCGCCGTCGTGGTCGGCGCATCTACGCGCGCGGCGTCGAGTTGGGCGATTGCCGCGCGCAGGGCGGCGCGAATATCTTTGTCCAATTCGATCCCCAACCGGCGACCGCAATCTCTCACACCCCCGCCGCCTGCAATCGCTCGGCCTGCTCGCGGACGGCCAGTTCGTCAATGAACACGTCGAGGTCGCCCTCCAGCACTTCCGGCAAGCGGTATACGTCCAGGCCGATGCGATGGTCGGTCACACGATTTTGCGGGTAGTTGTAGGTGCGGATCTTCTCGCTGCGCTCGCCGGTGCCGATCTGTTCGCGCTTCTGCTGCGCCAGCTCATTGGCCAGCCTGCTCTGTTCAATCTCATAAAGCCGCGCGCGTAAGATGGCCATGGCGCGCAGCCGGTTTTGCGTTTGGCTGCGCTCATCCTGCACGGCCACGACGATGCCGGTCGGCTTATGGATGATGCGCACGGCGCTCTCGTTCTTCTGCACGTTTTGGCCGCCGGCGCCGCGCGAGCGGAAGGTCTCGATCTCGATATCGCTCGGTGGGATGTTGACCTCGACCTCGTCCGCCTCCGGCAGCACCGCCACGGTGACCGTGCTGGTATGGATGCGGCCGCTGGCCTCGGTGGCCGGCACGCGCTGCACCCGATGCACGCCGCTCTCGAACTTCAGCCGGGAGTACGCCCCCTTGCCTTTGACGGCAAAGATGATCTCTTTGAAGCCGCCGATGCCGGTTTCGTTGGCGTCAATCAGCTCCACCTTCCAGCGATGGCTCTCGGCGTAACGGCTGTACATGCGAAAAAGATCGGCAGCAAACAATGCGGCCTCCTCGCCGCCGGCGCCGGCGCGGATCTCCATGATCACGTCGCGATCATCGCGCGGGTCCTTAGGGACGAGCATGAGCTTTAGCTCCTGCTCCAGCGCAGCGGCGCGCTCGCGCAGCGGCTCCAGCTCCGCGCGCGCCAACTCGGCCAGCTCATCCTCGCCCTCGGCTAACAGCGCGTTGTCGGCCAGCTCTTGTCGAACGCGCTTCCACTCGCGGTACTTCTGCACGATCGGCTCTAACTCGCTGTGCTGACGCGCGACTTCTGCGTAGCGCGGATAATCGTTGGTCAGCTCCGGATCGGCCATCCGCTGCGCGAGTTCCTCGTATCTCTGTTCGATGCCTGCCAGCTTGTCTTCCATGATTGCGACCCTGCTCCTCGCTATCGGCAAGAGACGAAGAGCACCGGCGTCAAAAAGCCGCCTCGCCAACGCGACAAACGCAGCGCCGTGAACGGCCTGCGGATTGTCACCAGGGCGGGGCGGCTAATGCAGCATAATAAAGCTGTGCGGCATTATAACCGGGTGCGTTGTGTCGCAGGGGCGAGACATGGGTAGGCGCAAGCAATGCCTGCGCCTACCCTCGTATGTTGCGCCTGCCCCTCGTCAGAAATACACCTGCACTGTGGAGGACAAAACCTCTGGACGGCGCGCCGGTCTCAGCAGCCGGACGACTGCGCAGCGTCCACCAGCAGCCCGCTTTCGGCAATCACAGTGCGCGCGGCCTCAACATCGCGCGGGCGAATGGCAATGCAATTCGGCGCCAAGCGCTCGGCCACCAAGCGACGCATCTGGGGCAGACGCAGCAGCGCGTCCATCGTCGCGCCGTCCTGAGCGCGCAAGATGACCGTCGTCTCCAACCTCAGCTCGGCCCCGCGCTCTTCCCAGCGCAGCAATGCCCGCTTCAGGCCGGTCGGCAGGGCCTGACCGCCGGTTTGCTCCAAGAACTCGACCACACGGCCGGCGCGAATACCCTGCGCGCGCGCACGGTCGAGCGAGCGGGGAGAGAGCCGATAGGCGTAGGCATCCGCGCGCGTCTCGATCCAGTCAGCCACGCGCGCCACCTGAAACCGCTCATATCTCAGGTGGCGCGCGACGATGATCCGGCCGTCAGCGGTTACCCGGAAGGGCGGCGTCGGCGGGTCGGCGTCGGCCTCGTCTGAGTCGCCCAACCAGCGCAGTGGCTTTTCGATGATGTAGCGGATCAACGCCCCCTCCACGCGCTCCCAGTTCTCGAAGCCGTGCAGGAATTCGCCGGTGCGCGCGTCGCGCACGTGCCACGTGTCATAGCGCCCGTCGGGGCGAGCAAAATCAGGGGCGCGCTGATGGACGTATGCGACGAAATCAGAGATGAGCGATCGTTCCAGGGACGAAGCAGGAGAATCAGCGTAGGCTGAGCGCGTCGTCGCCCCGCGCTCCGAGCGCCACTTCTCCCATAAGCTAACGATCGCTTTGCGCGCGCGCGCGGGATCGCTCGACCATGTATGCGTCATCTCCAGGGCCAACCCATCCACATGCGCGAGGTCGTTCCATTCAGGGTCGTTCAACCAGGCGGTGAACAAGGCGTCGCGTTGCGCATCCGGCGCGCTTTGCAGCCATTGGGCGACCGGCTGTGGGGTCAACCGCAGCCGGCCCTGCTCCGGCCGCGTCCAGCCCAGGCGCGCAAG
The DNA here is from genome assembly GCA_046299515.1 of Thermoflexales bacterium. Taxonomy (GTDB): domain Bacteria; phylum Chloroflexota; class Anaerolineae; order J036; family Brachytrichaceae; genus JAAFGM01. The sequence continues at coordinate 75,018 of JBKBID010000002.1, read as the reverse complement.
CAGGTGAGTGAGAAAGGTGAAGCGTCCGTTGGGATCGTTTTCGATTGCGCCGTCCGGGTCGCGCAACATCGGCGCTACCGTCCGCCGCGACGCCGCGTCCCATGCATCGCCGGCCTTCGTTCGCACCTCGTGGTTGCGGATGAAACACAGGAGCGTGACGACATCATCGAGGCACTTCGACGGGCGAAGGTCGGATGGCGGCGCCTGCGAGGCGATGAATTCGTCATGAGGCGCATGCGGCTCGGCGCCCAGCAGCGCAAGCATATCGCCCGGCACAAAAATCACTTCGGTAGGCGCGCCGCTCAGCCGGTCGAAGGCGCGAAAGATAAAGCCGCGGTACCACAAGTGCTCGGCGGCGTTGGCCGGCGACTGCCAGGGGCGTTCGCGCTCGAGTCGGCCGGGGCCCATTGGCCGGATGCCGCCGAAGCGTCGCTCGAACGCTGCTGCGGGCATCCGGCCGCGGGCGGACACCAGGGCGTCGAGCGCGCTGCGCGCATCCGGCGGCAGTGACGCGCGGGCCGCTGCCAGCCGTTCGCGCTGAAGCATATAGAGCGCCAGCGTTCCTGCCACGTCGCGCGCCGATGTCGCTTCGATCGGCGCGTCCCATAAGTCAGCCATCGCCATCAACCGTGGCAACGGCTCGTCGAGCAGACAGGCGCGCAGGCTTCTCACGTCTCCTCAAGGACAACGCTACAGGCTCATCGCTTATACCCCTTGCAGTGCGCTCATCGTGCTGCGCACCAACGCAGCGCTTTTGTTGAGCATCTCCTGTTCGTGGGGCAGCAGCTTGATCTGGATGATTTCTTCGATGCCGTTGCGACCGAGCTTGACCGGCACGCCGAAGTACATGTCCGTCAGGCCGTATTCGCCTTCCAAGTATGCCGCGCAGGGCAGGATGAGCTTGCGATCCTTCAGGATCGCTTCGACCATTTCGGCGACCGCCGCGCCCGGCGCGTAATAGGCGCTGCCGGTCTTGAGCAGGTTGACGATCTCCGCGCCGCCTTGTCGCGTGCGCTGCACAATCGCCTCGACGCGCTCCGGCGGCAGCAGTTCGGTGATCGGGATGCCGGCCACCGTCGAGTAGCGCACCAGGGGCACCATCTCGTCGCCATGGCCGCCCAACACGAACGCGTGCGTGTTCTGCACGCTCACGCCTAACGCTTGCGCGATGAACGCGCGCATGCGCGCGCTATCCAGCACGCCGGCCTGGCCCATCACGCGGTTCTTGGTGAAGCCATGCCGGCTGAGGATCTTGTAGGCCAAATAAGCCATTGTGTCGAGCGGGTTGGTGACGACGATGACAATAGCGTTGGGCGACGTCGCGGCGATGTTGTTAGCGACCTCGGTGATGATCTTCTGATTGGTGCCGACCAGGTCTTCGCGGGTCATGCCGGGCTTGCGGGCTACGCCGGCGGTGATAACGACGATGTCGCTGTCCTTCGTGTCGGCGTAATCCGTAGTGCCGGTGATCTTGGTGTCGTAACCGACGACCGGGCCGGCTTCTTCCAAATCGAGCGCCTTGCCCTTGGGCATGGTTTCAGTAGCAGGGATATCGAGCAGGACGATGTCGCCCAGTTCGCGTTCGGCCAGCCAGTGAGCGGTGGTCGCGCCGACGAAACCGGCGCCGACGATGGTGATCTTATTGCGCATGTGGACAAAACCTCTGTACCAGTGATGTGATGCGCCTATCATACTCCGCGGGATCAGTGCGCATTCTTGGCAAGGGATACGCGCGACATGGCGAGGGTAGGCGCAGGCGATGCCTGGCCTGCCCTATCTCGTCCCTGCATCGAAAGGCGCCCGGATGAACGCTCCCGTGAGTTGAGCGTTTTAGAATGCGACGGGAATGGCCACCTTCGCGCTTCTGTACTCCGACACAGGAGGCGGACATCGCACCGCCGCCGACAGCATTCAGCAAGCCTTTGCGACACTCAACGGCAAGCCGCACCGCGTGGAGACGATCAATGCCATCGGCTATCTCCCTCGCCCTTTCAACCACAGCGAGGCCACCTACCGTGTCGCAATTAGCCATGCGCGATGGTTGCACTATTTGAACTATATTGCGCTCGACGATGTGCGGCGCATGCAGAAGGTGGGCGCTTTGCTGAGCAAGCTGGACGGCGAGCGCCTGCGCGCGCTATTTCGCGAGCATCCGGCCGACGTTTATGTGTCGTGCCAGCCGCACTTTAATCCGTTTGTCCCGCCGGCCATGCGCTTGTGGGCGCCCTGCGCGCGCTACGCGCACGTGGTGACCGACCTCAGCCACATCCACAGCTTTCATGTCACGCCGTTCGCCGATGTCGTCACGGCGCCCACGGAAGAGGCGCGCGAAGAGCTTATCGCGCGCGGCATACCGCCTCAGCGGGTGATCATCACCGGCCAGCCGGTCATCCCCTCGCTTGAAGCGCGCGTGAAGCGTGGGGCCTGCTCGCGCGCCGAACGCGGCCTGCGGGACGATCTCCCGGTTGTGCTGCTCTTGGGCGGCGGTGAAGGCGCGGGGTTGCTGGACAGGACGGGGGGGGGGGGGGCCCCCCCCCGCCCAACCCCGGCCCCGGGGGGCAGACG
>JBKBID010000002.1:0-72443 GCA_046299515.1 Thermoflexales bacterium | reverse complement strand
GCGGTTTTGGTCGCTGGGGGGGGGTGGTGTGGGGGGGGGGGTTGGGGGCGTGGGGGCGGGGCTCCCCCCCCCCCGCCGTCCTACCCGTGCAACTGGTCGTCATCTGTGGACGCAATCAGGCGCTGCGCCAGGCGCTGAGCAGAGACATCGCCGGCCCGGCCACGCAGGTGCTGGGCTTCGTGGACGACGTGCCGGAGTGGATGGGGGCATCGGACGTGCTGATCACCAAGGCCGGCTCGACCACGCTGGCCGAGGGCTTCGCCGCCGGACTGCCCATCATCATCTTCGACGCGCTGCCCGGCCAGGAGGAAGGCCCGCGCGACTATGCCGTCAGCCACGGCGCAGCAGCATGGTGTCCCACGCCGGCATCGGTTGTCGCACAACTCCAACGGTGGCTGAACAACCCCGATGACCTCGCGCGAGTGCGACGCGCCTCTAAGGCGCTGGCGCGCCCCCAGGCAGCGCTGAACATTGCGCGCGCGCTCATGTCGTTATGCGAGTGACCGCATCAGCGTCAGGGCGTAACGGAACGGCCCATGAAGGCGGATGTCGAAATCGGCCCAGCCGGCCTGCCGGGCGAGCGCAGCGGCTTCGGCCGCCGTGTAGGCGCGGCGGACCGACTGCACGCCATCGGCGCGCGTCAGTCGGTTGCGGCTGGTCAGCCGCGTCAGCAGCCAAGCGCCGACAAGCGTGCTCGCATTTCGGCTCAAGTCCAGGCATACCACCCGCAGCCGAGCAACGCGACGGAGTTCACGCAGCAAACCGATGGCTTCCGGCGGGTTGAGGTGGTGCAGCACGTGAACGCATGTCGCCACGTCCACGCTGGCATCGGCGAGCGGCAGGCGCATGCCTTGAGCGCAAATCACGAATAGCTCGGGGTGCTCCTGGCGCGCGACGCGCAGCACGTCGGGCGACACATCCACGCCCCACCAGCGTGCGGACGGCGCGGCTTGCCGGGCATAGGCGATGAAGTCGCACGACCCACAGCCGACGTCCAGGCCGGTGTAGCCGGCCGCAGCCGGCGGCAGCGCAGCATTGATCAGTTGCATCGCCAGCGCGAAGACGCCCAGGCGGTAGTCGTAGCGCGCCATGTCGCGCAAGTTGCCGCGCAGCTCTTCTATGTCACGGTAGGCGCGCTCGTCCAGCAGCTCAGGTGCCGGCGAACGTTGGAGCAGGAAAGTGCGCATCGCTCAAGGCGCCTAAGCGCGCTGTTTGCGCCCGCGCTCTCTTCAGCCCGCCAAAGCCCGATCGAGTTCGCGCAAGCCGCGATCCAGAATTTCGATCAGCGCGTCAATCTCCGCGCGCTCGATGATCAAGGGTGGGGCGAGCAAGAACACCGTTCCGGGATGGATGGTGAGGGTGATCAAGCCGAGGTCGCGCAGGCGCTTGCGCAACCACAAGCAGGCAGCCCGCGCGCTGCCCAAAGCGCCGACCCTTTCGTCGTCTCCGACCAACTCCAAGCCGCGCAACATCCCGACGCCGCGCGCATCCACGTAGGAGGCGTGGCTGCTGAGGCTCTCCAGGCCGCGCTGGAGATACTCGCCCATCTGCGCCGCGCGGCTGGCCAGCCCTTCGCGCTCAAGGATGCGGATGTTCTCCAGCGCGACCGCGCAGGCAACCGGATGACCGCTGTAGGTGTGGCCGTGCGTGAAGATGTTATCAGCCGGGTTGGCGCTGTTGAACACGTCAATGACCTTTTGGCTCACCAGTGTCGCTCCGATGGGCATGTAGCCGGACGATAGGGCCTTGGAGAGCGTCAAGAAGTCAGGTTGCACGTCGTATAGCTGGCTCACGAACATGCGACCGCTGCGGGCGAAGCCGGCGATCACTTCATCGGCGATGAGCAAGATGCCGAATTCATCACACAGCGCCCGCAATGCCTGAAAGTCGCTGGCCGGCGGCGTCGCCACTGCCGACGCTGTGGCGACGGGATCCACGATGATGGCGGCCACGCGATCCGGGCCGATCTCCATCACCTTCTGCCTGAATTCTTCGGCGCCGGCCGTATGGCGCGCGCCTTTGCCCCATCCCGGCCCTTTGGCCGGACCCATCGCAACCTCCCCGAATCACACGTCGCCCAGATAGATATCGGTGCGCGTGGCGTGATACCGCCCATCGCAGTTCATAGCGCCGAACGTCACGCCGTGATACGCGCCCTGACGACAGATCACCTTCCGCCGCTGCGGTTCGCCCCTGAGATAGTGATACTGAAAGGCCAGCTTGAGCGCCGTCTCGACCGCCTCAGAACCACCTGGGGCGAAGAACACGCGCGCCATGTTGGGCGGGGCAATGTCCAGCAGGGTGTCCGCCAAATCAATCGCCGGCTGCGACGCATAGCGAAAAACGTCCAGGAAGGCCAGCTTGCGCATTTGTCGCGCAGCGACTTCCACCAGTTCAGCGCGACCGTGACCGATCGCCATCGCCTCGAGCGCGCCGACGCCGTCCAGATAACGCCTCCCCTGGGCGTCCCACAGCCAGACTCCTTCTCCGTGGTCAATTACAACCGGCCCGCCTTCTGCTTCGAGGTCGCTCGCGCGCGAGAAGGGCAGCCACAGCGCATGAGTTGCTTTTCGCCGGTGATCGGTTACTTTCAAAGATGGGGTGTTCATAAACGATGACCGATACTATCGCACTTCAACCTATGAGGCAAACTTGATCGGCCAAGCCCAGCGGGGCGTTTCTGGAGAGGGGCAAGCTCAACATACGAGGGCAGGCGCAGGCAATGCCTGCGCCTGCCCTTAGGTCTCGCCTCTACAGCAAAATGCGCCTAGCCGGCGGGCGCGCATCTCTGGCGTGGGATGATCTGACGATGCAGGCGCCGCCTTGCACACCGGTAATCGGCGGTAGGATATTGCTCACGTGATCCCCTATGCGCATCACCAGCCTGACCAATCCGCGCGTGAAGCACATCGTGGCGCTGCGCGACAAGCGCCGGCGCGACGACGACGGTTTGATGCTGGTCGAAGGCTTCGATCCGTTGTCACTGGCCCTGGATTGCGGCGCGCGTCCGCAGACCGTTTTCATCTGCCCTGAGCTGTTCAAGCCGGCGCGCAGCCCCAACGCGCACGACAACTTGCAGTGGCGCGCGCGCGACACCGGCGCCGAGGTGATCGAGACCACGCGGCCGGTCTTCGAGAAGATGGCCTATCGCGATGGGCCAGATGGTTGGCTGGCCGTGATCGCGCGGCCAGATTTCTCGCTGGGACGGCTGCCCCCGGCGCGCAGCCACACGCCGCTCTACCTCGTCGTGGAAGCAGTGGAGAAGCCGGGCAATCTGGGCGCCATGCTGCGCACGTGCGACGCGGCCGGCGTAGACGCCTTTCTGTTCTGCGACCCCAAGGCCGACCTCACTAACCCGAACGTAGTGCGCGCCTCGCAGGGCGCGCTATTCAGCGTGCCGGTCGCGCAGTGCGCGAGCGCTGAGGCGATGGCCTGGCTGCGCGAGCGCGGTGTGCGTGTTGTTGCCGCCACCCCCAATCCGCTGCACGGGCAACTGCCGATGAGCTACACGCGGTTCGACTTTACCCAGCCCTGCGCGATTGCCGTTGGCGAAGAGAAATACGGGCTGTCCAAATTCTGGCTCGACCAGGCCGACGCTGCCGTGCGCATCCCCATGTTCGGCCGGATCAACTCGCTGAACGTGGCGACGAGCGCCGCGCTGTTGATCTACGAAGCCATTAAGCAGCGCGGCATGGTGTAGACAGCCTACGCCCCATCGCCCGTCTCCCTGCGCGACTTATTCGCTGCGCTGCGCCAAACAACATCTTGTGATTCAATTCTCAGCATGAAACTCGGCCTCGGACTCTACGGCAACATGCTCAACGCGGAGAACTTCCGCTTCGCCAAACAGTGCGGCGCAACGCACATCGTCGCCCATATCGTCGGCCACTTTAAGAAGCCGGGCAGCGCGGCGCTCACTACCGAAGGTTCACCGCTCTATGGCTTTGGCGTCAGCGACCCGGCGGAGGGCACATGGACCTACGAATGGTTCCGCGACTTAAAGGCAGCGATCAACGCCGAAGGACTCGAACTGGAAGCCATCGAGAACTTCGAGCCGGCGCACTGGCACGATGTGCTGCTGGACGGCCCTCGACGCGACGCTCAGATGGCCCACCTTAAGCAGATCATCCGCGACATGGGCCGGGCCGGAATCCCGATCATGGGTTACAACTTCAGCCTGGCCGGGGTGTGGGGGCGCGACCACGGGCCGTTCGCGCGCGGCGGCGCAGTCTCGGTCGGCTATCACCACGCCGCCGAAACGCCGATTCCTAAAGGCATGGTGTGGAACATGGTCTATGACGCCCAGACCTTCGACCCGAGCGGCCGTTCTGGGGTGATCGAGCCGATCACGCACGAGGAACTCTGGCACCGTTTCGCGCGCTTCTTGGCCGAGCTGCTGCCGGTGGCCGAGGAAGCCGGGGTGAAATTAGCGCTGCACCCTGACGATCCGCCGTTGCCTACGCTGCGCGGCACGCCGCGGCTGGTCTATCGCTGGGACCTGTATCAGCGCATGCTGGACCTGGCGCCGTCGCCCTACAACGCCATGGAGTTCTGCCTGGGCACGCTGGCCGAGATGAGCCCGGCGTTCGGCGGCCGGGATGGCTTCGCCGATTTCTACGATATGGTCAATCGCTACAGCGCTACCGGCCGCATCGGCTACATCCACTTCCGCAACGTGCGCGGCCAGGTGCCGGCGTACGAAGAAGTGTTCGTGGACGAAGGGGACGTGGACATGATCCGAGTGCTGCGCATCTTGCACAAGAACGGCTTCGACGGCGTGTTGATTCCCGACCACACGCCGGCTATGAGCTGCGCTGCGCCCTGGCACGCCGGCATGGCCTTCGCGCTGGGCTTCATGAAAGCGGCGATCCAAATGATCGAGCGCGGCAGTTAAAGGCCGCCGCAGTCACGCGAATAGTCGAACGGGACTCCGTATAATCCGCGCGATGTCCTTGAACGACAGGCTGCGGCAGTTGCCGAGCGTCAGCGAACTGCTCGCGCAGGCCAACGGGCTGGTCGAAGCCGAAGGACATGCGCGCGTGGTGCATGCGCTCCGCGAAGCGCTCAACCGCGCCCGCCAGGCCGTCCGCGACGGCGCCCCGCTCCCCTCGCGCGATGAGCTGATCGCGACGGCGCGCGCCGTGTTGTGCGCACCTTTCCCCGAGCGCCTGCCGACGGTCGTGAACGCAACCGGCGTGATCATCCACACCAACCTCGGCCGCGCGCCGCTCAGCCGAGCAGCGCAAGAGGCGATGCTGGCCGTTGGGCGCGACTACAGCCCGCTCGAATTCGACATGACCATCGGCGAACGCGGGCAGCGCGGTGAAGCGGTGGAGCAGTTGCTGCGCCAATTGACCGGCGCAGAAGCGGCGCTGGTCGTGAATAACTGCGCCGCAGCGACGGTGCTGATGCTGGCGGCGGTCGCCGCCGGCAAAGGCGTGGTGATCTCACGCGGACAACTGGTGGAGATCGGCGGCGGATTCCGCATCCCCGAGATCATGACGCAAAGCGGCGCGCATCTGATCGAGGTGGGCACGACCAACCGAACGCGCCTGGCGGACTACGAGCAGGCAATCTGCGAAGCCGAAGGGCGTGCGCCGGGCATCGGCGCGATCTTGCGCGTGCACTCGTCCAATTTCGTGATGGTCGGCTTTGTGGAGACGACGCCCGTCGAGGATTTGGTTCAGCTTGGTGAGCGGTTCTCCGTTCCGGTGCTGGATGACCTGGGCAGCGGCGCGCTCGTGGATACGTCGCAGTTTGGCCTGCGGCGCGAGCCGATGCCGCAGGATAGCCTGCGCGCCGGCGCGGCTATCGTGACCTTCAGCGGCGACAAGCTGCTGGGAGGGCCGCAAGCCGGCATCATGCTGGGTCGGCGCGCGTGGATTGAGCGCTGCCGGCGGCATCCGCTGGCGCGCGCCTTCCGCGCCGATAAATTCACCCTGGCCGGGCTGTCGGCGACGCTGCTGCATTACACGCGCGGCGAGGCGCAACACGAGGTGCCGGTGATCCGCATGTTGGCCATGTCCAAAGCGGATATTACGCGGCGCGCAACTCAGGTGAGCGCGCGGATCGCCGATTGGTTACTGACGAACGGCCTGCGGGCCGAGCTGGTGGACGGCGAAAGCACGGTGGGCGGCGGGTCGTTGCCGGGCGAGACCCTGCCGACGACGCTGATCGCGCTCACGTCGGACGCGCGCTCGCCGCACGAGATTTTGGCCGCCTTGCGCGCGCGTGGCGTGATCGCCCGGATCAGCAACGACCGTGTCATGCTCGACATGCGCACCGTGCTGGATGACGACGAGTTGGTGCGCCGCCTGCTCGCTGCGTGAACCCGCGCACAAACGCGAACGATGCGCCGCGCGCTTCGGCGCGGATTTGTCAAAACAGCGCCAACGGATTCTCAGGGTCTTCACCTTTGCTCATCGGCAACGCTTCGCCTGCGGCGAACTTGTGCGCCCAGCGCGTCGGCTCCGGCAAACGGTAGCCCCGCGCGCATTGCATGACGAAGGCCGCCGCGCGCGCGGCATCAATCAAATGGCCGGGGGAGACGAAAAGCGGCTTAGCCCGTTCGCGCGTCCGCAAGACGGTCCCGATCACCTGCTGCGTCTGCGGGTCAACCAGCGCGCTCGCGTCGCCGACGTTCGGCCCAGGCTCCTCAAAGTCGCCGTAAAGCCTGGACTTGCCGACGCCGATCGTGGGGCGTTCCAGCCACAGCCCCATCTGCGAGGCGATGCCGATCCCTCGCGGATGCGCGATGCCTTGCCCATCAAACATGACGAGGTCGGGGAGGTGTCGGAGCTTCTCCCAAGCAGCGAGGATGGCCGGCCCCTCTCGAAAGGCCAACAGGCCGGGGATATAGGGAAAGACGAGCGGCGCGTCTGCGGTCACGCCTTCGATTGGGGTCATTTGAGGATAGCGCAACACGACGATGGCCGCATGCGCGCGCGCCTCGCTCAGGCTCACATCCACGCCGGCGATGGCGCGCACCGCGCGGCCATCCCACCGCAACACGAGTTGCGCGCGCAGTTGCGCCTGAACCTGAATCGCCTGTTCCGGTTCAAGCGACCACGCATGCAGCGCTTTGACCATGCCGCGCATCATAGCGGTCTTTTCGATTAGAATTGCAGGCATCGGCGACGACGCGAGACGCGCGCCGGATGCGCTTGCAGAGAGCCGGTGGATGGTGCGAACCGGCAGCCTGAAGGGTTGCGCTTCCACTCGCAGAGCTTCCTGCGACGAGCAGGACGGGAGTTCCCGTTAGCGAACGTTCGAGGTCAGCGACTGGGTAACCGGCGTCAAATGCACGTTCCGTAGCCATTCCCAAAGCGCTGGCGAAGTCAGGTGGCACCACGAGCGCCCTTCGTCCTGATGCGACGAGGGCGCTTTTAATTTTGATGCGAGATGTGAGGACGCCGATATGTTGGACATCAACTTGATCCGCAAAGAGCCGGAGGTCGTCCGCCAAGCGATCATCAACCGCGGCAACGACCCGACGCCGGTGGACGAAATCCTGGCGCTCGACGCACAGCGACGGGAGATCCTGGCGCGCTCGGAGCAACTGCGCGCCACCCGCAACGCGGTGAGCAAGGAAATCGGCCGCATGCGCGATGAAGCCGAGCGTGAAGCGAAGAAGGCCGAGATGCGCCGCGTAGGCGACGAAATCGCCATGCTGGAGGCGGAGCTGGCCAAAATCGAAGCGCAACTCGGCGAGCTGACGGCAGCGCTGCCCAACCTGGCAGACCCGCGCGTGCCGGTCGGGCCGGACGAGACGCACAACGTCGTGCTGCGCGTGGTAGAAGGCGCGCTGCCCAAGCCGGACTTTCCACCGAAGCCTCACTGGGAGATCGGCGAGCAGTTGGGGATCATTGACTTCGAGCGCGGCGTGAAGTTGAGCGGCAGCCGGTTCTACGTGTTGAACGGCTGGGGCGCGCGCCTGCAACGCGGCCTGATCGCCTGGATGCTCGACCTGCGTTTGCGGCAGGGCTACGAGGAACGCTACTTGCCCTTCATGGTGAAGGCGCAGACGCTATTCGCCGCCGGCCAACTGCCGAAGTTCCGCGACAACCTGTATCACGACGCCGAGGAAGACTTCTGGATGGTGCCGACGGCCGAAGTGCCGCTCACCAACCTGCACGGCAACGAGATCCTCGACGCCGACGACCTGCCCAGGCTCTACACGGCCTACACGCCATGCTTCCGGCGCGAGAAGATGAGCGCCGGCCGGGATGTGCGCGGCATCAAGCGCGGCCACCAGTTCGACAAGGTGGAGATGTATGCCTTCACCAAGCCGGAGGAGAGCGACCATTATCTGGAGAAGATGCGCGAAGACGCCGAGGCCACGTTAAAGGAGTTAGGCTTGACCTACCGCGTCAAGCTGCTATGCACCGGCGATCTGGGCTTCGCCTCACGCATCACCTACGACCTCGAGGTGTGGTCTCCTGGCGTCGGCGAATGGCTGGAGGTCAGCTCGGTCAGCAACGTGGGCGACTTCCAGGCGCGCCGCGCCAACATCAAGTTCCGCCGCGACAAGGGAGCCAAGCCGGAATTTGTGCACACGCTGAACGGCAGCGGCCTGGGCCTGCCGCGCACGATGATCGCAGTGCTGGAGAATTACCAGCAGGCCGACGGCAGCGTCGTTGTGCCGGAAGTGCTACGTCCCTATGTGGGCGCCGATGTCATCCGCCGAGCGCGCGCGTAGGCAACTGCGCACGTCGCCTCAATCACGTTGAAATCCGCCCTTAATGTTGGGCTAATCGTTTCCGTTAGACTGTGCGCGGCATGAGCGTTCGAGAACCCATCGTGCTGATCGGCGGCTTCGGCTCGCACTGGAGCGACTACCGCTTCGCAGCGCGCGCACTGGCTAACATTTCGGGTCGGCGCGTCTTCATCGCCGGCATTACGCGCGTGACGTGGATGTTGGCCGGCCTCACCGACTACAGCTTGCTGGTGGACCGCGCGCACACGGCCATCAGCCACGCGCTGAAGCAGACCGGCGCGCGCAGCGTCATCCTAGTCGGCCATAGCGCCGGCGGCATCGTCGGGCGAGCCTATCTCGGTGACCGGACGATCAAACCCCATCAGCGCTCATATCATGGCTACAAGCGCGTGTCGCGCCTGTATATGGTCGGCAGCCCGCTGCGGGCAACGCGGGAGGCGCCGCGCCGGGGCATGCGCGCCGCGGCATGGGTGGACGAGACATACCCCGGCGCTTACTACGCGCCGCAGGTTAGATACCTCAACGTGCGCAGCCGGCACATCGAAGGCAAGGCCAACGGCGCTTTGCGCCAGCGCGAGGCCTATTACAACTACCGCTTCATCTCCGGCAACGGCGCGCAGTGGGGCGATGGCGTAGTGCCGCTCGCGCTGAGCGAGCTGGACGGCGCAGATACGCTTGAACTAGAAGGCGTGGGACATTCGCCGGGGTGGGGCAAGTGGTTCTTCGGCGACGCCTCAACCATCCGCGCATGGTGGCATTACTTTGAGTCGGGTGACGTTTCACCGCTGAACGCGCTCGAAGCAACGGCCTGACCTGGCCGGTGTGTGTTACCGCTCTCCGCCCGACTGGAACGCCGGCAGGAAGGTGCGGTAGGTCAGCACTTCATACACGTAGTTATCGGCCAGCGGCACGCCACGCGTAGATCCGCCGATGACGTAGAACTCGGTGGGCAGCGACGCGACGCCGATGTATCGCCAGTCCCCCATCCGCTGCGCCGGCATCTCAAACGGCGTCCACCTATCCGCGTTGGCATCGTATCGCTCGTTGAACCCGACGAAGCCCGATAGGCCACCGCCGACGGCGTAGAGCGTCGAGCCGACCTGCGCCAGGCCCAACCCGCCGCGCGGGATGGTCATGGGCGCGCACGCGGACCACTGGCCGGTTGAGATCTGGAAGTATTCACAGGTCGCATATTCCCGCCGGCCGTCATAGCCGCCCACAGCATAGATGCGCCCGTTGACGACAGCAGCGGCGAGTTGGCTGCGCGGCGTGGGCAAGGGCGCGAGCGACGTCCATTGACCCGAATTCACGTCGAAGGCGAACGTAGCGCTGTTCAGGCCGCCCAACGCGCGACCGCCGATGACGTAAAGCCGGTCGCCGAAGGCCACGACCGCGTGGCCGGCCAGAGGGCGCGGCAGCGGCGGAAGCACCTTCCACTCACCTGTGATCAAGTCCAGCGCTTCAAAGCGATCGGTCGCTTGGCTATCTAGCGTAGCGCCGCCGGGCACATACAACACGTCGTCAATGACGGCGGCGCCGGTGTTCATCACCGGCGTCGGCTTGCTCGCCGCCTCTCGCCAGGCATCCTGCCGTGGGTTGTAGATCAGCGCCTCGCCGGACGGCGCGCGTCCGACTTCGCCGCCGACGACATAGACATCGCCTTGAGCGACGGCGACGGCCGGCCGCGTGCGCGCCGTGCGGATCGAAGCGCGCAGATGCCAGCGCGATGATTCGACCGACGACGCGACGATTACGGGATCGTTCGATCCGTCAGCCGGCACAAAGTCGTCCAACGCCGAACCGGCCTCAGCAGCGGGGCGCTGCAACAAGATGACCGCGAGCAGGAGGATGGCAAACAGCGTCGCGAGGGACGCGATCCGCTGCCACAGGGTAGGTGATGGCAACGGCTGTGGATTGGGGGCGACCGGCGTCGGCTGCGCAGAGGGCGCTGCCGGTTGAACCACAGGGGCAACGGCCAGGATTTCCTGCCGTGCGTCGAGCGCTGCCACAGGATCGGCAACCGGCGAGTTAGAGGATGCAACAAGGGTCTGCGGTGCAGCCTGCGCCGGAATTTCCACCCAGCCATTGCGCACGGCAATCATCGTCACCTCGGTGCGCGACTGGGCTTCCAGCTTGGCAAAGATGTTGCGCAGGTGAACGCGCACGGTGTTCGGGCTGACGTGCAACTGGGCAGCAATCTCTTTGTTGCTGATGCCCGTCGCAAGCAGCCGCACCACTTCCAGTTCACGCTCGGTCAGTGGCTCCCCTGGCTCGGCCATAGCCGCGATTATATGGAGATCACACTTGCGAATGACGCACGGTGAAGGCGCGCTTAGTCACGTCTATCCTGACGCCATGCGCCAGCGCGATTTCGCCGGTTGGCGCGTCGCTGTTGAGCACATCACGCGCCTCTTCGATGGCCGCGTACGACAGGCCGGTTACGTCGCCTTGCAATCGCCGCGCGGCCTCGCGCAGGGTCGCGCGCTGCAGGCCGCGCGACAGCGCGCGCCAAGCTGAACGATCGAACGTGATGCCCTCATGCAACGGCTGCGCCACGCGCTCGAAGGCAGCTTGAGTCGCCTGCTCGACGATCTCCATATCCGATGCGACTGTATCGGCCAGCCGCGTCAGCGCCATGCGAATGTTGGGGTTGTAGCGCTCCAAGATGGGCAGTAGCTCATGGCGCACCCGGTTGCGGGTATGGTCTAGCGCGTCATTCGTCGCATCGTGGCGCGGTTGCAATCGCCGCTCCTGACAGTACCGCTCGATCTCTGCGCGCGATGTGCGCAGCAGCGGACGCACAGCCGTGAGATGGGGCGCAGTCGGCAGCGCATCGTGTGTTTGCATGCCGCTCAGGCCCTGCAACCCGGTGCCGCGGATCAATCGCAGCAGGACGGTCTCGGCCTGGTCATCGGCATGATGCGCCAGCGCCACCAAGCGGGCGCGATGCGCTTCGGCGGCGCGCGCCAGAAATTGGTAGCGCGCGTCGCGCGCAGCCACTTCAATAGACTGCCTGCGTTCGCGCGCCAGGGCGCCGACGTCCGCCCGTTCGATGACGCACGGCACATGGCTTGCAGCGGCGAACGTGCGCACAAACTCAGCATCCGCCGCCGACGCTTCGCCGCGCAGCCCATGGTCGAGGTGCGCGATGAGGGGGCGCAGGCGCAGACGCGGCGCAATCGCCAGCGTCGCGTCGGCCAGGCACAACGAATCGGCGCCGCCGGACACGGCCAACACCACCCCCGGCGCTTCCTCGTGCGTTGAGGCGCAAAACGGCTCGAACGCCTGCACGACTTCGCCGCGAATGCGCGAGACCAGGTTCGAGATCACGTCGCCTCCGAGCGCAGCAAGAACTCGGCCGCCCGGCGGCCGGCGACGCCGCGATGGCTGATGCGGTGCTTCTCGGCGGGGGAGAGCTGCGCCATCGTCCGCCCGTCGTCCACGAGGAACACCGGGTCGAAGCCGAAGCCGTTCTCGCCGCGCCGTTCATGCGCGATCCGCCCTTCGCACATCCCCTCGAAGATGTGCTCTTGGCCTTGTGGGCCGATCAGCGCCAGGACGCAGCGAAAGCGCGCCGAGCGTTGTGCGTCTGGCGTAGCCGCCAGCTCACGCAGGAGCGCAGCGCACCCATCGCCGCCCGGCGCGTCTTGGTAGTAGCGGGAAGACTGCACGCCCGGTCGGCCGCCCAGCGCGTCCACTTCCAGCCCGGAGTCATCGGCCAACACCCACAGCGCGCCCCAGTCCCGGCGCCGGGCTGCCTCGCGATATGCGCGGGCGAACGCCCTGGCTTTGATCAGCGCGTTGTCCAGGTATGTCGCGCCCGTTTCATCCGGCGCGCATGCCAAACCCAGATCGCGCGGGGTGACCAGGCTCACGCCGGTCAATCCGGCCAGGGCAAAAATCTCGCGCAGCTCCTGCAGCTTATGCGCGTTGTTGGACGCAACCATCACGGCCTTCGGCATACCCGATATACTACCCCCGCCATGCGATATCTGACCACCATCGGCGACAAGACGCATATCATTGACATCAATCAGGATGGCGAAGTCGTCATAGACGGCGTCAAACGCGCGTTAGACCTCCGCGCGATTGACGACGACGGGCTATATTCATTGCTGCTCGACAACCGCTCGTTCGAGGCGCTGGTGGAAGGAGGAGACGGCGAGTATCGCGTGCTGCTGAACGGCGTGCTGTACTACGTGCAGGTCGCCGATGAGCGCGCCAAGCGGTTGGCGGAGGCAGCCGGCGCATTCACCCCCACCAGCGGCGAGGTCAACATCAAGTCGCCTATGCCAGGGCTAATCGTATCGGTGCCGGTGACGGAAGGCCAAAAAGTGAAGAAGGGCCAGGTGGTCGTAGTACTCGAGTCCATGAAGATGGAGAACGAGCTGAAAGCCCCCCGCGAAGGCACGGTCAGCGCGATCAAAGTGCAACCGCGTCAGACCGTCGAGCAGAACCAGGTGCTGGTGGTGTTGAGTTGACGCCAACACGATGCGAGGCGCTTCAACTTGCCGGCAGACGCGGCAGCTTCAGCAACAGCACGTCGAGCGCCAGACGCGGGTTCACGTTGCGGTCGAGATACTGTAGCGTCTGACCGATGGCGCGCAACAGCGCCGCCACTTGCGCAATCGAAAGTTCATTCGCCAGTTGAGCGATCCAGTCGCGCTGGTCGGCGTTGACCAGCGCTTCGGGCGCGGCTGGGCGGCCGGTCGCGCGCGCCACATCGCGCCACAGCAGCAACCAGTCCTCCAGCGTTTGCGCAACGTGGGATGGCTCGGCGCGCGCCAGCTTCTCGGCGTAGGCGAAACGCTGAGTGCGGCCGGCGGTTAGAAGGGCGCGTAGGTCTCTCAGCCGCTCGGCGCGCGCTTCGAGCATCGCGTCGTCCTTGATAGCGCGCAGCGCCCAGCCGATCCGTCCGCGCGACAAGCGGGCGATGAGCGCGGCGCGCTCGCCGGCGACGCCACGCGCCAGGAGGGCTTCTTCGACGACGCGCACCGGCGCCGGCCGCAGGTTGAGCAGTTGGCAACGTGAGACGATGGTTGGCAGCAGCGCATCGGTGTTCGGCGCGGTCAGGACAATGACGGCCGAGGGGTTTGGCTCCTCCAGCGTCTTGAGGATGGCGTTTTGGCCGCTCTCGGTGATCAGATGCGCGTCACTGACGACGGCTACGCGGTGCCGGCTCTCGACCGGGGCTAGAGTGAGCGCATGCAGCAGCTCACGGATTTGTTCCACTTTGATCGCTTCGCCTTCATCGGCCGGCTCAACCCACAGCAGGTCGGGGTGTCGTCGCTGATTCACCAGGGCGCGCGCGCGGTCATTGTGGCCGAGGAGGGCGCGCGCTAACGCCAGCGCCAGCGTCGCCTTGCCGATGGACGGCGGGCCGACGAACAGGTGCGACTGGGCGAGCTGGCCTTGCTCAATCGCGCGCCTCAAGCGGCGCACCGCCCAGTCGTGGCCGATGATGTCCCAGTCGTTCATTGGCCACCCACCACGCAAGCGTGGATCAAGAGACCGCAGTCGGCTTCGGCGCGCGCAACCGGCGCGCTTTCTTGGCCAGCCGATAAGCCAGATAGCCCAGCGTTGCCGCAAAGAGCAAGAACAAGATGGGGAAGAAGATGGCCAGCAGCGACCCGATAGTCGCCAGGACGTCCTCGGCGACGCTGATGAACGGCGCGCCAATGCCCATCGTCGCGCCGTTGACGACCGGACGCGCCGCTGCTTTCGTCACATGCACGCCGGATGCCAGCACCAACCCGCAGATCAGCGCGAGCGTCGTATCTATGCCCGATACGACGCCGGTGTTCGCGGCGAAGAGGATCGCGCCGGCGGCCGGCCGCACGAAGGTCTGGATGGCATCGTTGACGTGATCCACGCCGGGCACCTTGTCGGCTACGAACTCGATGGCGCCGAGCACGACCAGCGCAACGATGGCCGGCCAGCTCGCCAGCGCATCGAACGGCGGGCTGAGCTGAAGCATGTCCAGCCGGGCCAAGATGGCCACAATCAATAAAGGGATGTAGGCGTTCAGCCCTGCTGCGCCAGCCAGCCCGAACGCGCCGATGATGTTTGCGAGCGCCATTTCAAAGGTAATTGTATCGCTAAACAGTGGATGGTGAGAGATATAGGCATAGCCTTCGCTACCCGCCTGCCATCCCCCGCTGCCTGACGGCGTTGGCGTGCGCGTGCAGCCCTTCGGCTTCGGCCAGCTTGACGGCGACCGGCGCGAGTTGCCGCGCCGTCGCTTCGTCCAGCGCGATCACATTCGTCACCCGCATAAAGTCGAGCGCATTCAGCGGCGGCGCGAAGCGCGCCGTGCCGCCGGTGGGCATGACGTGGCTCGGCCCGGCGACGTAGTCGCCCAGCACTTCGTAAGAATGCTCGCCCACGAATACGCCGCCGGCGTTACGGACCTTATCTACCCAGGCCCAGGGATCCTTGACCGATAGGCACAGATGCTCCGGCGCAAAGTCGTCGGCTAACGCGACTGCCTCCAGCAGGTCTTCGGTGATCACCGCGCCGCTGCGCTGAGCGAACGAGTCGCGCACGTCGCTGCGGTTAGGCTCAGGGAGGGCCGCGACCTGGGATTGGAGATGGGCGTTGACGGCTTCGGCCAGGCCACGCGATGGGGTGAGCAGCAGCGCCATGCCGGCGGTGTGTTCGGCCTGGGCCATCATGTCGGCAGCGACCCAGGCGGGATTGGCGCTCTCATCCGCCACGATCACGGTCTCAGTCGGCCCCGGCAGCGCGTCAATGCCGACCACACCATACACTTGGCGCTTGGCCAGCACGACGAAAGTGTTGCCCGGCCCGCAGACTTTATCCACCCGCGCGATGGTCTCGGTGCCGAAAGCCATAGCGCCTATGGCCTGCGCGCCGCCGACGGCATACACGGCGTCCACCTCGGCGATGTCGGCGGCGACAAGGACGAGCGGATGGGGCAGCCGTGAACCCGGCTGCGGCGGCGAGCACACGATCACTTCCTCAACGCCGGCCTGCCGCGCCACGACGGCCGTCATCAGCAGCGACGAGGGCAGCGGCGCCGCGCCGGCCGGCACATATACGCCCACGCGCGCCAGCGGTCGGATGATCTGACCGAGCACGCCGCCCAGCTCGGTCATCATCCAGGATTGGGCGACCGGCCGCGCATGAAACCGGGCGATGCGCTCCGCAGCGCGTTCCATCGCCGCGACCACTTCGCCGTCCACGCGGTCGTAGGCGGCGGCGATCTCGGCGTCGCCAACCTCGAGTTGATCAGCGCTGAGCGCGACGCCGTCCAGTCGCTGCGTCCAGTCCAACAGGGCGGCGTCGCCCCGCGCGCGCACGTCGCGCAGGATGCGCCGCACGGCTTCTTCGGGATGCAGGTCTTCGCCGAAGGTCGCCATGGTGCGCCGGCGCATCGCCTCGGTGACGACGATCTCATCAATCGGCGGGCGGCGCAGCAATGCCTCGGTTGCCTGCTCGAGTTCCATGATCCTCAACATAGCGTGCGGGCATTTTAGAGCCGGCGCGGACTCACCCGCCGGCTAGCCAACCGGCCAGGTGTGAAACACTTCACAAAGTGGATGCTGTCGCGCGCATCATGTGCATCATATGCATCAGCCAAGCGCGCATTTGCTGCACCAGCAGCGAAGCGGAGAGGTTGCAATGGCCGGATTACTCACAACCCATCAGGTTCAAGACCTGCTCAAGGTGGATCGAACGACGATCTATCGCATGGTGGAATCCGGCCGGTTGCCTGCCATCCGCGTGGGCAAGCAGTGGCGCTTTGAGCCGGATGCGGTTGAGCATTGGCTGCACGAGCGCGCCACCCTGGCGACGCTCGAACGTCGTCCGCTCACACCGGACGAGTGTGCGCCGAATGAGCTGCGCAGGCTATTGCCACTGGAATGCGTCCAGATGATCCAAGATGCGTTTGCCGAGGCGCTGGATGTGATGATGGTGACGACCGATATGGACGGCCGACCCATCACCCAGGTAAGCCATCCCTGCGACTTCTTCGCTGCGCTTGCACAAGGCGCCAACGGCATTGCGCGCTGCGTCAGCGATTGGCGGCAGCTTGCCGCAGCGCCCGCGATCGAGCCGCGGCCGCTGCTCGACGAGATGGGCCTGCTAGGGGCGCGGGGCCTGATCCGCGTCGGCAGCGAGCTAAAAGGCGCGGTGGTCGTCGGCGGCATCGCGCCGGAGCAGTGGCCGCCCGACGACGGCCGGTTGCGCGAACTCGCGCGGAGATTTGGCGCCGACGAGGCGCGCGTCAGGGCGAGCGTCCAGGGCGTGTATCGCCTTGACCGCGAACAACTGGCCAAGGCGTTGCGCGGCGCGCAGCGCGTGGCCGACATCTTGTCGCACATCGCCTTGATTCGACAGGGGAGCGACGGGGCGCCGCTGCCCAAGGAGGAAAGGACATGAAGAAACTACTGATTTTGGGCGCCGGCACGGCCGGCACCATGGTTGCCAACCGACTAAGCCACTTGCTGGATGATGGCTGGAAGATCACCCTCGTAGACCAGAGCGAGACGCATTACTATCAGCCCGGCTTTCTTTTCATCCCGTTTGGCATCTACGGCAAGCGCGATGTGGTGAAGCCGCGACGCGATTTCATCCCGCCTGGCGTCGAATTGATCCTCTCGCCGATCGAGACGATTGAACCGGAGCGCAATCGCGCGCGGCTGGCCGGAGACGGGAGATACCTCGACTACGACTTCCTGGTCATCGCCACCGGCGCGCACATCCGCCCCGACCAGACGCCCGGCCTGGCCGAGCACGAGTGGCGTCGCTCCATCCACGATTTCTATACGCTGGAAGGCGCGCTGGCCCTGGCGCAACACCTGCGCGCGTGGCCAGGCGGCCGGCTGGTGGTGAACGTGGTGGACAACCCGATCAAATGTCCGGTGGCCCCGCTGGAGTTCCTGATGCTGGCCGACTGGTTCTTTCGCGAGCGCGGCATGCGCGACCGCGTCGAGCTGATCTACGCCACGCCGCTCTCCGGCGCGTTCACCAAGCCGATCGCTTCTAAGTTGCTGGGCAGCTTGCTGGACGAGAAGGGCATCCAGGTGGTGCCGGACTTCATGATCGAGCGCGTCGAGCCGGATGCGAAGAAGATCATCTCATATGACGAGCAGGAGGTGGCTTACGACTTGCTGGTGAGCATCCCCCTCAACATGGGCGACGAAGCGATCGCGCGCTCCGGCCTGGGCGATGCGCTGAACTATGTGCCGGTGGACAAGCACACCTTCGTCTCGCCGAAGTATCCGAACGTGTTTGCGTTGGGCGACGCGGCGGCCCTTCCGGCGTCCAAGGCCGGCTCGACGGCGCACTTCGCCGTGGAATGTTTCGCCGAGAACTTCATCCACTACGCCGACGGATTGGAGATGCCGCACAAGTTCGATGGGCACGCCAATTGTTTCATCGAATCGGGCTTCGGCAAAGCGCTGCTGATTGACTTCAACTACGACGTGGAGCCGCTGCCCGGCCGCTATCCGTTGCCCGGCGTTGGGCCGTTCACGCTGCTGGAAGAGTCGGAGGCGAACCACTGGGGCAAGCTGATGTTCCGCTGGATGTATTGGCACATCCTGCTGAAGGGCAAAGCGCTGCCCCTGCCGACGCTGATGAGCATGGCCGGCAAGCATCGCCTCAACTGAGGAGGGCGCAATGGAGACCGAGTTGATCTATCAAAACGGCGCCGCGGCGACTGACGGCGCGGCAACGCTCTCCGAGCTGAACCGCAAGATAGACGCGCTGGCCGCGCAGGTGCAGTATCTGACCGAACAAGCGCAGGCCGCCGCGCGCGAGCGCCAGGCGCGCGCCGAGCTGATGCAGGACCTGACGCTCATCCTAAAAGAGGCCTTGCATCTCTCCGCCGCGGAACTCGAAGAGGTGCAGGGCGCCGTAGATCTGGCCGACTTGCTGCGCCTGCTTAAGCGGCTGCTGCGCAACAGCCCGAACATCGAGCGGCTGCTTGAGCAACTGGAGAGCCTGGGCGATCTGGCCGAAGTCGTCACGCCGATCGGCAATGACGCCTTCGCTCGGGCGTCAGACGCACTGGCCGAAGCCGAGCGCAAAGGCTACTTCGCCTTCTTGAAAGGCGGCCTGCGCATCGTGGACAACATCGTCACATCGTTTACCGAGGAGGATGTCAAACAGCTCGGCGACAACATCGTGCTCATCCTGCGCACGGTGAAGGAGATGACGCAGCCAGAAGTGATGAACTTCCTGCGCAACACCGTCACGCTGGCGGAACAGGAGGCAAGCGAGCCGGTGGACATTTCATATCGCGCGCTCCTGAAGCAGATGCGCGACCCGAACGTGCGGCGCGGCCTAGCGCTCACCATGCGCATGCTCAGCAGCGTAGGCGCGCAGGCGACCGACTTGAGATAGGCGTTATCAGTTGCAGGTTGCGGGTTGCAGGTTACAGGTTACAGGTTGCAAGTTGCAGGTTGCAGGTTACAGGTTGCAAGTTGCAGGTTGCAGGTTGCAAGTTGCGCCTGGCTAGGAGGTGAATATGACCACGCGAGTAATCTCAGGCAAGACCGTTCAGGTGAATGAGGAAGGGTTCCTCCTCTCGCCAGACGAATGGACGAAAGAGATTGCGGTCGAGATCGCGAAAGAAGAGGGCATCGTGGAGCTGACGCCGGAGCATTGGAAGGTGATCGAGTGGTGTCGCCAAAACGCCGTGAACGGGCGTTCGCCGACGCTGCGGCAGATCACCGCCGGCACGGGCATCAGCACGAAGGAAATGTTCGCGCTCTTCCCCAAGGGGCCGGCCAAAAAGGTGGCGCACATCGCAGGGCTGGGCAAGCCGGAAGGGTGCGTATAAAGAAGGAGGCTCGAAATGACGGACGAAACGCGCAAAATGGCCTTCATCTGCTCCAAAGGCACGCTCGACATGGCCTATCCGGCGCTGGTGATGGGCTGGGCGGCGCTGGGCAACGGTATAGACGTGACGATTTTCTTCACGTTCTGGGGGCTGGACATCATCCGCAAATCGCGCCAGGACCATCTGGAGATTGCACCAGTCGGCAACACCAGCATGAAGATGAGCATGATGGGCATTCACGCCGACAACGCCGGCATTCCGAATGCAGTCGGCGTATTGCCCGGCATGACCGCGCTGGCCACCAAGTTGATGAAGGACAAAATGAAGGCCCTGGGTGTGCCGCCGGTGAGCGAATATCTGCAGATGTTGGTGGACGGCGGCGCCAAGCTCTATGCGTGCAAGCTCTCGGTGGACATGATGGGGCTGAAGCCGGAGGACTTCGTGGATGGCGTGGCCGGCATCGTCACCGCCGCCGACTTCATTGACATGACCGACGGCGCGCAGATCATCTTCATCTGACGCTCGGCGCAGCAAGCGGCCGGGCTCAGCGCCCATCCAGAGAAACGCCCATCGGGTGGCGAAGGCGACGCCCTCGCCACCCGAAACTGTTGCTTTTCGGCGGGCATCGCGTTTAATCGGGTTGGAGCAGATTGCGCCATGCCGATCACGATCACGAACGTCAAGTGCATCCTAACCGCGCCGGCCGGCATCGGCCTGGCCGTGGTCAAAGTCGAAACCTCCGATGCCGGCCTGCACGGCGTCGGGTGCGCCACCTTCACTCAGCGCCTCACGCTGGTCAAAGCGGCGGTCGAGGACTATCTCAGGCCGCTGCTGATCGGGCGCGACGTCGCGCGCATCGAGGACATCTGGCAACTGTGCTACCAGAACAGCTACTGGCGCAATGGGCCGGCGCTAAACAACGCCATCAGCGGCGTGGATCAAGCGCTGTGGGACATCAAGGGCAAACTGGCGAACATGCCGCTCTACGACTTGCTGGGCGGCAAAAGCCGGGACGGCGTAGCCGTCTATCGCCATGCCGACGGGCGTGATGCGCAGGAGGTGTTGGACAACGTCTATCGCCTCAAGGAGCAGGGCATCTTGTACATCCGCTGCCAGCTCGGCGGCTATGGTGGGCTGGCCAAGCAGGATGAAGCCCTCGGCGAGCGCGCGCAGGAGAAACCCTACAACAACGTCGGCGCATACGGCGGCATCAAGGGTCTGGCGCGCAGCCCCGAAGGAGCGCTGCCGGGCGAATACTACGACCCGGACGTGTATATGTTGTCGGTCGAGAAGATGTTCGACTACATCCGCAGCCGGATCGGGTTCGAGACGCCGCTGCTGCACGACGTGCACGAGCGCCTGCCGCCGATCGAAGCAGTGCGCTTCGCGAAGCGATTAGAACCCTATCGGCTCTTCTTCTTGGAAGATGCCCTGGCGCCGGAGGATATCGAGTGGTTTCGGCGAATCCGGCAACACGCTACCGTGCCGCTGGCAATGGGCGAGTTGTTCACCCATCCGCTGGAGTGGAAGCCGCTGATCACCGAACAGTTGATTGACTTCATCCGCGCGCACATCAGCGACATCGGCGGAATCACGCCGGCGCGCAAGCTGGCGGCGCTGTGCGAGGCCTTCGGCGTGCGCACGGCCTGGCACGGGCCGGGGGATGTGTCGCCGGTGGGCCACGCGGCCAACGTGCATCTCGACCTGCACCTGCACAACTTCGGCATCCAGGAATTCAGCGGCTTCCCCGACCCGTTGCCGGAGGTGTTCCCCGGCTGCCCAGAGCTGCGCGATGGATACCTCTACGCGAATGACAAACCCGGCCTGGGCATTGACATTGACGAGAAACTGGCAGCGAAATACCCCATCCACGGAGATATGGGACAGTTCAAGGGTGGCGTGATCTACTGGACGCAGAGCCGGCTGCCGGACGGCACGCTCTGGCGGCCATGAGTCCGACTCACAGAACCTATCGAACGTTCCGCCGAGGGCGTGACGAAACTCACTTGCGTCTCAGTCCGATTGCATACAATGATCACAGTAAGAGGTGGCAGATGAAACCCAAATTCGTGTTCGGCATCGGCCTAATAATCGTAGCGGTGATCGCCGTGATGGTCTTCACCATCATGGGCAACAGCAGCATGGAGGTGCAGGTCAACGACCTGTTGGCCAAGCAGCGCGCCGGCCAGCTCGCGCCGGATCGGTCGCTTAAGCTGATCGGCTGGGTGGTCGGCGACAGCATCGTTTACGACCCTAACTCGCTGCATTTGGAGTTCGACGTCGTGCACGCGCGCGAAGATCTCGTCGCTAACCTCCCCGATGCGCAACGCGTTCGAGTGGTGTATCGCGGGGTGAAGCCCGACACGCTGATGCACGAAGCGCGCGCGATCGTCACCGGCAAGGTGAACAGCGACGGCAAGTTCTATGCCGGCAATTCGCCCGACGCCTTGTTGTTGCAGTGCCCGACCAAATACGAGAACGCGGCCAAAGAGGCCAGCAGGTAGGCAGTGAAGGCGCTCGACGCGTTCCCACACGTCGAGCGCCCCAAGCTCACGGCTTCACCACGCCGACCGTGAGCAGGATGTTGGCATAGACGCGCTGTTCACCGGTAGCGATGACCAGCGCCGTGTCGGGGTCGCGGCAAAGATCGTAGAACGCAAAACGGTCGTGCCCGCGCACCGGCACGCCCTCCGGGAGCAACGCCCGGAACTCGGCGATGATGGGCGCTTCCTCGCCTTCGGCCGTGAGCATGATGTCGGCGGCCTCAATGGGGATCGCCCCCACCAACACACGCAGCACCTCCACGGCATTCACCAGGCCCGGCGCCAGATTGAGGTATACGCGCCGCGCTGCCGGATGCGCCCGCGTGCTGAACGGGTAGTTGCCGTCGGCAATGAGAATTTTGGAGCCGTGGCCGGCTCCGCCGAGCGTCTCGAGGATTTCAGGGTGTAGCAGGTTGTACTTCAACATTGTCGCACTCGCGTTTTTACCACGAAGCCGCAGAGGCTCAAGACGCTTCGCGCTCGCATCACACGTGGCCGCGCCACTGCCGCGCGCGTCGCTCGTGGGCGATCTATGTGTGATACGGCAACCACCATGGCTTGGGCCGCGCCTCGATATCCCAATGCACGTGCTTCGTCTCGCGAAACTCGTCCAGCCCCTCTTCGCCCAGCTCGCGCCCGCCGCCGGTGTACTTCATCCCGCCGAACGGGCCGGCGTAGTTATCGGTCAGCGGGTCGTTGATCCAGATCGTGCCGGCTTTCACGTCCTCGAAGAAGCGGCGCGCCTTTTTGGCGTCGCTGGTGTAGAGGCACGCGCCTAGGCCATAGATGCTGTCGTTGGCCAGACGGATCGCCTCCTCGAAGTTGTCGTAGGTCATCAAGGGGATGGCCGGCCCGAACGTCTCCTCGGTCATGATCTTCATGCTGTGGTTCACGTCAACCAAGACCGTAGGTTCGTGAAAGTAGCCGGGGCGATCCGGCGCGCGCCCACCGGTCAGCACGCGGGCGCCTTTGGCCTTGGCATCGGCGATGTGATCCATGACCTTCTGCCGATACTTGTCGCCGATCATCGGGCCGATGTCGGTATCGGCGTCCATGCCGTCGCCGAGACGGAGCGACTTCACTAAGTCCACCAGTTGCTCGGTGAAGCGCGCCGCCAGGCGCTGCGGCACGTAGACGCGCTCGGTGCTGGTGCATACCTGGCCGGCGTTGATCAGCGCGGCATAGGCCACGGCGCGAGCGGCTAGCTCAGGATCGGCGTCATCGGCGATCACAAAGGCGTCTTTGCCCCCCAGCTCGAAGTGCGTCTTCTTCATCATCGGCGCAGCGATGCTGGCGATCTTTTGGCCGGTGCTCAGCGAGCCGGTGAAGGCGATCATCGGCACGTCCGGATGACGCACCAGCGCCTCGCCGGTGCGCCCATCGCCCGTCACTACGTTGACCACGCCAGGCGGCAGATGATCGAAGGCGATCTCGCACAGTTGCAGCGCGGTAAGCGGCGTCATCTCGCTGGGCTTGATGATGACGGTGTTGCCGGCAGCCAGCGCCGGCGCGACCTTCCAGGCCAATAACAGCAGCGGATAGTTCCACGGCACGATGCAACCCACTACACCGTATGGCTCTTTGATCACCATGTTCAGCACGCCGTCCTCGGTGCTCGGCAGCACGCGGCCGCGCGAATGCCGACCCAGTTCGGCGTAGTAGTCGAAGGTTGAATAGGTCCAGACGACCTCCTCCTCGTTCTCGCTAAGGGGTTTGCCCTCCTCGCGCGTGAGCAGCTCAACGATCTCGTGGGCATGGGCGCGCATCTTGCGGCTGGCTTCGTGCAAAAGCTCTGCTTTCTCGCTGGCGCTGACGCGCTTCCAGGCGTCGAACGCACCTTTGGCCGCTCGCACAGCGGCGTCCACATCTTCCGGCGTGCCCAGCGGCACATGGCCGATGGTCTGGCCATTGGCCGGGTTGTCCACGGCTATGACTTCCGTGCTGACGCCTCGGGTAAATTGCCCGTTGATGTAATGCAGTTTCTCCATAACAGTCAAGGGGCGAAACGCGCGCGGGGCGCGTTTCGCGGCTACAGGTAATCTCGAATGTTGTGCGCCGCGGCGTAAGCCGCCGCCTCTGCGCGGTTGTTCACATGCAGCTTGGCAAAGATGCTGCTGACGTAGTTGCGCACCGTGCCCTCGCCCAGCACCAGGATATCGGCAATCTCGCGATTGGTGCGGCCCTCGGCCAGATGCGCCAGCACGCGCAGCTCCTGCTCTGTAAGCAGCGCGAAAGCGCTCTCTTCGCGCTTGCGGGCGATCTCGCGCATGCGGGCGAACACCCGCGATGTCGTCGTCGGATCGAGCGATGCTTCGCCCCGGCCCACGTTCTCGATTGAGCGGATCAGCTCGTCGCTGCCGATCTGCTTGAGCACATAGCCTGACGCGCCGGCGGCGATGCTCTCAAATAACGTGTCGTCGTCGCCATAGGACGTGAGCATAATCACCTTGGTGTTCGGCGCGGCCTGGGTGATCTCGCGGCAGGCTTCAATGCCGCTCATGCCGCTCAGCCGGACATCCATGACGACGATGTCCGGCCGGTGCATCAGCGCTTTGCGCACGGCCTCCTGGCCGGTCGCCGCTTCGTCCACGACCTCGAAGTCGGGGTGGCGCGCCAGCAACGTGCGCAGCCCGATCCGCACCACTTCGTGATCGTCCACTAAGATCAAGCGCAACCTCGACATATCACTTGCCGTCCAACTGTTTTATCACCAAAGTCACCGTCGTGCCTTTGCCCGGCTCGCTTTCCAGATTGAAGTCCGCGTTCAGCAGCGCGGCGCGCTCGCGCATATTCAGCAATCCGCGTCCGGCGCGTATGACCGGTTGGACGACGCCTCGCCCATTATCGCGAATTTGCACCCGCACGACCTGCGCGCCGGCGTGATTGTGGCAATTGTCGTACCTCAGCTCCACTTGCGCGCGCGTGGCCGAGGCGTGCCGGGCGATGTTGCTCAGCGCTTCACGCACGATCTGGTAGATGTGCTGGCGCTGTTCAGGGGAGAAATGGACTTTGCCGCACCCCTCGACATTCCAGTCGGTGGGGATCGCGGTGCGAATCCGAAACTCGGTCACGATGTCGAGCAAGCCGCGCGCCAGGTCCTCGTCTCCGGCCACCGAGCGGCGCAGATCGTAGATGTAGCTGCGTATCTCCTCATTGGTCTTGTTCAGCACCGACAACACCGCGCCCAACTGTTCCCGCGCGCGTTCGACCAGCGGGGCGGCGCCGTTGTGGGATTGCGCAGCCAATTGTTCAATCGTATGTCGCGCATCGTCCACCATCAACCCGGCGGCATAGATGGACTGAATTGTGCCGTCGTGCAGGTCGCGGCTGATGCGTTCGCGCTCGGTCATCAAAAATTGCTGCCGCTGCAGCGTCTCGTTCAGCCGGTCAGTCTCGATCCGGAAGGCGTCCAGCGACAGGAACAGAAACAGCGCAATGACGGCGCCGACGATGCTGCGGTAGATGCCGATCGGCACGCCGGTTATCTCGAAGAGCTGCTCGGTATTAATGACGTTGGCGGGGAAGATCGGCGCCGCCGGCACGAACACGCTCTCCACCAGCGCGTAGAAGATGAAACCGAAGCCGGCCACGCGCAGCACGCTGATCAGGCGCTGATTCTTGAGCGGGCCGACCAGGCGGCCGGCTTGCAAGCGCAAGCCATAGGCGACCAGCAGCGCCGAAGGCAAGCAGAGCGCATAGCGCAGCAGCGCCTCGACTGTGGCGTTGTTGACCACGTCCACGCCGCTGGTCAACGCGCGGTTGGTGGCCAGGATGGCCGTCGCAACAAGCACAATCACCAGCGGCACATACACCGCCGCCCAAGAAGGTGCGGCCGGTTCACTCAGCCGCAAGCCGAAGCCGAGCAACGTAGCAAAAGTCAGTAGATGCACCAGCAATTGCAGGAAGCGCAGGTTTTGAATAGTATCCGGCGGCAACAGCCGTTCTTGCAAGGGGATGAAAGCGTTGCCCCACACGGCGACCGCTTCCAGCGCGCCAAACGCGGCCAGCCAGGGCAGGGCGCGGGCTAATTCGAGCCGGCTGCGCTGCATGAACCACTGCACGCCCATCATCACCGCCAGCAAGAAGAAGACCTGGCCATGCACGAATTGCACGATCGAGTCGTTGATCGTGAAGAAGACTTTAAGCTGGTCAACCACCGCTTCCCAATTATTAATCGGCAATCCTTATGATTGGGTGAGGAAGGTACTTGGCTTGCTCACCGCATCCGCGTTCCGAATCCTCGTCGCCGGCTGCCTGTAACTGCCGGTCACCGCGCAGTCTACCCTCGGCAAGTCCCGCGCGGTGGCATCCGTATAATTTCGGCGTCGTGGTTCCCGCGTCGAATCTGCTCGGCACCGCAGCGGGCCTCATCGCCCTCATCGCGCTCCTCATCTTTCTCAACGCAATGCGGGTTGCCCGCCGGGCGCAGCGAGCCGCTTACTACGGCGTGCGCCGCAACGCGCAGCGCGCCGCCCAGCGAAGGCTAACCCTCTCGATCTCGACCTTTGCGCTGGCCGGCGCGCTGATGGCGATAAGCCGGGCCTTGCCGGACGACACTGCTCGATCACTGCCCCCAGCCGATGCCGAGGTCCACCCGCGCCGAGGCCAACGAAACCGTCATACCGGCTGTGACAGTCTTCAGCGTTACACCGGTCGTTGCTACTCCTACGAACGCGGAGATTGCACCTACGCGACCTGCCGCATCCGCTACGCAGCAGCCAACGCCTCAGGCGACTCCCATCCCGGAGCCAACCTCGGCGCTGAGCGGCGCGTTGGCGACGTTGGCGGACACGCCAACGCTTCCAAGCGCGGCGCGAGTGGTCTCGGACAAGCGCCTGACGCTCAACGCAATCGCCAGCAGCATAGACGCAAGCGGCGCGCCCATCGGCGTCGGCACCACGTTTACGCAAGGCGTCGAAACGATTTATATCTTCTTCGACTTCCGCGACGTGCCGCCCAGCGCCTTGCTGCGGCATTCTTGGTTCCGCAATGGCGGCAGCATATTCTTTCGCTCCAGCCGACTGGGGAAGAACGGCCAGGGCACGGCGTATGTGTCCTGGTCGCCGCCGGGCGGATTTCAGCCTGGGCTGTATGAGGTGCGCGTCGCGCTAGGGGGCGTGCCGCAATTCGTCGCCAACTTCGAGGTGCGTTAGGGGCAACGATGAACATCGAGATATTCGCTTCGCCTTTCTCCCATCGCTACGGCAGCGAGGCTATGCGCGCGATCTGGAGCGAACGCCATAAGCGGCTGCTCTGGCGTCGAATCTGGGTGGCGTTGGCCGAAGCCCAGTGCGAGCTGGGCATCGTCTCACGCGAGCAAGCTGATGACCTGCGCGCTCATATGGAGGAGGTGACCGAAGCCGGCATCGCCCGTGCGCTGGAGATCGAGCGCGAGATCCACCACGACTTGATGGCCGAAGTGCGCGCTTATGCCGAACAGTGCCCCATCGGCGGTGGCATCATTCACCTCGGCGCGACTTCGATGGACATCGAAGACAACGCCGACGCGTTGCGCCTGCGCGAAGCGATGAACCGGGTACATGCTTCGCTGATCGAGCTGATCCGAACGCTGGCCGGCAAGGTGCTGCGATATGCCGATCGTCCGGCCATGGCCTTCACCCATCTGCAGCCGGCCGAGCCGACCACCGTTGGCTATCGCCTGGCGCAGTACTTGCAAGACCTGCTCATAGACCTCGATGAAGTCGAACGCGTCCGGGACGACATCAAAGGCAAAGGGTTCAAAGGCGCAGTGGGCACATCGGCGTCGTATGCGGAATTGTTAAAGCCGGGCGCCGGTGGGTCAGCGATGAGCGATTCGCCTGAGGCTCGGCCTTATTCCCAATCGCCCGTGCCTGATCCGTCGCGCCTCGAACAGCGCATCCTCGCCAAGCTCGGTCTTGCTGCCTTCCCCGTGGCCACGCAGACCTACCCGCGCAAGCAGGATTGGCGCGTGATGAATGCGCTGGCCGGCGTTGCGCAGTCGCTCTACAAGTTCGCCTTCGACCTGCGCATCTTGCAATCACCGCCGATCGGCGAGTGGAGCGAGCCGTTCGGCGCTAAGCAGGTTGGTTCGTCGGCGATGCCGTTCAAACGCAATCCGATCAATGCGGAGAAGATAGATTCGCTGGCCCGGCTGGTTGCTGCGCTGCCGCGCATCGCGTGGGATAATGCGGCTCATTCGTTGCTGGAGCGCACGCTGGACGATTCGGCCAACCGGCGCGCGATGCTGCCGGAAGCCTTCCTGGCGGTGGACGAAATGCTTGCCGTCGCCCTGCGCATCGTCCAGGACTTGCGCGTAGACGAGGCGCAGGTCGCGCGCGCGATGCGCATCTACGGGCCGTTCGCCGCTACCGAGCGATTGCTCATGGCCGTCGCGAAGGCGGGGGCCAATCGTCAGGAGATGCACGAGCGCATCCGTGAACATGCGCTTGCGGCATGGGCAAAGGTAAGCGCCGGTGAGCCGAATCCGTTGATCGCCTCGTTGTGCGCCGATGCCCAGATTGCGCGCTACATTAGCCCGGAAGCGGTGCGCGCACTGCTGGATGCAAGTGACTACGTGGGCGATGCGCCGCAGCGCGCGCGCGACCTGGCTTGGGCCGCGCTCCGGCGCATCGGCGACGCGACAGCGATGCGCGATACGATTACCGAATCATGAGTGATCCGCGCGACGCGAAGTGGCGTCGCCTTTTTGGCGGCCTGCTGGTTGGCGGGCCATTGCTGGCAGGGGTGATCGTGCTCGGCATCACCGGCCAATTCAGCGCCTTGCTCCTCAGCGCGGCGATCTTCTTCGCGCCGCTGCTGCTGGGCGCCTGGTTGTTGCTTCGCAGGCCGCCGGACTGAGCGGAGATGAACATGATGGCGATGAACGGTGTGACCGTCACGGTTTCCGGCCTGGCCAAGGCGTTTGGGCAGACACAAGCCGTGCGCGATGTGAGCTTCGAAGTGCATCGCGGCGAAATCTTCGGGTTGCTCGGCCCGAACGGCGCCGGCAAGACCACGACGATCCGCATGATCCTTGACATCTACAAGCCCGACCGAGGCGAGATCAACGTGCTGGGCGGGCCGATGACCGAAGCCAAGAAGGAACGGATTGGCTATTTGCCGGAGGAGCGCGGTCTCTACAAAGACTCGCGCGTCGAAGAGTGCGTGCTGTACCTGGCCGAGTTGAAAGGTCTCTCGCGCCAGGAAGCGCGCCGGCGCGCCGATGTCTACTTCGAGCGATTGGGCTTAGCCGCTGACAAGCGCAAGAAGGTGAGCGAGTTCAGCAAGGGGATGCAACAAAAGGTGCAGATCATCGCTACACTGATTCACGCCCCGGAACTCATCATCATTGACGAGCCGTTTAGTGGCCTCGATCCGGTCAATACACGGCTGGTGCAAGACCTCCTGCTCGAGGAGCATCGCAAAGGTACGACGATCATCATGTCCACCCACCAGATGCACCAGGTCGAAGAAATGTGTGACCGAATTGTGTTGATTGACAAAGGGGCGTCGGTGCTCTATGGCAGTGTGGACGAGATTCGCCGGCAGCATGCGGATAACGCCGTGCGGGTCACCGTGCACGGCGAACTGCCGCACATCCCTGGCGTGCTGGAGACCAGCCGCAAGGGCAACACACATACGCTCTCGCTGCCCAGCGACATGGACACACAAGCGTTGCTGGCGCAGTTGGCGGCCACGCCGGGGTTGAAGGTCGAGGCGTTCGAGCTGGCCCTGCCGACGATGGACGACATCTTCGTACGGGTGGTGTCGGGGAGACGAGCATGACGTGCAAGTTGCGCGATGCAAAACGTAAGCTGTAACACGCGCATGCTGTGTGATGCGTATGCGGTAGCGTCGCTATGTCGAAAATTCTGTTGATTGCCTGGCATGAGTTCAAGCGCCGCGTCTTCCGGCGGCGCTTCATCGGCGTATTGCTCATGCCGCTGATCATCCTCGCGATCGCGACAGCACTGGCCGGCTTCATCAGCGCCCCAGCAGTGGCGCGTTTCGAGAGCGGCGCGATCGGCTATGTTGATCCGAATGGTGCGCTGCCGCAAGCGATGAATCCGCCGGATGCCCCCTTTACCTTCACGCGCTTCGACGACGAGGCGGGCGCTCGTGCTGCGCTAGAGCGCGGAGAGATCACCGCTTATCTTGTACTCGCGCCGGATTTCCTCAGCAGCGGCGACGTGCGCCTGATCTACTGGGAAGATGAGCCAAGCAGCGCTGAGCTGGAAAAGGCATTTGAGCGCTATCGCAACGCGCATCTGTTGGCGGGCAAGCCCGCATCTGTTGCCCGGCGCGTGCTGGACGGATCGCAGTTTGTCTTCGAGACGCTGGATCGTGCCCGCACGATCCGCAATGACGATATCCCTGCCTTCCTGCTCCCACTGGCCTTCACGATGCTCTTCATCACGGCGGCGTTCGGCGGATCACAGTACTTCATGCAGGCGGTGCTGGATGAAAAGGAGAACCGCACGATGGAAGTAATGATCACCTCGGTGACGCCTATGCAACTGATGGCTGGCAAGGTGTTCGGGTTAAGCGCGGTGGGGCTGCTGCAGATGGCGATCTGGTCCATTGCTGCATTCGTCGCGTTATCGGTGCTGCGCCTGCACCTGCCATTCTTGCAAGACGTCTCGCTCGACCCAGGCTTTGTGGCCCTGGCCCTCGTGCTGTTTGTGCTGTACTACGTGATGCTTGGCGCCTTCCTAGCCGCCATCGGCTCGATGGTCGTGGATGCCAAGCAGGGACAGAACTACGCTTTACCCGTCATGCTGATCGCCATGATCCCGCTCTTCTTCATCGCGGTGATCTTGTTCGATCCGAACAGCACGTTTGCGGTGATCCTAAGCCTGATCCCACTCACATCGCCACTTGCGCTGTTGATGCGCTACGGCACGGTGAGCGTACCGGCGTGGCAGATCGTCCTCGCGTTGACGCTGCTTGCAGCCGGCGCCACCGGTGCGATCTGGCTGGCTGGGCGCATCTTCCGTATCGGCATGCTGCGCTTCGACAAGGGTGTGAAGTGGAGCGAGCTGGCAGCGAGTATTCGGTTTTGAAATTCCCGATTTCTGACTTCCCTCTTCCGAACGCATTTGAGAAGTCGGAAGTGGGCAATGGGCCAAGTATATGTCGAAGACCTGGATCGTCCTGAAGCATGAGTTCCGGACCATCGTCTCCAAGCCCAGCTTCTGGTTTGGCATCATCGGCCTGCCGATCCTCCTGGGCGCGGCATTCGTCGTCATCGGCTTGATCAGCGGCATCGCGACGGCGACAGTGGTCGCGCAGCGCACAAACCAGTCGAGCCTGCCGCATGGGTTCGTAGACTATGCCGGCATCGTTCGCCGGCCCGACGATGGCTTCGAGCAGTTCGCCAGCGAGCCGGAAGCCGAACGCGCGCTTCAGTCCGGCGCGATCGAGGCGTTCTATGTCATCTCTGCTGACTACCTGCAGAGTGGCGAAGTGCGCATGGTGGTGAAGGAGTTGGATGACAGCCCGTTTGGCCCACGCCAGAGGATAAGCGCCTTTCAGCGCATGGTGAACCGCAGCCTGCTGGACGATGAGGCGCTGTGGTCCCAGCTCAACCAGCCGGTGCACATGACGCAGAGCGAATCGGTGGCCACGGTGCGGACGCGAACCGGCCCGTCGTTCGGTGGGTTCTCGCCTCTGATGTATGGCGTCGCTATGCTCTTCTTCGCCATCCTGGCAACGTCGTCGGCATACCTGATGCAGTCGGTGACGACGGAGAAGGAGAATCGCGTGATCGAGATCCTCATGGCGTCGGTCACGCCGACTGAGCTGCTAGCCGGCAAGATCCTTGGGTTGAGCCTGGTCGGCCTGATCCAAATGGCGCTTTGGTTCGGCTCGGCGATCTTGGCGCTCACGCGCCTGCCCTTCTTGAGCGAGGTGGTCGGCCCGATCTCGCCTGTGGCTATGCTGTTGACGGCGCTATTCTTCCTGCTGGGCTATTTCGTCTACGCCAGCCTGCTGGCCGGCCTGGGCGCGTTGATGCCCGGCTCCCGCGAAGCAGCGCAGTACACATTCCTGTTGATGCTCCCGCTCTTCATCCCACTCTATCTGAACACCGCCATCGCCGCAGAACCGAATGGGCCGCTGGCCGTTGCGCTTAGCCTGATCCCCTTTACTTCGCCGCTGGTGATGCCGATGCGCTTGTTTGGAACGGGTGTGCCGCCGTTGGAAGTGGCGATTAGCCTGGCGCTGCTGGCCGGCCTGGTCTATCTAGCGATCAACGGCAGTGCCCGTGCCTTCCGCGCCCAGGCGCTGCTGTCCGGCAGCAAACCGACGCTGAAGCAAGTGATCGCCGCCTTTCGTTGAAGTGCGCCGGTCGGCGTCAGCGAGATGAACATCGTCCTTGGCGCGTATCTGCTCAGCAGCGCGCCCGGCTACCGACAGGCCGGCGTGCATCGCTACGCACAGCATCTCTTGCGGGGAATTGCCGACGTCGCCGCGCGTCACCCGGAGGCGCGCTTCACGGCGCTCATCAGCCCCACAGTCGCGCCTCAGGGCCTTTCAATAACCGATTCGGGGTTCTCGATCCTCCCTGCTTCGCGCAGCACCGAACGCCCACTCAGCCGTATCCTCGTGGAGCAAACCGAGACGCCTCGCGTGCTGCGCGAACGCAAAGCCGACTTGTACCACGGCCTGGGCTTTGTTGCGCCGCTGCGCGCGCCCTGCCCCACCGTCGTCACCGTGTTCGACCTAAGCTTCATCACGCAGCCGCGAGCGCACAAGCGGGTGAACCGCCTTTACCTGTCGCTGTTCACGCGCTGGTCGTGCCGGCGCGCCGCGCGCGTGATCACCATCAGCGAGTGGACCCGGCGCGACGTGGCGCAGCATCTGGGCGTCGCGCCGGAGAAGGTCATTGCCATACCGCTGGGCGTAGATCACGACCACTTCAAGCCCCAGCCGCCAGAAGCTGTTGCCGCCTTCAAGGCGCAGCATGGCATCGGCGACCAGGCCATCTTCTACCTGGGCAGCCTGGAACCGCGCAAAAACCTCCCTCGCCTGATCGAAGCCTTCTCCATTCTGAACGGGCAGTCGTCTTTCTCCCATCTCCAGTTGTTTGTGGGCGGGAGCCTGGCCTGGAAGTATGATGAAGTGTTCGCGCGCATCCGGCAACTTGGCCTCCAGGAGCGCATCCGGCTGATCGGCCGCGTGAGCGACGCCGACCTGCCGAGCTGGTATAGCGCGTGCGCGGTGATGGCCTACCCGTCGTTATACGAAGGCTTCGGCTTGCCGCCGTTGGAGGCCATGGCGTGCGGCGCGCCGGTCGTCACATCGAACGTCACGTCGCTGCCGGAGGTCGTTGGCGAGGCCGGCATCACTGTTGACCCCACCGATGTTCGCGCGCTGGCCGAGGCGCTGCGTCGCGTGCTGAGCGACGCTGCGCTGCGCGCCGATCTGCGCGCGAAGTCGCTGGCGCGCGCGACCCAGTTCACCTGGCAGCGGACGGCGGAGCAGACGGTGGCGTGTTATCTCGACGCCGTAAAATGAGCGAGGCGCGCGACATCGCGCGCAAATACTGCATCAGCTTCGAGCAGATCGAGTCGGTGGTGCGTTACAAGACTTGAATTCGCCCCATGCGCTTCGCCATTCGGCCCTATCAACCGCGCGACCTGCGCGCGCTCTACGCCATCTGCCTGAAAACCGGCGACGGCGGCGCCGATGCAACGGCGCGATTTCGCGATCCGGATCTCCTGGGTCATTACTTCGCGGCGCCCTACGGCGTGCTCGCGCCGGAGACGTCGTTCGTCCTGGTTGATGAGCGTGATGAGCCATGCGGCTACATCCTCGGCGCGCGCGACACCGCCGAATTCGCCGCGCGTTGCGAGCGCGAGTGGTTCCCGGCGCTACGCGCGCGTTATCCCCTGCCGTCACCCGACGACCACTCGCCCGACGCTCAGATGATCCGCGCCATCCATGCCGGCATCGAGGTGGATGAGATCGCGCGCGCGTATCCGGCGCATTTGCACATAGACATCCTGCCGGTTGCCCAGAAGCAGGGTTGGGGGCGCAGGCTGATGGAGACCTTCTTAGCGCGGCTGCGCGAGCTGGGCGCGCCGGCCGTGCATTTGGGCGTGGGCGCGCGCAACCTCAACGCCATCGCCTTCTATGAGCGCATGGGCTTTCAGCGCCTCCGGGGCGACCAGCGCGCCATCATGTATGGGATGCGCCTGACCGACGTTGAGCCAGGGTCGCCGCCGTAGGCTATGTGTTGACCGGCGATCAAGCAAGAATTGACGACCGCATTCTACGTTTCGCATTCACGTCCCCATGTCTCCTTCACCCTACAACTACAGCGTCCTACAGGCCAAGCTACAAGCGTGGCTGGTCACCCTGCTCACCGTGGTCGTCGAAGCATATGAACTCGGCGCAGTGATCGGCAAAGGCGCGCGCATCGTCGCCGGCGACGATGTGTTGATGCCGGACGTGCTCTATGTGCCGAACAGCGAACGCAGGTCCGTCAAGGCGGATGCGATCTACGCGCCTCCGGCGCTGGCCATAGACGTGCTGCACAGCGGCGTGAGCGAGGATGAGCGCGCTGCGCTCCGGCGACGCTACGCCGCCGCGCATGTGTTGGAGTATTGGCAAATCGAGGCCGATAAAGGCCGCGGATTTTGTTATCAGGCCGATGCGAACTGGAATTACGACCTCATCCCGCCGGATAAAGGCGGCCTGCACTATTCAACGGCCATCGTGCAACTGGCCTTTCCGGTGGAATGGTTCCGCAAACAACCCGGCCTGCTCAAGCTGATGGAGTGGTGGGGAATTGTGGAAACTGACGCATAAAAAGTCGCCTTCCACCCCCTCCGGCGCGGAAGGCGACTGACCGACGCGCGCATCAACTCAACGCTTGGCGAGGGCCGCTTCGATGTCGGCTTTCAACCGCTCATAGGTCTGGATGCCGTTGCGCGAGGCAACCACTTCGCCATTCGGAGCGACGATGACGAACTGGGGCTGGCCGACGAAATTGTATTTCGCCATCGCTTCTTTTGAACTGGCTTCGTCAATGTTCAGCGCTCTAAATTCCACCCGATCGCCGAATTCCTCTTCGAGCCTGTTCACGACAGGCTTCATCGCCATGCACGATCCTCACCACGGCGCGTAGAAGTCTATGAACAGGGGGCGGGCATTGGTCGCCGGCGCTGCAGCGGGCGCGGTAGCAGGCGCGACCGGCGTTGACGTCGGCATCGCCGGAGCCGGGCCACACGCCGCCAGCGCGATCGCCGCAGTTGCCATAACTGCCGCAGCCATCATTCGGGGCATTCGCATCATCGTTTCTGACTCCTCCTCGTTATCGGAATATGCACTTTATCATAGAGGGCAGGGGTTACAACTTGCTGAGAATGCGTTGGTAAAAGCGGATTGTGCGTTGGCGGCGTGTGCGCCAGCCTCGCGTGAGCCTAGCATGCGCATCGCATATCCCCGGCCGGGTGTTGCGGGTCGAGGATGTCCAAGAGCGGACATGTCAGGCAGACCTCGCCGAGATCGTCGTCGGCGATGATGAGAAGCCCGGCGCGACGCGCCAATGAGCGCGCCATTTCTCATCGCACGGCGTCACGCCGACGTATCCAACCGGTAGCGGCACTTGCGCGGCTCGCCGCGCAGGTAGATCGGGTTGTTGGGCGGAACGTCCACGATCTCCACCAGGCGCGCGCCGGCCAGCTCACAGGTGCGGCGCGAGGCCCAGTTATCGGGGTTGCAAGTAATCCAGAGGGGGTTCAGGCCGTGTTGGCGCGCCAACGGCAGCAGCAGCCGGCAACTTCGCGCGGCCAGACGCCGACCGCGATAGGCCGGCTCGACGTGGTAGCCAATGTGCCCCAGATAATTGACGATGTGATCGGTATTAGCGATGCGCAGGCTGATGCTGCCCACGGCGCTGCGCACACCCTGCAGATGCATGTCAAAGCGATAGGTGGGCACACGGCCCGCCCCCTCGTCTAACGGCTCCGTCCCGGCCAGGCGCAGCAACAGGTCGCCGTCGCGCAACGGCGCCACAGGGAAGAGCGTTACACCGCGCAACGATTCGAGCGTCTCATACATGCTTCGCCTCGCCTGCCTTTGCGCAGTGATTATCGAACGGCCTGGCGGATGCGCAAACGACGGCGCAGCGGTCCGGGTGGGATAATGAATTACGCATCGCGCTTGGTTGGATCGTATGGGCAAATGGATGATAGTCCGTCCTCACCCGGAGAGGTGGGGGACGCTCAGCCACATGGGCGTCGCAGCGCTATTAGCGTTTGCGCCGCTGATGTGCGTGGCGTTTTGCCGCGTCGTGAGCGGCGCGCATCAGGCCGCGCCGGCGTCCGCCTTTCATTGCGATCCGCCTCTGTCACATCGTCCGCCTGCTTCACCGGATGGCAGCCGCGCGCCGCTCGGCGACCTTCAGCAGTTAATACGCGCGGTGACGGAATGCGCGCCCGCGCCGTGGCTGTGGCTCACCGCGTTGAGTGCGCTGGCGAGCCTAACAGCCTTTAAGGTGTCGCTTCCCCTCTGCTTGGGCCTGCAGCCGCCCAAGCCGCCGCCTCGCCTCGACGCTTCATCCTCATAGTTCACCACCGTATTCGACATTCAGGCGCGCGGCCGTCGCGCAGCCGGCCGGCGCGCCTGCTGCCGCAGACAGGCTGCGCTTATCCAGCAAAAAAGGAAGGATGAAGATGTTGATTAAGAAGACGTTCTTTGCGGCCGTCGCAGGGTTGATGCTCGTCGCCTGCGCCGCGCCGGCTACACCTGCCCGAAACACAGGTGGGCAGAGTGACATCGTCGTTCGCGACGCCTGGGCGCGCCCCACAATGGGCATGGTAGGCGCCGGCGAAGGCCACAGCCATGGCGGTCATGGCGGTTCGGGCAAGACCGACACCGCGATGAGCAGCGTGAACAGCGCCGCCTACATGATGATCGAGAACAAAGGCGGCGCGCCCGACAAGTTGCTCAAGGCATCCGGCGACGTTGCCGACATGATCCAGGTGCACCAGACCAAAGAGAAGGATGGCATGATGATGATGGAAGAAGTCGCCGGCGGCTTGGAAATCCCCGCCAACGGCAGCGTGGAGCTGCGGCCAGCCGGCTATCACATCATGCTGATGGGCGTCAAGCGCGAGCTGAAGCCCGGCGACACGTTTCAGCTCACGCTCACCTTCCAGTCGGGCAAGACCATCTCCGTTGATGTGACCGTGCGCGAACCCTGAGCGCATCGCGGCGCGAGAGGTTGACCGACCTCCCGCGCCGCTCTGATCTTCTCGTGCAAACATATCGGCCATGGATACCCGGAGTGATGGTTTTAAGGTGTTGCTGGGCGTGCTGGGCGGCATGGCCGCCATCGTCATCTTTGGTTTGCTGCTCAGCTACGCGCCGCAACTGGCTACCGGCCCAATCCCGACGCCGACGCCCGGCGGCATCGCTATCAGCCAATACCGCACGATTTCCAACTTTGTGCTGACGAATCAGGACAATCAGCCGATGCCGCTTAGCACGTTGCGCGGCAAGCCCACGCTCATCGCCTTCGGCTACACCTTCTGCCCGGATGTGTGTCCGTTGACCATGGCAGACCTGCGCCGGGTGAAGCGCGCGCTGGGCGAGGCAGGCGAGCAGGTCAATTTCGTCTTCATCTCAGTAGATCCCCAGCGCGACACGCCGGAGGTGATCCGCCGCTACGTGACGGCTTTCGATCCGGCGTTCATCGGCCTCACGGGCGACGAAGCCACGCTGAAGAAGCTGATCTACGAGTTCGATGGGGTGTTCGAGAAGCAACCGCCGCAGAGCAACAATCCGGAGAGCTACTTGGTGGCCCATACCAGCTTCATCTACCTGCTCGATGCGCAGGGCAAGTGGCGGATGAAATACTCCTTTGGCACACCCATCGAGGTCATCGCCAAAGACGCGCAAGCGATGTTGCGCGAATCGTCATGACGCGCAGCGCCCCTGCGTCAGCTTTCGTCGAGCAGCCGGGTCACAATTCGGACGATCTCAGGTATCGCCACGCCGTCCTGCACGAAGTAGAGCAGGCGGCCTTGCCGGTCGAGCAAGTAGATGAACGGCGCGTGGGGAGCGAGCGCGCCATCGCGGTTTTCGTACATGTGAATGCCGAAGCGCAGCGCG
Organism: Thermoflexales bacterium; assembly: GCA_046299515.1. Lineage (GTDB taxonomy): Bacteria > Chloroflexota > Anaerolineae > J036 > Brachytrichaceae > JAAFGM01. The sequence continues at coordinate 34,267 of JBKBID010000002.1, read as the reverse complement.
AGTTGGCGCATATCGCTGCGCTCGGCCGTAAGCCCGACGAACGTCGGGTCGTAGCGGCTGAGGTGCTGCTTGAGGGCGCTCGGCCCATCGGCGGCGCGATCGGTGCCCACCATGACGAAGGTCAACTCGGCGCTGCGCGGCCCAAGCATCTGCTTGATGGCCTGGAATTGGGGCAGTGCGTCCACACAGGATTCGCGACAGCGGATGTTGCTGAAGAAAATCAGCACCGGCCGGCCTCGGAAGTCGCTGAGTTTGGTCGGGCGTCCATCCTGGTCCAACATGGGCACGTCGGGCGGCGTGATCGGATAGTCCACGCGAATGGCGCGCGGCGGGAAGGTGGGCTCCGGCGTTGGCGCGGGCGCGAAAGCGGCGCACGCGCCGAGCAGCAGCACGGCTGCCAATGCTCCCCCCAGACGGGCGATCTTCATGCCGCAACTGTCGCAGATTTTGCTGAACGCGCGTTGAGAAGGCGCATTCCGACGCTTCATCCAGGCGCATGGGCGGCGAGCAGCCCGCGCCTGCCGCTGTAAAGCGGCCAGGGCTAGGTCAACGGCAAAATGTGCTGCGATAATTGCGCGCGATGACCGCAGCCATTGAGGCGCATGCGCGCGCGCAGTCGGGTGAGGCGCAGGTTCCGGCGTCAGATCCTCGGCTTGCCGTCACGCTGTGCGGCGTGCGCTTCCCCAACCCAACCGTGCTCGCTTCGGGCATCCTCGGCCTGAGCGAGCAGGTCTTCGTCCGGTTAGCGCGGGCCGGCGTCGGCGGCATCACAACCAAGTCGTGCAGCCTGAAACCGCGCGCCGGTTGGCCGAATCCCACCATCGTCCGCTGGGGTGAGGGGTTGATCAACGCCGTCGGCCTCAGCAATCCAGGGGTCGAGGTGATGGTGGAGGAGATCCGCGCGGCAAAGCGAGTGCTCGCGCCATACGGGGTGCCCATCATCGCCAGCATCTTCGCCAACACCATCTACGACTTCGGCGTGTTGGCGCGCTACATCAGCGAAGCCGAGCCAGACCTGATCGAGGTCAACATCTCCTGCCCGAACCTGGACGCGCAACATGAGGAGATGTTCTCGTCCAACGCTTACGTTTCGGCGCAGGTCACGCGCGCGGTGAAGCGCAACACCGACCGGCCGGTCGTGATCAAACTGTCGCCCAACGTAGAAGACATTGCCGCTATCGCCATCAGCGTGGCGAACGCCGGCGCCGACGCCATCTGCGCCATCAATTCACTCGGCCCCGGCCTGGTGCTGGACATCGAGACGGCCCAGCCGGTGCTGGCCAATGGCGCCGGCGGCGTGAGCGGCCCGGCCATCCGGCCGATTGCCGTGCGTTGTGTGCGCGACATCTGCCACGCGCTGAAGCGCGCGCGCCTGAAGACGCCGGTGATCGGCACCGGCGGCGTGACCACTGCGCGCGATGCGATTGAGATGATCCTGGTCGGCGCGACCTGCGTCGGCATCGGCAGCGCGGTGTATCGCGGCTTGGGCGTGTTCGGCGAAGTGACGGCCGGCATCGTGGACTACCTGAACCGGCGCGGCTATCAGTACGTTGAGGCGTTCCGCGGCAAGGCGCTGCGCTGAAAGAACGTCGAGCGTCGAACGCCTCGCGGCGCGAATGTTAAAATCGCGTCGCTATGGTCCTACCGTCGCCGCCCGGCGCGCGCCTCGTTACCGCATGGCCCGGCGTGATTGAACACTATCGCGCTCGACTCGAGATCACGAGGGCAGTTCCCCCTGTTACGCTGCTGGAGGGCAATACGCCGCTCATCCCGGCGCCGCGTTTGGCGCGCGCGCTGGGCGGCAGTTTTGAGCTGTATCTGAAATACGAGGCCGCCAACCCCACCGGCTCGTTCAAAGATCGCGGCATGACGGCTGCGATGACGCAGGCGGTGGCCGACGGCGCCAAAGCCGTCATTTGCGCCAGCACCGGCAACACCGCCGCCAGCGCCGCCGCTTACGCCGCGCGCGCCGGGCTGAAGTGCGTGGTGCTCGTGCCCGATGGCAAGATCGCCGCCGGCAAGCTGGCCGGCGCGCTGAGCTACGGCGCGCAGGTGATCGCGATCAACGGCAACTTCGATGACGGCCTGCGCATGGTGCGCGAGGCGACTCAGCGCGCCCCGATTGCCCTGGTCAATTCCATCAACCCGGCGCGCTTGCAGGGTCAGAAGACGGCCGCCTTCGAGGTGTGCGACGCCCTCGGCGATGCCCCGGATTGGTTGTGTTTGCCCGTCGGCAACGCCGGCAACATCACTTCCTATTGGATGGGTTTCGCCGAGTACTTCCGCGATGGCCTGGCGTCGAAGCGCCCGCGCTTGCTAGGCGCGCAGGCTGCCGGCGCCGCGCCCATCGTGCTGGGCAGGGTCGTGGAACGCCCCGAGACGGTCGCGACGGCCATCCGCATCGGCAACCCCGCCCGCTGGCGCGAGGCGGTCGCGGCTCTCGACGAGTCGGACGGTCACATCACGGCCGTAGGCGACGACGAGATTCTGGAAGCATATCGCCTGGTCGCCAAAACCGAGGGGGTGTTTTGCGAGCCGTCGTCCGCTGCCGGGCTGGCCGGCCTGGCCAGGGGCCTGCGCGAGGGTTGGCTGGACGCGCGCGGCAAACGCATCGTGTGCGTGCTGACCGGCCACGGCTTAAAAGACCCCGATACGGCAATCAAAGGCAGCCCTGCGCCGCTGACGATCGAACCGCAGATCGAGGCGCTGCTCGAAGCGATCGCTTAGGGACACCGGCCATCTCTGGCGCGCTTGTTTTCGTCGGCGAATCATGGAAGCGGCAAGCGCAGACGACGCCCAATGACAAAACTTTTGACCGTCCGCATCCCCGCCACCAGCGCGAATCTTGGCCCTGGGTTCGATTGCATGGGCCTGGCGCTTGATTTATGGAATACGTTTGAGTTGCACCAAGGCGACGGCGCGGGCATCACGGTGGAATCGCACGGCGAAGGCGAAGGCGTCCTGCCTAACGACAAGAGCCATCTGGTCGTGCGCACGATGATCGAAGAGCTAACTACCTTCATCCCATTCGATCCGAGCCGCCAGTCCTACCATGTTGTGTGCCATAACGCGGTGCCGTGCGGTAGCGGCCTGGGGTCTAGCTCGACCGCCGTGTTGGCCGGGTTGATCTTCGCCCATGCTGTGCTCGATCCGCAAGGTTTTCGCGGCCCGGCCGGGTCGGCGCGCATCCTCAGCCGCGCCTTCGAGATTGAGGGACACGGCGACAACGTCGCGCCGGCGCTGCTGGGCGGCCTGGTGATCGTCGCCGGCCGGGACGGCGAGGTGATCACGCATCGCGTTACGTTGCCGCCTACCCGCGTAGTGGTGTGCGTGCCGCGCTTTCACTTTATGACTTCGCACGCGCGGTCGGTGCTCCCGCTGCACTATTCGCGCAGCGACGCAGTGTTCAACGTCGGGCGAGCCATGCTGGTCGTCGAGGCGCTGCGCAACGGCGATGCGTCGCTGCTGTCGCGGGCGATGGATGACCGGATTCACGAGCCGTACCGCCTGCCGGCTATCCCAGGCGCCATCGAAGCCAAGCGCGCAGCCTTGGCGCGCGGCGCGCTGGCCGTCACCTTGAGCGGCGCCGGGCCGGGCATCCTGGCCTTTGCGCGAGAAGATCACGACGCGATCGGTCAAGCCATGCAGTCGGCGTTCGCGACCGCCGGCGGGTTGTCCGCGCGCTACTGGGTGCTCGACGTCGCATCGTCCGGCGCGCAGGTTCTTGTTTGACGCTTGCACAAGGCGTGTATACAATCCTGGCATATCGCTTTTGCTCCCTGGGAGGATCGCTGCATGGCAAGTGTGACCTATGAACATGTGACCAAACGCTTTGGGGATGTCATTGCGGTGAACGATTTGAACATCTCCATAGCGGATCGTGAATTTCTCGTTTTCGTCGGCCCTTCGGGCTGCGGCAAGACGACCTCGCTGCGCATGCTGGCCGGCTTGGAAGAGGTCTCCGAAGGCAACATCTACATCGGCGACCGCATCGTCAACGACGTGCCGCCCAAAGATCGCGACATCGCCATGGTCTTTCAGTCGTATGCGTTGTATCCGCATATGTCGGTGTATGACAACATGGCGTTTGGCCTCAAGCTGCGCCGGGTGCCGAAGGCGGAGATTGACCAGCGCGTGAAAGAGGCGGCGCGCCGCCTGGGCATCGAGGCCCTGCTCGACCGCAAACCGAAGCAGCTCTCCGGCGGCCAGCGCCAGCGCGTGGCCGTGGGCCGCGCCATCGTGCGCAACCCGGCTGTGTTCCTGATGGATGAGCCGCTATCGAACCTGGACGCCAAGCTGCGCGTGCAGGCGCGCGCGGAGATCAGCAAGTTGCACATGCAGCTCGGCACGACCTTCATCTACGTGACGCACGACCAGGTGGAAGCGATGACGATGGGCACGCGCATCGCCGTGATGAAAGACGGCGTGCTGCAGCAAATTGACACACCGCAGGCGCTTTACGATCGCCCCGACAACGTGTTCGTCGCCGGCTTCATCGGCAGCCCCTCGATGAACTTCTTCGACGCCACGCTCACGGCCAGCGGCGGCGACCTCTACGTGGATACCGGCGCCTTCCGCGTCAAAGTGCCCGAGAACAAGGCAGAACCCTACCGCGCGCACGTCGGCAAGCAGGTGATCTTCGGCATCCGCCCCGAAGACATCCACGACCCGGAGTACGCGCCGCCTGGCATCCATCAGGCCATCGTCGAGTCGAAGGTGGATGTCACCGAGCTGATGGGCAACGAGGTCATCGTCTACCTGATGACGCCGAACAACAAGCCCTTCCTGGCCCGTGTGGACCCGCGCACCAAGGCCCGCGTCGGCAACACGATGGGCATGGCCTTCAACCTCGACAACATGCACATCTTCGACAAACAAACTGAGAAGGCAATTCGCTAGTAGTCCGTCAACTGAAAAAGGACAAGTTTCACCTCGCTGTTTGCGTGGGGGAATTGGATTCCCGCCTTCGCGGGAATGACGAGTCTCCCCCGTTATTCCCGCGCCGGTGAGGCATGACATTGCTACACCGTCATGCCCGCGCAAGCGGGCGCTCAGCGCATGTCTCGTCGCCACATCAACCCGTCAAATTGATCCTGATGAACTACTAGTTCCGCTCACATCCGCCCAGCGGCATGATGTCACGGGCGTGCGTCTCTCTGCCGGAGGCGCACGCCTTTAATTTTTTATGCCGGACATGGCTTGGCGGGCCGGCAAGCCCTTCCCTGACGCCTACGCGCGCATTCGTTGAGTAATCGTAGGCCCTTCGTAGGGTCGCCGTCGCCTAGGCCCATGCGCCCGCTTGTAAAGTTAGCGCAGGGCGAAATGCGCCTTCACCGGCCCGAGGCAGCGACAGGCATAAGCGCCGTCGCCGCTGACGAAAGGAGGGGATATTGTCAACACAGCAACACAGCAACACACCAACTCAACAACGCAATGACCGCAATGAACTATCGGCAGTTCTTCAGAACCAGTGTTAGCCCATAGTCAAGTGTCGCCCGCAGGTTCCGGGCGGCACGCAGGAGTAAATCTAGCAATGTATGCTCTTCTTCGATTCGCGCAACGGGTATGCGCAAGGGCGCCGCGCCGGCTCTTCACCGCGCTGCTGGCAGCCGCCGGCGCTCTGGCTCTCTCCCAGGCGCAGGCTGCTTCCTGCGCGACGCGATCCAGTCCGCCAATCTGGATAGCAACTTCGGCGACTGCGTCGGAGTCGGCCCGTACGGCAACGACCTGATCGTGTTTGACCCTTCTGTCGCCACGGTGACGCTGACCAACACCACTCCGACGCCACCGAACAACGACAACAATGAATACCTTGACCTGGACATCCACGCCGATACAGGCTCAGGCGCGCTGACGGTTGACGGCGGCTCGAACGGCGTCACGGTGCAGGCCGGGCCGGGGTGGGGCGACCGCATCTTCGACATCGTGCCTGGGCCACAGCCGACGTTTGTTGTGCTGCGCAACCTGATCGTCCAGGGCGGAAGCCCTCCGGCCGCTGCAGTCGAAACCGGCATCGGCGGGCCGTGCTTCAACAGCGGCGGCGGCGTGCGCAACCGATCGGGCGGCAACCTGACGCTGGATACCGTGATCGTCCAGAACAACACCATGCCAATGAACGGCGGCGGCGTGTGCCATCAGCTCGGCGGTGTGCTCACGATTCAGAATAGCCACGTGATTAGCAACACGGCCGGCCGCGCCGGCGGCGGCGTCTGGGAGAACGCTGCACAGTTCACCCTGCAGAACAGCCAGGTGCTGAGCAACACCGTCAACGGTCTCAACGGCATCGGCGGCGGCATTGTCACGCAGGGCGGCGCAACGCCGAAGACCATCCTGACCAGCACGGTGGCCTACAACCGCGCCGACGGCGACGGCGGCGGCATTTACAACCAGACCGCGCGCGGCCTGCAGGTGAGCGGCAGCACGGTGCTGAGCAACACCGCCGGCGCCTTCCTCAACCAGCCGGCCAGCGGCGGCGGCATCTGGAGCGGCAGCCGGCTGAACTTGAACAATACCGATGTGCTGAGCAACGCGGCGCTGATCAGCGGCACGACGATGATGGCGCTGCCCTTCGGCGGCGGCGGCATTTACCAGCAAAGCCAGCAGGTGACGATCAACGGCGGGCAGGTGGGTTACAACGTCGCCCGCTCGTTCGTCAACATCAACGTCGCCGGCGGCGGCGTGTGGAACAGCGGCCAGGCCAACCTGCAAAACAACGTGAGGGTGATCTCCAACCGCGCGGTGCGCTCGCCATCTACCTTCGCCCAAGCGTTCGGCGGCGGCATCTATAACGTGGATGCGACTATGAGCATTGCTAACAGCAGCGTGGAGGCCAACTACGACGACGGCGCGCAGGCATACGGCGACGGCATCGCCAGCGTCAAGTCGTCGGGCGCACCCCAGATCAGCGTGCAGAGCAGCGCCGTCTCGACCAACACCGCGCAGGGCGACCCCGGCTTTGGCAACGCGCAGGGCGGCGGCATCTACGGCGATGGCACGCTGGAGGTGTCCACCAGTGAGCTGCGCAACAACCGCGCTAATGGCGGCCAGACCGCACTCGGCGGCGGCGTGTTCAGCAGCGATGTGCTGACGCTGACCTCATCGCCGGTCATTAGCAACGCGGCCATGGCCGATCCGATCTTCGGCTTCAGCGGCGGCGGCGGTGTGGAGAGCAGCGGCAGCGCCGTGCTAATCACCGGCACGCAGGTGCTGACCAACGTGGCCGGTCAGGGCGGCGGCTGGCGCAACAGCGTGTCCGGCGCGCAGATGCGCAACAGCGAGGTGCGCTTCAACCGAACCCTGTCCGACAGCATCCCCAATCACGGCGGCGGCATCTACAACAGCAACACCGGCAGCGGCGTGTCCATCCAATCCAGCCAGATCGCCGACAACCGAGCTGTGGAGAACGGCGGCGGCATCTACAACGCCGGCCCTGACGTGTTCATCCAATCCAGCCAGATCGCCGACAACCAGGCCGACCAGGATGGCGGCGGCATTTATAACGCGGCCGGCGCGTTCGTCGTCGTCATCCAGTCTCATGCGCTGACCAACACCGCGATCAACGGCGGCGGCCTGTATAACATGGGCGGCGCTTCGGTGGGCAACAGCGTGTTCGGCGCGAACCAGGCATCCCAGGACGGCGGCGGCCTGTATAACGACGCCGGCGCGTTGTTCATGAGCATCAATGATTCGCAAGTGCTGACCAACACCGCGATCAACGGCGGCGGCTTTTACAACGCCGGCAATGCTCAAGCGTTCGGGTCTGTTTTCGGCGCGAACCAGGCGTCCCAGAATGGCGGCGGCCTGTACAACGCTGCGGCGGCGACCAATCTGTTTGTCGGCGCGAGCACGTTCGACGGCAACAGCGCCAATGACGGCGGCGGCGTGTACAACGCCGGCCCGGCCAACTTGTCCAACAGCGCGCTGGTCAATAACACGGCCAGCAACGGCGGCGGCGCGTACAACACCGGCGTGCTGGAGAGCGTCAACAACACGCTGAGCGGCAACAGCGCGCCGGACGGCAGCGGGCTGCTCAACAACCTCAGCGGCAGCGCCTATCTCACGCACACCACCGTCGCCAGCAACACCAATGCTGCCGGCATCAGGGTCGCCGGCGGGACGGTACAAGTGTTGGCCAGCCTGGTGGCCTACCACACCACCGGCGGCAACTGCAGCGGCAGCGTCACCGAGAACGGCAGCTCGTTGTCGAGCGATGTCACGTGCGGCGTGACCTTCTCAAACACCAACCCGCTGCTGCAACCGCTGGCGCTGAACGGCGGGCAGACGCTCAATCACGCCCTCTCGCCCGGCAGCCCGGCCCTGGATGTTGTGCCCCTCCCGTGCGCTGTGGGTGGCGATCAGCGCTTCGTCGGGCGCCCGCAAGGGACGGCCTGCGACATCGGCGCGTTCGAGCTGGAGGAGGCTGACCTGGAGGTGAGCAAGTCGGCCGATCCGTCGCCGGTGATCGCGGGGCAGACCATCACCTACACCGTGATCGTCACCAACGTCAGCGCGAGCGGGGCAGCCAACAACGTTGTGCTGACCGACACGCTGGCCGGCGGGGCGACCTTCGGCGGCGTGGTCAGTGGCGGCGGCTTCGCGCTGCAGAGCAGCACGTCCTCGCAGGCCATCTTCACGCTGAGCAGCCTGTCCGCCGGCATGTCGGCCACGCTGGTGTTCACCGCCACCGCGCCGGCCAGCGGCCCGATCAACAACACCGCGACGGTCGCCTCCAGCAACCCCGACCCGGTCCTCAGCAACAACACGGCTTCGGTCGCCACGCCGGTGACGCCGGCGGCTTATCTGCAAGCGACCAAGTCGCAGAGCTACACGCCCTATGCGCCCGGCGTCATCCTGCCCGGCGGCCAGGTGGTTTACACCATCCTGGTGACCAACACGGGCCCCAGCACCGTGACGATGTCCGTGCAGGACACGCTGGCCGGCGGCGTGGCGTTCGTGGCGGCCAGCATCACGCCCGGCACGTGCGGCTACAGCGCGCCGACCGTGAGTTGCAACACTGGCGCGCTCATCCCGGCCGGTGGCTCGGCCACTGCGCTGATCACGGTCACTGCGCCGATCACGTCGAGCACCGTGTTCACCAACGTCGCGAATGCGTTTGCGCCGGCCTTCCCGGGCACGCCGTTCAGCTCGAACGTGGTCACGCTGACGACGGCGGCGCAGGCCGAGCTGCGCGCGTTCAAGTCGGCCACGCCCTCGCCGGTGTATGCCGGCCAGCCGGTGACGTACGTGGTCACGGTGCAGAACTTTGGGCCGGACCCGGCTGCTAACGTGGTGATCACCGACGTGTTCCAGGGCGGCGCGACGTTTGGCAGCGTGGTGGGCACGAGCGGCGGCGCGACGCTGCAGAGCAGCAGCGCCGGCGGCGTCACCTTCACCGTGCCCTCGCTGGGAGCGAGCAGCATGGCGATGATGACCTACACCGTCATCGCGCCGGCAGACGGGGTCATCACCAACACCATCACAGCCTCCTCTGACGCACTTGACCCGAACCCCAGCAACAACAGCTTCACCACTACTACGCCGGTGACGCCGGCGGCGAACCTGCAGATCGGCAAGGCGGTGACGACTGTCACGAATGTGACCGGCACGGTGCGACCGGGCGGCGCGCTCACTTACACCCTGCTGGTCACCAACACCGGCCCCAGCAGCGCCAGCTTCATCACCGTGACCGACAGCCTGCCGACCGGCCTGACCTACGTCAGCGCGACCGGCGCCGGCTGGTCGTGCAGCTTCAGCGCGCCGACCGTGACCTGCACCACGTCAACACTGAGCGTCGGCGCAGCGCCGGCCATCCAGATCGTGGCGACGGCGCCGGTGACGCCTGGCCTGGCGCTGACCAACACGGCCAGCGTGACGGCGGCCACCTATCCCGCTGCAACGGTGAACTCCAACAGCGTGACGGTGAAGGTGCAATACCGCGTCTACGCGCCCATCGCGCGCAAGCCATAGGCGACGGCTCAGCCTTCCTGTCTCTATAGCAGCGCTTTGTGTAGAGACGCCCCGTGCGGGCGTCTCTACACGTTTATGCGGGCGGTAAACCCGGCTATTCCCCTGTTGTGTGCTAACGGCCTGTCCATCCCCGCGCAGGTAGCTCGTCGTTCTCGCGTAAGCGGGAATCCAGTCCGACTGCGCGCTCTGCGCGCGACCTGGCTGATCTGGATGCCTGCGCGGGCATGACGATTTGGCAGTGCACAGGCTGAATGAAAAGAGAAGGAGTGTGTAAAGTGAATCCTACAGCAATAGCGCGTATCGCGGGCTTCATCGGCGCGCTGGCGGGCGCAGTCGTCATGGCGAACGCCCGGCCGGCGCAGGCGGCGACGATCACCGTCACCACCCAGAACGACTACTTTGCCCTCGGGCCGGCCGGCTGCTCGTTGCGCCGCGCGATCAACGCGGCCAACAACAACAGCGACTACAACGACTGCGTCGGCGTCGGGGCATATGGCGACGACACCATCGTATTCGACCCCAGCATCGCCGTCATCACGCTGACCCTGACCACCGGCGGCGGCGACAACGACAGCAACGGCTACCGCGATCTGGACATTGGCGGGCCATTAGCCGGCGCGCTGACGATCATCGGGCCGGCCAATGGCGTGACCGTCACCGTCGGGGCGGGTATCGGCGACCGCGTGTTCGACATATTACCGACGGGCAGCGCAGATGTCACCCTGGCCGGGCTGCGCATTGCGGGCGGGACAATGCCGGCCGCGAGCTACGAGACCGGCGCTGCCGGTGATGTGTGCTATCAGGGCGGCGGCGGCGTGCGGCATCGCGGCGGCGGCAAGCTGACCCTCAGCGATGTCATCATTCAGGGCAACACTGCGCGCGCCGGCGGCGGGGTGTGTCATCAGGGAGGCCGGCTGGAGATGGTGATCAGCATTGTGGCCGACAACACAACACAGGGCAGAGATGGCGGCGGCATTTTAAGCGCCGGCCCTGCGTTTATCAACCGGTCGCAGGTGCTGCGCAACACCGCCGTGATCAGCGAAGCAACGGCGCGCGGCGGCGGCGGCATCTTCTGCAGCGTGGACTGCGGCGCGCTGGAGGTGATCGGCGGCGCGGTGTCCTACAACACGGCGCAAGTCATTAACGCCAACCCCAACGAAGCGCACGGCGGGGGAATCGCTACGCGCAACCCTGCGACCCTCACGCAGGTATCCATCATGAGCAACACCGCATCCGCGCTGTTCACGGGTCAGTCGGCCCTGGGCGGCGGAGTTTACAGCGCGCAGTCGCTGGTCGCCAATCAGCTCTTCGTCGCAAACAATGCTGTGACGGCTACCGTGTTTGGGCTGGGCGGCGGGCTGCACACCGGCGGCGCGCAGGCCGAGATCAACGGCGGTTTCATCCTCAGCAACACCGCAAGGCGCGGCGGCGGCTGGTACAACACGGTTCCCGGCGCGCTGCTGATCGGCAGCGAGGTGCGCTTCAACCAGGCCCTTGAGCGAGGCGGCGGCGTCATCAACGCGAACGCCGGCGTCAGCATTGCCAGCGCTGTCATTTGCGACAACCGCGCTATCGGCCCTGCGGCAACCAGCGGGGGCGGGCTGAACAACATCGGCGGCGGGGCAAGCCTGTATGTGCAGGATTCCATCCTGTGCAACAACACGGCGCAGGGCGGCGGGGGCGCGGCCAACGAACTCGGCGCCAGCCTGATCATGCTGCGCGCACGGGTCAGCGGCAACAGCGCCACCTACAGTGGCGGCGGACTCTTCCACACCGGGGCCATGCTGCGCGTCGAGGCCAGCAGCATCACCTCGAACACGGCCAGCGGCGGCGATGGCGGCGGCGGCCTGTGGAGCAGCGCATCGTTCAGCATCCTGAACAGCACCTTCAGCGCCAACCTGGCAAACAACGGCGGCGGCGTGCGCCTTTCCGGCGGGAGCGGCTACCTGACCTACACCACTATCGCCAGCAACACGGCGGGCGGCGGCGTGTATTTGTCTTCCGGCGCGAGCCTGCAACTGCGGGCCACCCTGCTGGCCGGCAACATGCCGAACAACTGCCAGAGCTTCTCGTCTACGCTGACCAGCCAGAACGACAACCTGAGCAGCGACGCCACCTGCGCGACGCTCACCGCGTCGAACGACCTGACCAACACCAACCCGCTGCTGCGCCCGCTGGGGTTCGCGTCGCTGTTTGACTTCACACCAACGCATCGGCCCATGCCAAACAGCCCGGCGCTGAACCGCATCCCGCCGGCGCGCTGCATCGCCGACGACCAGCGCGGGATGCTGCGCCCGCAGAACGGCGCGTGCGACGTGGGCGCGGTGGAGATGCCCTTCCGGCGAGTCTATGCGCCGATCGCGCGTCGGCCATAAGCCGAAGCCACGGGCTTTACGCCTTTCGGCGGCGTAGAATGTCGCCGAAAGGCAGCGCCCTGAACCGCATGAATCGAAGTATGCCATCCCCAGCCTCTGCCGCAGCCGGCTTCCTTGCCGGCGCCGATCTCAGCGCCAATGCCATCGAACGCGCGCGCCGGGCGTCGCCCGGTTACCTTGACCTGACCAGCAGCAACCCCACGCGCCACGGCCTGATCTTCCCGCCACAGGCGCTGCGCGCCGCCGCCGAGCCTTACTGGGCGACGCGGCGTTACGATCCCGACCCCCTCGGCCTCCCCGCTGCGCGCGAAGCGATCACCCGCTACTACCTCGGCCGCACTCCCCCGCTCCGCCTGCGGCCGGACCAAGTCGTAATCACCGCCAGCACCAGCGAAGCCTACGGCCTGTTGTTCACGCTGCTGGCCGATCCGGGCGATAACCTGCTGGCGCCCGACGTGACCTACCCGCTCTTCGAGCACCTGGCCGCTGCGCATCACGTCGCCCTGCGCGCCTATCGCCTGGACGAATCGCGCGGCTGGCAGATAGACGAAGCGTCGCTGCTGGCGCAAGCCGACTCGCGCACCCGCGCCGTGTTGATCGTCTCGCCGCACAACCCCACCGGCACGATTGCGCAACGCCCGATCGCTGCGCTCGACCGACTCGGCCTGCCGGTGATCTGCGATGAGGTGTTCGCCGATTTCACCTACCGCGCGCCGCATACGCCGCCGTTTGCGACGCTGCACCCTGCGCTGCCGGTCTTCACGCTCAACGGCATCTCCAAGATGTTCGCCCTGCCCGACCTAAAGCTGGGCTGGATCGCCATGAACGCGCCGGCGGCCGCGGCGTTTGGCGCGCGCCTGGAGATCCTCAACGATCTGTACCTGGGCGCGAACTCGCTCACCCAAGCGATGCTGCCGGCGCTCTTCGCGCATGGCGCGGAGTTCACCGCCGCCATGCGTCGGCGCATTCGCACAGCGCTGGACATGGCGCTGGCGATGCTGGCCGGCTGCCCCACCCTGCGCGTCCAGCCCCCCGACGGCGGCTACTATCTCTTCGCGCGCGCACAGGGCTGGGACGACGAAGAGGCATTGGTCTTGCATTTGCTCGAGCGCGGCGTGCTGGTCCACCCTGGCTTCTTCTACGGCTGCGAGGACGGCGCGCATCTCATGATCTCCTGCCTCGTCGAGCCGGAGATGCTCCAACGCGGGTTGGCGATTATCCTGGAGGCGCTTACGCCACGGTAAGCATGGGAGTGCGCCAGGCGCGCGAGCCATCGCCGCCCTGCTCCGCCAAATATGCCGGGCTGGCGTATACTGTCCGCGATGAGAGCGCTCCGGTTTGACGGAACCGCGCCCAGGGGCTGGCCTGACAGCACAGAGAAACATGCCTAGATCGCGCATCAAATACGAGACCACGCCTGAAGCTCAAAAAGCCTTTCTCGTCGGCGTGGAGTTCAAAAACCCTGCCTACCGCACCCGAGAAGGCGCGCGCTTGCCGCTCGAATCCTCAATGGAAGAGCTGGCGCTGCTGTGCAAGACCGCCGGCCTGGAGATCGTCGGCCAGACCACGCAGACGCTGGATGCGCCGAATCCGAACACGTTCATCGGCCCGGGCAAGCTGGAAGAGCTGCTCGCCTGGCGCAACGCGCTCGACTTCGATGCGGTGGTGTTCGACGACGAACTGTCGCCGCGCCATCTGCGCGAGTTGGAGGAGGCGCTGGGCGAGGACGTGATCGTGCTCGACCGCACCGGCCTGATCCTCGACATCTTCGCGCAACATGCCCGCACGCGCGAAGGCGCGCTCCAGGTCGAGCTAGCGCAATATGAATACCGCAAACCGCGGCTGACGCGACAATGGACCCACCTGGCGCGACAAGCCGGCGGCGGCGCCGGCCGCAGCGGCACCGGCGGCGTGGGCCTGCGCGGCCCCGGCGAGACTCAGCTCGAAATCGATCGTCGCCGGATTGACGAACGCATCGCCAGGCTCAAGCGCGAACTGGAAGAAGTGCGCAAACAGCGCGCGCAACACCGCGCGCAGCGCAAACGCGCCGAGATCCCCGTCGTCGCCATCGTCGGCTACACCAACGCCGGCAAGTCCACGCTGCTCAACGCCATCGCCAAGGCGGACGTGCTGGCCGAAGACAAACTCTTCGCCACGCTCGACCCGACCACGCGCCGGGTGCGATTGCCGCATGGCCACCTGGCGCTATTCACCGACACCGTCGGCTTCATCCAGAAGCTGCCGACGCAACTGGTGGCCGCCTTCCGCGCCACGCTGGAGGAGATCACCGAAGCCGATGCGCTGTTGCACGTGGTAGACATCACCCACCCCAACGCCCTTGAGCAGGCCCAGACGGTCATAGACACGCTGAGGGAACTGGGCGCCGGCGCCAAGCCGGTCGTGACGGCGCTGAACAAGGCCGAGCAGCTCTCGCCGGAGCAGCGCCGACGCCTGGCGAGCGGCGCGCTCGGCGAAGGCATCTTCATCTCCGCGCTGCGCCGAGAAGGCCTGGACGCACTGCTGGCCGAAGTGGAAGCCGTGCTGTTCGAGCGGCTGGTGCCGATTCGGGTGCGGCTGCCCTACAAGGCCGGCGACCTGATGGCGCTCTTCCGGCGCGAGGGCGCGGTGGATAGCGAGCTGCCCGAAGAACGCAGCGTGGTGCTCAGCGGGCGCATCCCCGGCCGTTTGCTGGATGTGTTCATGCCCTACGCCGCCGGCAGGCCGGCGCCTTGAACGCTTTCGCGCGATACTCACATCCGCGCCTCGTCCGCCGAGCGCAACGATAAGCTCATCCGCCTCGCCCGCCTACGCGGCGACCGATGTGCTCAGTCTGGGTCAAGAAATAGTGATAGCATCTGATAAGTTCTATGGGCTGGTCATTCAAAATTGCGCGCGTGAGCGGCATTGACATCAAGGTTCACGCCACCTTCTTCCTCATCCTGATCTTCGGCGCGCTGCAGTGGGCCGGCAGCGTGCCCGGCAACCCTCTGGCGGGCGCACTGTTCGGCGTGTCGCTCATGATTTTGCTCTTTACCTGCGTCACGTTGCACGAACTCGGCCACAGCATCGTCGCCCAACTCTTCAATATCCCGGTGCGCGAGATCGTGCTGCTGCCGCTGGGCGGCGTGGCGCTCATCGCCAAAAGCCCGGAGAAGCCATGGCACGAGCTGCTGATTGCCGCAGCCGGGCCGGCGGTGAACGTACTCATCGCTGCCCTGCTGTTCCTCGTGACCGGCGGCATCGGCGTCAATTTGGACGTGAACGCGCTATTGGCGACGCTGCGCGAGCCATCGCTCACCACCATGCTGCTCTGGCTGTTGTTCGCCAACATCAGCCTCGTGGTATTCAACCTGATCCCGGCTTTTCCGCTCGATGGCGGGCGCATCCTGCGCGCGGTGTTGGCCATGGGCCTGGGCAACGCGCGCGCCACGCGCATCGCTTCGACCATCGGCCAAATCTCCGCCGTGCTCCTCGGCATCCTCGGCATCGCCAACGGCCAGCTCTTGCTCACGCTGATCGCGCTGTTCATCTTCTTCGGCGCCGGCCAGGAGCGCGGCTTGACCGAGGCGCGCACGGTGCTGAACACGCTGCGCGTTGGGGACGCCTACAACAAACACGCCCTGAGTTTGCAGATCGGCGATCGCGTCAGCACGGTCGTGGAATACATCCTCACCAGCTACCAGCCCGATTTCGCCGTGATGCAAGGCAGCCACATCATCGGCGTGATCACCCGCAACGACGTGCTGCGCACGCTGGCCACCGACAGCGCCGACCGCTACGTGACCGAGATCATGCAGCGCGAATTCCTGCGCGTCGAAGCCCACAGATCGCTGGACGAGGTGCGCGAAATCTTGATGGAAAGCGGCGCGCAGTTGGCCGCCGTGTTCGACGGCTCGCGCTACCTGGGCTTGATCAGCCTCGATGACATTAGCGAGGCGTTCACCGTGCTCACCTTCGTCCGCCGCCAAAACGAGCTGCGCCGGCGGAGCAATGCAACGCCCTGAAGCGCAGCGCCACATCGGGGACTCGCCTCAACCATGAACAGCGCCAAATCCATCCCTCGCCAAGAGCGCAAATCGCCGATTCAGCGCATGCAGCTCACCTTCGCCGACCACCACGCCAGCCTCTCCTGGGAAGTGCTGCGCATCACCGCCGAATTCGTGCAAGGGTTCGAGTTCCTCTCCAACCTGGAGCGCACGGTGACCCTCTTCGGCTCGGCGCGCCTCACCGAAGGAGACTTGTACTATGGGCTGGCGCAGGAGCTGGGCCGTCGGTTGGCCCGGGCTAACTACACCGTCGTGACCGGCGGCGGCCCGGGCATCATGGAGGCCGGCAATCGCGGCGCAGCGGAGGCCGGCGGCCACTCCGTCGGGTTGAACATCCAGTTGCCCATGGAACAAAAACTCAACCCCTACGTCAAGGAGGGCATGGGCTTCCAGTACTTCTTCAGCCGCAAGTTCATGCTGGACTACTCGGCCCTGGCCTACGTGTTCTTCCCAGGCGGCTACGGCACGCTGGACGAGCTATTCACCATCCTCACCCTGGTGCAGACCGGCAAGGCCAACGGCGCCGTTCCGATCATCCTCGTCGGCCGCGAATTCTGGCAGCCGCTGCTGGACTGGATCACCGGCGCGCTGGCGGCGCGACGGCTGATCGGCCCGGATGACCCTGCGTTGCTGCGCCTGACGGATGACCTGGACGAAGTCATGCGCCTGATCCGCGCCGCCGGCGACTACGCAGACGAGATTTGAAATCGGCGCGTCGGCCAACGCATGACGCGGCGGCTTCCGACGAGCGCCTGGGCGATGCGCGGACGACGCGGGCGCTGATAGAATTGCCGACGCGCGATGAACCAGGATGCACCGATGCTCATTATTGAGAGCGGCCAGTTGGCCGGCCAGCGCTGGCTCATAGACAGCGATGTGGTGATCATCGGTCGCGAGGTTGGCGTCGCCGATTTGATGTTGCCTGAGCGCCAGGTGTCGCGTCGCCACGCCAAGATCGAACGCACGTCGGAAGGATTTGTGCTGACCGACCTGAACAGCAAGAACGGCACGTTTCTGAACGGCAAACCGGTGAAGGAGCCCAGGCTGCTCCAGGATGGCGACGAGATCCAGATCGCGCTGTGCGTCAAGATCGCCTTCGTCGGCAGCGACGCCACGGCGCCGCTCAGCTCCCGCCCGACCAGCAAGGTTATGCGTCCAACAGTGCGTGGAATTCGCATTGATAAAGGCAGCCGCCGCGTCTACATCGCCGAGCAGGAACTTGAGCCGCCGCTTTCGTTGCAACAGTATCGCCTGCTGGAGTTGCTCATGGACGCCCACGGCTGCGTGGTCTCCCGTCAGGACATCGCCGAGCAGGTCTGGGAGGGCGACAGCGTCTACGGCGTAAGCGAGCAGGCCATTGACGCGCTGGTGCGACGCCTGCGCGAGCGCATCGCGGAGCGCGACCCCGACCACGAATACATCGTCACCATGCGCGGCCACGGCTTCCGGTTCGAGAATCGCTACGAATAAGCGTCGCCCCATCCGAGCACGCGGCGGCGCATCTTGGCGCGGCCATTGCATCCGGCGGGCGGGCGGCGCGCCGTCCCCCGCGGCCTTGCGCTCTGCTATCATCCCCTCATATCAGCAAGCGCAAGTGACGTTTATGGCTGTTGGCATCTCTCTGCCGCGCATAGACGCCCGCGCAAAAGTCACCGGCCAAGCGCTCTACCCCGGCGACCTCACCATGCCGGGCATGGCGCACGCCAAAGTGCTGTTTGCGCGACGGCCGCATGCGCGCGTCAAGTCCATTGACCTGCGTGAGGCGCTCGCGCTGCCCGGCGTCATCGCCATCTTCACCGGCGCCGATGTGCCGAAAAACGAGTATGGCCTGGTGCTCTTCGACGCGCCGGTCATGGTCTCTGCGAGCGAAGAATGGCGGATCGAGGACGGGGAAAGCAGGCGGTCTCAACGCGCGTTCGCCCATTCGCAGTTTGACGGCGTCGTTCGCCACATCGGCGAAAAGCTGGCCTTCGTCGTGGCGGAGACCGAGCGCATCGCCGAGCGTGCGCGCGATCGAATCCGCGTGGAATATGAAGACCTGCCGCCGCTGACCGACTTGCACGCCGCGCTGCAGCCGGACGCGCCGCAGCTTCATCCGCATTACCCCGGCAACGTGATGAAGCGCTATCGCATCCGCAAGGGCGACGTTGCGACTGCATTCGCGCAGTGCGATGTCATCGTCGAGGACACCTACACCACCGGCGCGCAGGAGCACGCCTACCTGCAACCCGAGGCCGGCCTGGCCTACATTGACGAAGCCGGCCGCGTCACGGTCGAGGTGGCCGGCCAGTGGGCGCACGAAGACCAACATCAGATCGCGCACGCGCTGGACTTGCCGCTCGATCATGTGCGGGTGATCTACCCGGCCATCGGCGGCGCGTTTGGCGGGCGCGAGGATATGAGCGTGCAGATCGTGCTGGCGCTGGCGGCGTGGAAGCTGCGCAGGCCGGTCAAGATCGTCTGGACGCGCGAAGAGAGCATCATCGGCCACCACAAGCGCCACCCGATGTGGTTTCATGCCAAGCTCGGCGCGACGCGCGATGGCCGGCTGCTGGCCGCGCAGGTTGAAGTGCGCGCCGACGCCGGCCCATACGCCTATACCTCGACCAAGGTGCTGGGCAACACGACGGTGACGTGCACCGGCCCATACGAAATCCCCAACGTTGCCGTGGATGCCTGCGCCGTCGTCACCAACAACGTGCCCAGCGGCGCCTTTCGCGGCTTCGGCGCGCCCCAGGCGCTCTTCGTGGCCGAGACGCAAATGAACAAGCTGGCCGAGAAATTGGGCATGGACCCCGTCGCCCTGCGCCTGAAGAACGCCCTGCGCGACGGCAGCATGACCGTCAACAACACGCCTATTCCGCCTGGCTGCACCATCGCCGAAGTCATCGAGCGCTGCGCCGCCGCGGCCGGTCATGCAGAACCGCGAGAGGACGAAAGCCGGCGCGCCGCCCACTTTTCAATACCCGCGCCTCAGCTTCGCCTTGGGCGCGGCTTCGCCTGCGGGCACAAGAACGTCGGCTTCTCGTTCGGCTTCCCGGAGCGCTGCGAAGCCACGGTGGAGCTGCACGGCGGCGCGGAGATCGAGCGCGCAGTGGTGCGACATGCCGGCGCCGAGTGCGGCCAAGGCGCGCACACCGCCTTCCTTCAGCTTGCCGCCGAAATGTTGCATCTGCCGGTCGAGAAGATCGAGTTGGTACTGAGCGACACTGCGACCAGCGGCAGCAGCGGCAGCGCGTCCGCCTCGCGCCTGACGTTCATGGCGGCGCACGCCATCCGGGGCGCGATCGCCGACGCCCTGGACAAATGGCGCGACGAAGAGCGGCCGGCCATCGCGCATCACGTCTATCGTCCGCGCCCCACGACGCCGATGGACGAGGCGACCGGCCAGGGCGATCCGAACATCACCTACGGCTACGTCGCGCAATTTGCAGAGGTCGCGGTGGACGTAGAAACCGGCCACGTCCACGCGCGGCGCATCGTATGCGCCGACGACGTAGGGCGGGCCGTCAACCCGCAACAGGTGACCGGGCAGATCGAAGGCGGCGTGGTGCAGGCGCTGGGCTGGACAAACCTGGAGAACTTCGTCACGCGCGATGGGCATGTCCTGTCTTCGCACTTCAGCACTTACCTGATCCCCTCGGTGCTCGACGTGCCCGATCGCGTTGAGTCGGTGATTGTGGAGAACCCAGACCCGCACGGCGCGCTGGGCATTCGCGGCATGGCCGAGATGCCGTTCTTGGCCGTCGCGCCGGCGGTCATCGCCGCGATTCACGACGCGACCGGCGTGTGGATCAACGATCTGCCGGTCACGCCAGAACGGCTGCGCCGCGCGCTAAAGGCGGCGTGCGGACGCGCCAACACTGCTTCTGAGCCTGTGCTGCTCCCCCGCAAATCAACGGATGCCGATCCGAAGCGATAGCCCAACTCTCCCCTCAACGCTCGTCGCCGCAGCCGCCGCTGTGCGCGCCGGCGCCTGCTCACCGGTCGCCTTGGTCGAAGATGCCCTCGCGCGTGTCGCGCGCTTCCAAGACTTGAACACGATTGCCTTCCTCGACGCCGACCGCGCCCTGTCCGAAGCGCGCGTGCTCGAACGAGAGGCGCGCGATGGGCGCATCCGTGGTTCGCTACACGGCGTGCCGATCACGGTCAAGGATCTGTTCAACGCGCGCGACATGCCGACGAAAGCCGGCACGAACGCGCCGCTGCCGCCTATCGCGCCAGATGAAGCGGTAGCTGTGGCGAAGCTGCGCGCAGCAGGGGCGATCATCCTGGCCAAGACCAACATGCAGGAGATCGCGCTGGGGCTGAACGGCGAGAACCCATGGACGGGCGATGTGAAGAACCCGCACGATCCGGCGCGACAAGCAGGCGGTTCGTCATCCGGCTCGGCGGCTGCGACGGCGGTCGGCATCGGCTATGGCTCGCTGGGCAGCGACACCGCCGGCTCGATCCGCCTGCCGGCCTCGTTTTGCGGCGTGGTGGGCTTTAAGCCATCGTTTGGCGCAGTCTCGCTCGAAGGCGCGCTGGCGCTGATCCCCAGTTGTGACCATGCCGGGCCGATCACCCGCACGGTGGCCGATGCTGCAGCGATGTTCGCGGCCTTGTCGGATCGCGGCAGCCTTCCGCCCTCTCTGGGGGACTTCGGCAACGGCGCGCCGCGCTTCGTCGTTCCGCGCGCCTACCTGGCGGGCGCGCTGACGCCCGATGTGCGCGCCGCGTTCGAGGCGTTCATCGCGCGCCTGCAGGCCGCCGGCGCATCCGTCGCCGATGTCACGCTGGACATCGGCAACGCCGGCGAGGCTTTCCTGCCTTTGCGCGCGGAGTCGGTGATGGTGCATCGCCGCGCGCTGGAGGCGCAGCCGGAGGCGTTCGCGCCCGACGTGCGCGAAGCGCTGATGCGCGGCTATGCTTTCAGCGCGGTGCAATACTTGGAGGCCAAACAACGCCAGGGCGAGATGCGCGCGGCGCTCTACCGTGCGATGCAAGACGCCGACGCCCTGCTGATGCCGGCAGCGCCGTGCGTCGCCCCGCCGCGCGGCACGGTCGCGATCAACCTGGAATCCGGCGCGAAGAACCTGCGTCAGGCGATCCTGCACCTTACCGCGCCGGCGGCGTTTGCCGGCGCGCCGGCGCTATCGCTGCCGTTCGCGCAGTGCGACGGGTTGCCGGTCGGCGTCCAGGTGATCACACCGTTCGGCAAAGATGAATTGGCGCTGCACGTCGGCGCGTGGATTGAGCGCATACTGGAAGAGTAACCGACTAATCGGCTATTCGCCCGGATTGCGCTAGATTCGCTGCAGGTCACGATGCAAGAAATCTCCTCACACACCGTCACCAATCCAAAGATGCGCGCGAGCATCGTTCGTCCGGCGCTTTTCGCGCTCGGCCTGGCCACCGGCGCAACGCTGGCCGTGCGCTGGATCACGCGCCGCGCCGCGCTGATTACGCCGCCGGCCTTTGCGCCCCTGTTGATCAGCCCGCTGCGCATGGCCTACCGTGCGCCATCGCAGCTCGCGCGTTTCCTCGACCCGAAGCCGGACTGGACAATGCTCGACCTGGGCTGCGGCAACGGCGCGTTTGCGCTGCCGCTCGCGCGCTATGTGCGCCGCATACATGCGGTGGACGTGCAGCCGGCGATGGTGGACGCGCTGCGCCGCCGCCTGCGCCAGGCGCGCCTGGATAACGTAGTTGCGCAGGTCGCGCCGGCGTCGCAACTGCCCTTCGACGCACACACCTTCGATGCCGTGCTGATGATCGCCATCCTGCCGATGTTGCACGACCGCGACGCCGCCCTGCGCGAGGCGCGCCGCGTGCTCAAACCCGATGGCGTGCTCGTCATCGGCGAGGAGTGGATCGAGCCGGAGTACGTCGGCTGGCGCGGGGTGACGCAATGGGTCGAGGACGCCGGATTTGCGCTGCAAGCCCGCGAGTCGAACCTGATGTGTTACACGTTGAAGTTTAGGCAAAAGCCAGAACGCGCCGGTTGCTGAGCGACGCGCCGAAGCTCGGCTGGAGGTCAAAATCCCAAACCGCGCTCAGACAACGGCCCGCCGCTTCTCACGATGAGCCTGAACCTCAGCTTCGACCTGGCGACGAACCCGGCATCGCTCTGCTTGAGCGCGCCCATCCTGGCGCTGTTCGCCTTCCTCGGCTATGTAGCCGTCGCATTCATCAAGGATCAGGCCGACGCGCGGCAGCAGCAAACCCGCGTCGAGGAGACGCTGGCGACGTTCGGCGTGGATCGCATGTCCCAGGCTGAATTTCGCCGGTTTGTGGCCGGCTTGTTGCAGAAGCAGGGCTACACCGTGCGCCTGCCGTCGCCTGGCCACGACGAGGCCGAGCAGGACTTTGGGCTGGAATTGATCGCCGTCAAAGATGGGGCGTCGTGCGTCGTCTGCGCCGTGCGCTACGACAAGCCGATCTCGCCCGGAACGATCCGCTATGCCAACGGCTGCCGGGCGCGCCATGGTTGCGGCATGGCGATGGTGATCACCAACGGCGCCTTTCGCGCCGACGCGCGCAAGCTGGCCCAGGAGACCGGCTGCGCCCTGGTAGGCCGCGCGGAGTTAGCCGGCTGGGTCGCGGGGGAGAAGGCTCAATGACCGGCGGCCTGCGCCCGCACAAGCGCGGCGTAGTAGCCCCCCGGCTTGTTCACCAGCGTCTGGTGGTTGCCCACTTCGACGATCCGGCCGTGCTTTAGCACTACGATCTGATCGGCCTTGCGGATGGTCGAGAGACGATGCGCGATCACGATGGCCGTCCGCCGGCCGTGCGGCGAATCTTCGGCCGCCATCAGCTTCTCAAACGCATCCTGAATCAGCCGTTCGGTCTCGGTATCCACTGCGGAGGTCGCTTCGTCGAGCACGATCACGCGCGGGTCGGCCAGGATGGCCCGCGCAATCGAGAGGAGTTGGCGCTGGCCGACGGAGAACTGCGAGCCGCGTTCGTGCGCCACCGTCTCGTAGCCGTCGCTCAGTTGCATGATGAAGTCATGGCAGTTTGCTTGCTTGGCTGCAGCGATCACTTCTTCCATCGCGGCGTCGGGACGGCCATAGCGGATGTTGTTGGCGATCGTGTCGCTGAAGATGAACGGCTCTTGCAACACCACGCCGATCTGCGAGCGGAGCGATTGCTGCGTGATTGCGCGCACGTCGTAGCCGTCCACCGTGATGCGCCCGCCGGTCACGTCGTAGAAGCGGCACACCAGGCTGGCCAGCGTCGTCTTGCCAGAGCCGGTTTGCCCGACCAAGGCGACCAATTGCCCCGGCTCAATGCGCAGCGAGACATCTTCCAGGACGTTGCGCGATTCGTCGTAGCCAAAATACACATGGTCGAAGACGATCTCGCCTTTGATGGGCGGTAGGGCGACGGCATTTGGCGCATCGGTGACCGTCGGCTGGGTATCCAGCAACTGGAAGACCTTGTCGGCCGAGGCCAGCGTGGCCTGCAGCACCACATACATGTTGGTGAGCGTGCTGATCGGCGCCCACAGGTTGTTGATGTAGGCTGTGAAGGCGACCAGGGTGCCGACGGTGAGCGCTTCGCCGCCGACGCCGAGCCGGTTGGCCGCGATGAACAGCACAATGACCAGCGCGGTGGATCGGGTGATCTCCACCAGCGGCGAGAACCACGACTGCAAACCGATCACCTTCATCCACTCGGTCACCACGCGCTGGTTAGCGGCCTGAAACTGTCCGAGGTTGACGTTCTCGCGGACGAACGCCTGAATGACGCGCATGCCGGCGATGTTCTCGGCCAGGAAGATGTTGAAGCGCGTCATGTTCTCACGCACGCGCTCCCACCCCTCGTATAGCCGTGGGCGCATATACAACCCGATGACGGTGAGCACCGGCAACATGCACAGTGCAATCAGCGTGAGCGTCGGGTTGATGGCGAACATGAGCATCACCACGATCAGCCCGGACATCACGTCGTTGACCACGCTGGCCACCTGGTTGGTAAGGAAGTCGTTCAGCGTGCTGGCGTCGCCGATGAAGCGCGTCATTGTCTTGCCGACCGGCTCATTCTCGTGAAACTTGAAGGACAGGCCGGCGACATGGCGGAAGAGCTGCTGGCGCAGGTTAACCAGAATGTCCCAGCTAATGCGCTGGATCAGGTGCGACCGCACATACACCCCGCCCCAGTTCACAGCGTGCATCACCACAGCCAGGAACAGCAGCGGCAAAAAGCCATCCGGGTTGCCGACGGCGATGTGCTCATCAATCAACTTGCGGTCAACGAATGGGTAGAGCTGCGCCAGCGTGACGCACACGACGTAGATGCCCAGGGTGACCAGCATGCGGAGGCGATAGGGCCGCAAGTACGAGAACAGCCGGCTCAGCGTGTGACGCGGCGGCGAAGAGGGCGGTTCGTCTTGACCGGCGCGCGCGAGGGGTTTGACCAAACTGCGGAGCATCACAATCTTGCGAGAGATCAGCGTCTGCTCAAACGCCCACCACCTGTGGGGTGATGGGGAGCGTCTCACTCATGGTCTCGGCGGCGCTCATGCGCTGCATCTCCAGCACATGGCGATAGTAGCCGCTGCTGCGCGACAGCTCAGCATGCGTGCCTTGCTCGACAATTCGGCCGCCGCGCAGCACGATGATGTGATCGGCTTGTTCCACAGTGGACAGCCGGTGAGCGATGAGGATGGTCGTCCGGCCCTGCATGACCGTGCGGATGGCGGCCTGCAACAGCTTCTCCGTCTCGGCGTCCACTGCCGACATCGAGTCGTCCAGGATCAAGATGCGCGGGTCTAGCAGGATGGCGCGGGCGATGGCGATGCGCTGGCGTTGCCCGCCGGACAACCCAATCCCGCGCTCGCCGATCTTGGTGTCGTAGCCGTCCGGCAACTTGACGATGAAATCGTGCGCCTGCGCCAATTTTGCGGCGCGTTCAATCGCTTCGCGCGACGCATCGGGGCGGCCAAAGGCGATGTTCTCTGCGATCGTAGCCGAGAACAGCAGCGCATCCTGCGCCACCATGCCGATCTGTCGGCGCAGCTCGGCCAGATCGAGCGTCCGCACGTCGCGCCCATCCACCAGCACCCGGCCCGCCGTCGGGTCGTAGAAGCGCCCGATCAGGTGCACTAACGTGCTCTTGCCGCTGCCGGTCGCGCCCACCACGGCCAGCGACGATCCGGCCGGGATGCGCAGGGTGATATCTTGCAGCGTATTCGCCCGCGAGGTGGGATAGCTGAAGCTCACTTGCTCGAATTCGATCTCGCCGCGCAGTGCGCCGTCCAGACGCTGCGGACGCGCCGGGCTGCGGATCGTCACCGGCTCATCGAGCAGCTCGAAGATGCGCACCGACGCCGTCGCGGTTTGGCTGAAGGCGTTGAGCTGCGTGCCGAGCGCATTCACCGCGCCGAGCAGCAGCAGGCTCAGGCTAATCGCCGCAACCAGCGCTCCCAGGGTCAAGCTGCCTCCCATCACCATATACCCGCCAACCCCGATCATCAGGAGTTGCATAAAGCGGCCGATGCTGCCGATCACTGCCCAGCGCCTGTTCCACAGGTCATTGATGCGTAGGCTGCCCTGGCGCACCTCGGCCACCGTCGCCATGAACTTGCGTTCTTCTTGCGCCTCTTGCGCAAACGCTTTGACCACCTTCACGCCGGCTAGGCTGTCCTGCAAGGTCGCCGACATCTTGGCGAAGAGTTGGTGCTGAAGTGCCCAGGGTTCGCTCAGGCGGCGATGCGCAAAATACATGGCCAGGCCAGAGGCGACCATCGGCCCTGCGGCAAGCAACGCCAAGACGACACTCTGCTCAAACAGCGCGATGGTCGCCAGCACGATCGTCGTTGCGTGGTTGAGCGACTCGACCAGGATCTGAGACAGGAAGATGCGCGTGCTCTCCACGTCGCTGCTCACTCGGCTCATCAGCCGGCCGGTCTGTTCCTTGTCATAGAAGCTGTAGGGGAGCACAAGCAGCTTGCGGTACAACGCTGCGCGCACATCGGTCATCACCAGTTGGCCGAGTTTGTTCTGCCCATACGAATAGAAATAGGTCGCCGCCGCGCGCGCGCCGGTGACGAGCAGCAGCAGGGCTAAGTAGGGCAACAGCAGTTCGAGTCGCCGCGCGCCGATCACATCGTCCACGATGGCCCTGATGACCAGCGGCGCAACGATCAGCATCGCGGAGAGGAAGAAGTTGACGAGAACCAGCGCGATAACGAGCTTCCGATGTGGTTTCAGGAAGGCAAGCAGCCGGGGCATACGGGTGTATCAACCTCGAACGCAGGCGATTATAGGGAGGATGTGCAGAATCTGCCAGGGGTTAACACAGCGCTCAGTTTACTGCGTACCGTGGGCGCGAGGTCGTCTCATGCATCCTGCGGATGCAGATGGCGAACCGGCTAAATACGCTGAGATTCAGGAGGTGACTGCAAAAATGTCTCGAACAACGATCGGTTTCGGTATCGCGTTGGTCGTCGCTGGTTTGGGCGGATACCTGCTGGGCGGCGCATCCAGCTTCACCGCGCTGATCCCCGCGCTGTTTGGCCTAGCGCTGGTCGGATTAGGTTGGTGGGCCGGACGGGGTAATGAAAAGACTGCCATGCACATCGCGGCGGTCGTCGGCCTGATTGGGGCGTTGGCGCCGCTGTCGCGCATCATCCCCGGCCTGACGAGCGGCGGCGAACTGGGCATCGCGTTCTGGTCGAACGTCGCGATGTTCGCGCTCAGCGGCGCGTTCTTCACCCTGTGCGTGAAGTCGTTTGTGGATGCCCGTCGGGCGCGCGCAGCAGCAGCCAAGTAACGCAAGGGGGCGGCGTCACGCCTGCGCAGACGCCGTCCTGTCTGGCGCGCGGCGACGCCATACCAGCAGCGCCGCCGCGCCGCAAATCGCCAGAAACGACAGCCCGTGCACTACGTTGAAAGGCGTGCCCGGGAAAAACCATGAGTCGGTGCGCAGGAACTCCAGGCAGAACCGCCCCAGCGGATACCAGATGGCGTACATCAGGATCAAATCGCCATCGCGCAGTTGTTTCTCCAAGCGGCGCGAGACGGCGTTGAGCAGCGCGAAACCGGCCAGGTTCCAGATCGCTTCGTAAAGGAACAGCGGGTGGAAGCGCGTGCTCTCCGGGTAGCGCGTGAGATCGTCAAACGGCGGGATGCGATGGGACGGGTCGATGCGCAGGCCCCACGGCAGCGTTGTGGGCGGCCCATAGAGTTCTTGATTGATGAAGTTGCCCAGCCGAGCGATGGCCTGGCCGAGCGGCAGCCCCAACGCTGCGCCGTCGAGGTAGATCGCCGCTGATAGCTTCCGCCGGCGCGCGAAGAGCAAGAGCGCAATCGCGCCGCCGATGAAGCCGCCGAAGATGTGCAGCCCGCCGCCCATCACGTTCAGGATTTCGAGCGGGTTGGCGAGGTAGCGCTCGATGCCATTTGGGCCGCGCGGCGACTGGATGAACACGTAATACAGCCGAGCGCCGATGATTGCCCCTATCAGCACCCAGAGCAATCCATCCCAAACGTTGCTGCTATCCTGCCCTTTGCGCGCCACATAGCGCGCCGCGATTGCGGCTGCGACGATGAACGCTGTCACCATCAGCACGCCATACCACCGCAGCGCGAGTGGGCCGATCTCGATCAACACAGGGCTAACCGGCGGATACATGGCATCTACTCCAGATAACCTAGGTCTCGCAGGCGTTTTAACACAAGCGGATCGTCGCTTACCGCGACCTGCTCCGCCGCGTGCCGGTTCGACTGCTGCAGCGCAAAGGCGCGCAGCCGCTCCCGCAGCGCCTCGACCTGCGCCGGCAGCGCATCGCACAGGTTCACCGTCTCGCCGGGGTCGCGCGCCAGGTCATATAGCTCGAAGTGATCGGCGCCGGTCTGGATGAGCTTGTAGCGCCCGCTGCACACGGCGATGCGCCGCTGGTCTGCGCCGCGCCGTCGGGCCAGCTCCGGCTTGCGGCGCATGAGCAAATGTTGCACGTTTTCCGGCAGGATGGCTTCGGCGAATGCCTCGCCCTGCTCTGGGTCATTTGCCCCGACGTTCGCCAGCGAGAGCGCGCGCTCCGTCGGCGAGGCGACGTCGGCAGCGGCAAGCGCTGTGTGGAAGAGCCGCCGCGACGACACGAAATGATCTTCGCGCGTGCCCGGCGCAAACTCCCCGCTTGGATCGTGCACCAACAGCGGCACATGGATCAACTCGTTATAGAGCGAGATCGTGTGGCCGACCAGTTGCCGCTCGCCCAGATGCTCGCCGTGGTCGGATGTGATGATAAACAGCGCGCGGTCGAGCGCGCCGCTCGCGCGCAGCCGGTCGAGGAATGCCCCGACCATTTCATCCTGCCAGGCCGCTTGCGCGTCATACATGCTGTCCAACAGGGCTTTATAGGCCGGCAAAATCTCATCCTCCAGCGGCGCCAGCCATCCGAAAGCGTCGCTGTTGAAACGGCGCAGGTAGCGCTGCAATTCGCGATCGCGCAGGAACTCCGGCGCGAAGCGTTCCACCAGCCGGCGCGGCGCATGGTATGGCATGTGCGTGTCCATCAGGTTGATGAAGCAAAAGACCGGCTGGTTCGCCGCCAAACCCTCGCGCCGAATGAGCAGCCGGGCGGCGTCGCTGAGTGAACGCGCCGAGTTACCCTTTAAGCTCAGCGCAGCCTGCCAAATTGGGAAGAACAAGGGCGTAAACGAAAGCTCGGTCAGCCGCTCCGAGTTCGCAACGATGCCTTGCACGCCGGAGACAAACTCGGCGAACTTGCGCTTAAACCACTGTCGGTACTTGTCCAGCAAGCCGGATTTCACGCTGGCCTGGTTCGGGTGGGTCGTAATCAGGCCGACGTAGTTGAGGAAGCTTTGAAAGCCGCGCCGCAGGCCATTGTTCACCACGCCGATGAGCGGATTGTTGCAGAAGGCAGCGGTGAAGTAGCCGCCGTCGCGCAGGCGCTCGGCCAGCGTGGGCAGCGCGCGGGGGAGCACGCTGGTCGTTTGGAACATGCCATGGACGGACGGGTATTCGCCGGTGAAGAGCGAGGCATGCGCCGGGATGCTCCATTGCGCCGGCGCAATAGCCCACTGGAAGCGCCGGCATTCGCGCGCAAATGCGTCCAGATTCGGCGAAGTCCGAGTGGGGTAATCAAAGCAGGCAAAGCGGTCTACCCTGCGCGTGTCGAGCACAAGCAGCACGATGTCGGGTCGGCGATGGGACATGCCGTAGAGAGTATAGGCGTTTCGTATTAAGTGGACTTAACTTCCAAAGCGACCTCACCGGCCGCGCCCGCCGAACACGCGGTTGACTTCAAAGACGTTCCTGACCTGCTTGAGTTTGTTCATCACCGGCAAAACCTGATCGGCGTTTGCCAGCTCGGCCTTGAGCAACACCTGCACTTCGCCGTGCTGCAAGTCGCGTTTGGTGATGCTCACGTCGGTGATGTTGATCTTGTTCTCTGCCAGCACCTGGGTAAGCTCGGCCAGCAGGCCGGTGCGCTCGGCAGCGATAATCGTGAACTGCACGGGGTGTGTCTCGCTGGGACTGCCGACGTAGACCACTTCGATCAGGCGCTCCTGCTCGGCGTTGAGGATGTTCTTGCAGTCGCGCCGGTGCACCTTAACGCCCTGGCCGCGCGTGACATAGCCGATCACCGGATCGCCGGGCAGCGGGTTGCAGCACTGCGCCGGCGTGCAGTACATGCCGTGCACGCCGGCGACGATGAACTGGCCGCCCTTCGTCGGCGCGCTGCCGTTGCGCTTGGGTCGGATCAGGCTGGTCAAGCCGGCCAGGCCGGTCAGCCGTTCCTCGCGCTGCTTCTGTCGGCGACGCTCCTCTTCCAGCACGCGCGACGACACGCTCATCAGCGTGATGGTGCCGTAGCCCACCTTCTCCAGGAAGTCCTCCTCTTTGCCCGGCTCGACTTTGAACAGGCGATAGACATCGGCCAGCTTCATCCAGTCCGACACGCCCATGCGTTTGAGTTCACGCTCGATCATCTCGCGGCCGGCGGCGATGTTTTGCGCGCGGTCTTGTCTGCGGAACCACTGGCGCACCTTATTTCGCGCCGCCGAAGTCGCGATATAAGACGGGTCGTGCAACCAGTCGCGGCTGGGTTGGGCATTTGGCCGGGTGATTACCTCGACCTGGTCGCCGTTCTGCAGTTTGTAGGTCAGCGGCTCCATGCGCCCGTTCACCTTGCCGCCCCGGCAATGGTCGCCGATCTCGGTATGGATGCGATAGGCAAAGTCGAGGATGGTCGAGCCGGCGGGCAGCTCGATCAACTTGCCCTTGGGGGTGAAGCAGAAGACGGTGTCCTTGAATTGATCGGTCTTCAGCGCATCCACAAACGATGCGGCGTCCTCAGCCTCGCTGCCGATGGACTTGATGGCCTCGCGCAGTTGCTCGATGTGCTTTTGATATGCGCCGCTGATCTGCGCGGCGTCTTTGTAGAGCCAGTGTGCGGCGACGCCATACTCGGCAGCCCGGTGCATCGCCCGCGTGCGGATTTGCACCTCCAACGTTTTGCCGTCTTCGGTGATCACCGCAGTGTGCAGGCTCTGGTAGCGGTTATCTTTCGGCACAGCGATATAGTCATCGAACTCGCCGGGGATGGGCTTCCACAGCCGATGCACGATACCGAGCGCGATATAGCAGGTCTGCACGGCCGGCTGCGCCATTAATTGCGCCTGCTCCGCCAGCCGGCGTTCGCGGTTCTTGGCGGCGCGATCCTGCTGCGCCTCTCGTTGCAGCTCGTCCACGATCGCATCCACGTTCACTTCGCCACCTTCGTCATCCGCCGGCAGGCTAGGCGAGGGAGGGGCTTCGGGCGCTTCGTCGCTGCCGTCTTCGATAATGACGCGGATGGCTTGCGTGTCTTTGATCTGGTCGAACGAGGCGTTCTTGCGCTGCATCTTGCGCCAGATGCTGTAAATTTGTTTGGCGCGGCCGGTGATTTCGACGTGATAGATGCCGGCCTCGGCCAGGGCATCGCGCAGCGCCAAAATGTAACGGCGCACGCGCCGTTCGCGCTCCTCCGCGCCGGCCTCTACCATGCGCGATAGGAAGGCGTATTGATCCGGATCCGCGTAGCGGAAGCCCAGGTCTTCGAGCTGAATCTTCCACTCCCAGATGCCCAGCCGGTTGGCCAGCGGCGCGTAGATGTCCAGCGTCTCGCGCGCGATGCGGCGCTGCTTCTCCGGCGGCAGCGCGTCCAACGTGCGCATGTTGTGCAGCCGGTCGGCCAGCTTGATCAGCACCACGCGCACATCCTCGGCCAGGCCGAGCATCATCTTGCGCAAGCTCTCGGCGTCGCGCTCGGTGCGGTAGTTGAACGTCTGCGGCGCTCCATCAGATGCGCCTTCACCGGCGGTGAACTCGCGCTTGATGCCTTCGCGCTTGCTGAGCTTCGTCACGGCATCCACAAGTTTGGCAATCTCATCGCCGAACTGGGCGCGGATGTCGTCCACCTTGACCGGCGTATCTTCGGCCACGTCGTGCAATAACGCCGCTGCGATGGTCGGAGGATCGAGCTTGGTCTGGGCGAGGATGCCCGCTACGGCCAGCGGATGCGTGATGTACGGCTCGCCGGTCGAGCGTTTCTGGTCAATGTGCGCAGCTTCGGCCAAGCGATAGGCACGCTCGATCAGCGCAAGGTCTGCGCTGCTGCTCCGCGGTGCCATCAGGCTGAGCAGCTCATCAAGGGACTTGACTGTACGGTGCTCCTCCATCCCGCTCAGTCGCCTCGCCGGCCTTTCATCTTTTTATTTTATTTTAACCGCGAAAAGCTATCTCAACGGGGTCGGGGTCAATCGCCCTGCTGCTGCAGGCTCTCTTAGCCACCGGTGGTATCCTCTTTCCCATGAGTGTCATCCATGGCTTTGAGCTGGTTCGCGAAGAGACCATCCCTGAGATCAACTCGACGGCGCGGCTTTATCGCCACGTCAAGACCGGCGCGCAATTGCTTTCGCTGATTAACGACGACGAGAACAAAGTCTTCGGCATCGCATTCGCCACGCCGCCGCAAGATTCGACCGGCCTCCCCCACATCCTCGAACACAGCGTGCTGTGCGGCTCACGCAAATACCCGGTCAAGGAGCCATTCATCGAGTTGGCCAAAGGGTCGCTGAACACCTTCCTGAACGCGATGACGTATCCCGATCGCACCATCTACCCGGTCGCCAGCCAGAACGTCAAAGACCTCTACAACCTGATAGACGTGTACCTCGACGCGGTGTTCTACCCGCGCATCACGCCGTGGACGCTCATGCAGGAAGGATGGCACTATGAGCTGGAAGCCCCCGACCAGCCGCTGCAGTTCAAGGGCGTTGTTTTCAACGAGATGAAGGGGGCCTACTCATCGCCCGATAACGTGCTCGCCCGCACGATTCAGCACACGCTCTTCCCCGATACCGTCTATGGGTTCGACTCCGGCGGCGACCCGGCCGTCATCCCCGACTTGACCTACGCGCAGTTCAAAAAGTTCCACGAGACGTACTATCACCCCTCCAACGCGCGCATCGTCTTCTACGGCAACGACGACCCGGAAGAGCGGCTGCGCTATCTGGATGCCTGGTTGAGCGCGTTCGACCGCATCGAGGTGAAGCCGGAGATCGGCCTACAACCGCGCTGGACGGCGCCGCGACGCATCGTTGAGCGCTATGATGCCGGCGACGAGCCGCAGGCCAAGCGCGGCATGGTCTCGATCAACTGGCTGCTGACCGACGAAAGCGACCCGGAGACGGCGCTTGCCCTCAACATTCTGTCGCACATGCTGGTCGGCACGCCGGCCTCGCCCTTGCGCAAGGCGCTGATCGACAGCGGGCTTGGCGAGAACTTGACCAGCAGCGGCTACGATGACGAGCTGCGCCAGTCCACTTTCTCCGTTGGATTGAAAGGCATGAATCCCGCCGACGCTGATAAGCTGGAGCAACTGGTGCTTGACACCCTGGCAAAACTGGCCCGTGACGGGTTCGAGCCGGATCAGGTTGAGGCCTCGGTCAATACCATTGAGTTCCGTCTGCGCGAGAGCAACTTCGGCAGCTTCCCGCGCGGGATTGTCTTCATGACCATGGCGCTGCAAACCTGGCTCTACGGCGGCGACCCGTTTGCGCCGCTGGCCTTCGAGCGGCCGCTGCAATCCATCAAGGATCGTCTGGGGCGCGGCGAACCGGTCTTCACCGACCTGATCCAGAAATACTTCCTCGACAACCCACACCGCACTACGGTGATCCTGACCCCCGACGCAACGGTGCGCCAGGAACTGGCCGCGAAAGAGCGCGCCCGGCTAGATGCGGCGCGCGCGCAAATGAGCGACGCCGACATTCAGCGCATCCTCGCCGAAACTCAGACGCTCAAGGAGATGCAGCTCACGCCCGACCCGCCTGAGGCGCTGGCCGCTATCCCTTCGCTCAAGCTCAGCGACCTTGACCGTCACAACAAAGTAATCCCCATCGAAGTCCTGGATGGGCCGGATGGCGCGACGATTCTGTATCACGACCTCTTCACCAACGGCATCGTCTACATTGACCTCGGCTTCGACCTGCGCACCCTGCCGCCTGAGGATGTGCCGTATGCTGCGCTGATGGGCCGCGTCCTGCTGCAGATGGGCACGGACAAAGAAGACTTCGTCAAACTACTGCAGCGGATCGGGCGAAAAACCGGCGGCATCAGCCCCAGCACGTTGAACACCGTCTCACGCGAGAGCCGCCAGGCCGTCGGGCGCTTCTTCCTGCGCGCCAAGAGCACCGTCGCCCAATTCGACGACCTGCTCGACATCTTGCGCGACGTGCTGCTGAACGCCCGACTCGACAACCGCGAACGCTTCAAACAGATCGTGCTGGAGAACAAGGCCGGCCTGGAGAGCAGCCTCGTCCCCAACGGCCATGCGTTCGTCAACGTTCGCCTGCGGTCGGCTTTCGGCCGGTCCGACTG
>JBKBID010000001.1:200953-206190 GCA_046299515.1 Thermoflexales bacterium | reverse complement strand
TTGCTCGCACGCGCACCGGCGTAGCCCACTGCCCCTGCTCCAATATGCGCCTGGCGTCGGGCATCGCGCCGGTGCGCAAGATGCGCGCCCAGGGCGTGCCGGTCGGCCTGGGCGTGGATGGCTCAGCCTCCAACGACGCCGCGCACATGCTGAACGAAGCGCGCGCGGCCATGCTGCTGCAGCGCGTCGGCTTCGGGCCAGACGCCATGACGGCGCGCGAGGCGCTGGAAATGGCCACGTTGGGCGGCGCGCGCGTGCTCAACCGCGACGACATCGGCGCGCTGGCCCCCGGCATGGCCGCCGATTTCGTCGCCTTCGACTTGCGGCAGATCGGCTTCGCCGGCGGGTTGCACGACCCGGTCGCCGCCCTGGTGTTCTGCGCGTCGGCGAACGTCGCCTATAGCGTGGTCAACGGCCGCGTGATCGTCCGCGAGGGCCAGATCACCACGCTCGACCTGCCGCGCCTGCTGGAGCGACACAACGCCCTGGCGCGCATGTTGGTCAACGGAGAGGCGTGAGCGGTCGGATCGCACCCGACAGGTTGCTAAGAAGACAAGGGCTGGAACTGGCCGGTCGTCTGCTGGATCAGCTTCGCCACGATGTCGTAGCGCCCGAAGGCCGGGATGAAATACGCGCCCTGCACCCGGTCGCGAATGTCGTTCAGAATCTCTAAGGCGATGCGCGCACCTTCGGTGCGGGTCTTGTTGCCGGCCGCTTCCAAGCGCCGCACGATCGCCTCCGGCAGCACCACGCCCGGCACCTCGTTGCGCAGGAACTGGGCATGGCGCACGCTCGCCAGCGGCAGGATGCCGACCAGGATCGGCAGCGTCAGTTTGCCGAACATCTGCTCGTAGTAGGCGATAAACCGGCGCGCCATCTCCGCGTCGAACACCGGCTGAGTCAGCGCAAAGTCCGCGCCGCACTCGATCTTTTTGCGCAGCAACTTGGCTTCCTTCTCGAAGTCGGTCGGAGTGAGATTCGCGGCCACGCCGACGAAGAACGAACACGGCTTGCCGATGGACTCACCGAGCCCGTCGAGGCCGGTGTTGAAACGCTCTTTGATCATCTGCACCAGACCGGTAGGCACGATGTCGTGATGGTCGTTGGCCTGCGGATAATCGCCGATGCGCGTCGGATCGCCCATCGTGACGAAGATGTTGCGGATGCCGAGCGCATGGGCAGCCAGCAGGTCGCCCTGGATGCGCAGCAAGTTGCGCCCGCGCACGGGGAAGTGCAACACGGTCTCGACCTCCGCACCGGCCTGCACGCGATGCGCAGCGGCCAGGCCGGTCATGCGCATGCGCGCCATCGGCATGTCGGAGATGTCGAGAACCGTCGCGCCGGCTTCCTTCAGCATACGCGCCGTCTCTTCTATGGCCAAGGTGTCGGCGCTCTTGGGCGGCTCAACCTCGACCGTGGTCACGAAGCGCCCTTCGGCCAGCGCCTGCGCCAGCGCCGTGGGAATGCCGTCGTCGCCGAACATATGCGCATGGACCTTGGCGGAGTGCGTACTTTCACCCCTGACGGTCACCGCAGACGCCGCCGGGGCGGGCGCGAGCGCATCGAGCGTGGCGCGCATGGCTCGCACATGCGCCGGCGTCGTGCCGCAGCACCCACCCAACAAACGCACGCCGGCCTCAATGAAGCGCCGCGCGTAGCCGGCGAAGTATTCAGGCGTAGCCGGATAGAACACCCGCGAGCCGCGCGCCTCGGGAAAGCCGGCATTGGGCATGGCGGACAGCCCTGGCGCTCCGGGCACAGCCTTGACCGCCGCGGCCATTTGGCGCATCACCTCCAGCACGCCCTGCGGCCCCGTGGAGCAATTTGCGCCGATCAGCGACGGCTGCCATGTCGTCAGCGCCTGGACGGCCTGCAGGGGCGTCACCCCCATGAAGGTGCGTTGTTCGCGGTTGAAGGTCATCTGGGCAACCACCGGCAGGTTGCACACGGCTTTGGCCGCGCGCAGGGCTTCTTCGAGTTCCGCCAGGTCGGAGAACGTCTCGAGGATCAGGAGATCGGCGCCCGCTTCGGCCAGCGCGCCAATTTGCTCGTAGAACGCGCGGTAGGCTTCTTCGCGGCTGGTGCGGCCTAGCGGAGCGAGGTTGACGCCCAGCGGCCCGACCGCGCCGGCGATCAGAATGTCCGCGCGCACGTCGCGCGCGGCCTGGCGCGCCAGTTCCACGCCGCGCGCGTTGATCTCCGCAGCCGAGGCTTCCAGATTCCACGCGGCAAGCCGAAACGCGTTGGCGCCAAACGTGTTTGTCTCCAAGATGTCCGCGCCGGCGGCGGCATATTGGCGATGAATGTCTAAGACGACCTCGGGGCGCCCCAGGTTGAGCGCATCGTAGCACTCGTCAAAGTCGAAGCCGCGCGCATAGAGCATGGTGCCCATGGCGCCATCGGCCAGCAGCGGGCGTTCGGCCAGGCGTTCGAGGAAATTTGGATGAGACATCTTCCGACCTTCAAGTTCGAGACGGCTGCGTGTGCCCCACTGCGGCGCGCCGAGAATCAGCGCAAGGCGCGCGCCGCAAGCAACTGGGGTTCGACGTTGCACACCTGCGGGAGCTTCTCCAGCGCGCCAACGTTGCGCAGCGCGGCAGCCGCATCGCCATCTTCGCGCTCCAGCCAGGCGACATGGGGGGCGTAGGGCAGCAACTGGGTAATGACAAAGCCGAGCTTGCGAAATGCCTGAGCGTGCGCCTCGGCGGATACGCCCTCATCCAGGCGAACGAAGACTCGGCCGGTCGGCACGACCAACATACCACCGTTACCCTGATAGACGGCGCTGACCGCATCGCTAAGCGTCTTCGGCTCTCCCTTTAAGATCAAATAGCTGCCGTCATCGTCCTTTATCGCCAGCACGGCGCCCCTTTCTTGAGCGTGCGGCGCGTTCTTGATAGCGTGATAGCCCTCGGCGCGCGTATAGATCACCTCGGGGTGCTCCGTGCTGGCGCGAAGGCGCATCGGGTAGTCCAACAGATGACTCATGATTGATGCCCGTGCACACGCAGAATGACGGCGATGCGACAGCCGTTTGACAAGATTATATCGGCCATTATTATCGCTGCATATTCTCAGGCGACGACGCCGAGCGTTCGCTTTCTTTGAGCGTTGCGGTCGCGCGCCATCCACAGAACAACAGAGGAGAATTCATGAGCGCATACACCGTCCAGTATGGCGGCAAAGAGGGACAGACCTACAAGCTGGAAGAGAGCCATCATTTCATCGCCGTGCGCACCCGCAGTCACAATCCGGTCTTTGCGACCGCACCTGGCGAGGGCGCGGCGTTCTCCGACGACGCTCTGGCGATCCTGGGTCACTTCGAGCTGGAAGAGCAGTACTTTCACGCCGGCGTGGCCGTGTTGCGCACGCGAACGCCCCGCCAGGCCAAGTCCATCCGCGACCAAGCGCGCGCCGTGCTGAAGGGCGAACCGGATGTGCGCTTCGCCGGCCGCGTGCTGATGGACCCACAATCGAAGGCGCCGGTGCTCTACACCGAGAACCTCTTCGTCAAATTCGACGACGAGGCTAAGGCTGTGACCTGCCGCCAGATCATCAAGAAATACAACCTCGTCATCAAGGCGCAAGTGGGCTACACGCCCAACGGCTACTTCCTCGGCGCTCCGGAGGGCATCGGGCTTGAAGTGTTCGACCTCGCCCGGCGGTTGCTTGAGGACGACGCGGTTGAGCTTTGCCACCCTGAGCTTGTCCGCCGCCGGCGCGATCGGGCCGCTTTCCCCGCCCAGTGGCATCTGCGCAAGACGACCGTCGGCGGTCGCGTGATAGACCAAAGCGCCAACGTCGAGGCTGCCTGGGAGCTTTCGCAAGGCGAAGGCGTGACGATCGCCGTCATTGACGACGGCGTGGACATTGACCACGAGGAATTCCGCTCGGCGGGCAAGATCGTCGCCCCGCGCGACGTGACGCGCCGGACGAACGATCCCCGTCCGGGCAACTTCGACAATCACGGCACGGCCTGCGCCGGCGTCGCGTGCGCCAACGGCGCCTTCGGCGCGTCGGGCGTGGCGCCCAAGGCGCGGCTGATGCCGATCCGGCTGGCCTCCGGCCTCGGCTCGCAGAGCGAGGCCGACGCTTTCGTGTGGGCAGCCCAGAACGGCGCCGACGTGATCTCGTGTAGCTGGGGGCCGGCCGACGGCGAATGGTGGAACCCCAACGATCCGCTTCACAAACAGGTCGTGCCTTTGCCGGACTCCACGCGCCTGGCAATGGATTACGCTGTGCGCAACGGGCGCAACGGCAAAGGCTGCGTGATTTTGTTCGCCGCCGGCAACGGCAACGAGAGCGTGGACAACGACGGCTACGCCAGCTACGAGAAGGTGATCGCCGTGGCAGCCTGCAACGACATGGGCACGCGCGCCGCCTATAGTGACTACGGCAAAGCCGTCTGGTGCGCCTTCCCCAGCAGCAACGGCCGCCCATCGCTGACCCCCGGCATCTGGACGACGGATCGCACCGGCGCGTCCGGCTATAACCCCGGCCAGGCCAGCCGCGGCGACGCACAAGGCAACTACACGAACAGCTTCGGCGGCACGTCGAGCGCATGCCCCGGCGTGGCCGGCGTCGCCGCGCTCATCTTGGCGCGCAACCCCGACTTGCGCTGGGACGAGGTGCGCGAGGTCATCAAAAACGCCTGCGACAAGATAGACGCCGCCAACGGCAACTACGATGCCGACGGCCATAGCCCCTGGTATGGCTTCGGACGGGTCAATGCGCGCCGAGCGGTCGAGCTAGCGGCGCCGCCGCAGTCCCGGCCACTGGTGATCGTCTCGGTCAAGCAGGATGTGCCGATCCCCGACCTGAAGTCGGCCAAGCTCAGCGCGACGGTCGCCGAGACGCGCCCGCTCAAAGCGTTGAAGGTCTGGGTGGACATCGAGCACACCTATCGCGGCGACCTGGTCGTCACGCTCAAGCCCCCGCCGGCGTCCGGCATCGGCGACATCGTGCTGCACAACCGGCAGGGCGGCGCCGCCGATCACATCAAGCAAACTTACGATGCCGCGAATACGCCGGCGCTGGCCGCAGTCGCCGGCAAGTCGCCCGGCGGCGAATGGACGCTGCTGGTCGCGGATAAGGCGCGTTACGACGTCGGCAAGATCCGCGAGTTCAAGCTAGAGATGATCTTCGAGTAGCCAGAGCGCAAGGGGGACGACAGCAGCATAGGGTGGACGACGGCACTGCCGTCGTCCACCCCAATACATCGCTCTTACAGCGTCGTC
>JBKBID010000001.1:0-200943 GCA_046299515.1 Thermoflexales bacterium | reverse complement strand
TTTTTTTTTTTTCTTTTCCCGTTGGGGGTGGGGGCTCTACAGGCGTTTTGGGTGTTCTCGGCCTGCGCCCCCGCCCACCCCAATACATCACTCTTCCAGCGTCGTCAGGTCGCCTTCGGGCAGGCCCTGGGCGCGCGCCTTCAACACGCGGCGCATGATCTTGCCGGAACGGGTCTTGGGCAGCTTGGCGACGAACTCGACTTTCTCCGGCCGGGCGATCGGCCCCATGACTTTGCCGACGTGCTGGCGCAGCTCCTCGGCCAGCTCCGGCGTGCCCTCGTAGCCCGCGCGCAGGATGACGTAGGTGTAGATGGCGTTGCCGCGCACTTCGTGCGGCAGGCCGATGGCCGCCGCTTCGGCCACGGCTGGGTGCGAGACCAATGCGCTTTCCACCTCCGCCGTGCCCAGGCGATAGCCGCTCACCTTGAGCACATCGTCCACGCGACCGATGATCCAGAAGTAGCCGTCCTGATCCACGCGCGCCGAGTCGCCGGTGAAGTAGCGACCGGGATAGCGCGACCAGTACGTTTGCACGTAGCGCTCCGGATCGCCGTAGATCGTGCGGGCCATGCCGGGCCATGGCGTCAGGATGGTCAGGTAGCCTTCCTCGTTGGGCGGCGCTGGATTGCCGTTGTCGTCCACCACCTCGGCGCGGATGCCGAAGAACGGTTTGGTGGCGCTGCCGGGCTTGAGCGGCGTGACGGGCAGCGGGGTGATCATGAAGCCGCCGGTCTCCGTCTGCCACCACGTATCCATGATCGGGCAACGCGAGCCGCCCACGTGGACGTAGTACCAGCGCCACGCTTCGGGGTTGATCGGCTCGCCCACTGAGCCGAGCAACCGGAGCGAGGACAAATCGTGCTTCTTGGGCCACTCTTCGCCGAAGCGCATCAGGCCGCGGATGCCGGTGGGCGCGCAGTACAGGATCGTCACGCCATACTGCTCGACGATCTGCCACCAACGATCCGGCGCGGGATAGGCCGGGCCGCCCTCATAGAT
Organism: Thermoflexales bacterium; assembly: GCA_046299515.1. GTDB lineage: Bacteria > Chloroflexota > Anaerolineae > J036 > Brachytrichaceae > JAAFGM01. The sequence continues at coordinate 199,944 of JBKBID010000001.1, read as the reverse complement.
GATGCTGGTGGCGCCGTTCATCAGCGGCGAATACACGATGTACGAGTGCCCGGTGATCCAGCCCGGGTCGGCGGCGCACCACCACCGGTCTTCGTCTTGGATGTCGAAGACGTAGCGCATCGTGGTGTAGGTGTACACGGCGTAGCCCCCATGCGTGTGCAGCAGCGCCTTGGGCTTGCCGGTCGAGCCGGAGGTGTAGAGGATGAAGAGCGGATCTTCGGCATCCATCACCTCGGTCTCGCAGACCGAGCTGGCGTCTTTCATCAGGTCGTGCCACCAGTGATCGCGACCCTCTACCCAGCCGATCTCACGGCCGGTGCGTTTGAAGACCACGACTTTCTCGACGATAGGCGCTTCTTTGATGGCGTCGTCGGCGATCTGCTTGAGTTCAACGACTTTGCCGTTGACGTAGGCGCCATCGCAAGTGACCAGGACTTTGCTTTGCGAGTCGAGGATGCGGCCGGCCAGCGCCTGCACCGAGAATCCGCCGTAAACCACCGAGTGCACCGCGCCGATCTTCGCGCAGGCCAGCATCGCAATCGGCAGCTCGATCACGCGGCCCATGTAAATCGTCACGCGGTCGCCCTTCTTCACGCCGAGCGACTTCAGCACGTTGGCGAACTTGCACACCTCGCGGTTCAAATCGGCGTAGGAAATCTGCCGCTCAGAGAAATCCTCGCCTTGCCAGATGTAAGCAACCTTGTTCCTGCGCCAGGTCTTCATGTGGCGGTCCAGCGCGTTGTGGACGATGTTGAACTTGCCGCCAACGAACCACTTGAAGAAGGGCCTGTTGGAGTCGTCAAGCACGCGCTCCCATGGGCTATACCACTCGAGTTCTGCGGCCCGCTCGGCCCAGAATTGCTCCGGATGCTCCGAGGCGAACTGGCTCATGGCGTCCCAGTCTTTGATGCGCGCGCGCGCGACAACTTCTGGCGACGGAGGATAGAGCGTCTTGTGGTCAACTGAGATCTCCGCTGCTTGCGCCTGCAGTTGGGATTGATCGGACATCGTGGCCTCCAGCTTGAGAGTTGCCGAGATTTTAATTTCGCCACGCGACGCCGGTCAAGCTAAAGCCGATCCGGCGCGCGCCAGACAACTATGTTCTAAACTCCTTCTATGACTTTTGATAGGCCGCAATGTGCACGGCGTCGCGGTGGACATGCCGACGACGCGGCGAGATCGTCTTCGACATCGGCGGGCTGAGCGCGCCCGAGTGGACCGCTGCGACATGAGCATCTACGACGACCTGGGCGTTCGGCCGGTGATCAACGCCAACGCCACCCTGACGAAGCTGGGCGGCAGCGTGATGCCGCCGGAAGTGATCGCTGCGATGGAGGACGCGGCGCGCTTCCATGTGGATCTCGAAGCGCTGCACGACCGCGTGGGCGAAAAGCTCGCCGCGCTGACCGGCAACGAGGCGGCGATGGTCGCTACCGGCGCGGCTGCAGGCATCGTGCTTGCCGTCGCCGCGTGCGTCTCAGGCGGCGACCGGGAACTGGCGCGACGCCTGCCCCGCACCGATGCGCTCGACAAGAACGAGGTGATCATGTTCGCCTCACACCGCAACGGCTACGACTTCGCCGTGCGCCAGACCGGCGTGAACGTGATCGAGATCGGCGGCGCGACGCATACCGACCCAGACGAGCTGGAAGCGGCATTCAGCCCGCGCACGGCGGCGTTCGTCTGGTTTCAGGGCTACTTCAGCGGGCGGGGCGATTTGCCGATTGAGCGCGTCATCACCGCGTGCCGGGCGCGCGGCGTGCCGGTGATCGTAGATGCGGCGGCCCAACTGCCGCCGGTGGAGAACCTGTGGCGCTTTACGCAGATGGGCGCAGCGTGCGCCATCTTCAGCGGCGGCAAGGATCTGCGCGGCCCGCAGACCACCGGCCTGGTCGTCGGCCGGCGCGAGCTGATCCAAGCCATGCGCCGGCTCAGCAGCCCGAACCACGGCATCGGTCGGCCGATGAAGGTGGGCAAAGAGGAAATGGTCGGGTTGCTGGCCGCGGTGAATCGCTACATCGCGCTAGATCACGAAGAGCGCCGCGAACGCGACGAGCGCGTAGTGGCCGAATGGTGCGCGACGTTCAACACGCTGCCCGGCGTGCGCGCCGCGCGCGCATTCCCCAACGAAGCCGGCCAGCCCTTGCCGCGCTGCGAAGTGCGGATTGATCCACGCCGCGCCGGCATCACGCGCGACGAGCTGATCGCTCGGCTGTGGGACGGCGACCCCTGCATCAGCGTCGGCGCGTCCGACGAGTCCGACGGCATCCTGCTCAACCCGATGACGCTGACGGACGAAGAAGTTCGCATCGTCACCGAGCGGGTCGTGCGCCTGCTCAACCACAAAAGTTAACTGTGGAGCATCACTATCACTGCCTGGGCAGCCGACCCGGAAGATGAGCATCGGCTGTTGGCGCGAACAGTGATGGCGATTGGACGACATGGCACACTGCCTGAGTCATTGCTGCCTGATAGTCTGCGCGACCAGCCATCATCTATTCCGATTAGCATTGCCCAGAGCAACGTTCTGGAGAAGCCACCGACCTATGGAGCGTGCTGGACAACGAAGCTCAACCGGCAATTGGTTGTGTGCTGCCATCGGGAGTCCGGTTGACCAGCAACTCAGTAAACTGGACAGAGAAGGGTAGTTTTGGATTGCAGGCACAGCGCGCGCGCGATCGGGCGAGCCACTGAAAGGCGCGCGCATTCGTCTAGTTGATCGAGCGATTGAGGCGCCTGTTCAGGTGGGAGGGAGATACACGCTTGGGTCGCTGTCCTACAAACTGAGGTCATCTCAAAGGTTCGCGAGTTTCTGAAAGCGGTAATCGCGCTTGGCGGCCAGGGTTAATTCGGCCGAAAACGTGCGCGCCAATCCCTGAAGGCCGGCTACTCTTGGCTGAAGTGATGCGCCTGCTCCCATGTCTTGCCCCTGTAGAGAAATGCGCCTACTTGCCGCGAGAAGTGCTATAATGTTCAACATCTGCGGGAGTAGCTTAGTGGTAGAGCGTTTGCTTCCCAAGCAAAAAGTCGCGGGTTCGAATCCCGTCTCCCGCTTGAGCCGGCAGGCCAAAAGCCTGTCGGCCTTTTCTTTGCCATGCCGCGCCTCACCGTTCTCATCGGCGATGTGACGCGCGCGCTGGAAGTGGAATCCGGCGCGAATTTGCGACACGCCCTCCTTGCGGCAGATATCTCGCCTTACTCACCCCTAGCCCGTAAGGCAAATTGCGGCGGGCGCGGTCTGTGCGCTACCTGCGGCGTGCATATCCTCTCCAACAAGCCGGCGCCGACTCACTGGCACGATCGGCTCGCGGCGCGTTTCGGCTATCCTCGCTTATCGTGCCAAATCACGGTTCATGATGACATGATCGTGCGCATCCTCACCGACAAATGGATATGGGGCAGGCGCGAGTCACCCAGGGCCGGAAATTGACCGAAGCCCGCCGTTTGGCGGGCTTCGGTCAACGCGCATCCTCAGGAGGTAGCTGATAAACGTTACTTCAGGCTCGGCGGTAGGATCACGGTGTCAATCACGTGAATCACGCCGTTGCTGGCCATCACGTCGGTGGTGACCACCTTCGCGTCGCCGTTGAGCATCACCATGTCGCCGTCAACCTTGATCGCCACTTCCTCGCCCTGGACGGTCTTGGCGCTGGAGAGCTTGACCACGTCGGCGGCGGTCACCTTGCCCGGCACGACGTGATAGGTGAGGATGGCGACCAGCTTGTCCTTGTTCTCCGGCTTGAGCAGGTCTTCGAGCAAGGCCTTGTCGAGCTTGGCGAAGGCGTCATCGGTGGGGGCGAAGACGGTGAACGGCCCTGCGCCCTTGAGCGTGTCCACCAGGCCGGCGGCCTGCAGGGCGGTGGCCAGCGTGTTGAACGAGCCGGCGGCCAGGGCCGTGTCCACGATGTCTTTCATCTCCATCGCCGGCGCTTCGGTGGGCTGAGCCGGCGCTTCGGTGGGCTGAGCCGGCACTTCGGTGGGCTGAGGGGCTGCGGTGGGGGGCGGCGCTTGCGTGGGCGCAGGCATCGGGGCCGGCGCTGCGCATGCTGCCAGAACCATCGCACTCGCTACACCCATCAAAAGCACTCTTTTCTTCGACATTCTTTCTCCTCCAATGGTTGAATAGCTGTTGTTGTGAGCCTCTATTTCGCTTGCGCACGCGCGACAAGCGCTTCGCTGTTGCATCTAAACTATGCATAGCTATCGTGAAAGCCTTGTGATGCCTAACTAAGTGAGTGCTAAAGAGAGCTAGAGTAACTAAATAGAGTAGGCTGAGTTGTTCGTGAGAAGCCGGGCGATGAGGCAGCCGCCGGCGGTCAGTCGCGCTGAAGCCACCTGGCGCCGATATCGCGGCGGTAGTGCATGCCTTCAAAGGAAACGCGCGCGACGCCGGCATAGGCGCGCCGCAGCGCATCGCCGAGGCTTTCGCCTCGCGCCGCTACGCCCAATACCCGCCCGCCGTCGGTAACCCATCCGCCCTCGGTCCGGCGGGTGCCGGCATGGAAGATCATCACATCATCGGGCACAGCGTCCAGGCCGTATATGGGCAGGCCCTTGCGATATGTCCCGGGATAGCCGCCTGAGGCGAGCACAATGCACGCGCACGCGCCGGCGTGCCACTCGACCGGCTGCGCGCTCAATCGGCCTTCGATACACGCCAGAGCGATCTCGGCGAGGTCGGTCTTGAGCAGCGGCAGCACGGCCTGCGTCTCTGGATCGCCGAAACGACAGTTGAACTCCAGCACCATGGGGCCGTCGCGCGTCAGCATCAGGCCGGCGTAAAGCACCCCGCGATAAGGCGCGCCTTCCTGCGCCATGCCGCGCACCGCCGGCTGCAAGATGTGGGTCAGGCAATGCGCGACGGCTTCGCGGCTCATGAGCGGCGAAGGACAAAATGCGCCCATGCCGCCGGTATTCGGGCCTTGGTCGCCGTCGAGGGCGCGCTTGTGGTCTTGCGCCGGCGGCATCGGGACCACCGTCTCGCCGTCGCAGAAGGCCATCAGCGAGACTTCAGGGCCTTCGAGCCGCTCTTCGATCACTACCTGATCGCCGGCGGGACCGAAGATGCGTTCCAACATGATGGCGCGCAGGGCGGCCTGCGCTTCGTCGGCGTCGCGCGGCACGATCACGCCTTTGCCCTGCGCCAGCCCGCTGGCTTTGATGACCACCGGATAGTCCACCTGCCGGAGATGGCGTTCCGCTTGCGCAAAATCATCGAAGATGGCGAAGCGCGCCGTTGGGATGCCATGCCGGGCCATGAACGCTTTGGCGAACGCCTTTGAGGATTCGAGCTGCGCCGCGGCTTGGCTGGGGCCGAAGGCGGGCATCTCCGCGCGCGCCAGGGCGTCCACCAGGCCATCGGCCAGCGGCGCTTCCGGCCCGACGATGACGAGTTGCGCGCCCTGGGCGGTGAGCAGTGGGGCGTGAGCTGGGTCGTAAGGGATCAGCTCGGCGCTGTGCCCGTCCTGCTCCAGCTTCCATTTCAACGCATGTTCGCGCCCGCCGGCGCCGATGATGGCAATGCGCATCGGTAGGTTTGAGTATGAGTGGGTCGGCGCGCTGGGTCTGTTTAACCGAACACGCCTTCAAACACTTGTTTATCCGGGATGTCTTCGAGCGACAACGGATAGCGCCCGGTGAAGCAGGCGTTGCAATAGCCGCCGGCGCGGCCGATGGCGCGCATCAGGCCTTCCATGCTGAGGAAGGCGAGCGTGTCGCAGCCGATGTGCGCGCGCATCTGCGCCACGCTCATGCGATGGGCGATCAGCTCATCGCGGGTGGCCATGTCCACGCCCATGTAGCACGGGTGGGCGATGGGCGGGCAGGTGATGCGCAGGTGGATTTCGCGCGCGCCGGCTTCGCGCACCATCTTCACCAGCGGCCCGCTGGTGTTGCCGCGCACGATGCTGTCATCAATCAGGATGACGCGCTTGCCTTGCACGTTTTCGGCCAGCACGTTGAATTTGAGCCGCACTCCGCTCTTGCGCAGCCGGTCGCTGGGTTGGATGAACGTGCGGCCGATGTAGCGATTCTTGATCAGCACCTCGCTGATCGGCACGCCGGACTCGCGCGAGTAGCCCATTGCAGCCGGCGTGGCGCTGTCGGGCACGCCGCACACGACGTCGGCGTCTACATGGCTTTCGCGCGCCAACTGCACGCCGAGTTGCTGGCGTACGTGGTGGATGACGTGGCCGTCCCAGATGCTGTCCGGTCGCGCGAAGTAGATGTGCTCGAAAGTGCACAGCGCGCCCCGCTCCGGCGCGACGGCCTGCGTGCGGTGGAAGCCGTCGGCATCCAGCCGCACGACCTCGCCCTGGTGCACCTCGCCTTCGTATGTCGCGCCGATGGTGCTGAGTGCGCACGATTCCGAGGCCACGGCCAAGCCGCCGGGGCCATCCCCATCGCGCGCAGCCGGCAGGCGGCCCCACACCAGCGGCCGGAAGCCCCACGGGTCGCGCGCGGCGTAAATCGCCCGGGGGGTGAGGACGACGATCGAATAGGCGCCGCGCCACTGGCGCATGCACGCGCTGATGCGCTGCTCCATGGTCTCGCCGGGCGCGCCGGCCAGCATCAACGTCATCACCTCGCTGTCGGATGACGACGTGAGGCCGATGCCGCGCTGCAGCAGATCGCGGCGCAACTGCGGCGCGTTGATCAAATTGCCGTTGTGCGCCACGCCCAGCGGCCCATGCAGGGTCTCGATCAGATAAGGCTGCGCGTTGCGCAAGTGCGCGCCGCCGGTGGTGCTATAGCGCGTGTGACCGATGGCCAATTCGCCCTTCAGCGGCGCGAGGTTCTCTTCGTTGAAGACGTTGCTGACCAGCCCCATCGCTTTGTGAATGTGGGCGGTGCGGCCATCGGACGAGCAAATGCCGGCCGATTCCTGTCCGCGGTGTTGCAAGGCGTGCAGCGCGAAGAACGTCACGCGCGCTGCCTGTTCGCCCGGCGTATAGACGCCGAACACGCCGCACTCATGGCGCGGTTTGTCCAAGTCCATCATGGTCGCGGTTGCCCTCTGTTTCAACTGCCTTAGCCGCCGCGCGCGCCAGACGGTCGGCGATGGCTTCGCCCAAACCGCTGCGCGGCGCCTGGGTGGCCAGGATCACATCCACGCCGGCGCCGTCCAGCGCGCGCAAGCCGGCGTACAAATTGCGCGCGACATCGCTCAATGTTTCGCCGAGCACGAATTGCGGATGCAAATTGTCGCACGCTTTGCGCTGGCTTTCTAGGATGAGCAGGCCGGTTTTCAGTCCACGCGCTGCGAAGTCCGCGCGCCGGATGAGCAGGCTGTCGGTGTCGCGACACAACACTAACTTTGCCCGTGGCGCGTAGTGTGATGGCAACATGCCGGGGGAGGGCAGGGGCATGGTGCGCAGCGATTGATCGGTGAGCGATTGGGGGTCGCTTGCTGCCAGCTTCTGCTCTATGTTGGCCAGCGCGCGCGCGATCTGCTCTCGCGTCACGCCGCCGGGCCGCAGGATGCGCGGCGGGGCGGCGGTCAAATCCAGCACGGTGGACTCGACGCCGATGGGCGTCGCGCCGCCGTCCAGCACCAGGTCAATTCGGCCGTCTAGGTCGTCGAGCACGTGCTGGGCCGTGGTCGGGCTGACGTGGCCGAAGCGATTGGCGCTGGGGGCGGCGATGGGGACGCCGGCGGCGCGAATCAGCGCCTGCGCCACGGGATGATTCGGCATGCGCACGGCGACCGTGTCGCGGCCGGCCGAGACGATGGGCGGCACATTGCGGCTGCGCGGCAGCACCAACGTGAGCGGACCAGGCCAGAACGCGCGCGTCAACACCGCGACGAGCGACTTGAGGTTGGCCGCATCGCTCGCAGCGGTGAGGTCGGTCAGGTCGGTCAAGTCGGCCGGGTTGGCGACGTGTAGGATGAGCGGGTCGTTCAATGGGCGTTGCTTGGCCTCGAAGATGCGGGCGACGGCCCGCGCATCCAGCGCGTTGGCGCCCAGGCCATACACGGTCTCGGTTGGGAAGGCGACCAGCCCGCCGTCGCGGATCATCCGGGCCGCCTCGCGAATGGCCGCGCGTCCCTCTGCCGAGCCTACGTCGCTCACCGGCAGGATTCGCGTTAACAACTTCCCGATCTCCTTTCGGCCTCCGATGACCAATCACCCATCCCCCGCAGAATCCGCTCATTCACCGGATACGCGCCGGGGACGAACGGCCGGCCGGTGATCAGCTCATAGGCTCGAATGTAGCGCTGGCAGGCTGCGGCGATCAGCGCGTCGCTCATCGCAGGCGGCTCGCCTTCGCCGCGATAACCATGTTCGGCATACCACAGCCGGATGAATTCCTTATCGAAGTGAGCGGGTTCGCCCTGCGAGGACATCTGCCAGAAACGGGACGAGTCCGGCGTATGCACTTCGTCAATCAAGGTTAACACGCCGTTGCAGTCGCCGAATTCGTATTTGGTGTCCACCAACGTCAGGCCGCCTTGGGCGCAGATCGCGCTGCCGCGCGCGTAGAGCGCCAGCGCGACGCGTTCGATCTGCGCGTACACATCCGCCGGCACCAAGCCGCGCGCGATGATCTCCTCGCGGGTGATGCGCTCGTCGTGCGCGCCGGGGCCGGCCTTGGTCGTCGGCGTGATGATGGGGTGGGGCAGGCGGTCGTTCTTGCGTAAGCCATCCGGCAGTCGGACGCCGTAGAGTTCGCGCTCGCCGCGCGCGTAGAGCGTCCACAGCGAGGTGGCGGTCACGCCGGTGATGTAGCCGCGCACGACGATCTCCACCGGCCAAGGCGTGCAAGCCTTGACGATGCTCACGTTCGGGTCGGGCACGCCGAGCAAGTGGTTCGGCACGATGTCGCGCGTGCGCTCGAACCAGAATGCCGACAGTTGGTTGAGCACTTGTCCCTTGTAGGGGATCGCGCCGAGGATGCGGTCGAAGGCTGAGATGCGATCGGTGACCACCAGCGCGCGCCGCCCGCCGGACAAGTCGTACCAGTCGCGCACCTTGCCGGCGCGTCGCGGGCCGATCGGCAAGTTGCTCTGCACAAAGGGAGCGGGGAGGTCCATCATGGTGACGCCTTGCGGTTGGAATTGTAAGGCGCGACTCGGCCCGACGCATCGCAGGCGGCTGTGGCCTGGAAAGGAGTCAGCCGAGCTGCTTTCATCCCTCCCTCAGGTATAATTCGCTAAATCTACGCCGAAGGAAAGACACCGTAAGTATGGAGAATCAAGGAACTCCCCGACAGGCAAACGACCCGCAGCAGGGGGAGAGCGAATTTTCGCAGTTGCTCGACCAGTTCCAAGCCAAAGTGGGCAACTTCGAGAAGGATCAGCTCGTATCGGGACGCATCATTGCGATCACCGAGCGTGAGATCTTGGTCGAACTGGGTGCGAAGTCTGAGGGCATCGTATCCGGCAAAGATGTTGAGGCGCTCCCCAGAGACGTGCGCAGCAGCCTGAAGGTGGGTGACGAAGTCTTCGCCTACGTCGTGCAGCCGGAAGATCAGAACGGGAACGTCGTGCTCTCGATGAGCAAAGCGATTTCGGAGAAGGACTGGCGCTACGCCGAGGAACTCTTCGAGAAGCAAGAGGCAATTGAGGCCCTGATCGCCGGTTTCAACAAAGGTGGTGTGATCATCAAAGTCGGCCGGCTGCGCGGCTTCGTCCCGGCGTCTCAACTCAGCTTGGCGCATCAGCGCATGTTGGGCGATGAGAGTCTGCCGCCGGAGCAACGCTTCCAAAAGCTGGTCGGCCAGAAGGCGCTGGTCAAGGTCATCGAGTTGGATCGCGAGCGCAATCGCCTGATCTTGAGCGAACGCGCGGCCAGCAAAGAAGCGCGGCAAGCTCAGAAAGAAAAGCTGCTCAGCAGCATCGAGGTCGGCCAGACGTTGGAAGGCGTGGTCAGCAGCGTCAAGGACTTCGGCGTGTTTGTGGATTTGGGCGGCGCTGACGGCATGATCCACCTGACCGAACTCTCCCATACGCGCGTCAAGCATCCGAGCGAGGTGGTGAAGGAAGGCGACAAGGTCAGCGTCAAGGTGATCAGCATTGAGCGGGAAACCGGCCGCATCGGCCTGAGCCTGAAAGCGCTCACGCCGGATCCGTGGCAGGCGATCGGCAAGAAGTACAAGCCCGGGCAGTTGCTGGAGGCCGAAGTGATCAAGGTGCATCCCAAACATGGCGTCTTCGCGCGTTTGAAAGACGACGAAGCCATTGAGGGATTGATCCCGCTCAGCGAATTGAGCGAAAAGCCGGTCCACAGCCCGCGCGAGGTGGTGAAGGAAGGTCAGATTCTTACGCTGCGCGTGTTGCGCGTGGAGCCGGAGCAGCGCCGCATCGCGCTCAGCCTGCGGCGGGTGAGCCGGCCGGAATACGCCGATGCCGATTGGCGGGCGGAGGCATTGAACGATGAAGAAGACCAGGCAGCCGTCCCGGATGTCGTGGATGATGCAGTCGGCGACGGCGGTGAGCCTCTCGTTGAACCGTCGCCTGCAGATGCAGATTGAACCGCAAGGGCGCAAGTAGACTGCGCCCTTGCGCCTTTTCATCGCCCTGTCTTCGTTTGGCGTCGTTCCACTACGTTACGTCGTGTTAAGGTCGCTCTAAATCGCTTGGATTAAGATTTTAGAAGAGGTGAATCCGTGGCAGGCAAAATAGACCGCTTTAATCACCGCGCGCGGCGCGTCTTGCAAATTGCAAATGACGAAGCCGAGCGCTTGTCCCACAACTACATCGGCACCGAACATCTGCTGCTGGGGATCGTCAAAGAGGAGCACGGCATCGCCGGCCGCGTGCTGCGCGAGTTGGGCGCGAAGCCTGAGCGCGTCGCCGAGATGGTCGAGCGGATGACGGGCGCCGGACGCCGCGCCTCGTCCGGCAAGCCGGAGCTAACGCCGCGCACCAAGCAGGTGTTGGAATTCGCCGTGGAGGAAGCGCGTAAGCTGAGCCACAATTACATCGGCACCGAGCATCTGCTGCTGGGGCTGATCCGCCACGGCGACGGCGTGGCAATTGATGTGCTGCGCCAGCTTGGCCTCACGCCCGACCGCATTCGCCGCGAGACCATGCGGGTGCTCCAGCAGGAACAGCCCGAGAGCACGAAGGCAGCCTCGCCCTTGTCTAGCCAGAAAAGAGAACGCCCTAAGACGCCAACGCTCGATCAACTGGCGATAGACCTGACGGCCCTGGCTGAGCAGGGCAAGCTCGATCCGGTGATCGGCCGAGAAACTGAGATCGAGCGCGTGATTCAAATCCTGGCGCGGCGCACGAAGAATAACCCCTCCCTGATCGGTGAACCCGGCGTCGGCAAGACGGCAATCGTCGAGGGGCTGGCGCAGCGGATCGTGAACGGCCAGACGCCGGAACCGCTGCTTGGCAAGCGCGTGATGCAACTCGACGTCGGCTCGCTTGTCGCCGGCACCATGTATCGCGGCCAGTTCGAAGAGCGCCTTAAGCGCGTGATCGAAGAGGTGAAGAGCAGCGACACGATCCTCTTCATTGATGAAGTGCACATGCTCGTTGGCGCCGGCTCGGCCGGCAGCAGCGTGGACGCGGCCAACATCCTGAAGCCGGCCCTGGCTCGCGGCGAGTTCCAGTGCATCGGCGCCACGACGCTGAACGAATATCGCAAGTACATCGAAAGCGATGCGGCCCTCGAACGGCGCTTCCAGCCTGTCTACGTGGAGGAGCCGACGCCGGAAATGGCGATCGAAATCCTGCAAGGCGTAAAGGGCGCCTATGAAGCGCACCACAAGCTGCGCATCAGCGATGAAGCCGTGCGCGCCGCCGTCCACTACTCATCGCGATACGTGCCCGACCGCTACCTGCCGGACAAAGCGATTGACCTGATTGACGAATCGGCCTCGCGCGTCCGCATGTACAAGTCGCCGCAGTCCATCAACCTGCAACGCGCCTTCCGCGAGTTGCGCCAGATTCAGAAGGAGCGCGAAGACCTCTACGCCGAGGCGCGCTACGAAGAAGCTACCGTCCTGCGCGAACGTGAGCGTGAGCTACAAGAGCAGATTGAGCAATTGCGCTCGAACTTCGATCATGAGGCCGAGGGGCCGGAAGTCAGCGCGGATGACATCGCCGAAGTCGTCTCCATGTGGACCGGCATCCCGGTCACGCGCATCGCGACCACGGAGAGCGAACGGCTGGTGCACCTGGAGGAGGAGCTGCACAAGCGCATCGTCGGCCAAGACGAGGCCATTGAGACGATCGCGCGGGCCGTGCGCCGCGCGCGCGTGGGGCTGAAAGATCCCAAGCGCCCCATGGGCTCGTTCATCTTCCTAGGCCCGACCGGCGTCGGCAAGACGGAATTGACCAAGGCGCTGGCCGAACAGCTCTTCGGCAGCGAGGACGCCCTGTTGGTGCTCGACATGAGCGAGTTCATGGAGCGCCATACGGTCTCGCGCCTGGTCGGCGCGCCGCCCGGCTACGTGGGCTACGACGACGCCGGACAGTTGACCGAGGCCGTCCGCCGCCGGCCCTACACGATTGTGGTGTTCGATGAGATCGAAAAGGCGCATCCCGATGTCTTCAACATGCTCCTGCAAATCATGGAGGAAGGCCGGCTGAGCGACGCGCGCGGCCGCAAAGTGGACTTCCGCAACACTTGCATCATCATGACCAGCAACGTCGGCGCTGAACTGATCAAACGCGAAAGCAAGCTCGGCTTCAACGTCAAGCGCGACGAGCAAAAGGCGGCGGAAGAACAGTTTGCCGAAGTGAAAGAGAAACTGCTGGGCCAGCTGAAGCGCTTGTTCCGGCCGGAGTTCCTCAACCGCGTGGACGCAACGGTGGTATTCCGCCCGCTGACCAAAGAGCAGATTGATCAAATCGTCACGCTGGAGCTGAACAAGGTGCAGAAACGCCTCGGTGAGCACAACATTGTGCTTGCAGTGACCGACGAGGCGAAGTCGTATCTGTCTCAGAAGGGTTACGACCCAGACTACGGCGCGCGCCCCCTGCGCCGCGTCATCCAGAGTGAGGTGGAGGACGTGCTGTCGGATGGCCTGCTCTCCGGCCGCTTCGTGGACAACACCCGCATCCAGATTGACCTGGTGGACGGCAAGCTCGCCTTCACTCCGACGGAGCAGATGGTCGGCTCCGCCGATGTCGAGATTCAACCGATCGGCGCGCAACCCGTCCAGCCCGGCGGCGACGGCCCGCTGTTCGAGTCGGCGATGGCCTAGGCCGGCGCGCCGTCCCAGTCGTTCGGAAGCCCGGTTTCCTGATGTGGAGGCTGGGCTTCTTTCATGTCCCTTCTCGCATGTTGCCGTTGTTCTCTATCTTCGTGAACGTCCTTGCGCCGGTCTTCATCATCCTGGGCATTGCTTATGTCGCGACGCGGCAGTTGCAACTGGAGGGCCGCACCCTGTCGCGCCTCGCCTACTACGTGCTTACGCCGGCCTTTGTGTTCAACCTGATCAGCACGGCGCGCATCGAGGCTGCCCTGGCGACGCGCATGGTGGCCTTCATCACCCTGGTCTATGTCGGATCGGTCGCCGTTGCCTTCCTGGCGGCTCGCCTGCTGCGGCGCAGTCGCAAGATGACCATCGCTTACATGATGATCGCCGCCTTCGGCAACGTGGGCAACTTTGGGCTGCCTATCTCGCAGTTCGCCCAGGGCACAGAGGCGTTGTTGCCGGCGACGGTGTACTTCCTGGCCAACCTGGTGTTCGCGTTTGTGCTGTGCGTGCTGCTGGCGAATTCTGGGCACCGCAGCCCGGTCCAGGCGTTTGCCCAGGTGGCGCGCACGCCGTCGCTGATTGCGCTGGCGCCGGCGCTGCTCATCAACGCCGCCGGCATACAACTGCCGACTTTTACAACGCGGACCGTTGAGCTGCTGGCGGCGGCCATGATCGCGATCATGCTGATCGCGCTCGGCGCGCAGTTTGCGAATGCGGGCATTCCTCGCATCAGCTTCGACATGCTCATGGCGGCGGGCATTCGCCTGATCTCCGGGCCGCTGTTGGCATTTGCGCTGGTGGGGTTCTTCGATTTGCCGGCCCTGGAGCGCAACGTCGGCATTTTGCAGGCCAGCATGCCGGCGGCCGTGCTGGTCTCCATTATTGCGTTGGAGAACGACGTCCTGCCCGAGTTCGTTACGGCGACAGTGCTCTTCTCCAACCTGGCCAGCGTGCTCACGCTGCTGCTGGTGCTGGCTGCGTTGTAGCGACGATTTACAATGCTGCTGTGCCGTTCGCTGCCTCGCTTGCTACGTGGCTGATCGCCTTCGTCGCGTCGCTGGCGCTCACCGCGCTGGCCATTCGGCTGGGGTTGCGCCTGGGCATTGCCGATGAGCCGGGCGGCCGGCGCAGGCATGCCCGGCGCACCTCGCGCTTGGGGGCGATCCCGCTGTTCGGCGCGTTCACGCTGGCTGCGTTGGCCGGCCGGTCGTTTGGCGTGCCGTCGCTCGACCCCAAAGAAGGGTTGCGCTTTGCCGGATTGATCGCCGGCGGCGGCGTGATGTTCGCGCTGGCCATCGCCGATGACAAGTTCGATTTGTCGCCTCGGATGCAGTTGGGGCTACAGGCGTTCGCCGCTTTGGTCGCCATCACCAGCCAAATCTTCATCGAACGCTTCACCAACCCGTTCACGCGCCGCGAGGTGGTGCTGACCGCGCCGGAGGTCTTCGGGCCGATCGCCGGCTATGCTGTGATCGTCGGCCTCTCGCTGTTCTGGTTCCTGGGGATGATGAACACGGTGAACTTCCTCGATGGCGTGGATGGATTGGCTTCAACCGTCGGGGTCATCGCTGCGGGCGTGGTGGCCGTTCACATGTGGCGCGAGGGGCAGTACAGCGTGGCGTTGTTGCCCATCGCGCTGATCGGGACGTCGCTCGGATTCCTCGTCTTCAACCGGCCGCCGGCTCGGATCTTCCTCGGCGGCGGCGCGATTTATCTGGGCTATGTGTTGGCCTGCATCGGCATCATCGGCGGCGCGAAGATTGCGCTGTTGCTTTTGGTGATGGGTCTGCCGATTGCCGACGTGCTGTGGCAGATCCTGGATCGCGCGCGGCGGGGACACAGCCCGACTGCCTCGGATCGCGGCCACTTGCACCTGCGCCTGATTGACCAGGGCTGGTCGGCGACGCGCATTGTTGCGCTTTACGCCGGCGCTTGCGCGCTGCTGGGCGGGGCGGCGTTGCTGCCGCTCTCGCCGCTCGCTAAGCTGATCACGCTCATGGCGCTGTTCGTCGGCGTGATCGCCGTCATGGCCCGCCTATCAACGATGCGTGAGTCGCAGCAGCCTATCCCGGCTGTGTCCTCAGGCGGTGAGTAATCTTCTCAGCTTACGCTTAGCCAGGGCTGGTACAGTCTGATTGAAGAAACGTTGACACACCGCTTCACTTTAAGTTATACTGCTGTCAAACTTAGGTTTATGAGAAGTTGATGCCGTCGCGCCGAGGCGCGACAGAGAGAAGCAACACGACTTTACCGGAGCGAATACCTATGGATACATGGTTCGAGATCAGGGACTTGCACGTCAAAATCGCCGATACGGATCGCGAGATCCTTAAGGGGCTGAGCCTGAAGATCAACCCGGGCGAGATTCACGCCATTATGGGGCCGAACGGCAGCGGCAAAAGCACGTTGGCCTATGCGCTGATGGGTCATCCCGGCTACGAGGTGACCGGCGGCGAGGTGATCTTCAAAGGCCAGAACGTCCTGGAGATGGAGGCCGATGAGCGCAGCCGCGCCGGCATCTTCCTGGCCTTCCAATACCCGGTTGCTATTCCCGGCGTGACGGTGGCCAACTTTCTGCGCACGGCGATCAACGCGCGCATCAAGGCCGAAGCTGCGGCGAAGAACGGCGGCGTGTTGCCGCCGGACGTGAAAGGCGTGCCGATCCCGGTCTTCACCAAGCAACTGCGCGAGGCGCTGCAAATGCTCAAGGTGGATAACTCGTTCGCCGGGCGCTATCTGAACGACGGCTTTAGCGGCGGCGAGAAGAAGCGCGCCGAGATCCTGCAGATGGCGATGCTCAAGCCTGAGCTGGCCATCTTGGATGAAACCGACTCCGGCCTGGACATTGACGCATTGCGCATCGTGAGCGAAGGCGTGAACACGCTTCACCGCAACAATCCGCAGATGGGTGTGCTGGTGATCACGCATTACCAACGCCTGCTGAACTACATCAAGCCGCAGTTCGTGCATGTGCTGATGGATGGCCGAATCGTGGAAAGCGGCGGGCCGGAGCTGGCGTTGCATCTGGAAGAGAAGGGGTATGACTGGCTGAAGGAGCCGGAATTGGTGAATTGAGAATTGGGAATTGAGAATTGAGAATTGAGAATTGGGAATCGAGAATTGAGAATTGAGAACCGGGAGTTGAGATTTCTGGTCTCTGCGCAGGAGGCGTAAACGATGGCCGAGGAAAAGTCGCAGGTTTCAGTCAATGAAGAGTACTTGGAGAAGTATGGTTTCTCCGAGCCTGAGAACTACGCATTCAAGAGCCGCAAGGGCCTGGATGAGGAGATCGTCAAAGAGATTTCCTGGATGAAGGGTGAGCCGGAGTGGATGACGCGCTTCCGCCTGGCGGCCCTGGCGGCTTTCAACAGCAAGCCAATGCCCAACTGGGGCGGCGAGGCGCTCAAAGAGATTGATTTCAACGACATTTACTACTACATCAAGCCCACCGACAAACAGGCTACTTCCTGGGAGGAGCTGCCGAAGGAGATCAAGGACACCTATGACCGTCTGGGCATTCCCGAGGCGGAGAAGAAATACCTGGCCGGCGTGGGCGCGCAGTACGAGTCGGAGGTGATCTATCACAACCTGGCCAAGGAGTTGGAGGCGCAGGGGGTGATCTTCCTCGACACCGACACCGGCCTGCGCGAGCATCCGGAGCTTTTCCGCCAGTACTTCGGCACCATCATCCCCTACACCGACAATAAGTTCGCGGCGCTGAACAGCGCGGTGTGGTCGGGCGGCTCGTTCATCTACGTCCCGCCGGGCGTGAAGATCGAGATGCCGCTGCAGGCTTACTTCCGCATCAATGCCAAGAACGTCGGCCAGTTCGAGCGCACGCTGATCATCGTGGATGAAGGCGCGCAGGTGCACTACGTCGAGGGCTGCACGGCCCCCGTATACTCCAGCGACTCGCTGCACAGCGCCGTCGTGGAGATCATCGTCAAGAAGGGGGCGCGTTGCCGCTACACCACCATTCAAAACTGGTCCACCAATGTCTACAACCTGGTGACCAAGCGCGCGGCAGCTTACGAAGGCGCAACGATGGAGTGGGTGGACGGCAACCTGGGCAGCAAACTGACCATGAAGTATCCGGCCGTTTATCTGATGGAGCCGGGCGCGCACGGCGAAATCCTCTCGATCGCCTTCGCCGGGCGCGGGCAACATCAGGACGCCGGCGGCAAGGTCGTGCACGCCGCGCCCAACACCACCAGCAAGATCGTCAGCAAGTCCATCAGCAAGGACGGCGGGCGCACCAGCTACCGCGGTTTGCTCAAGGTCTATCGCGACGCCGAGCACAGCCGCAGCAACGTCGTGTGCGACGCGCTGTTGCTCGACGAACGCAGCCGCAGCGACACGTATCCCTACATCGAGGTGGATACCGACAACGTGGTCATCGGCCACGAAGCGAGCGTGAGCAAGATCGGCGAGGAGCAGCTCTTCTACGCGATGAGTCGCGGCGTGAGCGAGGAGGACGCCAGCACGATGGTCGTCTCCGGCTTCATCGAGCCGTTGGTGAAGGAGCTGCCGATGGAGTATGCCGTCGAGATGAATCGCTTGATCGCGTTGCAGATGGAGGGCACGGTCGGTTAATCATGGCAGTCGTTCAACCCATACTGAAACCGGCGCCGGTGGTCAAAGCCGGCGAATTGAACCGCGAGTTCGTCGAAGCGTACTCGGCGGCGCTGGGCGATCCTGAGTGGATGCTGGCGCGGCGTCTGGAAGCGTTGCGCGTGTTCCGCGACACGCCGGCGCCTAACCGACACGATGAGCTTTGGCGGCGCGTGGACCTCAGCGCTTTCAAGCTGGACCTGATCCTGTCCGGCATCACGCCGGCCAACACCACGCTCGACGTGAAGCGCTCGCGTCTGCCCGCCGGTATGGCGCAGCAGGGCGTGATCTTCACCAGCCTCGAGAGCGCGATCAAGAAGCACCCGCGCTTGCTCGATGAGTGGCTGATGACGCAGTGCGTCAAGCTCAACGATGCCTACTATGCCGCGCTGCACGGCGTCTTCGTGCGCTATGGCACGGTCTTGTATGTGCCAGACGGCGTCCGCCTGGATAAGCCGCTGCGCGTGACGACGCGCATGGCCGCCGACCAGCTCGCCGGCTTCAGCCACACCCTGGTTGTGCTGGGCGAGGGCGCCAAGGCCACGCTGATCGAGGACTTCGCCTCGCCCACCGGCCCGCACCAGGCGATGTACAGCGGCGTGGTCGAGATCATGCTCGGCAAGGGCGCAGAATTGGACTACGTCAGCATCCAGGACTGGGGGCGCAACGTGTATAACTTCTCCACCGAGCGCGCCAAGGTGGGCGAGGAAGCCACGTTGCACTGGGTGATCGGCGGCGTCGGCAGCAAGTTCACCAAGAGCCTGATCGAGGCCGACTTGGTCGGCCCGCGCGGCACTGCGCTGTTGAGCGGGGTGTACTTTGCCGATACGCGGCAGCAGTTGCACTACGACACGCAGCAGAACCACATCGCCGCGGCCTGCAAGAGCGACTTGCTCTACAAGGCGGCGTTGCGCGACGAGGCGCGCACGGTGTGGCGCGGCAACATTCGCGTCTTCCCCGGCGCACAAAAGACCGACGCCTACCAGGCCAACCGCAACCTGCAGCTCTCCACGCGCAGCCGCGCCGACTCGATCCCCGGCCTGGAGATCGAAGCCGACGATGTGCGCTGCACGCACGGCAGCACGGTTGGCGCCATCGAGGACGAGCCGATGTTCTACCTGCGCAGCCGCGGCGTCCCAGCCAACGAGGCGCGCCGGCTGATCGTCGAGGGCTTCTTTGCGCCGGTCATCGAGCGCATCCCCCTGGAGGAGACGCGCAACCGGCTGATCGAGGAGATCGGCAAGAAGATCGGCTGATGTTCATCCAGCGCGCAGAAAGCCGGGCCTGCCAGGTCCGGCTTTTTTTATTCCGGCTTCTCGTACAGCTCGACCAGCACGCCGAACGCGCTGCGCGGATGGATGAAGGCGTAGCGCGTGCCGTCTTCGCGCGCGACGGGCTGCGGGTTGATCAGCTCGCAGCCATGAGCGGCCAGCCGCGCCAGCGCGGACTCGAGGTTGGGCACGGCCAGGCATACGTGATGCATGCCGGGGCCGTGCTTGGCCATCCATTTGACGATGCCGGTATCGTCGCGCGTCGGCTGCACGAGTTCGATGCGGGATTTGCCGTCGCCGAGCGGCAGAAAGGCGACCCGCACCCCCTCCCGCTCGACTGCTTCGATCCCTTCCAGTTCCAGGCCGAGCGCATCGCGGTAAAAGGCGAGCGCGGCGTCGAGGTCGGCGACGGCGATGGCGAGGTGATCGAGCTGCATGTCAATCGGTGGCCTCGACCATGAAGTTTTGGCCGCTGGGCAGGAGGTCGCCGCTGAAGGCGTCGTCGTTCAGGTCGCTGCCCACCACGACGTTGCGGCCGATGCGAAAATCCGGCGGGATGATGGTGTTTTTGCCGATCACGCTGATGCCGGTGTTGAGGCGCAGCTCGGCGTTCTCGGTGTAGTCCGAACCGTAGCCCACGCACGCGCCGCGTCCGACGATCACGTTCTTATCAATGATGCAGCGATCCACCATCGCGCCCGGTTCGATTACTGCATCGGTCATGACGATAGAGTAGCGCACCACTGCGCCGCGCTTGACGCGCACGCCAGGCGAGAGCACGGAATACTCGACCGACCCCTCGACGACGCAGCCGTCGGTGATGAGCGAATGGTTGACGGTGGCGCCGGTGCGGATGTTGACCGGCGGGCGTTCCTCGGAGCGCGTGTGGATCACCCACTCGCGGTCGAGCAGGTCAATCGGCGGCGTGTCGGCCAGCAGGTCCATGTGCGCCTCCCAATAGGATTGGATCGTCCCGACGTCCACCCAGTAGTCGGCGTAAGGGAAGGCGAAGACGCGATAGTTCTCGGTCACCATCTTGGGGAAGATGTCCTTGCCGAAGTCGCGCGTCGAGTCTGGATTTTTTGCGTCCTCGTGCAGCACCTTGACCAGCGTGTCGTAGTTGAACACGTAGATGCCCATCGAAGCCAGCGTGCCCTTGGGCTGCTTTGGTTTCTCCTCAAAGTTTGTGACGCGGTAGTTCGCGTCCGTCTGCACGATGCCGAACCGGCTGGCCTCCTCCGGCGTCACCTTGAGCGTGGCGACGGTCACATCGGCGCGCTTCTCCTGGTGAAAGCCGATCAGGATGCTGTAGTCCATCTTATAGACGTGATCGCCGGAGAGGATGAGCACATAGTCGGCGCGGGCGTTGCGCACGAAGTCCAGGTTTTGGTAGATGGCGTCGGCGGTGCCTTCGTACCAGTCGGAATCCAGGCGGCCCTGATACGGCTGCAACATCCACACGCCGCCGTTCAGCCGGTCGAGGTCCCATGGCGCGCCGTTGCGGATGTGATCTTGCAGCGAGCGGGGGCGATACTGGGTCACCACGCCCACGGTGTAGATGCCGCTGTTGACGCAGTTGGAGAGCGGAAAGTCAATGATGCGGTATTTGCCCGCAAAAGGCACGGCGGGCTTTGCGCGTTTGTTTGCCAGCACGCTCAGGCGACTGCCGCGTCCGCCGGCGAGGATCATAGCCAGGATTCGCATGACGGTGCTTTCACTTCAGATGTCGGGTTGTGCGGGTGAGGCGAGGTGGAAAGCGCGGGTTGGAGATGCGATGGCGATGTGAAGAGAGGCGGCAACCGAAATTCTGCGCGTTTCACCGTGTGAATTATATGCCTCTCGCGCTGCGGTCAGCGCTTTGCCAGCCAGTCGCGCGTCGCCTTGCCCAATTGCGCCAACGGCGCGCGCATGATCGTCGGCCCCGGCAACGCATTCAAAAAGGCAGCGCCGTAGCTCTTGGTCAGCAGCCGCCGGTCGAACACCACGATCACGCCGCGGTCGCTCTTCGAGCGGATCAGCCGGCCAAAGCCCTGCCGGAAGCGCAGCACCGTCTCCGGCACCGAGTACTCGTTGAAAGCGTTGTCGAACGTCTCGCTGCGCGCGGCGAAAATTGGGTCGGTCGGCACGTCAAAAGGCAGCTTGCAGATGGCCAGCGCGCTCAGCTTCTCGCCTTGGATGTCCACGCCCTCCCAGAAGCTCCTGGTGCCCAGCATCACGGCGCGCTCGGCAGCGCGGAAGCCCTCGACCATCGCCCGGCGCGATGTGCCGTCGCCTTGCTCGAAGATCAAGATATCGTCGCGCATCAACGCCGGCGCGATGGCGCGCGACGTGGCGCGCAGCGCCGAGTAACTGGTGAAGAGGGCGAGTCCGCGCCCCTCCGAGGCGCGAAAGAGTTCGATCAAGCCGCGCTCCACGGCTTGCTGATAGCCTTCCTGGTTCGGCTCCGGGATGTCTGTGACGAGGTAGAGCAGCGTTGAGGACGCATAGTCGAACGGCGAGCCGAGCGCGAGCGCCTCGGCGTCAGGCGCGCTGAGCCGACTCTTGATGTAATCGAAGCTGGGTTGGCTGCTGCCGTTGGCCGCGCTGGTGCGCAGCGTGGCCGAGGTGAGCACGACGGCGCGC
The DNA here is from genome assembly GCA_046299515.1 of Thermoflexales bacterium. Classification (GTDB taxonomy): domain Bacteria; phylum Chloroflexota; class Anaerolineae; order J036; family Brachytrichaceae; genus JAAFGM01. The sequence continues at coordinate 178,282 of JBKBID010000001.1, read as the reverse complement.
TTCTTTTGCCACAGCTCGCGTTGCATCAGCGGGCCGACGTGCAGCGGCGCAGCGTTCAGCGTCAGCCGCGCTTGGCGCGCAGCCTTGCGCGGCATTTCGGCGTCCACCCAGTAAACGTGGTCGTCGCTCGGCTTGGCGAACATGCCGTTCAGTTGTTCGCTCGCCTCGGTGATGAAGCGGATCGCGCCTTGCAGCCGAGCGGCCAGCGCGTCGGCGTCGGAGACGAAGCTCGCCGCTTCGAGCAGCGCCTTGAGGAGGTTGTTGAGCTGTCTGGCCAGCGCGTCCAGATCGCGTTGGAAGTTGTCGAAGGCGATCTCGACGCGCACCCAGCCGCTCTGGTTGCGCAGCGCGCGCGTCAGGCGCACGCGCTGGACGTAGTCGGGCGCATCGCCGCTGATTTCGTCGGCGATGAACTCGCCCAGCTCGTCGAAGAACGCGATGTTGCTCGCCCCGGCTGCGCTCACGGCTTGCATGGCCTGATCGCACAGGTTGTTGATCGCGGCGCCTTGCTCGACTGCTAACAAGGCGCGGACGTTGGCCGCGATCTCGGCGAGTAAGCCGCTGCCGCCGGTCTGGCGCGTCTTGGTCGCGCGGCCCAGGTCGCTCAGCACCCGCTGAATCTCGTCGCGGTCGAGGCGGTAGGTGAGCGCGTCGGTCGCGGCGGCCTCCAGATGGTGCGCTTCGTCCACGATCAGGTAGTTGTATTCGGGCAGGGCGCGGTTCTCCACTGCGATGTCGGCCGTGAGCAGGGCGTGGTTGACGATGACGACGTGCGCGCTTGCAGCCAGCCGGCGTGCCTGATTGAAGAAGCAGTCCGTCGCGCTGCACGTGTTGGCGTTGCAGATCGGGTTCTGCGCCGAGAGGTGCTGGAAGATGGCGCGTTCGCCAGGCGTCGGCATGAAGAGTTCATCGCCGTCGCCGGTCAGCGTGTTGGGCAGCCAGATCAGGATTTTGGTGAGCAGGCGGGCCTCGTCGGCCGTCTTCGGCCCGTTGCGGCGCAGCTCGGCGAAACGGTTGGGGCACAGGTAACGCCCCTTGCCCTTCATCACGGCGGCCCGGCCGGCTTCGCCGAGGATGCGGATGACGGCCGGCGCATCCTTGTCGGCCAGTTGCTCTTGCAGGTTAATGGTGTTGGTGCTGACGACGACGCGCTCGTTGTTCTGCATCGCCCACGTCATGGCGGGGATTAAGTAGGCCAACGATTTGCCGACGCCGGTGCCGGCTTCGATGAACGCGACCCCGCCCTCGTTGAAAGTCTGCGCGATCTGACGCAACATCTCCACCTGCTGGGGGCGCATTTCGTAGCCGGGGAACTGAGCCGCGAACGGGCCATCGTTTGCCAGCGTCGCGGCGACGCGCTCGATGTCGAGCGGCTGGATTCGCCCTGTAGGTTCGAGCGGTTCGGCCTGGAGCGCTGCGCGGCGGCGCAGGACGGCGGAAGGGTCCTTTTGTCGCCGGCCGTCCGGCGTCAGCCGGCGCAGTTGCGCGCCGATGCTGGCGCTGAACGCGCCGCGCGATTGCTCTTCCTTCACGTCGCGCCAAAAGTCGGCGAGCGTCCAGCCGCTCAGGTCGGCGTGCGCGCTGATCTCGTCCACGATCTCGGGCGGCAACGCCATGGCGCGCTCGAAGATCCTCAGATAGAGCTGATGCGCCGTGCGCGCGTCGGCCATGGCCCGGTGAGACTCCGGCAGGCTGATGCCCAGCTCGCCGGCCAGCGCGCCGAGCGAGTAGCGTCCGGCGTGCGGCACGAGGATGCCGGCCAGCTCGAACGTGTCCAGCGCGGCGTTCTTGGTGAAGGGGGGCGGCGTCTTCAGGCTCTTGAAGAAGCCCAGGTCGAACGCGATATTGTGGCCGATGATCGGCGCGTTGCCGATGACCTGCTGCGCCTTTCGCAGGCCGTCCCACAGGGGGATGCCCTCGCGCTTCACCATGTCGTCGGTGATGCCGGTCAGTTCGGTGATCTTGTGAGGAACCGGGCGCTGAGGGTCAATCAGGCTGCTCCATTCTTCGAGCACATCTTCGCCGCGAAAACGCACGATGCCGATCTCTAGGATCGCGTCGCGTTCGGGGTCGAAGCCGGTGGTTTCAATGTCGAGTGAGACGAGCGTTCGCATGCGACGCTGATTGTAGTGGACTCAGATGCGCCAATCCCAGCGCCACGAGCGACAGCGCCAGCAACGGCAGGTGCATGACCCCCAACCATATGCGTTCCGGCGCAGCCCAGTGGTTCAGGTTGAAGATGCCGTAGAGCAAGCCGTTGAAGGCGGTCACGCAAAACGCGAAACGGTTCACCTGCGGCCATGCCAAGATGAGCAGGAACAAGAAGACCGGCGTCAAGAAGCAGTAGGCTAGGCCGTAGTCTGGGGAGGTGAGTAGCAGGATCGGGTTGAAGTCGGGGACGGCGCGCGATCCTTCCAGTCGCAACGGCGACCAAAAGACCAGCAGCGCGAGCGGCGAGAGCAGCCAGCGCCAGCGCGGGATCGTTTGCCAGTGAATTTGCAGGTTGCCCTTCCACGCCGACCACAGCCAGAGCGCCGCCAGCAGCACGTCGGCCACCAGCGCGCCGGTGTGCACCGCGTTTCCAGTGGCCTGGCTGGATCGTATGCCCAGAACCCATGTGAGCGGGCCTGCGCAGCGCAAGGTTAAGACGCGCTCCTCTTAGTTAGATGCGGCCAAGCGTCGCTTAGTGACTTGACGAATGCCACTCCTAGGGCGCCGTCTGATTCACGTTCATCACGACGATGCGCCGTTTGGCGCGTTTTTCGTCGGTGGCGACCATCAGCGCGCTCACCGACGCCGGCGATACGGCCAGGCGTTGGAAGTAGTCGAACGGCATGCCCAAATAGTGCGCCAGGGCTGCTTTGATCACGTCGGCATGGGCGACGATGGCGATGACCTGCGGTCGTCTTTTCGGCTGTTCGTCTTCGGGGGTAGCCTGAGCGAGGGGGGGGGACTTACCCGCATCTTCCTTCGGCGCCTGCTCGGCGTGAGCCGCAGGCTGAGCAGCCGGCATATCCGAAAGGTCAACATCGCCGTGCGCTGCGATGATCGCTTCCAGCGCATCCACGACGCGCCGCTGCATATCCAGCATGGCCTCGCCGTTGGGGAATTTCGCCTGCGAGGGCGTCTCCACCACCATTTGCCACAGGGCCTTCGTCGCTTCGTCTTCGCTCAGTCGCTTGATCTCCTTGCCGGTGAGGTCGCCGTTGTCAATGTCGGCCAGGTCGGCGCGGATGTGGATCGGCAAGCCCTGCGGCGCGGCGATGCGCCAGGCCGTTTCGATCGCGCGCTCCAGTGGACTGCTGTACACCGCATCCAGCGGACGGGCGCGCAACATCTGGCCGAGCGCTTCCGCCTGTTTGCGCCCCTCGTCGTTCAGGTGAATGTTCGGCGTGCGGCCGGGCAGCCGGCCGGTCTTGACGAAGTCGTTCGTCGCGTGGCGGATGAGCAGGAGGATGGGCATGGCTTACTCTGCCTTCACCTTGAAAGTGTCGAAGTCCCGCGCGATGACCGTGTTGGGGAAGATGGCGCGCGCTTCGGCCTCCAGGGCGCGTTCGCGGTAGCGACCGGAGATGTGGGTGAGGATAAGCTGCTTGACATTGGCTTCGCGCGCCAGCCGGGCGGCCAGGCCGACGGTGATGTGGCTGTTTTGGCGGGCTAGTTGGATGTCGGCGTCCAGGTACGTCGCCTCGGTCACCAGCGCGTGCGCGTTGCGCGCCACCTTCTCCAGCCCGTTCGTCTCGCCGATGTCGCCGGTCATCACCAGCTTGGCGCCTGGCTGAAGCTCGCCGAGCACGTCGTCCGGCCGGATGATGCGGCCATCGGCCAGCGTGATCGGGATGCCCCGGACTAAGTCGCGGCGCTCCGGCCCCTGCGGCACGCCGAGCGCCGTGGCTTTGTCGTTCAGGAATGGCCGCCGCGAGTGCTCTTGGAAGATGAAGCCAAAGCAATCCGGCCCGCGATGTTGCACCGGGAAGGCCACCACGTCGAAATCTTCGCCCTTGAGGATGACGCCTGGTTTGATTTCGACCAGGTCGAGCTGGATGAGCGGCCGCGCGCCGCGGAACACGATGCGGTAGACCAGGTCTTCGATGCGGTCGAGCGCGCTCCGGCCGCCGTAGATCGTCATGCGCTCGACCGTCTCCCACTGTCCCAGCGTAGAGAGGATGCCGGCCAGGCCGAGGATGTGATCCAGATGCGCATGCGTGATCAGGATGTTTTCCAGCCGGCGGAATCCCAGCCCGCTGCTGAGCAACTGGCGTTGCGTGCCCTCGCCGCAATCCACCATGAAGCGATATTCGTCGTGTGCGACGATGGCGGAGGAGAGGCCGCGTTTGGGCAGTGGCGCAGAGGCGGCGGTGCCGAGGAAGGTGACTTCAAACATGCCGGGAATGCAGAGTCGAGCGCGATGCTTTTCAATTCTGCATTCTCAATTCTCAATTCTCAATTCTAAATTCAAACCGCCTGGGCCAGCCGTTCGGCGTATTGTCGGCGATAGAACTCTTTGAACTCGCCGCTCTTGATCTTGCGCCACCACCATGCGTTGTTCACGTACCAGTCCACCGTCTCGCGGAGCGCGCCCTCGAAGTCCGTGCGCGGCGCCCAGCCCAACGCGCGCAACTTGCGGGTATCGAGCGCATAGCGCCGGTCATGGCCGGGGCGGTCGGCCACGCGCTTGATCAACGACTCCGGCTTGCCCAGGATGCGCAGCATCATGCGGATCACGTCAATGTTGTGACGCTCGTTCTCGCCGCCCACGTTATACGCTTCGCCTACTTCGCCTCTGGTTAACACAATGTCTATGCCCGTGACGTGATCCATCACATGCAACCAATCGCGCACTTGCATGCCATCGCCATACAGCGGCAACGGCAGGTCGTCAATCGCGTTGGTGATGAACAGCGGCAGCAGCTTCTCCGGGTACTGATATGGGCCAAAGGTGTTGGAGCCGCGCGTGACTGTGACCGGCGCGTTGTATGTGACGCGATACGAACGGATGAGTAGCTCGGCGGAAGCCTTGCTGGCCGAGTAGGGTGAGTTAGGCGCGAGCGGGTCGGTCTCCTTCGAGTAACCCGTTGGAACGTCGCCGTACACCTCATCGGTGGAGACCTGATGGAAGCGTTCCAGTCCAAACTCCCGCGTCGCCTCCAGCAGCACATAGGTGCCGTATACGTCGGTCATGATGAACGCGTCGGGGTCGAGGATCGAACGATCCACATGCGACTCTGCGGCGAAGTTGACGATCGTGTCAATGCGATGTTGGCGGATCAGGTCGAACACGGTTTCGCGGTCTGCAATGTCGGCCTGCGCAAAGTTGTAACGCCCCTTAAACTTCTCTGCCACATCTTGGAGGTTGTCGAGGTTGCCGGCGTAGGTCAGCTTATCCAGCACAAGGATGCGCCAGTCGGGGTGGGCTTCGAGGGCATAGCGGACGTAGTTTGAGCCGATGAAGCCTGCGCCGCCGGTGATCATGACATGCTTCATAGCGCCGACATTCTACCTGTGATTGCGCATGAGCGCCTTTAACTGAACACCATCCCACGATGATTAGGCCGGTTCAGACCGGCATTGAAATTTCAATCTGACTTGACAATCCCGATGAGCTTGTATAAAACCGATTTAGTTTGTTGGCCTGCGCCGGAGGGGCGCGACCGCTCTGTTTCGGCGCGCCGCAGGCTAGGCCGCTGCGAGGCCAAAAAATCATCGTCGAAGGAGGGCGTCTATAGAGCTACTGCGAATGTTGTTGCTGTCATCAGACATCCCGTGAGGACGATTGACCCGGAGAGGGTCGCATTGCGCAAAGCATCACGTTGATTCAAAATGCAATGAGCAGATTTTCCCTGATGGGAACAAACGAACCGGAGTTTAAGAAGAGGAAAGCTATGAGAAGAAACAAGTTGATTTCCCTCATCACCGGCGCGGCGTTTGTGCTGGCTGCCTGCGGCGCGCCGGCCGAGCAACCTGCCCCGACGACCGCCCCTGCGGCGCCTACCCAGCCCCCTGCAGCACCGACCCAACCCCCTGCGGCGCCGACTGCAGCCATTCAAGCTGTAGAAGCTACGGCTACGCCCGTGCCGACGGCTGCTCCCGAGGCTCAGTTCAAAGAAGCGCCTGACCTAGCCAAGCTGGTCAGCGAAGGAAAGCTGCCGCCCGTCAAAGAGCGTCTGCCCGAGGTGCCTGTGGTGACGCCGGTGCGCGAGGCCATCGGCAAGTACGGCGGCACGATCCAGACCGCGAGCTGGTGGCCCGGCGTGGGCAATGTGCTCCTCTACATCTCAGAGCCGCCGATTAAGTGGAAGGCCGACCTGACCGGCTACGAGCCTGGCCTGGCCGAGAGCTATGAGTGGTCGGAGGACGGCAAGACCTTCACCCTGAAGCTGCGCAAAGGCCTCAAGTGGTCCGACGGTCAGCCTTACACCACCGCCGACTGGAAGTTCTGGTGGGAGGACATGGTGAAGGACGAGGAATACAAGGGCAGCGTCAGCCGCCCGGCCTGGTTGCGCAAGTCCGATGGCTCGTTGATTGATATGGAATTCCCCGATGACTACACGGTGGTGTGGAAGTCGGATCAGCCCATGTGGATCAATCCGTTCTACATGGCGCAGGGCTTCTGGGAGTTTGCCAACCCGATGATGAAGCCGGCGCACTACCTGAAGCAGTTCCACCCCAAGTATGCGTCGGACAAGACCTACGACGACTTGCAGAAGGCCGACCAGTGGTGGCTGAACCCTGAATTCCCGTGCTTGTTCGCCTGGTGTCTCACCGAGCTTTCGCAGGATGGCCAGAACTACAAGTTCACCCGCAACCCCTACTACTGGCGCGTGGACGAGCAGGGCAACCAGTTGCCTTATATTGACGCCATCGCCGTGGAGATCGTGCAGGATGAGCAGGTGCGCGTCCTGAACTGCGCGCAGGGGCGCTACGACACGGCGTTCCGCATTTGCGGCGGCCCGAACGAGATCCCGCTGCTGCAAGAGAAGGCCGAAGCCAGCGGCTATCGCTTCCTGGAGAACTACCTGAACGGCGCCGGCGCGTGGCCGGGTTACATGGTGAACCAGTACTACGTCGAGGGCGGCAAGAACTACCCGGATGACACGCCGGAGATGGCGGCCGAAATTCGCGCGCTGTTGCGCGACAAGCGCTTCCGCCAGGCCCTCTCGCATGGTCTGGATCGCCAGCGCATGATTGACGTGGTGTGGGGCGGCATCGGCGATGCCAAGGGCGCCACCATCAGCCCGCAGTCGTGGCACTTCGCCAGCCCAGAAGGTCAGGAGGTCTACAAGAAGTGGGCGTCGGCTTATGCTAACTTCGACCCGGACAAGGCCAACGCGCTGCTCGACGAGATCGGCATGAAGAAGGGAGCGGATGGCTTCCGCACGTTGCCCAGCGGCAAGCCTTTTGAGTTGGTGGTGGACATCACCGACTGGGGCGGCAGCTTGAAAGTGCAAGTGGATGCGGCAGCCGAAGCGAAGGCTCAATGGGAAGCCAACCTGGGCATCAAGGTGAAGGTCAACAACTTGCAGGGCCAGCCTGAGGCCGACACGCGCACTAACGAAGGCCAATACATGCTGCGCGGCGCGCACATCGCGGAGATTGACATCTGGACGTATCCGGACTGGATCTTCCCGATCGTCAACCGCTACATGTTCCCGCTCGAGGGGCGCTGGTATGCCAGCGGCAAGGACAATTGCAAGCCGGTCGAGGGCCAGCCGTACTCCTGCGGCGTGAAGCCCGAGGCAGACAGCCCGGCCGCCAAGCTCCAGGCGCTCTACGAGAAGGGGCTGAACACCAAGACCATCGAGGATCGCCACAAGGTGGTCTGGGAAGCGATTGACGTGATCATCGAGGAAGGGCCGTTCGTGATCGGCGTGGCCGGCGACCAGCCCATGCCCATCATCGTCAAGAACTACATGCGCAACATCCTGGACTACGGCGTGGTCGGCCCGTGGGCGCCGGCGACCCCTGGCAACCAGATCGCTGCGACGTGGTGGATGGACAAGTAGTCGTTCGTGACGCGGGCGATGGCTTTGCGCATCGCCCCTGTCGCCTGGCGATGCGGCGGAGGGGATATACCTCATCCGCCGCATCGGTTCTCTCCGCGTTGTCAAGCCTTGTCGGCCTCGCTCGCGAGGCTCGATGATGAAGAAGCGCACATGGTGAACTATCTCATTCGCCGGATCGGCTACGCGCTGATCATGATCGTGCTGGTGTCCTTCGTCAGCTTCGTGATCATCGAGTTGCCCCCCGGCGACTTCCTGACTCAAAAAGTCGAGCAACTGCGCGCGCGCGGCGACCGCAGCGCAGAGCAGCAGGTGGAGATGCTACGCCTGCGCTATGGCTTGGATAAGCCCTTTCTCGAGCGCTACATCAACTGGGCGACCAACTTCCTGCGCGGCGACTTCGGCGAATCGTTCGAGTTCGAGCGGCCGGTGAGCGAGATCCTCGGCGCGCGCCTGGGCTATACGGTCGTCCTTGCGCTGGCTACGACGCTGATCACTTGGTTCCTGGCCATCCCCCTCGGCGTGATCTCCGCAGTGAAACAATATTCGCTGACCGACCAGATCATCTCGGTGATCAGCTTCATCGGTCTGGGCATGCCCGGCTTCTTGCTGGCGCTGATCATTATGTATTTCGCGATCATCGTCTTCAACCTAGAAGTGACGGGGCTGTTCTCGCCGCAGTTTCAGGATGCGCCGTGGAGCTTTGCGAAGTTCATGGATTTGCTGGGGCATCTGTGGCTGCCGGCGCTGATCGCCGCCGTCACCGGCATCGGCGGCCTGGTGCGCATCATGCGTGGCAACTTGCTGGATACGCTTGGCCAGCCATTTGTCGAGTCGGCGCGGGCGCGTGGATTGAAGAACCGCACCGTGGTCTGGAAACATGCGGTTCGCATCGCGATCAACCCCCTGATTACGATTCTCGGCTCCGAAGTGTTCCCCAGCATCGTGGTTGGCTCGGCGTTGGTGTCCATCGTGCTGAACCTGCCGACCATCGGGCCGGTGTTTGTGGACTCGCTGCGCAAGCTGGATATGTATCTGGCCGGCACATGTATCGTCTTCCTGACGATCATGCTGCTGGTGGGCAACTTAGTGGCCGACTTGTTGCTCGCCTGGGTGGATCCGCGCATTCGACTAGAGTAGGTCGCCGACTTCAGAAGTCTTCGAGGGAGGATTGAACCAATGGCAGTTGCAACTGCGCCGACGGCGCTGCCCGTCGCCAAGAAGAGGGAATTAGGACAAAGTTACTGGGACCTGGTCAAATACCGTTTCAAGAAGAATAGGCTGGGCGTGCTTGGCCTCGTCTTGCTCATCGCCTTGTATGTCTCGTTTGCCGCGATCCCAGAATTTATTGCGCCATATCAGTTGGAGAACCGCAGCAACTTTGTGGAAGCGCCGCCGACGGCGATTCGCTTCGTGGACGCGAACGGCCAGTTCCAGGCGCCGTTCATCTACGGCTTGGATCGCAAGATAGATACGGTCAAGCGCTTGCGCACCTGGGAGGTCAACACCGACCGCAAGTATCCCCTCCGGCTGTTCGTGCAGGGGGATGCGTATCGGCTGTTCGGCCTGATCCCGATGAACATCCACCTGTTTGGCATCGAGGCCGATCAGAAGGAGCAGCGCATCTTCATCATGGGCGCCGATGCCCTGGGGCGAGACTATTTCACGCGCGTGTTGTACGGCGGCCGGCTGTCGCTGATGATCGGCTTGATCGGTCAGTTCCTGACGCTGGCGCTGGGCGTGACGCTGGGCGTGATCTCCGGCTATTACGGCGGCGCAGTGGACATGTTCGTGCAGCGCTTCACCGAGTTCCTGGCTGCCTTCCCGAACATCCCGTTATTCATGGCGCTCTCGGCGGCTATTCCGGCGTTTTGGTCGCCCATCGTGGTGTATTTCATGCTCACGCTGATCTTGGCCTTCCTGAACTGGGGCGGCCTGGCGCGCCAGGTGCGCGGCTTGATCCTCTCGCTGCGCGAGCGCGAATATGCGCTGGCCGCCAAGAGCTTTGGCGCGAAAGACCGGCGCATCATGTTCCGCCACCTCATGCCGGGCACGATGAGCCACGTGATCGTGATCGCTACGCTCTCCATCCCGGGCATGATCCTGGCCGAGACGGCGCTGAGCTGGCTGGGCCTGGGGCTGCGCCCCCCGTTGACCAGTTGGGGCACCTTGCTCCAAGACGCAGCCACGGTGCGCGCCATCCGCTTTACCCCTTGGCTGCTCTGGGTGGTGCCGCCCATCCTGGTCACCATCCTCACTTACAACATGCTCGGCGACGGGCTGCGCGACGCGCTCGACCCCTACAGCAGCCGCTAGGAGCATCATCATGGAGACACTCTTCCCAGAAACACTCGCGACTGCAGCGACATCGCCGACCGACACGCGCCCGACGCTCCTTGAAGTGCGCGATCTCAAGGTCGAGTTCAACATCCGCGGCGGCGTGGTCAAGGCCGTAGACGGGCTGACATTCGATATCAGGCGGGGTCAAACCGTGGGCATCATCGGCGAGAGCGGCTGTGGCAAGTCCGTCACGGCGCGCGCCATCTTGCGCATGGTGCCTAAGCCCGGCAAGATCACCGGCGGCGAGATTCTGTATTATCGCTACTCGCGCTATCCCGATAAGGAAGGCAAGACCAAGGACATCGAGGTCATTGACATGACCAAGCTCGACCCCGACGGCGAGCTGGTGCGCCAGATCCGCGGCGGGGAGATCGCCATGATCTTCCAGGAGCCGATGAGTTCGCTTACGCCGGTCTACACCGCCGGCGCGCACCTGAACGAGGCGATCACCCTGCACCGCCTGCTGCCGGTCAAGAAGCTCGGCGATCAGATGGTCGAGAAGATCATGCAGTATCGCCCGGTGACGAAGGAGGAAGCGCGAGAGATCGCCATCCAGATGCTGCGCCGCGTCGGCATTCCCAAGCCGGAACAGCGCGTAGATAGCTATCCGCACCAGCTCTCCGGCGGCCAGCGCCAGCGCGTGATGATCGCCATCGCGCTCTCCACCGAGCCATATATGCTGATCGCCGACGAGCCGACCACGGCGCTGGATGTCTCTATCGAGGCGCAGATCCTCGACATCATGCGCGAGCTGCAGCAGACGGCCAACATGGCCATCATGTTCATCACCCACAACCTCGGCGTGATCGCCAGCATGGCCGATGAGATTGTGGTGATGTATATGGGCAAGCAGGTCGAGCGCGCGAAGGTGGTGGACTTGTTCTACAACCCCAAGCATCCCTACACCAAGGCGCTGCTCCAGTCGGTGCCCAAGCTCGGTCCGAAGACCGGCGCGCGTCTGGCTTCCATCGAAGGCATGGTGCCCGATCCGCTGCACCTGCCGACCGGCTGCGTGTTCCATCCGCGCTGCCCGGCCTTCATGGCGGGCAAGTGCGATAAGCTCGTCCCGAACTGGACGGATGTCGGCCAGAATCACTGGGTGCGTTGCTTGCTCTACGAGGAGTGATGGCGATGGCAGAGATGGCACAAAACGGCAAGGCCGATAACATCTTGCTCGATGTCAAAGGGCTGAAGAAATACTTCCCGATCCAGAAGGGCTTGCTCAGGAAGGTCGTGGGCTATGTGAAGGCCGTGGACGACGTGAGCCTGTATGTGCGCGAGGGCGAGACGTTGGGGCTGGTGGGCGAGAGTGGCTGCGGCAAGACCACGGCCAGTCGTTCGATCATTCGCCTGTACGAGCCGACGGCCGGCCAGATCCTGTTCAAGAGCCGGGCGCTCTCGCCCGACGGCCAGCCGCGCATGGTCAACTTGCTCGAACTAGATCGCGACCAGATGACCAAGGTGCGCCAGGAGATCTCGATGATCTTCCAGGACCCGATTAACTCGCTCAACCCGCGCATGACCGTGGCCGACATCATCGCCGAGCCGATGGTGATCCATGGCAAATACGAGAAGGGGCGCAGCGAGGAGATCATCGTCAACCTGCTGGAGCGCGTCGGCCTGCGCGCCGATCACTTGCGCCGCTACCCGCACGAATTCTCCGGCGGCCAGCGCCAGCGCATCGGCATCGCGCGCGCGCTTGCGCTCAACCCGCGCCTGGTGCTGTGCGATGAGCCGGTGTCCGCGCTCGACGTGTCCATCCAGGCGCAGACGTTGAACCTGTTGCAGGACTTGCAGAAGGACTTTAACCTGTCGTACCTGTTCGTGGCGCACGACCTGAGCGTGGTGCAACACATCTCCGACCGCGTCGCCGTGATGTACGTGGGCAAGGTGGCCGAGATGGCCAGCGCCGAAGAACTCTACGCCAACCCGCTGCATCCCTACACCGAAGCGCTGCTTTCGGCCGTGCCCAAGCCGGATCCGCTCTACAAGTCCGAGCGCATCATCATGCAGGGCGACGTGGCCGACCCATCTAATCCACCTAGCGGCTGCTACTTCCATCCGCGCTGCCGCTACGCGATCGATCGTTGCAAGACCGAGACGCCGGCGTTCCGCGAACTCAAGCCCGACCACTGGGTGGCGTGTCATCGCGCCGAGGAGCTGCAACTGAAGGGCATCTGACTGCCGGGGGAGGCGCGTAGCCTCCCTTCGGCTTTGCGGCCGACCGGTCGAAGGCTGCTCTGAGCGAGAGGGTAGGGCGTGCCGCCAAATCATAAGCTCGAAGCGCAGGAGGTGTTGATCGCCGGGCTGGCGCTCGCCTTGTGGCTGATCACGGTCGCCCTGGGCTTGTGGGAGGTGTATGTGCTGCGCCAGCTCTACTACCTGATCTACGCGCGCATCGCCCGGCGCTTCGGCGGCGACTTTGAGTCCGCCGATGCAATCGGCTATTGCCTGTTGCCCGTTCTGGCCTTTGGCTTCATCGCTTTCGCCATTGGCAGCGGCGAGTGGCATCGCCTGAACCTAGGCCGGCCGCGCTCGTGGAAGGTCTTTGCCGCCACTCTCGCCGTCCAACTCACGATCCTGCTCGTCTACGAGGTCATCTCATAATGGCACATTTGCGCTGGTGGCAGCGGGCCACGTTTTACCAGATTTACCCGCGCAGCTTCGCCGACGGCAACGGCGACGGCATCGGCGACTTCGCCGGCATGCTCGCGAAGCTGGACTATCTGCAATCGCTGGGCGTGGACGCGCTATGGCTTTCGCCGCACTTTCCCTCGCCCAACGCCGATATGGGCTACGACATCTCCGACTACACCGGCGTTGCGCCGGAGTATGGCACGCTCGATGACTTCAGGCGCTTCCTCGACGGCGCTCACGCGCGCGGGATGCGCGTGGTGCTCGACCTGGTGCTCAATCACACATCCGAGCAGCACCCCTGGTTCATCGAGTCGCGCCGCAGCCGGGACAACCCTAAGCGGGATTGGTACGTGTGGCGCGATCCGGCGCCGGATGGCGGACCGCCCAACAACTGGAACTCGATCTTCGGCGGCTCGGCCTGGGAATACGACCCGCACACGGGGCAGTACTATTACCACTGTTTCCTCAAAGAGCAGCCCGACCTCAACTGGCGCAATCCGCAGGTGAAGGACGCCATGTGGCGGGCCGTGCGCTTCTGGCTGGATATGGGCGTAGATGGCTTCCGGCTGGACGCCATCGGCACGATCTTCGAGGACCCTGACCTCACTCCCCATCAGTCCACGATGCCGATGACGGACATCCTGCGCTTTGGCCGTGAGAGCCGCGCGCCCGAAGAGCAGGCCGCGCTGGTCGCCGGCTTGTGGGAGATGTTTCGCCATCAATTTGGCTTGCCGGAGGTGCATGACCTGATGAAGGCGCTGCGCGCGCTGGTGGATGAGTACCCCGGCGATCGTGTGTTGATCGGCGAAGATGACGACGTGGCCTATTACGGCGACGGCGATGATGAGTTGCACCTGGTGTTCAACTTCCCGCTGATGCGCACCAACCGGCTGACGCCGGCCTGGGTGCGCGAGAATCAGAAGCAACGCTTGAGCGCGCTGCCGCCCGGCGCTTGGCCGTGCAATACGCTGGGCAACCACGATTCCACGCGCATGTGGAGCGCCTTTGGCGACGGCCAACACGATGCCGAGATCGCCCGCGTGAACGCGGCGCTGCTGCTCACCCTGCGCGGCACGCCGGTGATCTACAACGGCGAAGAGATCGGCATGACCGACCTGCTGTTGGAGCGCTTCGACCAGTTGCGCGACAACCAGGCCGTCAACCTCTATCGTCTCGCGGTGAACGAGGGCGTCCCGCCCGATGAAGCGATGCGCATGGCCGCGCGCATGAGCCGCGACCGCTGCCGGACGCCGATGCAATGGGCGAACGCCCCCAACGCCGGCTTCAGCCCGCCCGGCGCGCGCACCTGGCTGCCCGTCAACCCGAACTATGCTCAAGGCGTCAACGTCGCCGACCAAGAGCGCGATCCGGACTCGATGTTGAATTTCTATCGTCGGCTGTTGGCGTTGCGCAAGCGCGCGCCGGCGCTGGTGGCCGGCGACTACACACCGGTGGACGAAGACGCCGAGGATTACCTGGCCTTTTTGCGACGTGACCCCGATTCCGATCAGACTTGCCTGATCGTCCTGAACATGTCGGCTCGGCCACAAGAAGCGCGCTTCGACTTATCCTGGCCGGCAGCGCGCTGCCTATTCTCGTCGCATGGCCGCGAGGGCCAGACCGTGCATTTGCCGGCGTTGCGCCTATCGCCGTTTGAGGTGTTCATCGGCGAGATGATGGCCAGGGGAGATTAAGGAGAAAACATGATCCCACTCACCCAGCTACGCGAAGAGGCCGAGGCGATGCGCGACCGGCTGGTCGCCGTGCGCCGCGACCTGCATCAGCATCCTGAGCTGGCCTTTCAGGAGGTGCGCACCGCCGCGATTGTGGCCAATAGGCTGCGCGAACTCGGCTATGAGGTGCAGACCGGCGTGGGGCAGACCGGCGTCGTGGGCGTGCTGGAGGGTGGGCGACCGATCGGCCCGCCGCTCACTTTGCTCTTGCGCTTCGACATGGACGCGCTGCCGATCCAGGAAGCTGTGGATGTGCCGTTTAAGTCGCAGCATGACGGCAAGATGCACGCCTGCGGTCACGACGCGCACACGGCGATTGGGCTGGGCGTCGCCGAGCTGCTGGCCCGTCACCGCCCCTGGTGGGGCGGCGTGGCGAAGTTTGTCTTTCAGCCGGCCGAGGAGATCGTCGCCGGCGCGCTGGCGATGATCCGCGATGGCGCGCTGGAGAACCCTAAGCCCGATCGCGCGCTCTCCATGCACGTCTGGGCAACCGAGGAAGTCGGCATTATCGGCATGACCGACGGGCCGACGTTGGCCGCCAGCGGCGCATATCGCATCGCTGTGCGCGGTCGCGGCGCGCACGGCGCATCCCCGCACCTCGGAGCCGATCCGGTCGTCGCCGCGGCGCACATCATCACGGCGCTGCAAACGATCATCTCTCGCAACGTCGATCCGCTGGATCAGGGCGTGGTGACGGTCGGCAGCATTCATGGCGGCACGGCGCCCAACATCATCCCCGACTTCGTTGAAATGCAGGGCACCATCCGCGCCTTCCGGGACGAAGTGATGCAGTTGCTGCGCGAGCGCATCCGGCGGATCGCCGAGAACGTCGCGCAGGCGCTGGGCGTGACTGCTGATGTGACCTTCGCGGAAGCCGGCACGCCGGCGACGGTGAACGACCCGACGATGGCGCAGATCGTGCGCCAGACGGCAATCGAGCTGTTCGGCGCGGAGCGCGTGCGCAGCGACCATCGCACCATGGGCGCCGAGGATTGCGCTTTCTTCCTTCAAGCCGCGCCCGGCGCCTACGTGTTCATCGGCGCGGGCAATAAGGCTAAGGGTATGACCGAGCCACATCACAGCCCGCGCTTCCAGATAGATGAGGACGTGTTGCCGATATCGGTGGCCTTGCTCACGGCCAGCGCCATGCGGATGCTGGAGCCGTGAGCGCCGGGCAATCCAGCGCGGGTGTATATTTGCGTGCCTGCACGATAGTTCTGCGCTTGAGCGATTGCTCTTGGTCAATCGTCGTCCTACTCCATGGCAAAGATCATTGATGGCGCGGCGATCGCCGCGACGATTCGGGCCGAAATCAAAGAGGCCGTGGCGCGCTTGCAAGCGGAGCGCGGCGTGACGCCTGGCCTGGCGACCGTGCTGGTTGGCGATGATCCCGCGTCGGCGACCTATGTGCGCAACAAACGCAAAGCGTGCGCCGAAGTAGGCATTACCTCGTTCGGGTACGAGTTGCCTGAGTCCACGACACAAGATGAGCTGATGGGCCTGATCCGGGATCTGGGCGCGCGCGAGGATGTGCATGGCATTTTGGTGCAGTTGCCCCTGCCGGCTCATCTGGATGAGCAGGCGGTTTTGGCGGCTGTGCCGCTGCACAAAGACGTGGATGGCTTCAATCCGGTCAATCTGGGGCTGCTGGGCGTGAAAGGCCGGCAGGTTCCGTTTGCGCCATGCACGCCGCAGGGCTGCATCGAGCTGCTTGAGCGCAGCGACATCCGCATCGCCGGCCGGCGCGCGGTGGTCTTGGGGCGCAGCACGATCGTCGGCTTGCCTGTTGCGCTGATGCTCCTGGCGCGCGATGCGACGGTGACGATCTGCCATAGCAAGACGCCGAACATCGCCGGCGTCACCCGCACGGCCGACATCCTCATCGCGGCGATCGGCAAGCCGCGCTTCGTCACCGGCGACATGGTTAAAGCCGGCGTGGTCGTGATAGATGTGGGCATCAACCGCGTCCCCGATCCAAGCAATCCGCGCGGCTCGCGCTTGGTGGGCGACGTGGACTTCGATGAGGTCAGTGAAGAGGCGTCGGCCATCACCCCCGTGCCGGGCGGCGTTGGCCCGATGACGATCGCGATGCTGTTGAAGAACACGTTGATCGCGGCTCAGCGGCGCGCGATGGGAGAGGCGGGATAAAAATCGAACTTCCGCAGCCGTGTGGTCTGCGGAAGCTCGGCGCAGCTCCTCGAACAGGGCTCGAACCTGTAACCTACCGGTTAACAGCCGGTTGCTCTACCCATTGAGCTATCGAGGACAGCAGCTAAATTATACACAAAAATGTCGCACTCCCTCGGCGCAGGGCAAGTTTCTCTGGGGGTGCAAAGCAGAGGGTATGTTACCTATAATCGCTCGGCGCGAACTGCGCAGCTCGTAGAACATGACCAATCGCTCCGCCAACACGGTATCGCCGTCTCGGACAGGCGCCATTGAGTCGGCTGCACGGCAGCGCCGCATCGGTCGCACGGTGCTACTCGCCGCGCTTGCGGCGCTCTTCGCCTGCGGCTTGCTCGGTATGGTAGCGGTCGCCGGCCTGGCCGGCGCGCAAGCCGGGCAGCGTGAGGCGGCTGCGCGCGCTACGGCGACGGTTGCGGCTTCGTTGCTCGACCGACTCCAGAAAGCGAACGACCTGATGCGCGAGGGCAAATATGCCCTGGCCGAGGCAAACTACGCTTACATCTTGCAATACCAACCCGAGAACTACGGCGTGCGTAACTTGATCGTGACGGCGATCGCGGCGCAAACGCCCACGCCACCGCCGCCGACGCCTACGCCGACCCCTTTCATCGTTGACAAGCGCCTCATCTTTGAGGACCTGGTTGCAGCCGGCGAGGAGAGGGACTGGGATTCGGTCATTCGGCTGGCCGATCAGCTCATCGCTCTGGACAGCGACTTTGAGGCGGCGACCGTGGGCGACCTGCGCTATCGCGCGTTGGTGGAGCGCGGGTTGAGCCGCCTGCGCGCCGGCCAGATCGAGTCGGGGTTATACGACCTCGACCGCGCTGCTGCGATTCGTCCGTTGAGCGACCCCGTCGAAGGCGAGCGACGCCTCGCGGCGGCTTACCAGAGCGCCATCTATTACTTCGGCGCCGACTGGGAGAAGAGCATCACCCAACTGGAACGCCTGTATGAGAGCGCGCCGGGTTACCGCGACGTCGGCGCTAAGCTGCTCGAAGCCTATCTCCGCGCCGGAGACGCCTACGCCGGCGCCGGCGACTGGTGCGCTGCCGCAAAGAAGTACGAGCGCGCCGCTCAATTCAACCAGAACCCCTCGCTGGCTGAAAAGCAGCGCGACGCCGACGCGCGCTGCCTGACCGCTTCGGTCGGCAACGGCGGGGCGAATGCCGGAGCCTCCACGGCTATCCCCAACACCGCCGGCATCACCGGGCGCCTGTTTTATAGCCAATTTGATCCTGCCACCTATCAATACCGCTACAACGTCTACGATGGCGCGGCTGCACAGGCCTATCAAATTGGGACGGGGCCGCAGCCCAGCTACCGCGCAAGCATCTCGCCAGACCGCGCGCGCATGGTGTATTCCATCTACCAGGATGGGTGGAAGGTGGTGATCAGCCCTGCCGACGGATCGGGCGCGCCCACCATCCTCACCAGCGGGAGCTATCCGGTGTGGGGGCCGAACGGCTTGATCGCCTACCAGGCGTGCACGGATCAGTGCGGCATCCACGTGATCGACCCCGATCAGCCCAGCAACGTGCGACGGCTCACCACTTCAAGCGGCGATATCAACATGCAATGGTCGCCCAGCGGCGATAAGCTGGTCTATATGTCGAACTTTCCCGGTTCCTGGGAGATCTTCACCGTGTCGCTTTCGGGGATGTTCCAGCAACTGACCGGCTTTGGGGCGAACAGCGGCGCGCCGACCTTTTCACCGGATGGCATGCGCATCGCCTTCATCTCCAATCGCGACGGCGGCAACTGGGCGATTTGGATCATGAACGCCGACGGCAGTAACCTCGTTAAGTTGATCGAGCTGGGCAGCCAACATCCGTATTGGCAAGTTGAGCAGTTGCTCTGGCTGCGCTAAAACAAAAACGACGGGCAATGTGCCCGCCGTTTTTGTTTGTCGTCTGTCATCAGGGTAGGGGAGGGAAGTACGGCACCGGGCCGACCGCCGCCGCGCGCGGTCCGCCGGGATCGCCGAGGAAGTCCCAGTAGAGCGACACGTTCGAGGCGCCGCCATACTGGACGTATTCGACCACGATCGAGTGATTGCCAGCGCCGAGGTTCACATTCGCCGTGAAGGTGCGCGCCGATTGCTCGCGGAATTCGTTCATGATCAAGTTGCCGTCCAGGTAGATGCGGATGCCGTCATCTACGCGAGCCACGAGCTGATATACGCCGGACGGGAAGTAGCGCACCTGACTGAAGCGCGCGCTGAAGAATGCGCCGGGCACGCCGAGCGCCGGCGGCGCGCCGTTCCAGTCGAAGCGCAAGCAGCATACGACAGTCCTGGACGCAGCCGCGCCTGCGAAGTTCGTATTCGCAAAGAAATCAACCGTCCAAGGCCCGTTGTTGAACCCAGCGCCGGGCGGCGAGGGCGGGGTCGGTTGTGGCGGCAGTGAGCCAACGCGCGTGATGTTGAGCTTGATGAAAGCCAGTTGCGTCTGTTCAACGTAGTCCACGCGGATTTCGTGCGTGCCTTGTGTGAGGGGCACGTCTATGCTCGGCGTCTGCCGGCCGACGAAGTCAAGCGCGTCGAGCACGACCTGCCCGTCTACCCAGATGCGAATCCCATCATCTACGTCGGCTGCGAAGCGCCACACGCCGGCCGAGAAGTTGATCTTGCGCGTCCAGCGCGCCGAGAAGTAATCGGGTTGCACGCGCATCAAGTCCGGCGATCCGAACCCCCAGTTAAAGTTGATCGCGGATTCGTTGCGCGCGAGGGCCGGCGGGCCGGACTGGATGGTGTTGTTCCAGTATTCGCCGCGCCATGGCCCGGCCGGAGGTTGTGGCGGAGCCGGCGGCGCGTAGCGCGGGACGCACAGGCGCTGGCCAACGTAGATGCGGGTGGTCTTCAGCCCATTCACCCGGCGCAATGTGAGCACCGTTGTGTTGTAGCGCATCGCCAGCTCACCGAGCGTATCGCCGGCGCGAACGGTGTACCATAGGCAGGTGTAAGAACTGGCTTCAGCGCGCTCCGGCGGCGCAGCAACGCCGAGGGCGAAGAGGCCAATCGCTACGCTTGCGCACAGCGCTAAGATGCGCCGTGGGTTTGGCAGCCGGTTGTCGTTTGCTTGTTGACTCATGTTTCTTACCTCGTCACCTGTGAAAGGAGATTGTAGCAGCGATGCGCATGACAGGAAGGCGAGCCGAGCGTGACAGGTATAATGCCGCGCCTTGTCCGAAATTCATGCATCGTTGCTGCCAGGATGTGCATAGACTACCACGTTTTGTGGATAAACTTGTGGATATCGAGACGAGACTACTTTATATCACTTTCAAAATAACGCAAGCGCCAGATAGTTTGCTCCTAGGAGGCTTTTGTGAATAGACATATCGGTTCCGCTGTGGCTCTGGGCATCGCCACAGCGTTCATCCTCTCCGCCTGTGATGCTCAACCGGCGAATCTACCTACCTCGACGCCCTACTCGGCGACGCCGACGCCTGGCAATGTAGTCGGTCAACCGCAGGCGACCGCTACAACGTCGCCCGCTGCCCAGAGCGCAACGCGACCGTTTGCGCAACTTTCCCCTGCCGAGCGCGCACGCGTGGGCAACGCGCCGCCGCCGCTCACCATAGACCCAGCTCAGAAATACCTCGCTACAATCAAGACTGCCAAGGGCGACATCGTGGTAGAGCTGAACGCTCAGGCAGCTCCGCAAACGGTCAACAATTTCATTTATCTGGCGCAGAATGGGTTCTACGACGGCCTGACGTTCCATCGCGTGGAGCCGGGCTTCGTCATCCAGGGCGGCGATCCGCTCGGCAACGGCACCGGCGGGCCTGGCTACAACATTCCGCCGGAGATCAAGCTGCCGCACGTGGATGGCGCGATCGCTATGGCGCGCCTAAGCGGCCCGCCTGAAAGCACGCCGAGCAGCGGCAGCCAGTTCTACATCACCATCGGCGCGCAGCCTAACCTCGACAACAACTACACCGTCTTCGGGGTGACGATTCGCGGCCAGGATGTAGTGCGCGCCATCCAGGTCGGCGACGCAATCCAGCGGATAGACATCACGACTGCGGATGGGAGCGCCGTCGCCGCGGCGCCGCCGCAGGCAACGGCCGTCCCGCTGCCTACGCCATTGCCCAAGCCGGTGACGTGCGAGCCGTTCCCACTCAACGTCAAT
The DNA here is from genome assembly GCA_046299515.1 of Thermoflexales bacterium. Lineage (GTDB taxonomy): Bacteria > Chloroflexota > Anaerolineae > J036 > Brachytrichaceae > JAAFGM01. The sequence continues at coordinate 157,252 of JBKBID010000001.1, read as the reverse complement.
GCCGATGACCACGTGCTGGGCAATCCGCAGGCTGCGACTACGATAATCGAGTATGGGGACTTTCAGTGCCCGGCCTGCGCGGCTTTCCATCCCCAAATGAAGGCGCTCATGGCAACGGTGAGCGATACGGTGCGCCTGGTCTTCCGCCACTTCCCGCTCCCGCAGCACGATAAGGCGATCCCCACCGCTCGCGCCGCCGAAGCGGCTGCGCGGCAAGGCAAGTTCTGGGAGATGTATGACTTGCTCTACGAGAAGCAGGGCGAGTGGTCGAACAAGCCGTTTGCCGAGATCACAGCGACGCTCAAGACCTATGCAGAGGCGTTGAAGCTGGACGTAGCGCAGTTCGAGCGCGACCTGGCCAGCGACGCTGTCGCTGCGCGCGTGCAGCGCGACGTGGCTTCAGGCCAGGCGGCTAATGTCGGCGGCACGCCGTCGCTCTTCTTGGACGGCAGTACTGTCCAGCTGCAAACATTCCAGCAACCAGACACAGCGGAGCAACTGCGCGGCTATGCCGACCGCCGCGCAAAATCCGTCGCCGGCCTCAGCGCCAAGACGTTCAACTTTGCCAAGCCTGAGCAAATCACAAGCAAGGATGCTAAATACGTGATGACGGTCAAGACCAATCGCGGCGATATTGTGGCCGAACTCGATCCGGCGCTTGCGCCGGTCAACGTCAACGCGACGGTGTTCCTGGCCCAACAAGGCTACTTCGACGGCGCGCCGGTCGTCTTGAACGACCAGCAAATCGGCGCGATCCTGATCGGTAACCCCACGGCCGCCGGCAATCCCGGCTTCGAGTGCGGCGTCGAGCTGACGCCGGGCGCGATGTCGAAGCCGGGCATCGTCGCGCTGTTCGGCAGCGGCGACACCAGCAGCGCGCAGTTCATCTTCACTTACTCGCCGACGCTGGAGCTGGACGGCCGTTTCTCGGTCATCGGCCAAATCATCTCCGGCCTGGATGTCGTCAAGTCGCTCACGGCGGCCCAGGGCGACGCCAAGGCCGATGTGATCCAGTCCGTGACCGTGGAACAGAAGCGGTGAGGATGCTCCTCGGAGACCATCCGGACGGCCGGGCCGGTTGGGCGAAGTCTGTCCTGACGCAACATGTTTGTGCATACGCTGCAGGTGCGCTTCCGCGACCTAGACGCCTACAACCACGTGAATAACGCGGTGTATCTGACCTACTTTGAGGAAGCCCGTATCGCGTTCATCACCGCCATCGGCATGCGCGGCTTGTTCTCCCCCGAGCGCAGCACGGTCATCGCGCGCGCGGAGATAGACTATCGCGCGCCGGCGCAGCTCGGCGACCGGCTCGACATTGCGGTGAGCGTGGGCGAGATCCGCAACACCTCATACGAGCTGCACTATCGCATCACGCGCCAGGCCGACGGCGCGCTGATCGCGACGGGCAAGACGGTTCAGGTGTGCTTCAACTTTGTGCTGAACGCGCCGACGCGGCTGCCCGAGGCGTGGCGGGCGTTGTTGCGCGACGGGGCGCAAACAGAATCCCATGCGGCATAGAAGAGCGATGACGCCGCCCCCTGCCTTACTTGCGCTCGAAGACGGCACCTGCTGGCCCGGCGCCGGCTTCGGCAAAATCGGCGAGACTACCGGCGAGGTGGTCTTCAACACCTCGATGACCGGCTATCAAGAGATCATCACCGATCCTTCGTACTACGGCCAGATCGTGGTGATGACTGCGCCGCAGATCGGCAACGTGGGCACCAATCCCGACGATGACGAATCGCATCGCGCCTGGGTGGCCGGCTTCGCCGTGCGCGAGCTTAGCCCGATCGCCAGCAACTACCGCAGCCGGAAGCCGCTTGATGAGTACTTAAACGACCATGGCGTGGTGGGCATCACGGGTCTGAGCACCCGCGCGCTGGTCAAGCACATCCGGGAGAAAGGCGCCATGCGCGGCGCAATCTCGTCGGTCAACACCGACCCAGGACGCTTGATCGAGATGGCGCGCGCCTGCCGCGATATGAACGGCGCTGACTTGGCCCGTGAGGTCACCTGCGACGAACCCTATCGCTGGGTGGAGGGTGTAGACGCACGGTGGTATGTCGAGCCGGCTGTCCGGCCGCCCGATGACCCATCCGCAGCGCAGCCTCACATCGTCGCTTTCGACTTCGGCGTTAAACGCAACATCCTGCGCCTGTTGGCCTCGCGCGGCTGCCGGATCACCGTCGTCCCGGCGACGACGACGGCCGAGGAGGTGCTGGCCATGCAGCCGGACGGTGTGTTCCTCTCGAACGGCCCCGGCGATCCGGCGGCGTGCACCTACGCCATCGAGACTACTCGTCGGCTGCTTGGCCGGATGCCGATCTTCGGCATTTGTCTCGGCCATCAGATCCTCGGTCTGGCCTTGGGTGGGCGCACCTACAAAATGAAGTTCGGCCATCGCGGCGGCAATCAGCCGGTGCTTGCCAACGGCCGGGTTGAGATCAGCAGCCACAACCACGGCTTCGCCGTTCACGCCGATAGCCTTCCGCCGGAGGTGGAGATCACGCACGTGAACCTGAACGACGGTTGTGTCGAAGGGCTGCGCGCGCCATCGCGCAAGGCCTTCGGCGTGCAGTATCATCCTGAAGCCTCTCCAGGCCCGCATGATGCGAGCTATCTGTTCGATCAGTTCATCCAGGCGGTTCGCGCGCACGCTCAGGGCGCCTCTGGAGACTGCGCGCAGGGTTAGGCGCAGAGAAATGCGCCCGAGTAGGTCGCCATCAGCCGGAAGCCGGCGGCCGTCGCCGAGCCAAACGAGCGCGATGCGCGGCAGTGGGCGTGTGGCTTAAGCCGCTGGTCGCTCAGTTGGGCGCGCGGGTCGTGGTGACCGATGACTTGGCCGGCTACCGTGCGTTGGCCGAACAGGGCGGGGTGGCGGGCCAAGTGCGCCGGTTTATATGCAGCGCTGCGCGCGGTGACGGTTGAATCCGCTCAGGCCACGTGTGCCCGAGCGATGGCGTGAGGTTATGGAGGAGACGCAACGCGCTGTGGCGGAGCCGGCTGCCGATGGCAAGCAACGGTTGTTCGCGCTATGGCCGCAGCTTCCCAAACGGCAGCGTGAGCAAGGACATGAAGCCCTCAAACGAACAGCGCATGCAGTCATGGAAACGTTCCTTGTGTTGAATGGGTATTCAATTTGCGCAACAGCAGGCGCGAAGAGAACAGGGAAGAACGTCGTAGGGCAAACGCATCTAAATTTTAAGGTTGCCTGCGACCAGGCGCAGGAGGTAGCGCTCGTCCCAGCCGGCCAGCAGACGCCTGGACTTGACGCCCAGTTTCTGGGTTTCGTCGGACTTGAGCAGGTTGAGGGCGATGCGGCGAAGGACGGCGAAGTTTTCAGCCGCATAGCGCAGAAGCACGTGCGACAGTCCATGCTGCTGTTAGACCGCACTTTGCCTGCGTGTTTATGTGATGTGTTAGCCTTGCACCGGACGCCGGACGCGAAATCGTTGACAACCCCCAACGTATCTTTATAATCGCGCCTGGAGTTCACGACCGTGAATAACCGTGAGGATTCGATGATTACACCACGTGACTTTACTGTAATGGCTACGGTTAGTGCGGCGGTGATACAAGCACCTATACCTGCGCATCTGCGCAACACAACTGCGCCGACCAACTATGCTCCGCTTGATGACGACGAAGAGGACTTCGACGACGAAGACTTCGACGTAGACCTGGATGATGAAGATCTCGTGGACGACCTCGACGATATCGAAGACGATGTTCTGGACGAGGGCGAAGAGGAAGATGAAATCTCCCTTGAGGAACTCGACGACGAGGAAGACTTCGACGAAGGCGAGGACGAGGAAGACGAAGAGGATTTTGACCTGGAGGACTTCGACGACGAGGATGAAGACGAATTCCTCTGGGATGATGATGAAGAAGACGACGAAGACGACTTCGACGAAGAATGACCGTATGCGGATTGAGCCGTTAGCCGGTAACTAGCGGTTCATCCGTTTGTCCGGCACGAGCTGCGCGAAGCGGTGGACGATTCGCGCGATCTCCAGCGCAGAATCCGGCTGCGCCAAGCGCGCAGAAGCCTGACGGGCCAGTTCCAGCGCAAACGGATCGGCCAGCCACTGTTTCAACTGCTTGAGCACCGCCCACGGCGTCGGGCACCAGACGCCGGCGCCGCTGTTGACCACATAATCCACGTTGCCTTCTTCCTGCCCCGGCACCGCATCGTAGAGGATGATCGGTAGGCCGGCGACGAACGCCTCGCAGATTGTGCCGGGGCCGGCTTTGGTCACAATCACATCCGCGGCTCCCATAAGCTCTGGAATGTTGTTGACAAAGCCGAAGATGCGCATGGGCACGCGGGGGTTCAGGAACTCCAGATTCTCCTTTACGGTTTGGTTTCGCCCGCATACGACGATGAGCTGCAGCGGCAACCCGCTCAGGGCGATCTGTCGCGCGGTCACTTCCAAGCGGCCCATGCCATCGCCGCCGCCGATGAGCAGCACGGTCATCCGCTCGTCCAGGTTCAGTTCGCGCCGTGTTGCGGCGCCGTTGGTGACGCGCTTGGCGAAGTCCGGCGCGATCGGCTGGCCGGTCACGCTGATCCTTTCCTCAGGCACTAGGTTTTTTATCGCCTCTGCGCGCGCCTCTTCCGTCGGCACGATCAGGTAGTCGGCGTCGGTCACGTAGTGCGCCACATGCCCTGAGACCAGATCGGTGACGACGTGGATGAACGGCGTCTGAATGTTGCGCCGGCGCAGCGCCAGCGGAATGCTTTGGTTGAATAGCAAATGGCACGAAACATACACATCGGCCGGATAGTCTTTCACGATGGCGTCTGCGGTCTTTTCGCTGAGCGGTTCGAGCATGTTGCGCAGCGCGATGATCCGCCGGCGGTTGTTGCTGGCGTGAAAGCCCAGCGCATACAACATGCGCGCATGGTTCACCCACATCGGGTAGGTTTCGGTGAAGGCGTTGATCAGGAACGGCACGTTGCTCAGTCCATCCACCAGTTGGACGTCATACGCGCCGGGGTAGAGCATTTCGATGCCTTGAGCGATGGCCTGTGCGGCGCTGCGATGGCCGCCGCCGGTATTGCCATAGAGCAAGACGATTCTCTTCTTCATGGAATTCAATAGACGCTTTGCGTCTGTCCTATGGTGATGACGCGCAGACGCGGCGCCCGATATTGCCCGACAACGGGACGCATGATAGCGCGCGGCGCGCCGTTCACCCGGCGGGCCGCGTGGCAGAGACGACTTTCTCCAGCCGCCGCTCGAACTCCCGGCGGGTGAGCAGAACGCGGCGGCCGCAAGTGTGACATTTCAGCCCGACATCGGCGCCAACGCGCACTACCGTCCACTCGTAGCCGCCACAGGGATGGGGTTTGCGCAGCCGCACCACATCGCCGACTTGGATGGGCGTCACGCGAATAAACGCCATACGGTGCGATTATAGGGTGTGTCATCCCGGCTATAATCGCGGCATTCATGAACGGCCCCCTCGTCGGCGTCTTCAACGGCTTGACCAGCGGAGATGTCGTCCTAGTTTTCTCGCAACTGATTGTCTTGGCGCTGCTGCTCGGCGTTGCATTTCCCATCCATGAGTTGGCGCATGCGCTCACCGCGCGGCAGCTTGGAGATGACACCGGCGAACGCCTGGGGCGAATCACGCTCAACCCGCTCGCGCACCTCGATCCGTTTGGCAGCCTGCTGTTTGTATTAACCGGATTTGGCTGGGCGAAGCCCGTTCCGGTGAACCCCTATCGGTTGCGCGGCGATACGCGGACATCGTTCGCCGTCGTTGCGTTGGCCGGGCCGATCTCTAATCTGCTGTTGGCTGCGCTGTTCGCGCTGCTCTTTCGCCTGACCTTGTCGTTTGCCGATCGCGGTTCGTGGTCAACGAACGTGCTGCTTTTTGCCTTCTCCGTCGCCGTGCAGCTCAATATTCTTCTGGCTCTTTTCAATCTGATCCCCATCCCGCCGTTGGACGGCTCGCGACTGCTCACGGCGCTGCTGCCGAATCAAGGCCAGATGTGGATGGATCAGTTGGAGCGGTATGGATTTATCATATTGATTGCGCTTTCGGCAACGGGCGTTTTAGGTCAGCTCATTGTGCGACCGGCAACATTGCTGAGCCGCACATTGCTCGGGCTGTGAGCGACTGGGTTTGGGCGGAACGCACAGGGAACTGCAAGATGAACAAAGCCAAAATTGCCCTGGTCGGTTGTGATTTCGTCGGCATGTCGTTGGGCATGGCCGTTAAGCATGCTCTCGGAGATGTTGAAGTCGTGGGCCATGATAAGGACCGCGACGCGATGCGCCGGGCCGAAAGCGCCAAAGCCATTGATCGCAGCGAGTGGAATCTGCCTCGCGCGTGTGAGAACGCAGCGGCTGTTTTTATCTGCGCGCCACACGAAGAGTTGGAGACCACCCTGCGCGCCATTGCGCCCGACCTCGGCCCGGACACCCTCGTTGCGACAGTCAGCGGCCCCAACGTTGCGGCGCTGCGAGTTGCCGAGGGCTTGTTGGCCGGCGATGTGCCCTTCTTCAGCACGTCGCTGGTCTATCATCCCGACCGCGTGAACGGCGATGGCGAATTGCCCAGCGCCGACAGCGTTCGCGATGCGATCTGGGCGATTGCGCCGAGCCGCGGCGCCAGCACCCAGATGGTGGATACATTTGTTGCCCTGGTCAATCAGATGGGCGCCAAGCCCATCTTCGTGGATCCGGCCGAACGCGACGGCATGGCTGTGGCGGTGGATGCGATGCCGGCAATCCTGAGCAGCATGCTGATGCTTGCCGTGAGCAATGATGCCGCCTGGCGGGATCGGATGTGGATGGCCGGCGCGGCGTTTGGCCAGGCCGTCAACGGCGTCGAGCGCGCGCCGAGCTTCTTCGCTGCCCTGGAGACGCAGCCGGATGTCGTTGTGCATTGGCTGAACCAGGTGATGCTGCAATGCATGGCGCTGCGCGACGCCATCGCTGCGCACGACACAGAGGCGGTTACGCGCATGCTGACGCAGGCTGAGGAGCGCCGCCGGCAGTGGCTGGCCGACTGGCGCCGGGGCCGGATTGAGGGGCATATCCCCATCGAGCAAGACTCCGGCGGGTTGCTCAAGATGTTCCTGGGCGAGCGTATGGCAAGCCGACTCGCCGGCAACAAGAAGCGCTAGCGGCGCGCATCAATTCAAACGGCGCTGCGCCGGCTGCGCGACAGCCGCTTTGCCACATCACGAGAATCATCGCACGTCATGCACATCCTCAGTCTTGCCCCCACTTCCTTCTTTGGCGACTACGGTTGTCATGTGCGCATCCTAGAGGAAGCGCGCGCGTTGCAGGCGCTTGGCCATCATGTCACCATCCTCACCTATTACAAGGGCCGCGATGTCCCCGGCATTCGCATTGTGCGCACTGCGCCGACGCCCTGGCATCGCGACTATGAGGTCGGATCGTCGCGCCACAAATTTGCCTTTGACGTGCTGCTCAGCATCCGGCTGTTGCGCGTGTTGAGCCGCAACCGGTTCGACGTGATCCACGCCCACCTGCACGAGGGCGCGCTGATCGCCGGCGCGCTTGCCCGTCCGTGGCGCATCCCGGTCGTCTTCGACTATCAGGGCAGCCTGACCGATGAGTTGCTGCAGCATCGCTTCATCAAGGCGAACTCTGCGGCTCATGCGATCTTTCGGCGCGTCGAGCATGTGGCCGACCGCATCCCCCACGCCGTCTTAACCAGCACACGTCATGCGGCGAGCGCGCTGCGCGCGAAACTCGGGGATCGCGTTCCGGTGCAGGCGCTGCCGGACGGCGTCAATGCGCAGGTCTTTCGCCCAGACGTGCTCTCTGCGGAAGAACGCGCGCGCTTGCGCGCGCGGTGGGGGATTGCGCCCGATGAACCGGTGGTCGTCTTTCTTGGCCTTCTGGCGGAACACCAGGGCATTCGGAACCTGATCGAGGCCGCTGCGCGCCTGAAGGCCGCCGGGCGACGCCTGCGCTGGCTGGTGATGGGATATCCCGGCGTGGAGATGTGGCGGCGGATAGCCGCGGAAGCCGGAACGCTGCCCGAAGTTATCTTTACGGGCCGCGTGCCGTATGTCGAAGCGCCGCGCATGTTGGCGCTCGGCGATTTAGCCGTCGCTCCTAAGCTGTCGTTGACCGAAGGCAGCGGCAAAATCCTCAACTACATGGCGATGGCGTTGCCGACGGTGGCCTTCGACACGCCGGCGCAACGCGAATACCTCGGCGCGTTGGGCGTATATGCGCCGCTTGGCGATAGCGAAGCGCTGGCGCGCGGCGTGGCCGATTTGCTAGACCATCCACAACGTCGGCGGGCGCTGGGCGAACAGTTGCGCCGCGTGGCGGTTCAACAATTCGGGTGGGATCATGCCGCCTTGGTCATGACATCGCTCTATTGGCAACTGCTTACCCGCTCAAAGACACATCCGGCGCATCCTCGAAGGCATCAAGACGAGACTATCTTATGAAGCACCTCTTCTCCGACCTTGCTGAGATTTGGAAGTATCGGGCGTTGCTGTGGATGCTCGTTGTGCGCGACCTGAAGACGCGCTACCGCAGCTCTCTGCTCGGCGTCGCGTGGTCATTCCTGCAGCCGCTAGGGATGATGGCGGTGATGACGTTTGCTTTTAGCATCATCAATCGCGCGCCGCCGACGATTCAACACTACAATGTGTTCATCCTGTCGGGGTTGTTGTCCTGGAATTTCTTCTCCGCAGCGGTGACCGGCGCCACCGGCAGCGTCGTGACGAACGCCGCGTTGGTCAAAAAGGTGTACTTTCCGCGCGCGATTTTGCCGGTGTCGGTGGTGATCGCCAACCTGATTAATTTTCTGCTGTCGTTGCCGGTGTGGGTGTTTGTGACCGTCCTCTCCGGCCACCCCATCCATACGACGTTGCTGATGCTGCCCTTGGTGATCATCGTTCAGGCTCTGTTCAGCATCGGCGTATCGTTCCTGCTGTCCACGCTCAACGTGTTCTATCGTGATACGCAGTTCATCCTCGAGCTGAGCATGCTGGCGCTGTTCTTCCTCACGCCGATCTGGTATGACATAGACAACGCGCCGCAACCTGAAGTCGGCCTATGGGTGCGCCGGCTCAATCCGATGGCGTCTTTGGTCAACATTTACCAGGATTTGATGTACTGGGGCAGGCCGACCGACCTGGACTTCGTCCTGCGCACGGTGGTCACGGCGGTCGCCGCGTTGTGCGTCGGCTATCTGGTCTTCCGGCGCTTTAGCCCTCGGTTTGGCGAAGAAGTGTGAGACGCGCCGGCCCTGGGAGTGCGTGTTGAAAGTGAGGTGATGCGTGGGACCGATTTCGCTCGCGGCGATTCGACATCTCATCGTTGACATGGATGGCGTGCTCTGGCGCGGCAATCAAGCGCTGCCGGGCATGTCACGCTTTTTTGAGACGGCGCGCGCTTGGGGGATCCGGTTCATCTTGGCAACCAACAATGCCAGCAAAAGCGGCGACGAGTATCTCGCCAAGCTGCGCGGGTTCGGCGTGTCGGTGACGCTCGACGAAGTGCTCACCTCGCCGCAGGCGACGGCGGCCTATTTAGCCCAGCACGCGCCTGAGGCGCGCGTGTTCGTCATCGGGGAGCCTGGCCTGGCCGCCGAATTGCGCGCGAAAGGGTTGCAGGTGGTGAACGAGCGACCGGAGCAAGCTACGCACGTGGTCGTCGGCTGGGACCGCACGCTGACCTACGACAAGCTTGCCGAGGCATGTTTGCTTATCCGGCGCGGCGCGGTGTTCATCGGCACCAACCCCGATGTCACTTACCCCAGCGAACGCGGCATTGTGCCCGGCAACGGCGCCACGCTCGCCGCGCTGCGCGTCTCGACGGGCGTTGAGCCGCTTATCATCGGCAAGCCGCAGCCGGAGATGATGCTTCAAGCGATGGCGCGCATGGGCGGCTCGCCGGAGGACACGGCCGTCGTCGGCGACCGGTTGGACACCGACATCCTGGGCGGCCAGAACGCCGGGCTGACGACGATGCTGGTGCTCACCGGCGTGACCTCGCTTAATGAAGCGCGCGACGGCGCGATTCGCCCCGACTATATCTTTCAGGACATCGGTGCGGTGGCCGACGCATTGCAGCAGGCCAACGCAGCTCGCTCAGAATCTCCTGCGACACCCACCAGATAAGTGCGCCGGTTTGAATGTCGGGCGGTTGGCAAGGGATGCGGCAGGGTTGGGTTCTGGCTCTGGATTCTGGATTCTGGATTCTGGATTCTGAATTAATTCCGAATTCAACTTGACAGATACGCATGCCTTCGATTAGGATAGCAGTCTGCTCGCGCCGATGTAGCTCAGTTGGTAGAGCACACGACTGAAAATCGTGGGGTCGTCAGTTCGATCCTGACCGTCGGCATCTTCAGTTTGTGCTATAATACAGACGTATGCGGGAGTGGCTCAGTTGGTAGAGCGATTCCTTGCCAAGGAATAGGTCGCGGGTTCAAATCCCGTCTCCCGCTCTCCGGCGATAGGGGCGACCAAGACGGTCGCCCCTAGTGCGTAAGGGCCTGTGGCGTAGCTGGGAGCGCGCCTCAATCGCACTGAGGAGGTCAGGGGTTCGAATCCCCTCAGGTCCACTGCCGAACATGCCTTGGCGCCGAACGGATGAGGGACTCATCCGTTCGGCCCTTTTCCCGTTTGTGGATACCATTCTTCCCCATGCGCTGGATCATTGACACCGACGCCGGCGTGGACGACGCGATCGGCATTGGGATGTTGTTTGCGCCGGAGCGCCAATTCGACCAGCAGGTCCTGGCGATCACCACTGTTTCCGGCAACGTGCATGTGAGCCAGGTCAACGTCAACGTGGGCGCTGTGCTCGATGTGCTTGGGGCAGATGTGCCGGTCTACGCTGGATGTGACCGGCCGATGATCGAGCCGCGCGTCCACGCCGAGGAGTTCCACGGCGCCGATGGCCTAGGCGGGGCCGGCCTATCTAAGACGACGCGCCTGCCGGCGGGTGAGCATGCTGCATTAGCCATCAGCCAGTTGGCGCGCCGGCACGCGGGCGAACTCGGCCTGATCGCGCTCGGCCCGTTGACGAACATCGCCCTGGCGTGCAACCTCGACCCGGCGCTGCCCGACCGCGTTGCGAAGCTGGTCGTCATGGGCTGCGCCTGGCAAGCGCGCGGCAATCAGACCTCGGCGGCCGAGTTCAACATCGCTGCCGACCCTGAATCGGCGCATGTGGTCTTCGAGCGTTTCCCTGACGCGATTGTGTTGCCCTGGGAAGTTTCGCTCGAGCAGATGATGCCGTTTGAGGTGTTCGAGCGGATCCGCGCCGGCGCGTCGTCGCGGGCGCGTTTTTTCGCCGCGATGACGCGCGTCGCCTACGACTGGCGCGACCGCTTTGGCTTCGCCGGCGCGCCGCTGCCCGACCCGCTGGCGGTAGCTGTTGCGCTCGATGAGGGGGTCATCGCGCGCGAGTTGCGGGCGCGAGTGAAGATTGACATCGGGCACTCCATTGGCCGGGCGCTGTCGTCGCTGGATTACCGTCATCCGCAGCCAAACGCGCGCGTCGTTGTGGCCGTGAATGCCGACCGAGCCTGGCAGATGATTGAACAAGCATGGGCGCGATGAGGACGCTGCCGCTGGCCGATGTTGCGCTACGCCCTCGTTTCGAGGGCATCTTTGGAGGCCGCTTTCGCCGAGTTGCGGGCGTGACGCGCGCGACTAAAATCACGAGGCAATTGTTCCCCAAACTCATACATCCAAAGGAGAGGAAACCGTGAATAAGAGAACCAGCGCCCTTTTTAGCTTCACTGTGGCGGCCAGCCTACTACTGGCTGCGTGCGCGCCTGCAACGCCGGCAGCGCCTCAGGCCCCGGCGGCCGAAGCGCCTGTGGTCGGCGCGAAGAAGCGCATCAAGCTTGTGTTGAACGGCACGCTCGGCGACAAGTCGTTCTTCGACAGCGCCCAGCGCGGCATGGAGATGATGAAGAATGAGCTGGGCTACGAGGTGAGGACGATTGAGCTGGGCTATGAACGCAATAAGTGGGAGCCTGGGCTTGAAGATGCGGCGGCTGCGGATGATTACGACATCCTGATCGCCGGCACCTTCGACATGAGCGCCTACATCAGCCGCATCGCGCCGCAGCATCCCGACAAAAAGTTCTGGATGTTCGACGCCGGGCCGGATTACGAAGGCAAAGAGGGCGGCTGCAGCAACAAGTGCGAGAACGTCTATACCGTGCTCTTCCGACAGAACGAAGGGTCGTATTTGTTGGGCGTGCTGGTCGGCGAGTTGCTCAAGGAGGGCAAGCTGCCGGGCGCCGAGGGCCGCACGAAGGTCGGCATCGTTGGCGGCGCAGACTTCCCGGTGATCAACGACTTCATCGTGGGTTTCAAGCAGGGCTTCGCCGAGTCCGGCCTCGATCCCGAAGCGAATGTGCTCGTGCAATATGTGGGCGGCGATAGCCCGTTCAACAACCCCGCCAAGGGCAAGGAGATTGCCAGCTCGATGTATGACCAGGGCGCGGCCATCGTGTGGGGCGTCGCCGGCAACTCCGGCAACGGCGTGTTCGAGGCAGCGGTCGAGAAGAAGCTCTACGCGCTCGGCGTGGACAGCGACCAGTACCAGACGATTGCTGACCCTGCGCAGAAGGCGACGATCATCACCTCGATGCTGAAGAACGTGGATCAGGGCCTGCTGCGCGCGGCCAAGTTGGACGCCGAGGGCAAGCTGGTCTATGGTGCGCCGGAGAGCGTCGGCGTGGCTGCAGATGCAGTGGGCGTCGCCGATAACGAGAACTACCAGAAGTTCGTCTCCAAAGAAATCCAGGAGAAAGTGAAAGCGGCGTACGAGCGAGTGGCCAGCGGCGCCGTGAAGGTGGATTCGGCGTTCAAGTAAGTCGCCGCCCAGCGCGTTTGACGAGCGGGCGCGTGGCAGGTTCAATCCCGTCGCGCGCCCTTTTCGTTCGCGCCCAGCCCAACTGAGACCCGCCGCGAGGAGGTCGAGCCATTTCCACGCAGCACACGCCACAACCTGCTTCGGACGCATCCCGTGCGTCGCCCGCGCCGCTCGTTGAGATGCGCCACATCACCAAAATCTATCCGAACGGCGTGCTGGCGGACAACGATGTGACCTTTGAAGTGCGCGCCGGCGAGATCCACGCGCTGGTAGGCGAGAACGGCGCCGGAAAGTCCACGCTGATGAAGATCTTGTATGGCATGGAGCGCCTGACGTCCGGCCAGATCATCCTGCGCGGCAAGCCGGTGACGATCCACACGCCACACGAAGCGATCGCCCTGGGCATCGGCATGGTGCACCAGAACTTCATGCTCGTCCCATCGTTCACCATCGCCGAAAACATCGTGCTGGGCGCCGAGCCGATGCGCGGCGCTTTCGTGGACAAGCGCGCCGCTATCGCAGCGACGACGCGGCTGGCCCAGGAATATGGGTTGAGCGTAGATCCTGAAGCCGTGGTGGACGCCGTGCCGGTGGGCATGCGTCAGCGCGTCGAAATCCTGAAGGCGCTCTACCGCGGCGCCGATGTGCTGATCCTCGATGAGCCGACCGCCGTGCTCACGCCGCAGGAGACCCATGAGCTATTTGCGGCCATCCGCCGGCTCGTGAACGCCGGCAAGACGGTCATCTTCATCTCGCACAAGCTGCGCGAGGTGATGGAGATCAGCGATCGCATTAGCGTGATGCGCGACGCGCGCATGGTCGGCACGATTGACAAGCGCGAGGCGAACGAGCATCTGCTGGCAAAGATGATGGTCGGCCGCGAAGTCTTCCTCAACATCGAGAAGCCGCCCGTGCAGCGTGGGCCGGTCATGCTCAAGGTGCGCGATCTCGAATACGCGACCGAGGCCGGCGTCGAGGCGCTCAAGCATGTGTCGTTCAACGTGTATGCCGGCGAAATCCTGGGCATCGCCGGGGTGGAAGGCAACGGGCAGACCGAGCTGGTCGAGGTGATCGCCGGCTTGCGCGCGCCGCTGGGCGGCGTGATCGAGCTAGACGGCAAATCCATCGCCGGGCTGACGCCGCGCGAAGTGCGTCGAGCAGGCGTGGCCCACATTCCGGAAGATCGGCTGACCAACGGCGTGGCGATGACGTCGAGCATTCAGGAGAACCTGATCGTGGATCGCTATGCAAGCGAACCCTTCACGCGCGGCGGTCTGATGCGTCCGGCGGAGATTGCGCGCAACAGCGAGGCGCTGATCGAGCAGTATGCCATTCGCGCCCCGGATGGCACGCTGCCGGTCGGGTCGCTGTCGGGCGGCAACATGCAGAAGGTTGTCGTCGCGCGCGAGCTATCCTCCCGGCCTAAGCTGCTGATCGCCGCCCAGCCCACGCGCGGCGTGGACATTGGCGCGACCGAGTTCATGCACGAGCAACTGGTCAAAGCGCGCAACGCCGGCGTGGCGATCCTGCTGGTCTCGGCCGACCTCAGCGAGGTGATGTCGCTGTCCGACCGGCTTGCGGTGATGCACGACGGCCGGATCGTCGCAATCTTCCCCAATGCGCGCGGCCTCACCGAGGAAGAGGTGGGCCTCTACATGCTGGGCACGAAGGCGATGACGCCGGCCGAGATCGAGCGCAATTGGTAACATGCAGGCAACACTTCCCACTGCTCCCTCCTTCGATCGCGCTGCAGAACGCGCTCGCGTGCGACAGGAGCGCCGCCGCAGCGCCATGATTGATTTCTCCGTCACCCTGGGCACCATCGCGCTGGCGCTGCTGGTCGGCTTTCTGGTGATGCTGATCGTCGGCAAGGATCCGCTGCTGGCCTACTCGTCGCTGCTCAGCGGGCCGCTCAGCCGCAGCAACCGCGCCGGCCGGTGGATTGAGGACGCGACGACGCTCATCATTCTGGGGCTGTCGGTGTCCATCCCGTTCCGCGCGCGGCAATTCAGCCTGGGCGTGCAGGGGCAGATGTTCATAGCGGCGATGATTGCGGCGGTCGTCGCCATTTATCTGCCGATGCCGCCGGTTGTGGCCGTCCTGCTGCCGTTGGCGGCGGCGATGGTGGCGGGGTTTCTGGCCGGCCTGCTGCCCGGCTTGATGAAGGCGTATCTCAACGCCAACGAGATCGTCTCCACGCTGATGTTGAACGCCGTCATCGTGTTGTTGTATGACTTCTTGCTGACCAATGTGTTTACGCCGCCGGGGTCGCAGTCGCTGCGCTCAGAATTGATTCAACCCAGCAGCATGTTGCTGCGGCTCACCGCGATCTTCGGCGTGAACCTGGGCCGCGCTAATCTGGCGGTGTTGTTTGTGGCGATCCTGGTGATCGCAGTGTGGGCTTTGCTCAACCGCACCCCGTTCGGTTACGAGATTCGCACCATCGGCGCGAATGAGAAATTTGCGCGCTATGGCGGCATCAACACGCGGCGGACGATCGCGTTGTCGTTCGCCATCGGCGGCGCTATCGCTGCGGTGGCGGGCGCGCATCTCGTCCTGGGCGTGCATCAGCGCCTAATCCCGGGCATCGCGGCCGGGCTGGGTTTTGAAGGCATCGTTGTGGCTTTGCTGGCGCGCAACAACCCGCTGTTCATTCCGATCGCCGGCGTGTTCTACTCATACCTGCGCGTGGGCGGCGACATCATGGAACAAGAGGCAGCCGTCGGCGCCGAGATTGTGCAGGTGATTCAAGCCGTGATCATCTTGCTGTTGACGGCGCAGGTATTGGTGGACTACGTGAAAGCCAGGAGCCGGCGCGCGCGCGAAACCTAAAGCGTGCAGCACGCCAACGTGCCAACATGCCAACGTGCCAACGTGCCAACGTGCTAACGTGCTAACGTGCTAACGTAAACCATGGAACAAGCGCTTCAAGTCATCTTCAGTGCGACGTTCATCGCGGCGGTGCTCCGCGTGACGACGCCGATCTTGCTGCCGGCGCTGGGCGGCTTGCTCGCCGAGCTGGGCGGCGTGGCCAACATCGCGCTCGAAGGCATCATGCTGACCGCAGCGTGCGCCGGCGTGCTCATCAGCGTGGCGACGCAAAGCGAATGGTTGGGGTTGTTGGCCGGCGTGGCCATGGGCGTGCTGATGGCGCTCGTGCTGGCTTTCTTTCATCTGAACCTGAAAGCCGATGTCATTCTGGCGGCCATCGCCATCAACATCCTGGCGTCAGGTGGCACGATCTTCGTGGTCTTTCTGCTCACCGGCGACAAGGGCAGCACCAGCGCCCTGGTGAGCAAGCAGATGCCGTTCGTAGCGATCCCGATCATCAAAGACATCCCGCTGCTCGGGCCAATCGTGAGCGGCCAGAATCTGCTGACCTACGTCGCGTTCATCGCTGTGGCGCTGGTGTCGGTGTTTCTTTATCGCACCCGCGCCGGCATTCATCTGCGGGCGGTCGGCGAGAATCCGGAGGCGGCGCGCTCGGTGGGAATCAATGTGCGCGCGCAGCAGTATCTGGCGCTGGCGTTGAGCGGGTTGCTGGCTGCGCTCGGCGGGGTGTATCTCAGCATGGGCTACGTCAAGTTCTTCGCGCGCGACATGACCGCCGGCCGCGGATTCATCGCGCTGGCGGCCATCTTCCTGGGCGGCAAGACGCCGCTGGGCACGATGATCGCCGCGCTGGTGTTCGGCGCGGCTGAGGCGCTCTCGGTGCAACTCGGCAACTTGCGCGTGCCGAACCAGCTTGTGCAGATGATCCCTTACGTTGCCACGCTGATTGCGCTGGTCGTTTATGCGCTCGCGCAGCGCCAGCGCGCCATCGCCCGCCAGCGCAAGTTCCGGCAGGCGCAAGCGACCTAGGCGCAGCCGCCCCTACCATTTTTGCCGTTCACTATTCACTACATTCACCCGATGTCCTCTCTGCGTTCCAAAATCTACGGCGGCGTGTATGGCCAAGCGTTGGGGGATGCCTTCGGCATGCCGGCGCTGCTTTCGCCGGCGCAGACCCGCGCGCGCTTTGGCCGAATCGCCGGCCTGATCGCCGCGCCCGACGACCATCCGGTGCATGCTGGGTTGCCCGCCGGCCGCATCACGGACGACACCGAGCAGGCCATTTGGCTGGCCCGCGAGATCATCCGCGAGGGCGGCGTGACGCTCGAAGGGACGGCGCGCGCCATCCTCGGCTGGTATGACGCCATCGGCGGAGATAGTTGCGTCTTCGTCGGCCCGAGCACGCGCCGTGGTGTGGCGAAGATCCGCGCCGGCCTGGATCTGCGGCAGACCGGCCTCGGCGGCGATACCAACGGCGCGGCCATGCGGGCTTCTGTTGTGGGCCTCATTCACCCTGGCGATGTTGAAGGCGCTGCGCGTGATGCTGCTCTGACTGCCATACCTACCCACAACACCGGCGTAGCCTGCGCGGCTGCGGCCGCCGTCGCCGGCGCCGTGGCGCGCGCGCTCGATCCGCGCGCTGACCTGCGCGACATCTTGGCATCTAGCGTCGAGGCGGCTAAGATCGGCGAGGCGCTTGGAGCGCCGTCCCTGGGCGCTTCGGTGGCTCGGCGGATAGAGCTGGCCGTCAGCCTGGCGCGCGATGAGTTAGGCGATGACGCCGGCCGGATTCAAGCGATCTACGACCTGATCGGCACGGGGTTGCCGGCCAGCGAAGCGGCGCCGGCGGCGATGGGCGTCGTCGCCTTGGCCGACGGCGACCCGCTGCGCGCGGCGATGTTGGCGGCTGAACTCTCCGGCGATGCGGACACGATCGGCGCGATGGCGTGCGCGATATGCGGAGCCTGGCGGGGCGTTGAAGCCATCCCCGAGGCGATGCGCGAAACGCTGCGCTTGGCCAATCCAGATTACGACTTCGATGCAGTCGCTCAGGGATTGTTCGAGTTGGCGCTGAGGACAGCAGCAGGCTGATGACCTTCGCGCAAGGCAGGATGTGTCGCCCGCCTGGAATGGCTAGGGCGCCTGTTGAAAAAGGCGTCGGTAACGTCGCCACAAGCGGCCGTGGTAACCCAGCAGGCAAGCCGAGATGAGGATGGCAAACACACCGCCGATCAAGCCGGCGATGATTTCCTCCGCCTCCTTCCGGCTTTGCACGGTAGAGAGTTCACCACAGATCAGCAGCTCGCGCCAGGCGATTAGCGTCGTAAACACGACGCCAAGCGTAGTGAAGAATGCTAGATAGGTCTGGGATGCCGGGGCGATCGTCTCATCTGAACTGTCGCGCAGCAGAAACCACCAGGCGACTGCCCACGCGATGCCGCCAACGATCAGCGTAGGGGCGCTGAACAACATCACCTGCCAAACGTTCACCCTGGGGATCACCGTCCAGAAGTCGTCCTCCGTTAATCCAAAGACGAGGCGAGGCAGGCTCCAGCATAGAAACAGCGCGCCGAAGTAGGCGGCTGTCAAGCCGAGGAAGGAAACAGTTCGGAGCAGGCGCAGCCACATAGCAGCAACGTCGCGGAGGCGCAATTCACATGCTTGCGACCCGCTTCCAAGCTCGGTCGGCGGCTTCGCCGGCTTTGGCCGCGATTTCTGCCTCGTCCAGCATGAGCAGGGTGCGGTTGGCCATGATGACCTGGCCGTTGCAAATGGTATGGGTGACCATGCCGCCATGGACGCCGAAGAGCAAGTGCCACGCCGCGTTCGCTTCGTTCAGCTCCGTAAACGGCTTGTAGTCCACGAAGATGATGTCGGCCGGCGCGCCGACCTCCAACGTGCCGCGCACTTCCGGCCAGAAGCACTGCGCGATTGTGGCGTTATTCTGGTATGTCATTCGCGCGACCTTGTCTGCGCCCATCGCGCGTGGGTCGAGCGCATGCACCTTGTGCAGCAGGTCGCACACCTTCATTTCGGCAAAGGCATCGTTGGAGAACCCGTCGTTGCCTAGGCCGACGCAGATGCCGCGCTCGAGCATCGCTCCCACGCGCGCGACGCCCACGCCGTTGTTCATGTTGCTGCGCGGCTGATGGGTGACCTTCGCCTGGTAATTGGCCAGCACCTCCATCTCGCGCTCGCTGATGTGGACGCAATGCGCGCAGATGGTCTTCTCGCTCAGCGCGCGGTGAATGGCCAGCCGCTCGACCACCGATACGCGGTAGCGGCGGTAGCTGTCGTCCTCGTCGGCGATGTCCTCGGCCACGTGCAGGTGAATCGGGATGCCGAGTTGCCGGGCTTTCTCGGCGCAGGTGTTGAGCGTGTCGTTGCCGACGGTGAACGAGGCATGGATGCCCATGGCTGCAGCGAGATAGGGCGACCGGGTGCGCAAGGTTGAGATGGCGAACCGGACGTTCTCCTCGATGCCGCGTTTGGCGCCGTCGAGGCCGTTGCGATCGGTGACTTCGTAGCACAGCGCAGCGCGCAGGCCGGACTGCATCACGGCTTCGGCGATGGCGTCCAATGAGCCTTCGATCGCGTTCGGGCTGGCGTGATGGTCAATAAGCGTCGTCGTGCCGTGCTTGATGGCGTCCACCAGACACACCAGCGCCGAATATTTCACGCCCTCCAGGTCGAGCGCCCGATCAAGCCGCCACCACAGCTTTTGCAGCACCTCCATGAAGTTGCGCGGCGGATCACCAGGGATGGCCATGCCGCGCGCGAACGCGCCGTAGAAGTGCGTATGCGCGCAGATGTTGGCCGGCAAAATCAGCTTGCCCTCCGCGTCCAGAACCGGCCGGGTGCGCAGCAACTCGGCGTGCCGCAACTGTAGCTTGTCGGTCGGGCCGATGTCGGTGATCATGCCGTCCAACACGAGCAGGGCGCCGTTTTCGATCACGACGTTCGGTTCGGTCATCGTGATCACCGTTCCGTTAGTGATGAGCATACAGTCCCCTTGTCGAAAGTGAATCCATGCGAAGTATGCAGTCGAAAGAGAAAGTCGCCAACGCGCCGTCAGTCTGCATCGTCCAGGTCTTCCATCAGTTTCACGAAGCGATCGCTGCGCGACGTGAGTTCGCCGATTTCGAGGGCGTGCATCAAGCGATCGCCGGTGGTCTGGATGAAGGTGATGCGGCGCCAGCGCAGCGATGGAATCGGGCGGGGGAGTCGCTGCAGTGGGCCGAGTTGCATTTTGTAATACAGCGCGTTGGCGCGGGGATGGTTCGGCTCCTCGGGGAACAAGTCCACTCGCCGCACCAGCTCGTGGCCGCGCACTTCGGCGTACTCGTGAATGGCCCACTTGTCATCGCCGAAGCGCTCGGTGAGGTAGAACGCCAGGTAGTCGGCCAGATACTCACTCGGCGCATGCTTGACCGGGATGCGATACCAATGATCCCAGCGCGCGATCTCCAGGTCGCGCGGGTTATTGATCAGGCAGACGAGCACGCGCGCATCAGGGGCGATCATGGCTTCGCAGGTCGGAGATTAGCGCCGGTAAGCTGGCGCGTCAACCGCGCAGCGCTGCAATCTTCCGGTTGAGTTCAGGGATCTTGGCTTGTTCGGCCAACCACCACTCGGGGTCGAGCTGGGCGTTGAGTTCCTCGACCGTCTTGCCCTGCTGCTCGACCCAGGTGTAGTACTTCAGGTTGTGCCACTGACGGCGGTTATCGGGCGTGCCATCCTTGATCCAATCGGTCTTCTGGCGATGGAGCACCTCGCCGATGCAGGCTTCGGCCGCCGCCGGCGTCAACGGGTGTTGCGCCTCCCAGGCTTGCATCACGGAGCGGTAGCGATCCGGCCCGTCGGTGGCCACGGTCACGATAACGTCGCGCTTGCCCAGGCCGAAGTGCTTGGCCGTCTTGATCGCGCCGATCAGGTTGCACACGCCGCTGATGCCGAACGCGCCGGCGATTTGGCAGGCCGTCTCGCCGTCCACGCCGCAGCGCATCATCGCTTCGCCGCCGATCGGATGGGTGAAGACTTGCAACACGCGCAGGCATTCCGTGTCGTCAATGCAGGCCAATGCATCCATGTTGGTGACGTGGTGAATCCAGGTCACGTGTTTGTCGCCGATGCCTTGGATCTCGTGGCTGCCGTAGCCGTTGTTATAGAGGGTGGGGCACTGGATCGGCTCTAGGCCGACGACCCGGCAATCGGGGAAGACTTGCTTCAGCCGGTCGCCGGCGGCGATGGTGCCGGCGCTGCCCATCGCCGAGCAGAATGCAGCGATGCGATGTGCGCCAAGCGCTTCTTTCAGTTCGACGATGGTGTTGCCGGTGACGTAGTAGTGAAAGCGATAGTTCCCCATCTCGCTGAACTGGTTCATGATGCGCACCGTGTCGGGCTGTTCGCGCATCAGTCGCTTGCACTCGTCGTAGATCTCTTTGACGTTGCTTTCGCTGCCGTAGGTTTTGATGTAGCTTGCGCCGTAGCTCTCGATTTTCTCGAACCGCTCTCGGCTCATGCCCTCGGGCAAGATCACCATGCTCTTGAAGCCGGCGCGCGGCCCAACCCATGAGCCGCCGATGCCGTAGTTGCCGGTGCTGGGGAATACGAGCGTGTGTTTATCCGGCGCGATCTCTCCGTTGACGTACTTCTCGATGAGCACCGAATAAGCCGGCCCGACCTTGTGGCTGCCGGTGGGAAAGTCCTTTGCGATCAACACCACGATTTCGGCATCCACGTTGGTCAGCGCGCGGGGCATGACCAGATAGTTGATCGAGTGTTTGCCGTCCTGTGGATCGGCGTCTGGCTTGAGCCAGTTGATGTTGAACAAGTTAATCGGGTCGAGCGGCGCTTCGGCGCGCGCGTGAGCCGCGCGCGCGCGGATGACGGGATCCACCAGTTGCGGATGCAACATCTCTTCAAAGGTGGGGAAGAGGGTCTTCATGTAAAGCTCCTGAGGGTTAGGATGTTAGCGCGTGGGCGCGTTGCAGTTCACTTGTCGCCCAGGGTGAGGCTGAGTCCGGCGACCGGCGCGAACACATGGCCGTCGAACTCGCGCTGCGCTTCTTCGATGAGCACGGGTTCTCGGCCTTCGTACATCGCGTCAATATGCACGAGCGCCAGGCGTTTGGCCCCGGCGGCTTTGGCGTTGCGCCCGGCGATTTGTGCAGTGCTGTGGCCGTAGACGCCTGCGGCGTACTCGGGATTGAGCGTCGCGCTGTAGGCCGCTTCGTGGACGAGCAGATCGGCGTCGCGCGCCAGCAACGCGATGTGGTCGTTGGGGCCGGTGTCGCCGGTGAAGGCGATCACGTGATTCCCGAACTGATGGCGCGTTTCGATGCGCAGGCCGAGCGAAGGCGCGAAGTCCGAATGCGCCATCGGCGCGGTGGTCAGCATGATGTCGGGATGAATCTGCGTCTGGCCGATGCGCTCCTGCGGCACAGTGATGCGCGGCGCGCTCTCGGTTGCGCCATACAGCGGCCCATAGCTCACGCGCATCAGCGCGTCGAGGGCGTCGAACGTCTGCGCGCTGGCGATGAGCGTGGGCGCTTGTTGCTGTGCATTGGCTTTGATTTCGTGCCACAGCATCAGCATGGGGTAGCCTAGCGCATGGTCGCCGTGGCGATGGGTGAAGAAGACGTGTGTGATCTCCGCCGGCGAGACGCCTACCGCGTCGAGTTGCTGCAGGATGGCCGGCCCGCAGTCAATCAGGATGCGTTCGTTGCCGATGCGGACGAGATAGGCGGCGTTGGTGTTGTTGCGCATGGGAATTGCCGCCCCTACGCCAAGGAAGATGATTTCGAGCATAGGCGTTAGGCTTTTGCGTTTTGCGGCCTCGCCGGATACGGCCACAAGCCGCCGCCGGCAAGCGCAACGGTGAACGAGGCCGGCCCCGGCCCGCGCCGGGTCAGCGCCGGATACTCCGACAGATGGCGGATGCGCACCATCGCGCCGCCTATAGCAAAAGCGCGCGGCTCATCGGCGTTGATTGCGGCGCTGCCGAGTAACGTCGCCAGGTCGCGCGCGGCGCGGTCGGGATCGGCGACGGCGACGGTTAAGGCGGCGATCCCGACCGCGTTGTTGGGATGGTTGCGGCGCTCGCCTTGGGGGACGCGCAGTTCGCGCGGCGTCAAGTCCTCGATGAGGAAGGGCAGGCCCTCGGCGTGTTGCGGCGGCCAGCTCGTTCGCCAGCGGATCGTGACGCCATCGGGGCGTTGTCGCCCGCCTTCGATGGCTTCCGTGTAGTTGAGACCACGGGCGTTGATCTGCTGGGCGAACGCGGGCAGGTCGTTCACGGCGATGGCGTAATCAATCGGCCCGGGGAAGGCGCGGAAGCGATCCCAGCGATGCGCCGCGACAGCCTGCGCGCGAAAGGCAAGCAGCTCGATGTAGCTGCCGTCGGCGAAGCAGATCAGGGCGTTGTGAGTGAGGCCATCGGCATGCGCGCCGCCAGGGGTGACGTTGAAGCCGGCGTCGCGCCACTGCCCTTGAGCGGCGTCCAGGTCTTCAACCAAGATAACGATATGGTCGAGTTCCATCGCGCGCGAAGTATAGACCGCTTGTGTGTCGCGGGAGAAGCAGTCAACGACCACGAGCGTAGCCGCACAAATCAAGCGCGCTCGTCGAGGCGATTGCTGCCGGGTGTTTCGGCCCGTCGCAGCTATGACTTGCGTTGTTCTACGGGCCGGCTTGTCAGCCGATGACGCATACGTCGTCAGGGCGTAGCCAGAAGGGCGGCAGATAGGCCGGCGCGGTGGACAACGGCAATACTTCCTCGCGTAGCGTGATGCCCAGATAGTCGCGCATAAACTCGCGGCGGCGCAGAATGCGCTGCCACACATCTGGGAAATCAACCCGCAACCTTTCGCGCAGTTCAGCATCTGCGATGGCGCACGTGTCTTCGCAGTTCAGCGCCTGGCCGGCCGGCAGGGGAGCGGGAATAATGTCGCACTGGAACACCATCCCCGAACTCACACACTCCGCGCTGCCCGGGCGGATCGGTGTGTGCACCCACTCATCAAAGGAGATGAGGTGACCCGGGTTCAGAGCCGAGTTAAAAGGCGCGTCTCCGAATGCCGTCGTGACAGCGTCAAACATTTCCGCGCCGGTTACGCCCAACCGCATCGTCTGCCACCAGGTTGCCAGCGCTGTGAAGTAGGGCGCAACAACGGCAGCTAGAAAGTCGTCATCAGGCTGACCCAGCATCATGCCGGCGCGACACGACAGACCGCCCCACAGGCCAATCGCGGTCGTGATGCCGTCGCCGTATTCGATGCGCCTGGCGCCGGGGCTGCTCAGACCAATGATAGCGTCGCGGCTGGCCACGCACATGACATGGGCCGAGAGTGGTTCGCCGGCGTAGCGCGCCAACGCCGCCGCTTCGCGCTCTGTCATGCCGGGGCGCGCCCCGCGCACGATCCGAAAAACTGCGTCGGAGGCGCGCGCGGCGCTCCATTCAAATGCGGCGATTTGAGCGGCCGAGTTCATGATAGCCCGCAGACCATTTTGGGGGTGCATCAGAATCGCTGTGGCGTCAATGAGCGTCCCGCCCTCGCCGACCAGACGGCGTAATACAGCCACTAAATAGGCCGGCACAAAGGCCGGCGCTGTCGGATCGTCGCTTTCGTTTGGCTCCAGATATTTCCAGCCCACGACGGCGACGCACTGGCCGCGGCCGATGCCGGCCTCGCGCAGCACGTCGGCCAAGCGAGGGGCTGTAGCACGCGGCTGACCCATCAAGCTCATAGACTGGCACAACACAGCCTCTACATGAGGGCTTCGCGCTGCTGCGTAGGACAACCCTTCGTTGCCCACAATCAAGTAGCGTTGCTGATTCGGGCCGACGATGAATAACGCTTCTTCAAAGCGGGGGTCGTAGCCGGTGAGGTACAGCAGATTGGCGCAGTGCTCGCGATCGCCATAGACGACTACCCAGTCGGCGGCAGCGCGCCGATACAGCGCTTGCACACGCTGTTCGTATTCCTCCGCCGCAATCGCAGGTGGCGCGGGCGGCATGTTGGACTCGACGAGCGCGAAAGGCACAGGACGCAGTTCTACTTTCATGGCGTCTCTTTAGATAGGCTGGCTGCGCCTGATGCGCTGGTTGTCACTGCTTGAAACGTGTGGGGAGCGCTTCGCGGGCATGTGGGGCACCAGCTCGATCATCGGTTTCGCTTGAAATATACGTCCGCGTAGACGGCCACAACGAGTACCGCACCTTTGACGACATACTGCCATGCGGGAGCAACGTCGAGCATTTGCAGGCCGGTAGTCAGGCTTGAAATAATCAGCGAGCCGATCAACGCGCCTGAAATTGTGCCCACGCCGCCCAGTGTGGACGTGCCGCCCAAGATTGCGCTGGCAATCGCATCAAGCTCATAACCCTGGCCGGCAGCTATGGTTCCGTAGCCGACGTATGAGGCGAGGACGACGCCGGCAATTCCAGACAATAAGCCCATAAGCACGAAAACCAAGAATATCATGCGGCGAATGTTGACGCCGGAGAGGCGAGCCGCTTCGCGGTTGCCTCCGATAGCGTAGGCATAGCGACCAAAACGGGTGTTGTTTGCCAGGTAAGACATGAAGATTGCTGCAATCCCAAGCAGCAGCACTGGGGTCTGGATGCCGCGATACTGATCCACCCAGTAGATATAACCAAGCACAAGCAGCGCCGAGAATCCTGTCGTCGCGATGTCTAGCCAAATGCTGGCAGTTTCAAATCCATGCCGCTGTTTGCTTTGCCGATTGCGAATCATGTTCACAAACAGAATTACTGTCACTCCCAACCCGATAATCCAACCGGCCAGGGATGGCAGATAGCTCTGAGCTATTTCAGAGAAATAAGGCTGATTGGCCGGAATAGTTTTGCCTTGAGTAACCAGCAAAATCGCGCCATTCAGTATGAACATGCTGCCGAGCGTGACGATAAACGCAGGGACATTCAGGAAGGCAATGATATACCCTTGCGCAATACCCCAGATCACGCCTATGCCAATCCCGATGGCAACCGACAGAATTGCTGCTACAAGCGGCGAATCGGGTATCAATCGGTACCAAATATTGGCCTGAAAGTAAGCCGCTACTACCGATACAAAGCCGGCTAGCTTGCCCACAGAAAGATCGATGTTGCCGGTGACAATCACAAACACCATGCCAATAGCCAACAGTGAGGTGACTGTCATTTGACGGAACAGATTGGAAATGTTTTGTGGGGTAGCAAAAGAGCCGTTGGTTAACAGCACAAACAAAATCCAGATGGCAATAAGCGCCAGAATGATCGCGTAAGTTTGGATATTGCTGCGGAAAAGAGCAGTGAGTTCGGCTCCAATTCCGTTCTGCGCTCTCGCTTTCGTCATTTCTTTTGAGGCTTCCATAATCTGTTATTACTCCCTGTGAGTCTGTCCGGTCGTAACATCCCGGGAATTTGACAGGTGAATGTAGCGCTGCTATGGCAGATATGCGGCGTGACTAAGCGGCGGGATGCATGGTCTAATCGCCTATGCTCTCTTGCGAGCGAAGGCCTTAGGCGAGCTCATGTATGTCCAGACCGGTTGCCAGGGCGATGATGTTCTCCTGGGTAGCCTGCGCAATATCCAGAGTGCGAGTTGAGCGGCCTTCATGCATCACCATGATTCGGTCACTCATGCCGAGCACTTCTTCAAGTTCGCTCGATATCATCACGATGGAGACCCCTTGTTCAGCCAACTCATTCATCAGTTTGTAAATCTCATACTTGGCGCCGACATCAATCCCTCGTGTTGGGTCGTCCATAATCAGCAACTTGGGGCGCGTAAGCAGCCATTTGGCGATTACGACTTTCTGCTGATTGCCACCGGAGAGGGAATCTGTTCTCGCCTGCAAGTTTGGCGCTTTGACGGCGAGATTTTTAGCTTGTTGCATTGCAGCCTTCATCTCAGCATCCTTATCAATGCGCATCAAGCCGGAGAAGCGGTCTAAGTTTGCCAGCGAGATGTTGTTGAGGATAGTTTGCATGAGAATGAGGCCCTGCGCTTTGCGATCTTCGGGCACGAGGCTGATGCCATAGCGCATGGCATCGCGCGCGCTGCGAATTCGGATTTCTCTGCCTTCCATGCGAATGACGCCCTGAGTAATCTTGCCAAATTCGCCGAACAGGGTCGTGACCAACTCGGTGCGTCCTGAGCCCATCAACCCAGCAATGCCAAAAATCTCCCCTCGGCGGACATTGAACGTGACGCCCTTCAACACACGGCGGTGTGTCTCGTTGGGATGTACAGCTTCCAGATTTTCAACCTCGAAGATAACTTCGCCGGGGTGCCGGTTGCCCCTGGGAAATCGCTCTTTCATCTCACGCCCGACCATGTAGCTCACTAGCTTCTCGCGCGTGAAGTTTTTTGTTGGCTGCGTTGTGATGGTTTTGCCGTCTCGCAGCACGGTAATGGAATCCGTGATGCGAAAGAATTCGTCCAGCTTGTGAGTAATGTAAATGCATGTGACGCCTTGTTGACGGAGCGTTCCGATAATTTCCATCAGCTTGTCAGTTTCTGCTTCCGTCAGAGCGCTTGTCGGCTCATCAAGGATCAAAATCTTAGCTTTCTCGGAGAGGGCTTTGGCGATCTCGACCATTTGCATTTTGCCAACGCCCAGGTTGCGCACGACGGCCTGGGGAGAAACATCTAAGCGATAGCGATTCAGCAAGTCCCGCGCATCAGCATATAGCTTGTCCCAATTAATCGAGCCGTTTCGCGTTGGCTCTGCGCCTAGAAAGATGTTCTCGCCGACCGTCATATTAGGGACTAGGGTGAGTTCTTGATAGACGATCGCAATGCCTTTCTCGCGGGCTTGGTGAATTGCGCCCTGTGTTAGCTTCAATTCTTCACCGTCGTAGAAGATTGTGCCTTCGT
This sequence comes from Thermoflexales bacterium, assembly GCA_046299515.1. Lineage (GTDB taxonomy): Bacteria > Chloroflexota > Anaerolineae > J036 > Brachytrichaceae > JAAFGM01. The sequence goes on along the minus strand of JBKBID010000001.1, from coordinate 129,684 downwards.
AAGTGCCATACGGGTAGACACCTGAAAGGATTTTCATCAGCGTAGACTTGCCGGCGCCATTCTCACCACACAAGCCGTGTACCTCGCCGCGTCGCACCTGTATCGAGACGTCGTTCAGCGCGACGACGCCTGGAAATCGTTTTGTGACGTTGCGAATGTCAAGAATAATGTCGTCTTTCATTTGATGCGCGCTTTCTCACAACACAGCATCGTGGCTGGTTCAAAGATTGAGCTATCTATGGCAAAGGAGAAGAAGCCCGACGCCTGGTAATTCAGGCGTCGGGCGGCATCACAAGAAATGTGTGATGCTCAAGGCCGAGGCGGCCGTTGGTTCTCTGGGATGTCGCGGTAGACGTCGTCATAGGACTGGAAGCCATTGACGACGCAGCGTTCGTGGACGTTGTCTTTCGATACTTGCTCAACGGGAAGGAAGAGCGCCTTCACGTTGCCCTGCTTGGTCGGGTCGTTGGTCAGCTCTGCCATGGTGTACTCGTTGAGGCCTTCGACCGGTTGCCCTTTCAGCAACTTATCCACCATGTCAACGGTGAGGGGTGCCAAATCGCGGATATCCTTCAGGATGGTCACTGTCAGCTCGCCCTTGACGATGCTGTTGCATCCGTCTGCTGTGGCATCCTGACCGGAGATGGGCACTTTGCCGGCCAGCCCTTGTGCTTTCAACGCCTGCAGTGCGCCCAGCGCCGTGCCGTCATTTGAAGCGACCACAGCGTCCAACTGGTTATTGATAGAGGTAAGGATGTTCTCCATCACCTTGAGCGCGTTGGCCGGATCCCAGTTGTCCACCCACTGATCGGCGACGATTTTGATTTTGCCCTCCTTGACAAGTGGATCGAGGATCTCATCTTGTCCTTTGCGGAAGAGCAAGGCGTTGTTGTCAGTCGGGCTACCGCCCAGCTTCACAACGCGCGCCGGACCTTTAGCGGCGACATCCCAGTTTTCGATGTCAAGGGCCTTCATCACGCCAAGCGCTTGCTGGCGCCCTACTTCCACGTTGTTAAAGGAGACATAGGCAGCGATCTTTGGGGTCTTGATCAGCCGGTCGTAGGCGATGACTTGCACGCCGGCAGCTGCGGCCTTGTCAACAGATGTCACAGCAGCGTCGCTGTCTTCGGCTACTACGATTATGGCTTTGACGCCTCGGCTGACCATGTTGTCAATCTGGTCGTTCTGCAACTTGACATCATGGTTGGCTTCTTGCGTCAAAACTTCGTAACCCTTTTCCTCCAGCAGCTTGCGCATAATCTTCTCTTCGTTTGCCCAGCGTTCTGTGGCAAAGTCCGAGAATGAGAGGCCTACTTTGATCTTTTGGCCTGTTGAACTGTCGGCGGGAGCCGCGGGTTGCTCGCCGGCAGGTCTAGCGGGAGGGGCGCACGCCACGAGCGCAGCGCACACCATCGCCATTGTCGCAACATATGACAGTTTATGGTTCTTGCGCATGGGTATCTCCGTTCACATACAGTGGTTAAAGTGAAGATTTGGAAAGAAGGTAAACAAGGCAACTTAGGCAAATTGGGCTATCTGTAGTCCGCACCTCCTTTTGCTGAGGACTAGAGACGCAAATGTCCTCGCTAAAAACTCAGATTGCTTAGCGCTCTGCGGTTTCATGCGCAGAACAAAGGCAAGAGGTTTTTGAAGGAACACCTTCTGCATCAGCGCGCCTCTGCACTGCTTGTCAATCATCAAATAGCACATGCGATACACAGATATAGGTTCATTATATTCAGGGCCGGAAGGAGGTCAAACGAAGCCGCTCGAGGGTTCGGCCAGGTCGCGTGTAGTAGTAGGGGCGAGACACGGGTAGGTGCGGGCATTGCCTGCGCCCACCTTCATGAGGTGCGCCTGCCCCTTGCCAGAAATATACCCCTTGATCCCTTCATCCCGAAGCGGCCATCGCTCGTTTGAGCGGTGAGCCGTTGGCGTAAACGGAAAGAGCGGGCGCGCGTCACACGGCGGCCCGCTCTTCTTCCGGCTTTGCGTCCGTTTATCGCAGCGCTGCCTTCACGGTATCCTCATAAGCCTGAAGCGTCTCGTCCACGTCTGCTTCTGAGAGCGCGTAGCACAGGAACCAGGGTTCGCCGTAATCCGGGTCGGGCATGATCCCGCGCGCATATAAGCCCTCGAAGATCGCGTCCATGAGCGCGTCATCGGCGAACCGTTCTGCCGAGCGGTAGTCGTAGGGTTTGTCGGCGGCCTCGCCATCGCCGATGATCACGCCGAACATCGCCGGCACACCCGTCACCGAGTGGGGGACGCCGAAGCGGTCGAGGATTTCGTGGATGCCGGCCATCAGTCGCATTCCGCGGGCGTTGATGGTCTCGAACACCGGCTCCTCCTCCATCACGCGCAGCACGGCGTCGCATGCCGCGACGGAAACCACGTTGCCGCAGTAGGTGCCGCCGTGGCCCACGGCGCCCGGCTCGATGGTCATCATGAATTCTTCCTTGCCGCCGATGGCGCCGACCGGGAAGCCGTTGCCCATCGCCTTAGCATAAGTGACGAGGTCGGCGCGCACGCCGAAGAACTGCTGTGCGCCGCCGGGCGCGATGCGGAAGCCCGTCTTCACCTCGTCCATGATCATCACAATTCCGTAGTCGTCGCACAATTTGCGAATGAATTCCAGCCAACCCTTGGCGGGCATGATCCCGGCCACGTTGCCCATCATCGGCTCGACCAAGATCGCCGCGATGTCGTGGCCATGATCGCGCACCGTGCGCTCTAACACCGCGAAGTCGTTGAAGGGCAGGGGAATCACCCACTTGCGCACATCGCCGGGGATGCCGCTGCTGGTCGGCACGGGGATCGGGCTGCGGCGCGAGCCCATCGCGCTGACCGGACTGTTGGGCGTGCTCCACATCACATTGTCGTGCGCGCCGTGGTAGCACCCCTCGAACTTGATGAATCGCTCGCGGTTGGTGTGCGCCCGGGCGATGCGCAGCGCGTGCATGGTGCTCTCGCTGCCGCTGTTGGTGAAACGCACCTTATCTACGCCGGTCATGCGGCAGATGCGCTCCGCCGCGCGCACTTCATATACGTTTGTGAGTGCAAATGTGTTGCCATCTTGCATAGCTTCAAAGACCGCCTGTGTCACGGCCTCGTAGGCGTGACCCAGGATGACCGGCCCGAAGCCGAGGCGATAGTCAATATATCTCTTGCCGTCCACGTCCCAGATATATGCGCCTTTGCCGCGCGCGATCACCGGGGTGTCGGCGTCGCTCCAATAACGGAAGTTGGACGAGACGCCCCACGGCATGACGGCGCGCGCGCGCGCGTACCACAGGTCGCGTTGCGTGGCCGGTCGAGCGCCGGCGGATGCAACGCGCGGAGCTTCGCCTGCTGGTGCCATAGCGACCGCGTCGGTCGCCATAGAGCCCGCGGCAGGCTTCACTAAAGATTCCATCGGTAAGTCGGTTAGGTATTTGTCTCTGAACATAGTTCTCCTTTACTACCGCGCTGCGAAGGGAGCGCGGAAAAACAAGCGTGCCACCCCGCCGCGCGAGATGGCACGTTACTCACACTCACACCAAGAGCCGATTTAGCTCGACTTAACGTTCATCACTCAAATCAAGCGTCCATTAGCGTCAGCACTTAGCGCGGCGTTTCGCACGAGGCCAGCGTCCGCGGACAGGCTGAGGGTTTGGACGCGCCGTCAGCCCTCGCCTGACGCTGCGGCGCGATTGGCCGCGTCTTTAGCGTCTTGCGCGGCATGCTCGACAGACGCGCGCGCCTCCTGGATAATGCGCTCGGCGCGCTCGCGCGCTTCTTCGACGATGCGCTCGGCGCGGCGACGGGCGTCGGCGATGGTTGCCTCGGCGCGTTCGCGGGCGTCTTCGAGTGAATCCTGGGCGCGGTCGCGGAATTCGTTGCTGGTGCGGCTGATTTGTTTGCGGGTCTCCTCGCCGCTTTGCGGCGCCATCAGCAGCGCCGTCGCAGCGCCGATCAATCCGCCGATCAGCACTCCCGCGAAGAAAGCTCCCATCTCGGCGCCTGAATCGTTATTAGCCATAAGTCATCACCTCTTCTTGTTCGGATAGAACGCTCGCGAGCTGCCACATCATCGGCGCCCTGCGCCGCCTTTGGTTTTCGTATTGACTGCCTGGGCCATCCGCTGTATGCGCGAGACGAAGCCGGCGGCTTTGATGGCCGGTTTAGCCACGCTGTCGCTCACGAATAGCGTCGTCCCGTATACGGCTTTAGCAGCCTTTTGAGTCTCCGTCAGGATCGGCGCCAGTTCGGCGCGCAGGAAGCGCATCAGCTCTTGTAGGCGATACAGCAAGATCACGAGCAGCACGCTGATCACCAGGCTGATGATGATCAGCGCAACGGCGGTCAGAATGACCACGATGTCGCGGATGTTCGCCGTGAGCGCCGGGTTTTGTAGCAAAAGGTAGACCACCATAGCCAGCGCAGCGACGATAAGCGCGCCCATTGCTGCGCCGACGAAGATAGCCCTGCGATTCGCTTGCTTCACTCCGGGATCGTCGTGAGCCGGCGGCGGTAGCGTCACGGGAGGAGTCTGTGCTGCTGTCTTGCCGTCCGGCGCTGCCGGCGTCCCGAAGTTTCGCTCTCGCGAATTTTCACTCATGGGAACACCTGTGTATGTCATTATAGCAAACACAATGTTGGAGGCGCATTACCGGGTGGCGCATTGGCGCATTCCCGGCAGGGGAGTAGGCGCGGGCATTGTCTGCGCCGACTCCACGTCTCGCCCCTGTAGAGAAATGCGCCTATATGGCCGCGCGCACGAGAGCCGACTCCATGTATAATGCTGTTGTCCCCGGGGAATGGCGCAGATGGCAGCGCGCACGGTTTGGGACCGTGAGGTCCCGGGTTCAAATCCCGGTTCCCCGATCTTTTCCGAATCAAGCTTCCTCGAGCCCAAGTTTGCGAAATGAAACCGTTTCTTACATCGGTTAGGCGAAGGCGCTGCCTGCGTTAAACCGGTGGAATGTTTATGCGCGCGCTAAGCGCGCCTCTACCTCTGACGTTTATCAACCGTTCTCGATTTCTGAAATTGCGCACAGTGGCAAACCCAACCCGTATGACTGATCAACACATGGCACACAACACCGGCGACAGCAGCAAGCCAGATCGCAACCTGGCGTTGGAATTGGTGCGCGCGACCGAGGCAGCGGCGCTCGCCGCCGGCAGATGGATGGGGCGCGGCGACAAAAACGCCGGCGACCAAGCCGCCGTCGAGGCGATGCGCCTGATTCTGAGCGAAGTGGACATGGATGGCCTCGTCGTCATCGGAGAGGGCGAAAAAGACGAGGCGCCGATGCTCTACAACGGCGAAAGACTGGGCAACGGCCTGGGGCCGCAGGTGGACATCGCCGTAGATCCAATAGACGGCACGCGCCTACTCAGCGTCGGCGGTGCCGGATCGATTTCGGTCGTCGGACTGGCCGAGCGCGGCAAAATGTTCAAGCCGTGCACCTTTTACATGGATAAGATCGTGGTCGGCCCGGAATGCGCCGGCGTCATAGACATCGAAGCGCCGCCGGCGGCGAACATCCGCGCCGTCGCGCGCGCCAAGGGAATGCCGATCAGCGCCGTCACGGTGTGCATATTGGATCGCCCGCGCCATCAAAAGCTGATCGAGAAAGTGCGCGCCGCCGGCGCGCGCATTAAGCTGATCACCGACGGGGATATCTCCGGCGCGTTGCAGACCGCCATCCCTGATTCCGGCGTGGATATCCTCATGGGCATCGGCGGCACACCGGAGGGCGTGATCACCGCCGCGGCGATGCGCTGCCTGGGCGGCGAAATTCAAGGCAAGCTTTGGCCGCGCGATGACGCAGAGCGCGAGAAGGCGCAGTCGCAGTGCAACTTGGATGAGGTCCTGACTACGGAGAAATTGTGCGGCGGCGACGACGTCTTCTTCGCCGCAACGGGCATCACGACGGGCGAATTGCTGGAAGGTGTACACTATAGCGGCAACATCGCTCGCACGTTCTCCCTGGTGATGCGGTCGAAATCCGGCACGGTTCGCTACATCGAATCGCGCCACCGCTTAGACAAGCTGCGCACCTTTAGTCAAGTCACCTACGTTGATTGACGCGCCATCGGCGCGCCTTGCTGCTTTCAGAAGATGGAGGATTGGGCTGGCGAAGCCGATAAAGGTTGCATTGGCATCAAGCGCGGTTGCGGCGCTCGGCAGGGCGTCGCGCCTGCATGTGAGTAGTCATGAGGAGACAAACACAACCACAAGAAGAATCTATCCCAGGCCCTGCGCCCGAAGCGATGAACGGCGTTGGCGCTGAGGGGGCGCCGACGGTCGTCGAGGAAGCGGTAGCCGCGACGCCATCGCCGGCGCCAGCGCCGCAAGGCGGGCGCCAGCAACGGCGCAACATGTTCGACATGGCGCGCCTGGAACACGAGACGCTGAGCGAGCTGCGGGAGCGCGCCAAAGAGCTGGGCATCTCCGGCTATAGCCGGTTGAAGAAGGATGACCTGATCATTCAGCTCCTGCGCGCCCAGGCCGAAAAGAACGGCCTAGAACTGCGCGGCGGCGTCATTGACATCGTGGACGATAACATCGGTTTTCTGCGGGCCGAGCATTACTTGCCGGGGCCGGAGGACATCTATGTGTCTCCGTCGCAGATCAAGCGCTTTGGGTTGCGCACCGGTGACATGGTCGTTGGGCAGGTGCGCCCGCCGAAAGAGAGCGAGAAATACTTTAGCTTGCTGCGCGTCGAGGCCGTCAATGGCCAGGATCCTGAGCAGGCCAAGAACCGCCCGCACTTCGAAAAGCTGACGCCGATCTTCCCCAACGAGATTTACAACCTCGAAGCGAGCGGCAAACTCAGCATGCGCTTGCTCAACATCGTTGCGCCCATCGGCAAAGGCCAGCGCGGCTTGATCGTCGCGCCGCCCAAGGTGGGCAAGACCACGCTGCTCAAAGACATCGCCAACGCTATCAGTAAGAGCTATCGCGATGTGCATCTGATGGTGGCCCTGATCGCCGAGCGGCCGGAAGAAGCGACCGACTTCGACCGCTCCGTGGATGCGGAGGTGATCTCCTCCACGTTCGATGAGCCGGTGCAGAGCCACGTGCGCGTGGCGGAGATGGTGCTTAATCGCGCCAAGCGCCTCGTCGAATGCGGCCGCGACGTGGTGATCCTGCTGGACTCGCTGACGCGCCTCAGCCGCGCCTATAACCTCACCGTCCCCTCCTCAGGCCGGACGCTTTCCGGCGGCGTAGACCCGGCGGCGCTCTATCCGCCCAAGGAGTTCTTCGGCGCGGCGCGCAACATCGAAGAGGGCGGCAGCTTGACCGTCATCGCCACCGTGCTGGTGGATACCGGCAGCCGCATGGACGACTTCATCTACGAGGAGTTCAAAGGCACCGGCAACATGGAGATTCACCTCTCGCGTCGCCTGGCCGAGCGCCGCATCTTCCCGGCCTTCGACATCCTCGCCAGCGGCACGCGCCGCGAAGAATTGTTGTTGGGCGAAAAGACGACGCAGCGCACCTACCTGATGCGGCGCATGCTCAGCCAACTGATGGCGCCTCAGCCGCAAGGCGCCGGCTACGACATCACCACGGCGATGGAAGCCTTCCTGCAGCGATTCTCCAAGACCAAGAACAACGAGGAGTTTTTGGCCTCGTTGACGAAGGATTTGACGTAATCGCGCAGCAGGCGATGGAAGATTTCGATCTCGATAAGTCTGACCGAATCACCCGCAGGATTGCGCACGGCGTCTATCGCATCCTGCACAATCGCAGGGTGGTGGGCGAGGAGCTGTGGGGCATCTTTGGTTTGCTCGGCGGCGGCTATCGGTTGATGGCCGACATAGACCTCATTTGGCCGGTCCCTAATCAGCAACGAGCGCAGCTTGACTTGGATGGCGCCTGGTCGGCCCGCAAGTTCTGGGTGCAGTTGGACCTGGAAGGCAAGCGGCGCGTTGCGCGCTACATGCCGGGCGACGGCGAGTTGGAGATCGCCATCTACGAAGAGCCGCTGCGCTACGGCGACCCCAACCGCGCGCCGCGCGAGCAGCCTTCAACGCCCTCGGTGATGACGCGGGCCAGATGTGTCTACGCCACAAAGGTGGCTTACGGGCCGCACACCTTCCTCGACTACGGCTCAACCCTGCTCAACTTTGCGCACCTGCGCCGCTTGCCGCTAAAGCCAGGCGCGCAGGCGCAGATCGAGACGATTGTAGTGACTCAGCCCTCGCTCGAACCGCTAGCGCTGTCGCAGACATACTGCTACGTGCGCGACGAGCAGATCACGTCTTTGGTGCAGCCGTTCATGATCACGCGGCGGTATACCATCGAGGAGCACATCGCCGGCAACGGCAGAAATGACGCGCCTTTCACGACCATCTGGGCCGACCCGCATGACGTGGTCATCAAGCAAGAGGTGCTGCTTGGCAAAGAGACGCACGGGTGCGAGTTAGTGAGCTATCAGTGGATGGGCGAGGAGACTTGATCCTCGCCCGTCGCGCGCTTGGACTTCTGCCTGCGGTTAGCGTATTGCGCTTTGCACGCCGGCGGTGATCATGCTGAGCAGGGGCGCCGGCAACAAGCCGAAGATGAACACCGCAGCAACGCTGACCGCAGCCGCCAGCGACCGCGGTGCGTTGGCGGGGATCGCCTCCCCCTCAGTCTGCGGCTCGCGCATGAACATCGTCATGACCAGCCGCAGGTAGAAATATGACGACACCACGCTGGTCAACACGCCGATCACGGCCAGCCAGGTCAGCCCGGCTGCGACCGCGGCGCCGAAAAGGAAGTATTTGCCGACGAAGCCGGCCGTCGGCGGGATGCCGATCAGCGAGAACACTGCGACGGCCATCACGATGCCCAGCGCCGGCCGACGCCGGCCGAGTCCGGCGTAGGCGTCGAAGGCCTGGTTCTCCTCTGCGCCGCTGCCCATCGCGGTCATCACGGCGAACGCCGCCAGCGTGGTGAACGCATAGGCGGCCAGGTAGAACAGCACGCCCGCAGCGCCGGCCTCGCTGCCGGCTGCGACGCCGGCCAGCGCGTAGCCGGCGTGGGCGATGCTGGAGTAGGCCAACATGCGCTTGACGTTGTTTTGCGCCAGCGCGGCGACGTTGCCCACGACCATGGTCAGCGCTGCGATGAGCGCGACAATGGGTTGCCACTCCGGCAGCAGCGGCTGGAAGCCGAATGTGAATACGCGCAGCACGGCCGCGAAGCCGGCGGCCTTGGTGGCCGTGGCCATGAACGCGGTCACGGTCGTCGGCGCGCCCTCATACACGTCGGGCGTCCACATGTGGAACGGCGCGGCAGCGACCTTGAATCCCAACCCGACCAGGATGAGCGCGGCCCCGGCGAAGAGCAACGCCGGATCGTAGGCGGGGCGCGCGCCCCCCGCGCTTAGGATGGCCGACAATGCCGGCAGCGATGTTGTGCCGGCGGCGCCATACACCAGCGCGATGCCATACACCAGGAATCCCGAAGCAAACGCGCCCATCAGGAAGTACTTCATCGCCGATTCCTCGCTCTCCAGGCGCGGCCGGGCGATGCCGCACAGGATGTAGAGCGGGATCGAGAGCAGCTCGACCGCTACGAACACCATCAGCAGGTTCATAGCGTGGCCCATCAGCATCATGCCGCCGATGGAGAACAACATCAGCGCGTAGAACTCGCCGCGCATGATGCCGCGCGCTTCGTTGTAGCGCAGCGCCATCAGCACCGCCAGGACGCCGATCGCTGCAAGCAGCGCATCCAGGAAGAATGCGTAGCCGTCGGCCCGCGCCATATCTTGAAACGCGTTGAACGGCGCGATGCCCATCAGGAGAAGCGCGGCCAGGCCGGCGACGACCAACGTGCCGGCGGACAGCCAGGCCGTCACGGATTTCTGCTCGGCCGGCAGCGCCAGGTCAATCAGCAGCAGCGCGACGCCGCCTACGGTAACAATGAGGAAGGGAAGGACTGCGATCAAATCGTTAGCAGACATGGTGTAGTGTTGACAACGCTTTGAATTGTAGCCGTTTCGTCAAAAGGGCGGCTCGCGCGTGATCGGCTTGCGATATCGTCACACGTTCATCGCCGTCAACTGGAAGCGGGAGTGATCGGCAGCGATGAAGTCGTAAATCACGCCGTCGCCGTCGCACCAGAACTGCGCAGCGTAGGACGTCTGCCCATCTTGTTCGGTCGTGAGCTCGTAATGTTGCAGAGTCATCGCCCCGAAGCGGGTTACGTGGTCTGCGTCCGGCCGACGGCAGTAGGTCTGTCGAACGGCGGTCGGTTTGAACGTCACCGCGTCGAGCAGGAAGGCGTCGCGTGTCTGCGCCTCACCCGGTCGCAGCCGGCTACGCCAGACGCCGACCATGACGCACAGCGGCGTCGTCCAGACGATCTCGATATCCTCTCGCCAGGCGACCCGTTTCTCGTGGATTTCGGCTTTGTGACGCCAGCAGATCGTCGCTTGGTCGCGGCGCTCGCCGAGCACACAGATGCGACTCTCGCGCGCGCCGAACAGCCCATGAATGGTGAACTCGATGAGTCGGAGTTGCGAATCGAGCAGGATCGTCATTGAATCGCTGCGCGGCTCGTCGAACGGCGCGACGCGCGCGGTCTCGTTGTCTATTTGGATCGAGCCGTCGGGTAGGCGGATGGCCTGCCATCGCTCATCCGCGACCACATCACCGGACGGCGCGAAGGCTTGGTAAATGCCTTTGCGATTGGCGCTGAGCATAGGATGACGGATGCAAGACGGCGAACGCCGCCGTCGGAGCTGCGCGCGATGAAAGATACAATATGCGCGCGGCGCAGCGCGCATTATAGATGGATGCGGGTATCGTCCTCGGCATTGCCAGCCTGTTTGTGCTGATCCTGGTCAACGCCTTCTTCGTCTTTGCGGAATACAGCGTGGCGGTCTCGCGCAAGACGCGCGTCGCTGAGTGGGCGGATAAAGGTCACGCGCAAGCGAAGCTGGTGCTGAGCGTGATGCAGGATCCGGACCAATTCTTTGCCGCGACGCAGGTGGGCGTGACGATCACCTCGCTGGCCGTCGGCGCGTTGAGCGAGCCGGCGTTTAGCCGCCTGCTGGGCGGCTTTTTTGCCGGCTTGGGGGTGGCCGTCCCGTTTATGCGCAGCGCGGCGGCCTTCCTGGGCGCGGTCAGCGGCTTGTTGATCGCCTCGTACTTCCAAATTGTGCTGGCCGAACTTGTGCCGCGCTCGATCACGCTGCGCGCGGCGGAGCGCGTCGCGCTCATCGTCGTCCCGCCGATGAGTGCGTTGGCGACGCTCTTTCGCCCTTTCGTTTGGCTGCTCAAGGGGTCGTCGCGGGGGGTGTTGCGCGCGTTGGGCTTTCGGCCCGACGCCGAGGCCGAACGGCTGCACACGCTTGAGGAGCTGCGCATGCTCATCGAGGCCAGCGAGCGAGGCGGCGCGATCGAGTCCGAGCAGGGCGAGATGCTCAGCAAGGTGTTCACGTTTGGCGACACGACCGTGCGTGAGGTGATGATCCCGCGCACCGAGATGATCTGCGTCAACGTCGAGGCGTCGCTGCAAGAGGTTGGCCATCTCTTCTCCACCCATGCCTATAGCCGGCTGCCGGTGTATGAAGAATCGCTCGACCACATCGTCGGGGTCTTGCACATCAAAGACCTGTTGCGCGCGCTGCTGTCATCCACGCGCGTGCCTTCCATCCGCCAGCTCATGCGCGAGCCGTTCTTTGTGCCCGACACGCAGCGCGCCGACGAACTGTTGCAACAGTTCCGCGCTCGGCGCGAGTATATGGCCGTCGTCTTGGATGAATACGGCGGCACAGCCGGCTTGGTCACGCTGGGCGACCTGGTCGCGCGCATCATCGGCGAGATCGGGGATGCCGTTGCGCCTGCGTTGCCGGACATTCAACCTGCCGGCGATGGCAGCGTGCTGCTCAACGGCCTGATGACGATCGGCGACGTGAACGACGCTTTTGGGTTGAGCCTGGAAGATCCCAACTACGACACGATCGGCGGCTTCGTGATGGGTCAGCTCGGCCGCATCCCCGTAGTGGGCGACTCCGTCGAACTCAAGTCGCAAGGCGTGACGCTCTCCGTGGAAGAGATGGACAAGCTGCGCGTGGCCCGGCTGCGCCTGCGCCGCATCGCCGGTCAGTAGGCCCTCAAAGGGGTGTGGGCGAGGGCTTGGCGAGGGCATCGTCTGCGCTCGCCCTGTGATTGCCTGCGCCTTATTCTGCGTCCGTTTGCTTGGCCGACGCTGGCTATAATCCCAGCGTTTGAACACTGCGCCGGCGTAAACGACGACATCCTATGAATCCAAGCCTCACGATGAGCAATTACACATCCTTCGACCAAGCCTGCGCCAACGTGATCCGCACGCTGACGCTTGACGCCGTGCAGACGGCGAATTCCGGCCACCCCGGCATGCCGCTGGGCATGGCCGATGTGGCCTATGTCCTATACGCCAAATTCATGCGCTTTAACCCGCGCAACCCCAAATGGTTCAACCGCGATCGCTTCATCGTCTCCGCCGGCCACGGCTCGATGTTGCCCTATGCCATCTTGCACCTGACCGGCTATGAGGCGATGACGCTGGACGAGATCAAGCGCTTCCGGCAGTATGGCAGCATCACGCCCGGTCACCCGGAGAATCATCTCACGCCGGGCATCGAAGTGACCACCGGCCCGCTCGGCAGCGGCACGGCCAACAGCGTCGGCATGGCGCTGGCCGAGGCGTGGCTGGCGGCGAAGTACAACCGCGACGGCTTCAACGTCATCGATCACTATACCTATGCCATCGTCAGCGATGGCGACCTGATGGAAGGGGTGAGCCATGAGGCGGCCTCGTTGGCCGGTCATCTCGGCCTGGGCAAGCTGATCTGGCTCTACGACGACAACGCCATCACCATTGACGGCCCGACCTCGCTGACCTACAGCGACGATGTGCCGAAGCGGTTTGAAGCCTACGGGTGGCATACCATCACGATTGACGCGCACAACATGGCCGAAGTCGAAGCCGCCATCCACGAGGCGCGGGCTGTGACCGACAAGCCGACGTTGATATCGTGCAAGAGCATCATCGGCAAAGGGATGCCGCATCGCCAGGGCACACGCGAGGCGCACAGCGATGCGCCGGGCTGGGAAGAGGTGCGGGCGGCCAAGCTGGCCTACGGCGCCGACCCCGACAAGACGTTTTACATCCCCGACGACGTGCTGCGGGCGTGGCGCGCGATCGGCGAACGCGCCGCGCAGGCCGAGGCCGAATGGCAGGCGATGTTTGAGGCCTATCGTCGCGCGCATCCCGACTGCGCGCGCGAGTTGGAGGACGCCATCGCCGGCCGGCTGCCTGATGGCTGGGCCGATGCCATGCCGGAGTTCGACCCGGCGGCCAAGCCGATGGCGACGCGCGCCGCCAGCGGCGCTGTGGTCAATGCGCTCGTCGGCAAGCTGCCGACGTTGCTCGGTGGCTCGGCCGACCTCACGCCGTCGAACAATACGCTGCCCAAGGATGCGGCGTCTCTTCGGAAGGGCGACTTCAGCGGCCGCTACATTCGCTACGGCGTGCGCGAGCACGGCATGGCCGGCATCATGAACGGCATGGCGCTGCACGGCGCGATCATCCCCTACGGCGGTACGTTCTTCTGCTTCAGCGACTTCATGCGCCCGGCCATCCGCCTGGCGGCGCTGAGTGAAGCGCACGTGATCTTCGTCTTCACGCACGACAGCATCGGCCTGGGCGAAGATGGGCCGACGCATCAGCCGGTCGAGCAACTGGCCAGCCTGCGCGCCATGCCGAACTTGCTCACCTTGCGCCCGGCCGACGCCAACGAGACGGTCGCTGCGTGGAAGGTGGCCATCGAGTGGAAGCATGGGCCGGTGGCCTTGTTGCTCACCCGTCAAGCCGTGCCGATCCTGCCGAAGAGGGCCGGTTTTGAGCGCGGCGCATACGTGGCGCACGATGTGGACGACCCGCAGATCGCGTTGGTGGCCAGCGGATCCGAGGTGAGCCTGGCGCTCGATGCCGCGAAGGCGCTGGCCGAGAAGGGCATACGCGCCCGCGTGGTTTCCTTCCCCTCCTGGGAGCTGTTCGACCGCCAGGATGACGCCTATCGCCAGTCGGTGCTGCCCTTTGATTTGCCGAAGGTCGTGGTCGAGGCGGGTGTGTCGCAGGGGTGGGAGCGCTACACCGGCCCGATCGTGCGTTTCATCGCGCTCGACAATCGCTTCGGCGCATCAGCGCCTTTCAAAGATGTCTACAGCCAGCTCGGCTTCACCGTCGAACGCGTCGTGGAAGAAGCGATGAAGCTGTTGAGCTGAAGCGCCCGCGCCAAGGGCAGTGCAAGCCCTCCGTGCATGGAGATCCTCTCGGTCGCGGAGATGCGCGAGGTCGAGCGCCTCGCCGATGCGCATGGGTTAAGCTATGCGCAGATGATGCAAAATGCCGGCGGTGGCGCAGCGGCGGCCATCCTGCGGCGACTGGATGCGTTGCAGATGGCGCAGCCGCGCGTGCTGGCGCTGGTTGGCCCGGGCAATAACGGCGGCGATGGCCTGGTGTGCGCGACGGCGTTGGCGAAGGCCGGCGTGATGGTGCAGTGTTACCTGCTCAGGCCGCGCGGCGATGATGATCCGGTTTATGCCGCCGCCCGCGCGCAGGGCGTCTTCATGGCCGACGCGCAGAACGACGTCGGCCTGCGCGCGCTGCGCCGGATGGTCGCGCAGGCCGACGTGATCGTGGATGCCCTGCTCGGCACGGGCGTCTCGCGGCCGATTGAAGGCGCTCTGCGGGAGATATTGCGCGTCGTGGCTGCGCGGCGCCCGCGTCCCCTGATGATCGCGCTCGACGGGCCGACCGGCATGAACTATGACACCGGCGCGCTCGACCCGACGACGGTGCCCGTCGATCTGACCATCACCTTCCATGCGCCGAAGCGCGGGCACTATTGCTTCCCGGCGGCGGGCGCGCGCGGCGAGTTGGAAGTTGCGCCGATCGGCATAGAGCAATTGGGGTGGAAAGATTGGAGATTGACGAGCAACCTTCAACCGCCGATTCCCCATCTTCAACTCGCCGATGACGCGCTAATTCGCCCGCTGCTGCCTGCGCGCAGCCCCGACGCGAACAAAGGCACGTTTGGGCGGGTGGCCGTCATCGGCGGGTGCGGCGATTACATCGGCGCGCCGGGGTTGGCCGCGCGCGCCGCCTATCGCGCCGGCGCGGGGCTGGTCGCGCTGGCTGCGCCGGAAGCGATCAAGCCAAGCCTAGCCGCCGTGTGCAGCGAGGCGACCTTCATCTCGTTGCCCGGAACGCAGGATCGGCACGCGCCGGCGGGGTTGCCGCATCTCGTCGCATGGCTCGTCGCGGCCAAAGGCGGCGCGGCGGTGGCGCTTGGGCCGGGCATTGGGCAAGCGCCGGAGACGGCGGCGTTCGTCGCCGACCTGCTCGACGCGCTGGCGTCGCGCCGCGTCGAGGCGAAGGGGGTGGTGTGCGACGCCGACGCGCTCAATCTGCTGGCGCGGATGCCCGGTTGGCCGGCGCGCCTGCCGTCGCCGGCCATACTCACGCCGCACGCCGGCGAGATGGCGCGCTTGGCCGGGGCGACGATTGACGCGATTCAGTCCGATCGGATCGGCAATGCGCTGAACTATGCCGAAGCCTGGGGGCACATCATCGTGCTGAAGGGGGCGCACACCGTGATCGCTGCGCCGGGCCGCCGCGGCGTCGTGCTGCCGTTCGCCAACCCGGCCATGGCCACGGCGGGGACGGGCGACGTGTTGGCCGGCTGCATCGCCGGCCTGCTGGCGCAGGGCTTGACGCCGTTCGACGCCGCAGTGTGCGGCGCTTACTTGCACGGCGCGGCGGGTGAGCGTTGGCGCGAGGCGCATGGCGACGCCGGCATGTTGGCCGGCGACCTGCTCCCGCTCTTGCCCGAAGTGCGCCATCACATCTTGAAAGGAGACTGAAGATGGGTGCTGTTGTATCAGACCTGGAAGGCACGCTGACGACGGGGGAAACCTGGCGGGTCGTGGGCGAGTATCTCAAGACGCACGGGCGCGGCAGGCACTACAGCCTGTTCTTTTATTCGCATCTGCCGGGCGCGATGGCGGCGCGCGTCGGGTTGATCAACGCCCAGCGCTATCGCGAGCGCTGGTTCGAGGATATGACGCGGCTGCTGGCCGGCCTTTCCCGTGCGCAGATCGAAGACCTGGCGCGCGTGATCGCCGATGAACTCTGGCGCACGCGGCGCGCCGAGGTCGTCGCCGAGCTGGAGGAACATCGCGCCGCCGGCGCGCGCCTGCTCATCGCGTCGGGCACATATAGCCAGGCTGCCGAAGCCTTTGCCGGGCGCATCGGCGCGCAGGCCGTCGCTACGCCGATCCAGTTCGACGACGCGGGCCATGCCACCGGCCGGCTGGATGGCGTCGTCTCCACCGGCGAGGTGAAGGCGGCGCGCGTGCGCGCCTGGCTGGGCGATGATGTGCTGCTGGCCGCCTATGGCGACACCGAAGGCGATATCCCGATGCTGCGCCTGGCCCAACGGCCGGTCGCGGTCTTCCCCGATGCGGCGTTGCGCGCCGAGGCGGTCAAGCGCGGCTGGCGCATCATCGAGGGTCTCTCCGGGTAGCCCGGCGAGCGACCGGACCGCGACGCCTCGCTTATTCCCACGCCGTCGCGTCGTTCAGCGCGCGCATCTCTTCGGCGCTCAAGCGATAGCCGGCTGCGCCTAGCCCCTCCTGCAGTTGTTGCACGGTGTTCGCGCCGATGATGGGCGCGGTGATGACCGGGTTGCTCAGCAGCCAGGCCAGCGCGGTCTGCGCAATGGTTTTGCCGTGCGCTTGGCCAATCGCCTCGAGCGTTTCGAGCGCGCGCTGCCCCATCGCGCTCTCGGCGTATTGCCGGATGCGCTCGCTGCCCTCGCCGCGCGAGCCGGCGGGGATGGGCTGCCCCTTGCGGTACTTGCCGGTGAGGAAGCCGCCGGCCAGCGGGCTGTATGGGATCACGCCGATCTGCTGATCTTTGCACAGCGGCATCAACTCGCGCTCGAACTCGGCGCGGTGCATCAGGTTGTAATGGGGTTGTAGCGACTCGAAGCGCACCAGGTTGCGCACGTCGCTGACCCACAACGACTTCATCAGCCACCAGGCCGGGTAGTTGCTCGCGCCGACGTAACGCACCTTGCCCGCCGACACGAAATCGTCCAGCGCGCGCAGCGTCTCTTCGTGCGGCGTGTCGTAGTCCGGCCAGTGAATCTGATACAGGTCCACGTAGTCCGTCTGCAGGCGGATCAGGCTGTCTTCGAGCGCCTTGGTCAGGTGCGCGCGCGATGCGCCCTGGTCGTTCGGCGCGTTGCCCATGGGCGAGCGGCCCTTCGTGGCGATGATGACCTGGTCGCGCGGGATGTTGTTGGACTTGATCCACTTGCCGATCACCATTTCGGCTGTGCCGCCGGGGTTGCCGGGCGCCCAGCGCGAGTAGATGTCGGCGGTGTCGAGGAAGTTGCCGCCGGCGTCGCGAAAGGCCGAGAGCACATCGAACGAGGTCTGCTCGTCCGAAGTCCACAGAAAGGTCATCGTGCCCAGGCACAGTTCGCTTACTTTGAGGCCGGTTCTGCCGAGTTTGCGGTATTCCATTCGGCCATTATCGGCCATGCGCGGCCAATGTCACGCTCCACATGGCCGATTCTTGCTTCATGCGCTATATCTCGAACTGGATGCCCTGCGCCAGCGGCAGCTCGCGCGAGTAGTTAATGGTGGTGGTCTGCCGGCGCATGTAGGCCTTCCAGGCGTCCGAGCCGGATTCGCGCCCGCCGCCGGTGTCCTTCTCGCCGCCGAACGCCCCGCCGATCTCGGCGCCCGATGTGCCGATGTTGACGTTGGCGATGCCGCAGTCCGATCCGGCAGCCGAGAGGAATTGCTCGCCGGCGCGCAGGTTGTTGGTGAAGATGGCCGACGATAACCCCTGCGGCACTTCGTTGTTCAGGTGAATCGCGCGGTCGAGCGTCTCGTACTCGATCAGATATAGGATGGGCGCGAAGGTCTCGCGCCGCACGACCGGCGTCTGCCAGGGCATCCTGATGAGGGTCGGCTCGACGAAGTTGGGGCCGACGTCTGGCCTCGCCCGCCCGCCGGCCAAAATTTCGCCGCCCTGGTTCAGCGCCTCCTGCAGCGCCTCGCAGTATCGCTGTACGGCTTGCGGCGTGACCAATGGGCCGACCAGCGTGCTTGGCGCAAGCGGGTCGCCCAGGCGCTGGGCCGCTTGGGCGTAGGCGTGCTGCAGGCGGCGGATCAGCTCCGGCGCGATGGACTTGTGGACGATCAACCGGCGGGTGGTCGTGCAGCGCTGGCCGGCCGTGCCGACTGCGCCGAACACAATCGCCCGCGCGGCCAGGTCTAGGTCGGCGTCCTCGGTCACGATGATGGCGTTGTTGCCGCCCAGCTCCAGGATGGTGCGCCCCAGGCGGCGGGCCACGGCCTCCGCCACGTGTCGGCCGACCTCGGTGGAGCCGGTGAACGAGATCAGCGGCAGCCGCGCGTCGTTGAGCATCGCCTCGCCGATCGTTTCGTTCGGCCCGATGACCAGGTTGAAGACGCCGTGGGCGTTGTGGTCGGCGGCCACACGGTTGCAGATGTGCTGCACGGCGATGGCGCACAGCGGCGTGAGCAACGATGGCTTCCACACCACCGGGTCGCCGCAGACCGCGGCGATGGCGGCGTTCCACGACCACACCGCCACGGGGAAGTTGAACGCGGTGATCACGCCGATCGGCCCAAGCGGGTGCCACTGCTCGTACATGCGGTGCGCCGGCCGCTCTGAGTGCATCGTCAGGCCGTAGAGCTGGCGCGAGAGGCCGACGGCGAAGTCGCAGATGTCAATCATCTCTTGCACCTCGCCGCGCCCTTCGACGCGGATCTTGCCCATCTCCAGCGAGACCAGGTCGCCCAACGGCTCCTTCAGCTCGCGCAGCGCGTTGCCCAGGTCGCGGATCAGTTCGCCGCGCTTGGGGGCCGGGCGCAGCCGCCACTCGATGAAGGCGTTTTGCGCCTGCCGGACGATCACGTCGTAGCTGGCCGGCGTGGCCTGGACCACGCGGGCGATCGGCTCGTTGGTGGTCGGGTCGTAGGAGATCAGCTCGCCGCCGTCGCGGTCGTTGATCCAATGACCGTCGCCGCATGCGCCGCAGTTCACCTCGCGCAGCCCCAGTTTGTCGAGGAGGGAAGCGTGTCTGGCTGTCATAGCTGGGCGAAAGTGTACTGCTTGCGCGGGCGCGCCGCTCACAGCCGCGCCCGGCGCAGGCGCAAGCTGTTGCCGATCACGAAGAGCGAGCTGAAGGCCATGGCCCCGGCGGCCAGGATCGGCCCGTATTGCTGGAAGACGCCGAGCGCCGCCGTTGGGATGAGCAAGGCGTTGTAGAAGAACGCCCAGAACAGATTTTGGCGGATGCCGCGCGCAGTCAGTCGGGCCAGGTCAATCGCCTGGGCCACGCCGCGCAGGTTGCTGCGCATCAGGGTGATGTCGGCGGCCTCTATGGCCACATCTGCGCCGGCGGCGATGGCGATGCCGACGTCGGCCTGCGCCAGCGCCGGGGCGTCGTTGATCCCATCGCCGACCATGGCGACCTTGCCGCGCCCGGCCGTCTGCAACGCCGCGACCCGCGCGGCTTTGTCGGCCGGCAGCACTTCGGCGATTGCCTCATCTACGCCGACATCGCGCGCCACCGCCTGGGCCGCCCGCGCGTTGTCGCCGGTCAGCATGACGGTGAAGATGCCGCGCCGCTTGAGTTCGGCGACGCACGCCTGAGCTTCCGGCCGCGGCGCGTCCATCAGCGCGATCGCGCCGATCAGCCTGCCGTCCATGGCCGCCAGCATCACCGTCCGGCCCTCCGCCTGCAGCCGCGCGATGTCTTGGCCGGCCCGCGCATCCACGGCGATGCCCTGCGCCTGCATCAACTTGACGTTGCCTACGGCGACGAGATGCGGCGTCGAGCCGTTCGCTACGACCGCCGTGACGCCTCGGCCGGGCCATGCCTGGAAGCGCTCCACCGGAGCGATGGGCAGCCGGCGCGCCTCGGCGGCCTCGACCACGGCCTGCGCCAGAGGGTGCTCGCTGTTCCGCTCGGCGCTCGCGGCCAGCGCCAGCACGGATTCAGCCGACGAGCCGCCGAGGGGGATCACCTCGGTCACCTCCGGCTTGCCCTGGGTGAGCGTGCCGGTTTTGTCGAACGCGACGATGCCGACCTGCGCGGCCTGCTCCAGCGCTGCGCCGTTCTTGAACAAGATGCCGAGTTCAGCGCCCTTGCCCATACCGACCATGATCGCAGTGGGCGTCGCCAGGCCGAGCGCGCAGGGGCAGGCGATGATCAGCACGGCCACGGCGTTGATCATGGCGCGCCCGAAGTCGCCGCCCAGCCACAGCCACGCCGCGAAGGTGAGGACGGCGATCGCCAGCACCGCCGGCACGAAGACGGCCGAGATGCGGTCGGCCAGCGCTTGGATGGGCGCTTTGCCCCCCTGCGCCTGTTCGACCAGCCGGATGACTTGCGCCAGCGTGGTGTCTTTGCCGACGCGCGCGGCTTCGTAGCGCAGCACGCCTTCTTTGTTTAGCGTGCCGGCGGTCACCGGGTCGCCTGGCTGTTTGTCGCGCGGCGCGCTCTCGCCGGTGATCATGCTCTCGTCCACCGCCGAGCGGCCGGCGATGACAATGCCGTCCGCCGCGATGCGCTCGCCCGGCCGGGCGATGATCACGTCGCCGACGGCGATTTGCTCAACCGGCGTCTCGACCTCCTCCTCATCGGCCTCGCCCTGGGCGGAATTTCGACTGCGCAACACGCGCGCCGTCTTCGGCGCCAGGCCGATCAGGCGTTCGATGGCGGCGCCGGCGCGCCCCTTGGCGCGCGCTTCCAGATACTTGCCCACGCTGATCAGCGCCAGGATCGCCGCTGCGGTCTCGAAGTAGACGTGATCGTTGCTCCCGCCGAACAGGACGAGGGCGGAGTATCCGAACGCGACGCCGGAGCCGAGTGCGACCAGCACATCCATATTGGGCGCGCCGTTGCGCAGCGCCCGATAGCCGTGCTGATAGTATGGCCAACCGGTGTAAACCTGCACCGGCAGGGTGAGCGCGAACAAGACCCAGTTGATCGCGAGATGCTCCGGCATTTGATGCCCGGCCATCGGGGCGAAGTTCGGCCCGAACAGCGCTGCCAGCAGCCCCAGGTCGCGGCTCATGCTGAGCGCGAAGGCCGGCAGGGCGAAGATCAGGCCGACTGCCATGCGCCGTCGGCGGTCGGCGATCTCGGCGCGGCGCGCGGCGCGCTCAACATCCGGCGGCGACGCGCGATCGGCTGTCGTAGCCTGCGTTGGCACGTCGTAGCCGGCCTTGCGGACCGCAGCGACGACCTCGGCGATGCTCGCTGCGCCGGGCAGATAGGCCACGGACAGGCGCTCGCCGGCAAGGTTGACGCTGGCCTCGGCGACGCCGGGCAGCCGCTTCACGACGCGCTCGATCGCGTTGGCGCAGTTGGCGCAGGTCATGCCTACGACCGGCAGCTCGACGCGCGCCAGCGGCACATCATAGCCCGCGGCGCGCACCCGCTCGATGATCTGCGATGCCGAGACCCGCGCCGGGTTGAACGTCACCGAGGCGCGTTCGCCGGCCAAGTTCACCGTTGCGTCGGTCACGCCGGGCGTTTTGCGCAGGACGCGCTCGATGGTGTTGGCGCAGTTGGCGCACGTCATGCCCGTGATAGGCAGTTCGATTGCGCTCATCTAAGGTGTGATCAGCTCTTCGGGCGGGTAGTTAATCGCGATCAGCGCCTCGCGGATGGCGTCCCAGCGCGCCGGTTCGCTCCACGTCACGGTGACCATCTTAGTCGTCAGGTCGGCTTGAACCGCAGCCACGCCGGGCATTGCCTTCAGTGCATTCTGGATGGCGCGTACGCAGCCATCGCACCCGATGTCCGGGACGCGAAAGGTCTTGGTGTTCATGGTTCTTCTATCCGTCGGTGATATACTTTGCGCATATTCCCTCCCCCGTGGGGGGGGATGCGCAGGGGATTATACGCCATGGCCAGCGAGACGACCAAGAAAGACCTGCTCGCCCGTCTGAGGACGATCGAGGGACATGTGCGCGGCATACAGCGCATGGTTGAAGACGACGCATACTGCATCGACGTCATCCAACAGGTGAAAGCCATTCAGCAGGCTTTGGAGCGCTTCAACGCGGTGCTGCTCTCGGAGCATCTGAACACGTGTGTCGCCACCGCGATCCGCAGCGACGATCCACACGAGCGTGAGCGCGTCGTCTCGGAACTGCTCCAAGTGTTTAGCGCCGCCGGAGATGCCCGGAGCGCAAGACGGGTACCGTTGCGCGATGCCGGCAAGCGGCCCAGTCGGACGCGGTAACTGTATACTCGCGCGCGTCTCATGGCGAATGTAACGGCTTCGATACAACAGGTGACGCGCGAGTCCATTCAGGCTGCGGTAGCATATTTGCGCCGCCTGGATGCGCGCCCGTGGCGCGTGCTTATCATCTTGGGCAGCGGCCTGGGCGCGCTGGCCGACGAAGTGGCCGATGCGCTGCGCGTCCCATACGGTGAAATCCCCGGCTTCGCGCAGTCTACCGTTCAAGGTCACAAGGGCCAGCTCGTGATCGGCGCGTTGTTCGGCGTGCCGGTGGCCGTCATGCAGGGGCGGATGCATTTCTACGAGGGCTATCCGCTTTGGCAGGTCACCCTGCCGGTGCGCGTGGCGCGCGCGATGGGCGCCACGCACATGATCGTCACCAACGCGGCGGGCGGCATCAACCGCGCGTTCAACGTCGCTGACGTGATGCTCATCACCGATCACATCAACCTGGTGGGCATGGCCGGCCACAACCCGTTGATCGGGCCGAATCTGGATGAATATGGCCCTCGCTTCCCCGAAATGACCACGGCGTATGATCCTGAGCTGCGTCAGCGCGCCATGCAGGCCGCGCAAGCCGCCGGCATTGAGCTGCGCCAGGGCGTCTATGCGTGTCTAGCAGGGCCGAACTTCGAGACGCCGGCCGAGTTGCGCTTCTTGCGCGCGATCGGCGCAGATGCCGTCGGCATGTCCACAGCCCATGAGGTGCTCGCGGCGCGGCATGTCGGTCTGCGCGTGCTGGGTCTCAGCGGCATCACCAACGTAGCGCGCCTAAGCGCGGATGAGGGCGAGCCGCCCTCGCACGAAGAAGTGATGCAGGCAAGCGCGCAGATCGCGCCCAAGATATTCGCTATCGTGCGCGGCGTGTTGTCGCACATGTCCTGAGCGGCTTCGGCGCTCCGGCTCGCCGGCCGTGGTTGTCAATTGCGCTCATGGAAGTCATCCTGCGGTTGCTCATTGAACTGCGACTGGTGATCGTCGCGATCATCGGGATTTGTTGCGCGGCGTTTTTCTTCACCGGCCTGAGTTCGCTGCGCGAATTGCGCCGAGCGATGTTCCGTCTGGAGCGCAGCGCCATCGTCGCGCGCATCGTGGATGCCTGGGTGAAGGCCGGATTGCTGGCGATCCTCGGCCTGGTGATTGGGATCGCGACGAACGTCGCGCCTGAGACCTCGGCGCCTTCCGGCGTAGTCGAGAACCCACTCGCCTTCACGCCGACGGTCGAAGTCAATGCGGTCGAACCGACGCCGATCCCCACCGCCGACCTGTCCGCCGCGTTGTTGCAGATGACGGCAGCGCCGGCTGAAGCGCTCGCCGTTGCTGGGACGGTGGAGCAGAACGCGGCGCCGCCGACGCTGGTCGCGCCGCCTACTCCGACGCCTATCCCATCCCCGACGCCGATTCCACCGACGGCGACGCCGGCTCTGCCGCCCACACCCACGCAGCCTCCGCCGCAGGAACAGTTGCCCTTCATCGTGGTCGCCACCGCCACGTCCACGCCGGCATTCGCTACGCTTCGCCCGGAGCCGACGGCGACGCCCGTCCCGCTGCCCACGCCTACGGCAGCGCCGACTACTCCGCCGGCCGATGTGTTGGTCGCCGATTGTCCGAATCCCGTCGCTGCGCGCATTGACAGCCCCGTTGCGGGTGAAACGGTGTCGGGTATTTATGTGGTGCGCGGCACGGCCGACTTTCCCGGCGGGGTTGGCCGCTACAAGCTCGAAATCCTCCGCCCCAACATTCCCGGCTGGGCGTTTCTGTGGGAGAACTACAATGCTGTCAAAGATGGCGTGCTGATGCCCCGGTTCGACTCTTCCCTCTTTCCCCCCGGCGTCTACACCCTGCGGTTGTCGTTGGTGGACGCAGCGGGTCAAGACACGGGCATCTATTGCAGCGTCCAGATCAGAATCGCCTGACCATGCGCATCCGTCCCGCCGAACTCGCCGATCTGGAGGCCATCCTCGCGCTCGATCACAGCTACGCCACCGATCACGTCTGGCAAATGAGCGGGCAGAACTCCGCCGGCGAACAGACGGCCGTCTTCCGTTTGGCGCAATTGCCGCGCCAGATTCAGATGCCGTCGCCCTATGATCAACAGGCGCTCCGGCGTTGCCTGCACCGATGTGACTATCTGTGGGTGATGCAAGCTCCGGCGAGCCATGAGATTTACGGTTATATCGGCATGGCGCTTCTGCCGTGGCACAACACCGGCTGGATTCCGGCATTTGCCGTCGCGCCGCACATGCGGCGCAAGGGCATCGGCACTCAGTTGCTACACGCGGCCATCGCGCAAGCTCGGGTCGCCGGCTTACATAGCGTCACGCTGAGCCTGCAGACCAAGAACTATCCGGCGACGCGCTTCTGCCAGGCGCGCGGCATGCGCTTCAGCGGCTATGCGGATAATTACTATGCCGGCCGCGACATCGCCCTATTCTTCGCGTATAGAATCAAGTAATCGAAGCCAACGCATCGTATGGACGCACTGCTGAGCGCCATATTAGGCGCCGTTCAACTGCTCAATCGGATCACGGTCACCGGCATCCTCGTCACCGCGTTCGCGCTCGTGATCTACATCGGGCTATACAACCGGCGCAGCTCGATTGCGCGCGACTACGCCGTTGTCTTGCTGTGCGTCATCGGCGCGTATCTGGGCGACCTGCTCGCGCAGGTGTCGGAACTCGACCCGCGCACAGACAGCACGGGACTCTGGCTGCGCCTGCAATGGATCGGCATCGCGTTCATCCCGGCGGCGTCGTTGGCGTTGTCGGACTCGTTGTTGCGCGCCACAGGCGATAGCTCCCCGCTGCGACAGTTAGCCGTCAAGATCGGCTACGGGGTCAGCGCGGCGACCTTTGCCCTCGTCCTGATCACCGCGCTGATCGCGACGCCGGGCGTCTCCACCGAGGGGCTGACGCACCTCACGCCGGGGCCGCTGTTTTACCCGTTCACGCTTTATTATTTTGGCAGCGTTGCCTGGGCGACGTACAACGTCTTCGAGGCGCGCCGGCGCTCGCTCACCGCGACGAGCAAGCGGCGCATGACCTACTTTGCCGCAGCGTTCGCTGCGCCGTCCCTCGGCATGTTCCCCTACTTGTTGCCCGTGGGCTGGCCGTCGGCCCTGCCCGATTTGCTGCCCTGGGGCGGCATCCTGTTCGTCAACATGGGCGTCGGCGCGGCGATCACGTTCATGGGTTACACGGTGGCCTACTTCGGCGCCAGCGCGCCCGACCGGGTGATCAAGCGGCGCATGGTGAAATACCTAATCCGTGGGCCGCTGACGGCAGCGGCTGTTATCACGGCCTTTGTGGTCAGCACGCGCGTCGAACGCTGGCTCGATTTGCCCGGCGCGTTCATCGGCCTGGTCGCTGCGGCGACGATCATCCTGATGGTCCAATGGTTCATTGACATGGTGCAACCGACGCTCGACCGGCTGATCGCCGGCGACGACGCCGAGGAAGTGCGCCGCTTGCAACAGTTCAGCGCTCGGCTGATGACGACGTCGGACCTCACCCAGTACTTGGAGAATATCCTCGCCGCGCTGTGCGACCTGCTGCGCGCGCGAACGGCGTTTGTTACAACCTGTCTGACCGACGAGCGGGATGCCTGCGCCGCGCCGATCAATGTGATCATCGGCAACTTTGCGCCGGACGACGCGCGCGGCGCATTGCCCGTGCCGCCTGACGCCGTGCGCTCGGCGACGACGCTTCCGCCGGGTCGATCCGCCAACGGCGCGAACGGCCAACATCTGCCCTCCCCACACGCCTTCGAGGTCGAAAGTGACTTCATCGTGTGGGGCGGCTACTGGCTGATCCCGCTGCGGTCGCAGGATCATCATCAGGTGCTGGGGGTGATGGGACTGGCCGCGCGCACCACAGAGCCGGAGCTGAGCGATGAGGAACGCGAAGGCGTGGCCGTGCTGGTATCACAGGCCGCGCGCGCCCTGGAAGATGCCTCCAAGCAGCGGCGCGCCTTCGAGGCGCTGGAACGACTGGTGCCGGAGGCGGAGGATATGCAGCGGCGCATGGCCGGCACGCGCAACCCGGCTGCGCCTACCGTCGCCGACTTCGAGCGCGTCCCGGTAGATAACCACGATGATTTCACCCAACTGGTGCGCGACGCGCTCAGTCAGTATTGGGGCGGGCCCAAGCTGGCCGAGTCGCCTTTGCTCAACCTGCGCGTGGTCAGCGAGGCGATTAAGCAGGAGAATGGCAACGCCACCAAAGCGCTGCGCCGCGTGCTGGCCGAAGCCATCGAGCGCCTGAAGCCGGACGGCACGCGCAGTTTTACCGCCGCCGAGTGGATGCTTTACAACATCCTCGAACTCAAGATTATGCAGAATATGAAGGTGCGCGATGTGGCGCGCAAGCTGGTGATGAGCGAGAGCGACCTGTATCGCAAGCAGCGCGCCGCCTTCGAGGAAGTGGCGCGCATCGTGGCGGAGATGGAGCGCGAGGCGCGCAGGCGCGAGCAACAGACTATGTGGTTGCCGTCGGACGGCGGCGCGCATGCGCGTCTGGACCGCGAAAACGAGGATCCGACCGTGACAGCCGGCTCCTCTGCATCGCCGTAGATTTGTTTTTGCGCCCGGCCGGCCTACAATCGGCTGCGTATGAAGCAAGCGCTCATCGTCTACGGCGGCTGGGAGGGTCATCAGCCGAAGGAGGTCGCGGGACTCCTGGGCGACGCGCTGGCGCGCGCCGGATTTTCGGTCGAATGCGCTGATACGCTTGACGCTTTCCTCGACGCGAATCGGCTCAAATCGCTCGATCTGATTGTGCCGATCTGGACGATGGGCACGATCAAGCGCGAGCAACTCGAACCCTTGTTGGAAGCCGTGCGCGGCGGGGTCGGCCTGGCCGGTTGTCACGGCGGCATGTGCGACGCCTTTCGCAACGAGACCGAGTATCAGTTCATGACCGGCGGCCAGTGGGTGGCGCATCCGGGCAACGACGGCCGGCACTACTGGGTCAACATCATTGACCGCAACCCCATCACCGAAGGCATCCACGACTTTGAGGTGTGGACGGAGAAGTACTACATGCACGTAGACCCGGCGATCCGCGTGATGGCGACGACGACCTTCGAGGACTACGGCGACACAATCATGCCGGTGGTGTGGACGAAGACTTACGGCAAAGGGCGGGTGTTCTACTGCTCACTGGGCCATCAGGCGAACGTTGTGGCCATGCCGCCGGTGCTGACGATGATGGCGCGCGGGATGCGCTGGGCCGCCGGCGAGTGGCAGACCGAGATGGGGCTGCCGTTCGCTAAGGTGTATTGCTCAGCCGCCCAAGCCGACAAGCCCAGATTCGCCTGATGGCCTCGGCGGTTCTTGTGCGGCCGTCGTCACCATCACCCCCGCCGTCAGCATGAAGGCGTGCGCCAGCTCCACCAGAAAGAAGCTGTGATCCACCAGGCCGTGCGCCAGCATAGCAGCCAGCAAACCGGCGCAGCCGACGGCCAGCGGGCGATTGACCGGCAGCGTCCGCTTCACCAGCATCCCATAGCCGATGGTCAACCCTGCGCCGACGATCAGCCCCAACGCGCCGAGCCGAGCGGCGAAGTCGAGCAGCAGGTTGTGCGGGTGCGAGAGGTTCGGTTCCTGCCAGGCCGCCGGCAGGATATAGAAGCTGCGATACGCATACAGGAAATTATCCGGCCCAACGCCGAGCAACGGATGGTCGCGCCACATGTTGAAGGCGCTCTGCCACAAGTTCAGCCGGAAGAAGCCGGTGCCGCGCTGCAAGTCCAGAGCGTTGGCGAGGCGCGTGCCCGTCAGCAGCGGCTGCGCCGCGCCGCTGAGCAGCACGGCGAATGCCAGGGCGACCGCGATGAGCACCCCAATCCCGATCCAGCGCCGCCGGCCGCCGGCCGACAGCGCCATCGCAGCGATGGCCGCCGGCGCGCCCAGCAGCAGCGCGCCGCGCGACTGGGTGAGCAGCAGCGCTAGGGCGACGGGGACGAAGCCAACCCAGTAGAGCGCGCCGCGCGAAGCGCCGATGGCGGAGAGCTGAAACGCGCCGCGCGAAGCGCAGCGCGCTCGTCGGCCGAAGAGCGCAACGGCCAGCATGATCGGCAGCGCGCGCTCCAGGTACAGCGCGTCGTTGTTGGGCGAACCGAACACGCTCTTGATGCGCGGCAAGCCGAACTCGGCCTCGATGGTGTTGCCTTGCGCATAGTTGATCAGGCCGATCATCGCCACGATGACTGCGCCCAGCGCGAAGCCGTCGAGGATCGGCATGACTCGCTGCTCAGGCGTCAGCCCCTCGTCGCGGTCGGGGGGGAGCATCCGCAGCATGAGATAGACCAGCGCCGGCTCGGCGATGACGAGCCGCAGCTCGCGGAATGCCTCGACGCGAAAATCCGCTTGTAGCGCCGAGAGCAGCGCCACACCGACTAACGCAAGCGCGCTCCAATCGAACAACGTGAGTCGCGGAGGCATGACGGCGAACGGCGTCCCTGCACGTTTCGCCCATAGGCCGATGCGCAGCCATTGCAATCCCCACGACGCCAGACAGATGAGCGTCAGCAACTCGACCATCGCGAACGACCGCTCGAACAGGCGCTGCGGCACGAGGTAGAACGGGATGAAGAACGCCAACAGCATCAAACCGGCTTCCAGCCTCAGCAGCACAAGCGCGGTCAGCGCGATGAGGGCAACCAGGCTGACGACCATCGCCGGCGACCAGAACAACATGCCAGAGGCGAAGCCGGTGAAGACGACATTCGGCCCCAGGCCGAGGTTGCGATAGGCTGTGGCGGCGTCTTGCGCCCAGGTCAGCGCCGCCGTGAGCCACAGGATGAGCGCGGCGGCAACGGCGCGCGCGTTCCGGCGGGCGGCGTTGGGCCGGCGGCTGCGCAGGCGCGTCGTCCAGGTCGTCCACCATTCGCCCCAGCGCGCGCGCGGCGCGCCGACGATTAACGCGATTGCGCTCAACGCGCCGATGCCGACTGCGAGCCGGCCGGCAATCTCCCATCGCCGATCGTCAGCCGGGGCGCTGCTCCAGCCGATCAATGCCCACTGGTTCCAGCCGCGATCCACCGTGATCTCGGCGACGTGCTCGCCCTCGCCCAGGCCGTCGGCCAGCAGAATCGTCTCGATGACCGGATAGAGGCCGGCTGAAGTCATGATCAGGTATGCGCCGCGCGGTTCGGTGGGCAGGCGGTTGGCCGGCCGACCGTCCACAAGCGCGAAGGTGTAGGCGCGGTAGTTGCCCCGCCGCACAATCAGCGCCAGCGCGTCGCCCGTGAAGCGGAAGCTCACCTTCGCATCGGGCCGGTCGGGGACATCGGCGCCGAGCTGGCCGAAGCGCCATCCTTCGCTGAATTGCGCGCGCGGGTTGGGCGCCTCGCAGTCCGGTTTGGACGCCAGAATCTCCGGCATGGCCGTCGTCACATTGTCCAGGTTGAGCGCGCGATAGAGGCTTTGGGGCGACCGGCAGTCGGCGAACAACTGCGCGCGCGGCGCACGCGCGGCATCGCCGACGGCCTGCGTCAGCGCTTCATAGACCGGTCGGGGGCGTCCTTGCGAATCAAGCAGCGCAAAGCCCCAGCGCGCGTCAGCCTCGGGGCGCAGGGGGCGCGGGCGCGGTTGCAGGCCGTCAATAAACATCCCGCCCACCCATGGCCACTCTGTCGCGGCGCGCTGAACCGCACGTCGGGTGTAATCCGCCTGTTGCGCCTCGTCGGTGTTGCCCCAGATCGAGGGTTCGCCTCGCCAGCCCGTTGGAAGCGCGTTCCATCCGAAAGATGTCAGCCAGATCGCTTTGTGGCCGTCGTTGTGCGCCGTCATCATCTCGCGCATCAGGATCACGTGGGAGAAGTTCAGCACGCCGGCATCCACGCGCCGGTCGTCCGGCGGAAAGTCGAAGCCATAGGCTTTGGCGGCGGCGATGTCGAACGCCTCGTGCCCGCCGAGCTGGTACAACTTGAGCAGAAAAGTCTGCGGCGCGAGGTTGACGTTGCTCTGTTCGACGGTAGGCGCCAGGCCGGCCAGCATGATGCGCGCGTTCGGGTTCACTTCGTGAATCGCGCGGCGCGCGGCGCGCAGCATTTGCAGGTAATACGTCGGGTCTATGAGCGCGTTGCCCCAGGCTGCGCTCAGATTCGGCTCGTCCCAGATTTGGTAGGCGAAGATGGGAGATGAGAATCGGGAGTTGGCGGACGATGCGGAGGCTGGGCTAGGGCGTCCTGCGTCATAGCGCTCGGCGAATGCGCGCGCGAACCGCGCGAAGTCGTCCAGGTCTGCCGGCGGCGCAGTCTCGATGGGCGGGAACTGCGCGGAGGCGGACGGCGCACGCGCCCAGGCCGGCGTCGTCCATAGCACGGGCAGTATGTTCATGCCGTAGCGAGCGGCGGCGCCGAAGATGCGGTCGCTCGCCGACCAGTCGAACCGGCCGCGCTCCGCTTCGATCTCGCTCCAGCGGAATTCCTGGCGCACCCAACGCACCCCACGCCGCGCCAGATCGGCGAGCATGGCGTCGAGCGCCTCATCGTCGTATTGTTCGAGGGCGGCGTTCACGCCCAAGCGCAGCGACTCCGCACCAAACACCGGCTGCGGGAAGGGGAGCGCGCGCCCGCGCGCGTGCAGCGCCTGAGCCGACTGGAAGCCGATCAGAGAAGTGACGGACAGCGCGAGGGTGAGCAGCGTGGCGAGGGACAGCGCGCGGTAGCGCCGAGTTGATGCGTTCACGATCGCGCCGCTGATTGTACGCGGCTGTGGCGGGATGCCCCGTTACTTCGCCCGACGCCGGATCGGCTTTGGCTTAAGGTCTTCTTCCTCGAACAGCGCCAGCGGGAAGTCCATGTCGCCGTGCCAGAACTCGAACTCCTCCAGCGCCTGTTCGGCATATTCGGCGAGCGCGTCGTCGTCTGAATCGGCAGCGGCGCGCAGCAACTTCTCGGCTTCGTTGCCGCCGATGAGGGCCAGCGCATCTAATGCGGCGAAGCGCACCTCATCGTCCGGGTCATCCAGCAACTGCGCCAGGTCGTTCACGGCCTCCTCGTCCTCCAGTTCGCCGCTCGCTTCGGCGGCCCGGCGGCGCACGGCCGGCGACACGCTATGCAGCTCGCTGCGCACGATCTCGCAATACGCGCGGTTGCCGCTGCGCCCCATTGCGACGATCGCGCTCAGCCGCAGCAGGTCGTTCTCGGAGTAGTAAGCCTCGCGGATTTGCAAGTCCACTTCTTCGTTCGAGACGTAGGCCAGCGACTCCAGCGCCCGACGGCGCACGAGGGAGTCTTCGGGCGAGGTGAGCAGCGCGCGCATCAGCGCGGCATACACCTGGCTGCGCCGCGCCTCGCTCAGGCGATCCATTTCGCCGAAATAGACAAAGCGACCGAGCGACTCCGCCGCCGCAGCGCGCACCGTTGGGGATGGATCGTCGCGCAGCGCCGCAATTAACAGCGGGATCAAACTCGGATGGTCGTCCTCGAATAGCCCCTCGACTGAAGCCAGGCGCACGCGCTCATCGGGGTCGGACAAGCCAAAGCGGAAGATCGGGCGGAAGTCGGCCTCGATGTCCTCCTCGGCCAACTCGCGCAACTGTTCGGTCAGGCTGGCGCGCCGATCGGCGGACAAATTAGCCCACACGTTATGCCAGATCGCGAGCTGCTCGCCCGCCAGATCGGAGAGCGCCAGCAGACTCTCCTGGCTAGGCTCTGCCTCCGTGCGCAGGGATTCGATGGCGCGCTCGAACGTAACCGCCTTATTGGATGTCTTCTTGGTCATGTCAACGGATCGCGATCGGTTGCACGATGTCCATCACGACGATCACGGCCGACAAGCTCAGCAGGATCACCATGCCGACGGCGTGCACCCACTGTTCGCGCCGCGGATCCACGCGCTTGCCGCGCACCGCCTCGATCAGGATGAAGAGGATGCGTCCGCCGTCCAGCGCGGGGATCGGCAATAGGTTGGTAAACCCAAGCATGATGCTGATGAACCCGGCGAAGCGCAAGAAGGGCAGCAACCCTTGTGACTCGGTGGTGCGCTCATCAACGAGCGAGACGCCGATGGAGGTGATGCCGACGACGCCGACCGGCCGCGCTTGTTCCAGCGGGATGTTCTGGCTGATCAGCTCACCCGGCAGGCGCGCCAGCGCAACGAAGATGCCGGCGACGTCATCCGCGGCGGCGGCTATCGCATCGGGGATGGAATACGCGACGCGCTCCGACTTCGTGACGTTGAAGGATAAGCTCACGCCGAGCGGCGCGTTCGGGTTGGCGTTGGCGGGAATTTGGCCGGTCAGCGTCACCTTGCGCGGCTGCGCCTCGCCTTCGGCTTCGCGCTGCACGACTATGGTGATGTCCTTGCCGATGGCCTGTTGGGTCTGCGTGCGCAGGGCGTTCACCGTCGGCTGCTCGCGTTGCGCGGGGGAGATGCGCTGGATCATGTCCACGCCGTTGACCGAAAGGATGACATCGCCCGGCTGCAATCCCAGGCGTTCGGCTGGGCTGTCGGCCATCACCGCGTTGATGCGGTACTGGAACTCCGTCGGCTGCGTTGCGAAGAACAAATAGGCTAGGGTGAGGATGACGAAGCCGCCGAGGAAGTTCATGAACGGGCCGGCGGCCAGCGTGGCCAACCGCCAGCGTTTGGGTTGCGCTGCGAAGCTGCGCGGGTCGCTAGGGTCCTCTTCGCCGGTCATGCGCACGAACGCGCCGAAGGGCAGCCAGTTCAAGGTGTATTCGGTCTCGCCGCGCTTGAACAAGCGCACCGCGCGCGGCGGCAGGCCCATGCCGAACTCTTCGACGCGGATGCCGGCCTTCTTCGCCGACAGAAAATGGCCCAGCTCATGGATGAACATGAGCGGTCCGAGCAGGATGATGAAGACGGGCAGGCCGATTAGGATTGAGCTGAATAAGTCCATAGCATTGCGAGTCTAGCCGCGAAAGGTTGGAGGCGTATGAGAGCCTGCATCACGCGCCAGGCGCGTCAGTGTATAAACGCCGCGCTCGTCGTCCAGCGTGAAGCCGGTGACTGCATAGCCTTGCGCGAACGCCTGCTCGAACCGCTCGCGCATCTCCAGTCGGCAACGCAGCGCGGCTTCTCGGTCGGCGCGCTTCAGCGCCTGGAAGTTGCGCGGGATCTCCAACCAGAGCTGATCATCGCAGCTCGAGAAACGCACCTGGTCGTTCGCCATGCGCCATTCGCCGTCCACGCATCGTTTATCGAGCCACCATTCCACCTCGAAGCGATCGGAGGGCAGGCCGGCGTTCAGCGCATCGCGCATATCGCCGTAGGCGTTGCGAATGTACGTCCGACAGATGCAGCCGAGCTTGCCGATGTTCAGTCGCGCGTTCTTCGCCTCCAGCGGATCGTATGTCCAGGTGATGAGGTTCAGCCCCTGCGCCCGCACCGCCTCGCCCTGCGCGCGCTTGAGCGCCTCGCCGATGCCCAGCCCTTGTCTTTCCGGCAGCACGGCGGCGATGTGCGAATGGTGGCTGAGCCCGCGATTCGCGCCCGCGTGGTGCGTCGGCGACATGAAGCCGACGACGAACCCGATCATCTGCTCGCCTTCGGGGTCAGGCTCGAATGCGCCGATCGCTACACCGCCGTGCCGTTGTAGGGTGATGGTCATATTGGCCGGCACGACGAATGGCTCGCCCCATACCTTGGCCTGAATGGCTTCGCATCGCTCGTGGTCGGTCACGTCCTTGAAATGCCGGATGTAGTAGCTCATGAGACGACGGCTTCGATCAGCGTTCTTCGAGTATCAGGCGGTTCAGCGCCTCGCGGGCGGCCGGCAGCGCCTGCATGTGCGCCCAACTGCCGCAGAAGGCCGCCGCGCGTTCTGGGGCGAATAGGAAGATGAATGGGTCGTCCTGCGAGGGTTGGCCGCCGCGCAGTGCGGATCGCCAATGCGGTTCGAGACGCGCTCGCCATTCGGGATAATGCTCGTGCAGCCAACGTTTCAATTCGGCGAACTCCGCGTCGTCGGCCTCGTTCGCCCTGTTGTGGCGATACACGCGAATCACCAGCGCCTCCAGCGCGTCCCAGCGCTCGATAAATTGCCCGAGGCGGCGCGAGCGCAGGCGGGAAGCAATGGACTTGGTGAAAGGGTTCATCGGTCGAGCGCCCGAATTATCGCGGAATTCGTGAGCCCGGAAAGGGGCGCGCTGCTTGATCAGCCGAGCGACGCTCATGGCGAGGGGAAATGCGCCCGCTCCGACGCTCGGTTTAAGGGAAGCGTGAGTATGGTGGCCGGGCAACGAGGAGGATAGCGATGACGGCCACCATACAACGGAAGCACAGCTAACGGCGATGGGCTACCTTGTGCTCCGACGCGCGACATTGTTAGCTCGACGATGCGCAGCGTGCTGCTTTGAACGCCGGTGTGCTTCGATCACGCTTTACTGCTTGAGTCGCGTCTGCAAAGGGAGTGTTATGAGTCCGGGCGACTACAAGCAACCTTGAAGATTATATAACAAAATGGCAAATGCCACCTGAGAAAAGACGATGCCCGCCATGCGATTATCCGGCGCGCCGATGGACGTGTTAGCATACGCGCAGCGTTGAAGCATTGCGTCATCGCCATGGATGTGGGATATGAGCATCGTCACACGACTCTTCACCTGGATCGGCGCTGCCGCCAGCGGCGCGTTCGCCTGGAGGTTGCTGCAGCCGGAGTTCGTCCAGCGTGGTCCTTCGCGCTTCCTGGCCGGCGCCGAGGGGAGCCGCGATGGCCGGCCGCCCGTCGCTTTGGTCACCGGCGCATCGGCGGGCATCGGCGCGGCGTTCGCCCGGCAGTTGGCTCGCGCCGGCTATGACCTGGTGCTGGTTGCGCGGCGCAGAGAGCGGCTCGCTGCGCTCGCCGATTCGCTGCAGCAGCAACATGCGATTGAGGCGCATGTGCTCGCCGCCGATTTGGCGGACCCGGATGACATCGAGCGCGTCGCCGACGCCGCCGCGGATGTGAGCGAGGCGGGCCGGCTGGACTTGCTGATCAACAACGCCGGCTTCGGCACGGTGGGCAAATATGCCGATCTGCCGTTTGAAGGTCAACTCGACATGCTCCATGTGCATATCACGACGACCATGCGCCTGACGCGGGCGGCGCTGCCGGGCATGTTGCGGCGACGGCGCGGCGGCATTATCAATGTCGCTTCGACCGCCGGCTGGTACCCTTTGGCGGGCAACGCGACCTACAGCGCGACCAAGCGCTACCTGATCAACTTTTCGGAATCGCTCCAGGCCGAGTTAGACGGCTCGGGCGTGTGCGTGCAGGCGCTGTGTCCTGGCTTCACCTATTCCGAGTTTCATGACCGGGAGCCATATCGCGCCGGCGGCTTCCGGCGCGAGCAACTGCCGGCGTTCATGTGGCAAACGGCGGAGGCGGTGGTCGCGGCGTCGCTGAACGCGCTAGGTCGCGAGGTAGTCTGCATCCCCGGCGCGCACAACCGGCTCATTGCGCTGGTCGGCAACTTCGCGCCGATGGGGCTGGTGAACGCGGTCTGGCGGCGCCTGTCACCTGTTTGAAGCGCCGCCGCGCGGGGTTCAGTGCGTTGCGGCGCGCTCCTCTTGTCGCAGCGCCGGGAACAGCAGCACCTCGCGGATCGAGTCGCGGTTGGTGAACATCATCACCAGCCGGTCAATCCCCATGCCGAAGCCGCCGGTGGCCGGCATGCCGTACATCAGGGCGCGCACGTAGTCCTCGTCCACCGGGTTGGCCTCGCCCTCTTCGGCATTGACGGCTTCTTCGAGGAAGCGCTGCCGCTGTTCGAGTGGGTCGTTCAACTCGCTGAAGGCGTTGCACAGCTCCACGCCGCCGACGAATCCCTCGAATCGCTCGACGGTGTTCGGATCGCCGGGGACGCTCTTGGCGAACGGCGAGATGTCGCGCGGGTATTCGTAGAGGAAGGTCGGCTCGATCAACGTCTTCTCCACATAGTCGCCGATCAAGCTGTCCACAATTTTGCCCCAGGGCTTGCCACGGATCACATCGGGCGTGAGCAGCTTCCGCCGCAGCACCTCATCGGCCAGCGATTGGCGGTCGGGGAATTGGGTGTAATCTACGCCGGTCCTCTCGCGAATCGCGTCGCGCAGTTTGACGCGTTTGAAAGGTTGCAGCCAGTTAATGGTGTGCCCGCGAAATTGGCTCTTGCCCTTGGCGCTTGGGGGCAGCACTTGGCGCGCGACGTGCTGGAGCATCTCTTCGGCCAGGTCCATCACGTCGTACATGTCCATGTAGGCGGCATAGAACTCAAGCTGGGTGAACTCGGGGTTGTGCTTGAAGCTCACGCCTTCGTTGCGGAAGTCGCGCCCGATCTCGTACACGCGCTCCAGATTGCCGACGATCAGCCGCTTGAGATAGAGTTCAAACGAGATACGCAAATACAGGTCTTGGTCGAGTTGATTGTGGTGGGTGATGAACGGCCGGGCCGCGGCGCCGCCGTAGATCGGCTGTAGCACCGGCGTTTCCACTTCGAGGAATCCTCTGCTATCCAGAAACTCGCGAATGGCTTTAATGATCTTGGCGCGCGTCACGAAAATTTCGCGCACTTCAGGGTTCACGGCCAGGTCCACGTAGCGCTGGCGGTAGCGCAACTCCGGATCGCTGAACGCGCTGTAGCGCACGACCGATCCATCGGGCTGTTTCTCTTCCTTGGCGATGGGCAGCGGGCTGATGGACTTGGCCAGCAGGCGCCAGTCGGTCACGCGCAGAGTAGGTTCGCCGGTCTTGGTGACGAATAGCGCGCCGGTCGCCTCGATGAAGTCGCCCAGGTCGAGTTCCTTGAAGCGGGCGAACGAGTCGGCGTCGAGCGAGTCATCGCCGATGCGGGCGTAGAACTGAATCTTGCCGCTGGCGTCTTCGACGCCGAGGAAGGCTGCTTTGCCCATGATGCGACGGGCGACGATGCGCCCCATGACCGCAGCCTCGTCGTTTGCTGAAGCGTCGGCGTGGTTCTGCGCCAACGCCAGCGCACGCCGGACGGCATCGGCAGCCATCATGCGCCGGCGCACGAACTGGGAGCGCAGCGGATAGGGTTCGATGCCCGACGCGCGGAGCTGTTCCAGCTTCGCCAGGCGTTCGCGTTCTACCTCGGTGAGTTCCATGTTGGTAATTCGTAATCGGTAATTGGTGGCAGCCGTCCGCCAATTACCAATTACCAATTACCGCGCGCGGTTCAGTTGTCCTTCTTCTGCGCCTGCGGCAGCGCGCGCTCGAGCAGCTCGTTCTGCGCGTTCTGTGAGTTGGCTTTCTTGGCCGCCTGGTCT
Organism: Thermoflexales bacterium; assembly: GCA_046299515.1. Lineage (GTDB taxonomy): Bacteria > Chloroflexota > Anaerolineae > J036 > Brachytrichaceae > JAAFGM01. Next base: position 92,126 of record JBKBID010000001.1, on the reverse strand, counting down.
GCGGCTGCGGCCATCTGCGCGCGTTTGATGCGCTGAGCGCGCTGCAGCGCGGCGGCGAACGGACTCAACTGCTCGTCGGGCCCGGACGATAGCGCGTAGTCTTCGGCTTTGATCCCTTCCAACGTGAGGTCTATCTGCCGCTTGTGGGGATCGACTTTCAGCACGCGGACGTTGACTTCCTCGCCCTCGGCGACGAAAGTATGCATATCGGCGTAAGCGACGTTGAGCGAAGAGATGCGCACGAGTCCCTCGCGCTCCGCGCCGATGTCCACGTATGCGACATTGCGCTCAACCCGGGTCACTTTGCCGACATAGCGATTGCCCTTCTTGATCTTCTCCCAGGGCAGCGCCGGCGGCTCGATCATGGTGAGGCCGATGCGTCGCTTGCTCTCGTCTACTTCGACCACCCACACGTCGTCTATGTAATCGCCCACCTTCGGCCGCACGCCCTTGGGCATGAGGTTGAAGGGGATCAAGCCATGCTTGGGGCCGTCGAAGTCAACGAATACGCCGAAGCTCTCGATGGAGACGACGCGGACGCCGTTGAGTTTAGCGCCGACTTCGAGGTTGCTCCAGTCATAGGCGGAAGGTTTGTGCATAGTCAGGTCAATGCGCTTATTTTTCGGGTGGACGCGCAACACATAGACCTGAACTTCGTCGTTGGGATGAAAGACGTCAGCGACGCGCAGCACCGGCTTGTCGCTGACGATTTGTGAGATATGGAGGAAACCGTCCACGCCTACGCCGATGTCTACGAAAACGCCTCCCAACTCGACGCGCGTCACCTTGCCCTTGAACGCCATGCGTGGCTTGAGCGTGGCGAGGCTCAAGCTAGGACTATCCGGCAGATGACTGCTGGTTTCGGCACTCGCCGTGCCGTTGGCGGCTGGGATCGTCAGATTTTCGTCGCTCACAGGGAAACCCTCTTCGTGTGAATTCTGAGGAGATGTAAATGGCAATGAAGACGCGCCAATTCTAGCCGAAATTCAAGCGGATGTCGAGGATGTCTCTGAGGTTCTCTGAGGTTGAGGTTCAGACATGAGCTGAGAGGGAACCTCCACATCAGGCAAACTAGTGATCAGCCTTGATTGCTCGTCCGGTCAACGGCGAGCTGCGCCGGACATTGGCGCAGTTAGGCTGCAGCGGCGTCAGCCGAAGCAAAGAGTAGCCCTAAGTGTCGGTGCACAGGGCTGGGCTTCACCCGAACCTGAAACCCGTGCTGCTGTAGGTGATCTACGAGGTGCAGATGGGTGTAGCGGCTATAGCCGTCGTGATACTCCAGCCATATCTGCGTGATCCGCTGCAACACTTCTGCCGACGCGTTGAGCAACACGTCAAACTCACACCCCTCGCAATCCATTTTGAGCACATCGCAGCGCTCGATCCCGTTTTGCTCAAGCACATCCATCAGAGTGAGCGTTTGGACTTCGACGAAAGGAGCCGTAGCGTTAACCGAGCGCTTCGACACAGAATGCTGGACGGCGTCGCCCTCTAGGAACAGCCGCGCAGTTCCGCGCACTGCGCCAACTGCTGCCGGGAATGGCGTGACATTCCCGACGCCGTTTAGTGCGATGTTTTGCTGAAGCAGCGCGTATGAAGGCGGGAAAGGCTCGTATGCGTAGATGCGGCTATGTGGATGCTCGCGCGCCATCAAGATGGCGAAATCGCCAATGCCGGCGCCAACGTCTATCACAGTCCAACCGTCCTGCACACGCGCCGTTGAGAGATATTGCCGATCCAGGCGGGTCTCCTTCACGATCCATGCGTCCATCAAGCTGCGCACGCGGAAGCGGAAGCCGCTGCGCAATTGAAGGACTACGGGCCTGCTGAAAGGCAAGAAGGCCATGCTAGGCCAGTTTGTAACCTGGCGCAGGATGGTGGGAATAGATTGAAAGTAATACCTCAGGCGCGAGATAAGCACGTTAGCAACCGCTTAAGGCAGGCAACGTTTGCTCAGGGTGAATAAAGTATCTCCACCAGTTGCTTGACTTACTATCTGCTCCGCATCCACACACGTTGTCGCCAATTACCATACACCATGCTCCGAGTAGCCTCTATTCTGAGTCCAGAGTTGTGGAGTGCCAGGTCTATATCGCGCTCAGGGTTGGGTCTCATAATCGCACAGGTCGGACCGTTCCAATAGGTCCGACCTGTTGCGGAGTAGGGCGGTCTGACGTACGCTGCCTGCGCGGGAGCGCAATCAATACATGGCGCTGATGATCTTTTGTAGGCTCTCGCGGGAAGGTCGCAGCTTGTCCTGCTGATACGAAGCGATCGGCTTGACCAAGTGATACGTCTCGGCCAAGTTGGGCCGCTCGCTGTTGATGTAGAGCAGGCCGGTGACGAACAGTTGATTGTCGTGCGCCTCGGTGAGCAAGCGCAGGGCGGCTTGTTTGTCCGTCGGATCGTGGCTGCCGTCTAGTTTCTTCAGGACGATCCTTGAGCCGTCGAATAGCTCGACCTCTTTCGTCTCGCCCTCGGCGTAGTCCACGCGAATCTCTTCCTGCGACATGACGAAGCCGAAATCGTTGATGCGTTCGTCGTGCGCCTTGCCCCAGGTGTAGCTCTTGGTGCTGTCGTCGCGGTTGTTGAACGTGACGCAGGGGCTGATGATGTCGAGCACGGCGGTGCCGCGATGGCTGAGCGCGGCCTTGAGCAACGTCACGACTTGCTTGGGGTCGCCGGCGAATGATCGAGCGACGAACCCGCAGTCGGCCACGATCGCGGCGCGGCACAGGTCTATCGGCGGGAGCTCGTTGCGGCCGGCGTGCTTCAGCTCTTGCCCCACGTCGGCGGTGGCCGAGAACTGGCCTTTGGTCAGGCCGTACACGCCGTTGTTCTCGATGATGTAGACCATGCGCAGGTTGCGGCGGATGAGGTGCATGAATTGGCCAAGGCCGATGCTGCCGGTGTCGCCGTCGCCGCTGACGCCCAGGCCCTGCAATGTGTGGTTTGCCAGCAGCGCGCCCTGCGCCACCGACGGCATGCGGCCATGCAGCGCGTTGAAGCCGAACGACCGGCTCATGAAGTAGGCCGGCGATTTGCTGCTGCAGCCGATGCCGCTGAACTTGACGATGTGCTCGGGCTTCACGCCCAGCTCATAGCACGCGGTGATAATCTGCGACGAGATCGAGTCGTGCCCACAGCCGTTGCACAGCGTGGATTCCAGGCCCTTGTAATCGGCTTTCACCAGGCCGATGATGTTCACGCCGGATGCGCTCGAGAGCGGCGCCTTGGGCTGGGCGTCGCGCGCTGTGGTTGCTGGCGCGCCGTTCGCAGCGATGCTTCCGTTCTTGACCGTTGTCATGATTGTTTCTCCTGCCGGCGATGTCGCGCTGCGGCGCGCCGCAGCGCGCAGGCCAGGCTCAATGTCGCGTCTCCTGATACAGAATCTCCTCGGTGATCCAGTGCGCCGTTAGCGGCAAGCCGTCGTTGTGATTGGCCGGATGCACTTTCTCGGCGTCTTTGGGCGAGTGCAGGCGCAGCAGTTGGCATAGTTGCGCGTCGCTGTTCAGTTCGACCACGTAGATGCGCTTGTGCGACGCCAGGAACATCGTCACGTCGTCGTTCATCGGCAAGGCGCGCAGGCGCAGATACGAGGCGCGAATGCCTTTCGCTTCCAACATGGCGCGCGCCTCTTGAATGGCCGGGTCGGTCGAGCCGAAGCCGATGATCCCGATCTCTGCGCCCTCGACCATGTCAATCACGGGGGGCGGCATCAACTTGCGGGCCGTCTCGAATTTGCGCGCCAGGCGGTCCATGTTGTTCTCCCAGTCGTCGGCGCGCTCCGAGAGCATGGCGCGCTCGTTGTGGCCGGAGCCGCGCGTGAAGTAGGCGGCGAAGGGGCTTTCGTTGCCCGGCAGCGTGCGCCAGCCGATGCCGTCGCCGTCCACGTCCTTGTAGCGCGCGAAGCCGCGCGTGGCGTTGACTTGTTCTTCGGTGAGCACCTTGCCGCGATCCATCGGCTCCTCGGGGTAGTCGAACGGCTTGCTCATCCACTGGTTCATGCCCAGGTCCAGGTCGCTCAGCACGAAGATCGGCGTCTGCAGGCGCTCGGCCAGGTCGAAAGCGCGCCAACCGAACTCAAAGCATTCATAGACCGAGCCGGGCAGCAGCACCGGATGCTTGGTGTCGCCGTGGCCGAGCCAGTAGGCGGCGATGATGTCGCCTTGCGAGACGCGGGTGGGCAGGCCGGTGGCCGGCCCCATGCGCTGCACGTCCCAGATCACCGCCGGGATCTCGGCGAAGTAGCCCAGGCCGGCAAACTCGGCCATCAGCGAGATGCCGGGGCCGCTGGTGGATGTCATCGCCCGCGCGCCGGCCCATCCGGCGCCCATGACCATGCCCAACGCCGCAAGTTCGTCCTCGGCTTGGACGACCGCGTAGGTCGGCGCTTGGGTTTCGGGGTCAATCCGCAGTTTGGGCAGATATTCGTTCAGCGCATCGGCCAGGCTGGTGGCCGGCGTGATGGGATACCACGCGGCGAACCCTACGCCGCCGTAGATCGCGCCGAGCGCAGCGGCGGTGTTGCCGTCAATCATGATCTGACCCTTGGTCTTATCCATGCGCTCCACGCGGTAGGGGTCGGTCTTGATCAAGTGCTCGGCGGCCCAGGCGGCTGCGGCGCGCACCACCTGCATGTTGCTCTGCACCGGCTTGGCCTTGCCTCTGAAGTGGAACATCAGCGCGGCCTCGATCTCGTCCAGGTCAATGCCGAGCAACTGGGCGATCGCGCCGACGTACACCATGTTGGCCACGTAGGTGCGCAGCTTGGGATCGGACTCGTGCTGGCGCGCCATCTCCTTGACCGGAATGGCGTAGTAGTGCAGGTCGCTGCGCTGCACCGGCAACTTGATGTCGTCGGCGTACATGAACACGCCGCCCGGCGCGGTGTTCTGATGGTCTTCGAGGATCGTGTCGGGGTTCAGCACGATCATGATCTCGGTCGTTTCGCGGCGGGCTAGGTAGCCATCCTTGCTCAGCCGAATGGTGTACCACGTCGGCCGGCCCTGGATGTTGGATGGGAAGAGGTTCTTGCCGCTGACCGGGATGCCCATCTTGAAGAGGGCGCGCAGCAGGACCGCGTTGGATGTCTGGCTGCCGGAGCCGTTCTTTGTGGCGGCGGTAATGGCGAAGTCGTTCACGATGGGTTCACGGTGCAAGGGCGATGGAATCGTATCCCGCGCAGGCTGGGGCGTTGCAGGCGCTGCGTGGGTAGGTGCGGTAAGGTCTCTCAGCATTTTCATCTCCTGAACCATCTTGGGTTCGTTCAAACTCATTGGCTATACCTGCGCCCGACAACCTCGCCGCCGGGCGTTGCCATTCATCGGGCGGCGATGGGCGGTTGGGCGATCGTTTTGCTCTCCGACGCCAAGGCGTCGCCGTTCATCCGGCTGCGCGACGCGCGCGCCTTCGGCCGCTTTTGCAGCAGCTTGGTGTGCTGCACCAGCAGCCGGTAGGCTTCGTCCGCATCGCCGGCGACGATTGCGTTGACGATCCCCTCGTGATAGGTCCACACCTCATGCAGATAGTCGTAGTCGGAGAACACGCTTAGTCCCTCGGCTTCGTAGCCATCCCAGTAGGCTTCCAGCAAGCCTTTGACGAAGGGGTTGTCGAGGCGGCGATAGATCGTCAGGTGCAGCTCGCGGTGTTCCTCGTGAGGGATGCGCGGCGGATGCTCCTCCAGTTTGGCGAAGGCCTGCTCGATCAGAAACTTCAAGTAAGCCGTGTCCTCGTTCGTCAGCAGCGCAACTGCTTCATGGAAGAAGGCGAATTCGATGTGGTTGCGCAGTTCGCTGAAAGCGTTGAAGAGTTTGCGGTTCTGGGCCATGGCGTAGAGCAGGCTGACGCGGACCGCGGGGAGGAAGCTAAAAGGGCTGACGCGGATGCCGGTGCGCGGCTTAACCTCGACTAGGCCGAGCGCGCGCGCCACTTCGAGCTGTTCACGGAGCTTGCCGATGCTGATCTGCAGCTCGGCGCTCAGCTCTTCCAGCGGCGGCAGCCGTTCGCCTGCTTGCAAGCCGCGCGCGATGATGTATTCCAGGAGGTCTGATTCGATGCCTCGCAACATGATGACGGATGATGATAAGTCGAAAGAATATAATTCATCTGATGATTCGGATGTTTTGATTTTACACATCGCGCGCTAAAAGTCAACCGTCTGACTAGGCTTGGGGCCTGGCTCGCGCGCTCACACACCGGCAAGGCGGGGGATGAGGTATGCGCAAACCATGCGCATCAAAGCGGCTCGTCATACCGCGCGTGGGCGATAATCTCCGCTGATGGCCATGTTGAATAAGGACTTGCTCGACGCCACCACGCGCCGCGCCCTGGACCGCGCCGGCGACATCATGCGTCAGATGGGCAAACCGCTGCTGATGCCTGAGATGGCGTTGCTGGCGCTGCTCCGCATGCCTGAATCTACGGCCTACCGCGCCATCCAGAGGCTGGCCGAGAGTCGCGGCTTCAAACCGGCTGACCTCGAGCGAGAGACCGAAGCGCAGATGCGAGCGCGAGAGGGCCGCTCGGCCAAGTTCGACTACATCACCGACCAGAACGCAGTGGCGACGCTGAGCGACGAGATGTTAATTGCGCTGGACGAGGCGCGCGCCATCGCGCTGGCCAACGGCGAGATCTACATCGGCACAGAGCATTTGCTCGGCGCGCTCTCTCAGACCGGCGTGAGCACCGCCGGATTGTTGCAGCGCAAAGGGGTGACGCCCAGCGCCCTTGCCGCGCTCATGTTAGAGGGCGTCGTCAGCAAGCGTGCCACGACGGTGGATTGGGTGGCGGAGGCGAAACGCGGCCGGCTTGCGCCGCTCTTCCTGCGTGAGAAGCTGGCGCAGGAGTTGGTCAGCGTGCTATCGCTGGCCCGTGGGCGCAACGCCTTCCTGGTCGGCATGCCGGGCAGCGGTCGCCGCAGTTTGGCCCAGTCGTTGGCCTTCTTGGTCGCCGAGGGCAAAGGGCCGCCCAGGATCGAGCGCATCATCGAAGTGAGCGAGAGCGCATGGTTGGACAACCCACAGTTGGCCATGCAGGTAGCGCTGCGCCAGGCGGAAGGTGGAGCTTTGTTCATCGCCAACATTCACCGTTTCTTTGGCCGCGCCGAAAGCGGCGCGCAGATGAGCGCGATGAAGGACTTGCACAAGGCGATGATCGAAGGCGCGTGCGCTGTGATCGGCGCGACCACCGAGGCTGAATACAACGAGCGCATTCGCGCCAACGCGCCGGTCGTTGAGCACGCGCATGTGCTGCGCGTGCCGCCGGCTACGCCCGACGAGTGTCTTCAGATGTTGGCGCTGCACAAGCCCGAGTTCGAGCGCGACTATGGCTTTGTCGTGGATGACAGCGCGATTAAGGCGGCGACGACGCTGGCTGCGCGCTACATCGGCGCAATGCCGTTGCCGGGCGCGGCGGTGCAGGCGCTCCATCGCGCGTGCGCCGTTGTGAAGGGTTTTGGGGGCGGAAAGCCAGAGTCGCGAAATGCGGCGCCTCGCTCCATGGCCCCCGTTCCTGTGATTGACGCTGAAGACGTGACCTACGCCGTCAGCATGATGACCGGCATTCCGGTGAACAAACTGAGCGAGGACGAGCGCGCCAAATATGCGCAAATGGTGCAGGCTTTGCAACAGCGCGTGATCGGCCAGGACAATGCCATCCTCGCCATCAGCCGGGCGGTGAAGAGCGCGCGCGTCGGTTTGAAAGATCCCAAGCGGCCGATCGGCTCGTTTCTCTTCCTTGGCCCCAGCGGCGTGGGCAAGACCGAGCTGGCCAAGGCGCTGGCCGAATTCCTCTTTGGCAGTGAAGACAACCTGATCGCGCTTGATATGACCGAGTATCAGAAAGACGACACGATCAACCGGCTGATCGGCTCGCCGCCCGGCTACGTGGGCTATGAGAGCGGCGGCCAGCTCACCGAGAAGATCCGCAGGTCGCCTTACGCCGTGGTGCTGTTCGACGAGGTGGAGAAAGCGCATCCGCGCATCCTCGACATCCTGTTGCAGGTGATGGAGGAGGGCCGGCTGACCGACGGGCAGGGGCGCGTGGCGAACTTTGCCGAGACGGTGATCATCCTTACCAGCAACCTCGGCGCATCATACTTGAACGACCCGACGCTGGGCGAGCGGGCGCGCGAGCTGGCCATGCTGGACGTGCGGGCATTCTTCCGCCCGGAGTTCCTCAACCGCCTGGATGAGGTCGTCATGTTTAAGCCGCTTGAGCCCGATGCGATGGCGAAGATACTCGACTTGATGATCGCCCGCGAGGCGAAGCTGGCCAGGGCGCAAGGCGTCGCGCTGGAGGTGACGCCGGAGGCGCGGGCATGGCTCTTGGCACAGAACACCGAGCCGGGCTTGGGTGCGCGGCCGCTGCGGCGCATTCTGCAGCGTCACCTGCGCGAGAAGTTGGCCGACTATCTGCTCACCCTGCGCGCGCCGCCGACGCGCGTCTTGGTGGACGCGGACGCCCAAGGCCTGGTCTACTCCGCCGATTGCTCATCAGCCGGCGCGCTCACCCCGGCCGGCAATTGAGCGCATCAGCCGGCCAGACGCAAAAACGCGGGGCAGCGCCGAAATCGCGCTGCCCCGGCTTTGCTTCGGCAGCGGCTAAGTTCCTTCTTCCCAGCTCGCCAAGTAGCGCGCTTGCTCTTCGGTGAGCGTGTCAATCTCCACGCCCATGCTGCGCAATTTCAGGCGGGCGATTTCGCGGTCAATTTCTTCGGGGATGGTGTAGACGTCGGGCTTGAAGCCGGCGCCGTGCTTGAGCATGTATTCCGCGCCGAGCGCCTGGTTGGCGAAGCTCATGTCCATCACCGCTGCCGGGTGGCCCTCTGCGGCTGCTAGGTTGATCAGCCGGCCATCGCCCAGCAGGTTGATTCGTCGGCCATCCTTGAGCGTGTATTGCTCGACGAAGGGGCGCACCTGGCGCGGCGGGCGACCGTTGCTCAGCTTCTGTAGCGCGGGGATGTTGATCTCGGCGTTGAAGTGGCCGGAGTTCGACAGGATCGCGCCGTCTTTCATCACGGCGATGTGCGGCTCGTCAATCACGTTCTTGTCGCCCGTCACGGTGATGAACACGTCGCCCTTCTTGGCGGCTTCGAGCAGCGGCATGACCTGATAGCCATCCATCAGCGCTTCGAGCGCCTTCAGCGGATCCACTTCGGTCACGATCACTTGCGCGCCCAGGCCGCGCGCGCGCGCGGCCACGCCGCGCCCGCACCAGCCATAGCCGCTCACGACGACCGTGCGGCCGGCCAGCAGGATGTTGGTCGCGCGGATCACGCCGTCCATCGTGCTCTGGCCGGTGCCGTAGCGATTGTCGAAGTAGTGCTTGGTCATGCTGTCGTTCACCGCCAACACCGGGAAGCGCAGCGCGCCGTCCTTGGCCATCGCGCGCAGTCGGATGACGCCGGTCGTCGTCTCCTCTGTGCCGACGCGCACCTCGCCCACTTGTTGCGGGCGCTCTTTGTGCAGCACGCTCACCAGGTCGCAGCCGTCGTCCATCGTCATGTGCGGGTGGTGGTCGAGCGCCGCGTTGAGGTGGCGGTAGTATGTGGCGTTATCTTCGCCCTTGATGGCGAAGACGGGGATCTCGTCGTGGACGACGAGCGAAGCGGCGACTTCGTCCTGCGTGCTGAGCGGATTGCTGGCGCACAGCACGATATCCGCGCCGCCGGCTTGCAAGGTGCGCACCAGCGCCGCCGTCTCGCTGGTGACGTGCAGGCAGGCCGCTACGCGCACGCCCTTCAGCGGCTGCTCCTTCGCGAAACGCTCGCGGATGAGCCGGAGCACGGGCATCTCCTGCTCGGCCCATTCGATCTTGTAGCGACCCGAAGTCGCCAGGTCTATGTCTTTGATGTCGTAGTTCATCGGGTTGTCTCTCCTTTCCTTTTCACATTTGTTTCAATCTGAAGGACACCAAGCGCCGGGACTCCAGGCTGCTTGCCTATCGTCGGGATCGGAGATGGGCGAAGCCGCTTGTGTGCTTTTGGCAGATGACTCATGAACTGATAAGGTGAGCAAAAGTCACAAGTTGTTTGTCAACTCAACAAGCAGTTGTTTGATGCTCTCGTGAGTGCTCTGAATCTCAGCGACGACAGCACACAACTTTTTCCAGTCAACTAAAAATCCGTAGATATTCGTTGCTACATGACGAAACGCCATGAAATCCTCAATTGCCTCGAGGATTTCTTGCGATGGCGAAAGACGTTTCTCGGATAGCAGCATCTCGAAGCCTCGCAGTGTATCTCGGTGAGATGATGCTCCCGCAGGTTTGGGTATGTTGAGATATTTGAAGATCCTCAGGATCAGGTGTTCTATTGCGTTGTAGTATCCGAGACATTCGAAGGCGATCGCCGATGTCTTGATATCCTCACTGACGTCAGATGCGGCAAAAGAGATGATGGATTGAAAGATGCGTTCCAGATTCTCTAGGCCGAAGTTGATTTCACGTCGCAACTCGTCTTTAGTCATACAAAATTCGGTCCTCTGCGACTGTACTGGGCTGGTTCGGACTGGTCGAGTTTCTCTGCTTGTCCTTGGTCATACAAAATTCGGCCCTCTGCGAGGATGCGCTCCCTCAGGTAACCATAGGTATTGTGATAGTCGAGGATGCTAATCGGCCGATCTATGCTCATCATGCACTCTGCAATCGCCCGAAAGAATTTATTGGGGCTCAAACCCTCGACGCATAGGTCAATATCAGAGTCGGCTCGAAAATCGCCACGCGCAAGCGAGCCGTACAGAATAATGCGCTGCGCGCCGTGCTTCACCAAGGTGGAGCAAGCCTTTTCTAGCTCGCGGACGAGTGAGTTTGGCAGTTGCATGGCTAAACTATCCCCTAGCGCGCTTTGCTTCCGTTGAGCGAAATGGTGAGCGGGCCGAAGTGCGCTTCGTAGCGCGCCTTGAATTGCTCCCAGGTGTAGCTATGGCCTTGGCCGCCGATGTGTTCCAGGGCGAAGGTGGCTGCGACGCTGCCCAGCCGGCCGCACGTCTCCCAGTCGGCGCCGGCGGCCAGCCCCTTGAGCAGGCCGCCGCGGAAGGCGTCGCCGACGCCGGTCGGATCCACCACGCGCTCTTCCGGCACGGCCGGGATGTCAACGCGATGGTCGCGCAGCAGAATGGTCGAGCCTTTCTCGCCGCGTGTGATGATGAGCGCCTCGGCGTGATACAACACATCCGCCTCGGTCAGCCCGGTCTTTTGGCGGATCACCTCGAACTCGTAGTCGTTGCAAATCAGCACGTCGGCGCCGACGATGCCGGCCTTCAATTCCTCGCCCGACGAGCGCGCGACCTGTTGACCGGGGTCGAAGATGTGGCGAATGCCCAACTCGCGGCATTCTTGCGCATGTCGGAGCATTGCCTGCGGATCGTTGGGCGAGATGATGACGATGTCGGGCTTGAAAGGGAGGTCTTTGAAGGAAAGCTCGCGCGCATCCGCCATTGCGCCGGAGTAGAACGATGCGATTTGGTTGTTGTTGCAGTCGGTGCTGCAAAAGAACGACGCCGTGAACTTGTGGCGGATGACGCGGGTGAGCGATGTGTCTACGCCGACCGATTCCAGCCACGCGCGATATTCGTCGAAGTCCTGGCCGGCTGTGCCCATCAAGCGCGGGCGCTCGCCGAGCAGCGCGAGCGTGTAGGCGATGTTCGGGCCGCAACCGCCGCGCCGGCGCTCCATCGAATCCACCAGGAAGCTCAGGCTGACGCGCGCCATGTGCTCCGGCAGGAAGTGTTCGCTGAACGACCCCGGAAAGGTCATCAGGTAGTCGTAGGCAATCGATCCGGTGACGACGATGTTCATTTCTTAGCCTTGGGATTCTCGAAGCGGTAGCCTTGTCCTCGCACGGTGCGAAGATACATGGGTTCAGTCGGGTTGTCCTCGATCGCCTCACGCAGCCAGCGGATGTGCACATCGAGCGTGCGCGTGTCGCCGAGGTAGTCGGTTTCCCATACTTGTTGCATAAGCAATTTGCGCGGCAGCACCTCGCCCTGCCGTTGCATGAAAAGCTGCAGCAGTTTGGACAGCTTCGGGTTGAGGTAGATCTCTTCATCGCGTTTGCGCAAGATGCCGTCCGCGGGTCGAAACACGAGTTCGCCGCAGCGCAGCTCCAGGGTCAGCCCCTGGGGCAGCAGCTTCTCCAGGCGCGAGAGCAAGCGGCGCAATTGCAGCGGCCGCGAGATGAACGCATCGGCGCAGCCGTGGTAGGCGCTTGGATTCGTCCCGTTGGCGGCCGACACATCTGCGCTGATCATCAACACCGGTAGCTCCTTGATGCGCTTGATTTCTTGGCATAGCTTCTCTGCGTTGGCATTGAGCGAAGGCGCGTCAATCACGACCAACGCTAACTTTTCGCTGGCTACACGTTCTAAAGCATTCTTGGCCGTGCGCACCCAGACGACGCGATACCCATGGCGTTCGAGCACCGGTCCGACGGAGTCACCCAGGCCGCCTTGCACGAGGAGGATCTTCGTTGCTGCCGTCTTCATAGATGCTTTCGCAGCCCGACGTCTCCCCGCCAGGCTGCGCGAATCTCTGGTTGTCTCGTAGGCGCTTAGTGACTATCCGGATCGCGTTTCTTTGCGGTCGTTGCGCCCAGCCCCCGATCCGGACACGCTCACAGAGCATCCATGCCCTCTGGTGAAATGCGCGGCATTATATATCGCACCCCAGCGCGGTATACACAAATGCGCAAGTCTCCGGCTGCCGACCTGGAGCTGACGTCAAATGACGGCCTCCCCGCCTCCAATTTCACGCCGTTCGCCGTTAGCGATCAAGTCGCCGCGCACTCCCTCCGGCAGTTGCAGCCAGCCGTGCAGCCGACCGTCCTCCATGCGGAAGTCCGCGATGATCTCCCCGCGCGGATGCACCAGTCGCCCGGATGCGCGCGTGAGTCGGCCTAGTTGCGGCCGAACCTCCACTGCGCCGAAGCCGAGCGACTTCGGCCGAATGCCAAGGATAGTGGCGAAGTAGTGAAACAGCGGATGCGCCCCCCAGCCGTGACAGTCGCTGCGCGTCGGCTCCGGCTGCTCCACCGGCGTTCGCAAACCGTTCGTTTTTAGCTCGAACCACAGCGCCAGCCGATCCAAGATTGCATCGGCCTTGTTCAGCATGCGCAGCGCCTCGAACAGGTAGAAGCTGAAGTAGATCGTGCAGCGCTCCAGGCCGGGGTCGTTCAGCAAGCCCTGCGCAATGCGCCGGCGTTGGCGCGCGTCAACTAGCCCGCTCAGGATGGCCATGCACTGCGTGTGCTCCGAGAAGCAATCGCGCGCCGGCGTGTCGGCCATCAGCCCGCGCGATTCGTCCCAAAACGCGGCGCCGGCTGCCGCAGCAAGCCGCCTGGCCTGATTGCGCCAGCGCGCCGCCATCGCTCGCTCGCCGAGCATCGCCTCTAGATCGGCGGCCTGCGTCAGCGCGTAGGCGTAATGCCAGTTGAGCGCGCCGCTCACGCCGTCCACGCCGCCGGGTGGTATGCCGGATTGAGGCCGCCACCCCTGCGCCCAGTCCATGAAGTTCCAGCCCTCCGGCGCGCGCAGCAACCCGTCATTGCCGACCCAGCGCGCATAGCCTTCCAGCACCGCGCGCACGCCGGGCATCAGACTACGCACGAACGCGGCATCGCCGCGCCATAGCGCGAAGTCGCGCACCATCAGCACCCACCACAGCGAAAAGGGCGGGATGATTTGCAACAGGCTACACGGATAGCGCGACTGCGTTAAGCCGCTGGACAGGCGCGAAACGTCGAACATGCGCAGCGCCTTGCGCGGCAGCCGGTCGTCGCGGCTCATCACATAGGTGCATAGCGCCTCCAGCCGCGCGTCGCCGAGATACATGATCTCCTCCCAATGCGGCCCGTCGAGATACGTCTCGTGGGCTGTGCATTGGATGCCGCGCGCGAGGATGGGGATGATCTCGTTCAGCCGCGCATCGCTCGCCTCGAACGCGCTCGACATTTCCAGCGGGTAACGCGACTCGCGGAATGTGAGCGCGTGGATGGTGAGCGGCTCGTCGAACGTCTGAACGACGACCTCGACGTAGCGGCCGGCCGACCACCACAACGGCGCAAACACGCGCCGCGCCCCGCCGTCGCAGACGTACTGATCGCCGTTGCCCAGAAAGAACTTTCCTTCAACTTCGTCGCGCCGGCCTTTGTCGCCGCGCCACAGGTTCGTATCGCGGTTGAGCGCTTCGGCCCAGCGCACGCGGATGATCGCGCCGGCGCCGCCGCTAACGCTGAGCGCGGCATAGGCCAAATAGTAATCTTGCAGGTCAATCAGCACGCGCTTGAGCGCGCGCGGCGGAATGACGACCTCGCCCTCGCCGCGAACCACATGTTGCCAGGCTGCCGCCGCCTCGGCGTCATGGTCGGCCTGGCGGATGGGAATGGCGCGGGTTTCGCGCGTAGCGGCGTCCGACGCAAGCCGGACGATGCCGGCGCAGCAAGTCTCGTCCAGCATCGGCGGCAGCATGGCCGGCGCGAGGATGTGTTGCGGCGGCAGCTCCCAATCGAGCCGGCGCGCCATGGCGCGGCGCAGCGTCTGCGCCGGCTGCCAGCCTTCACCCTCGCCGCATTCGACGCCCCAGGGGTAGGCGCGCCCATCGAGGAAGGTGTTGCCGCCCTTCCACGGGATGCGCTCGAATTGGCCGAACGCATAGCCATCGAGCCGTTTGCATGCCCAGCTGCTCAGGCCGGTGCTCAGCGTCGCCTGCCATTCACCCTCGGCGGCAAGCAGGAAGCCAGGTGTCACGCTCATTTGCGCCTGCGGCGCGTGTTCGCCCCAATGCCAGACGCATGCGACGATCATGTGCGCGCCGGCGTCGAGCGTCAGCTCGTATGACTCGTAGAACCACAGGTCGGGCGCGCCGCGCTCCGGCCCCTGGCCGACGTATGCCCCGTCCACATACAACCGGTAACGCTGGTCGGCGCTGACGTGAATGCGAATGGCGGCTGCGTGTTCGAGGGTGAACGCTCTTCGGAAAGCGGCCACAAACGGGGGCTGAGCGCCGGCCGGTGTAATCCACGACGCCGGCCACAAGCCGCGCTCGCGCCAGGGCTTGTCGGCGTTCAGCGGCAAGAAAGGGTCGTCGGCGACAAAGACGCGTCGAGCGGTCATGTGCGCGTGCTGGATTGGTCAGGGCCAATCGGGGGGCAGTGGGGCGGGGCGCTCGCAAGTGCTGTCTAGCGTCACGTGTCGGCCTTCGCGCGCGCTATCGTGGAAGGCGTGCATCAGGTCGAGCACGTGATATGTCAGCTCGGCGCTGGCGCGGTGCGGACGGCCTTCTTGGATCGCCGCCGCCATGTCGGCCACTCCCAGCCCGCGGCTGTTCGTCACCCACTTGTGTTGGATGCCCACTTCGCGCCAGTCCTTGTCGTCCTTGCGCTTCAGTCGCACCGGCCCGCCGAAGCCGTTGGGGTCGGGGCATTGCAGCGTGCCTTCTGTGCCGTAGAGGGTCAGGCCGATGTCGTAGCCCTCGGCCACGTCGAAGGTCGTCGTGATGTTTGCGATGGCGCCGTCGCCGAATTCGATCAAACCGCTGACGAGCGTCGGCACCTCGACGATGATCTTCTTGCCGTAGAGGGGCTGGCTGGTGATCGTGCGTTCTGGGTGGGTGATCCGCGTCATCCCCGATACCCGGCGCGCCGGCCCGAGCAGCGTCGCCAGCGCGGTCAGGTAATACGGCCCCATGTCGAACATCGGCCCGCCGCCCGGTTTGAAGAAGAACTCCGGGTTGGGATGCCAGCTCTCCATGCCGCGCGAGAGCATACGGGCGAAGGCGACGACCGGCCGGCCGATTGCGCCGTCGTCCAGCAGCCGACGGCAGGTCTGCAACCCGCCGCCGAGGAAGGTGTCCGGCGCGCCGCCAATCCGCAACCCTTTGGACTGAGCTAGGGCGAGCATCCGTTGCGCGTCCTCGCGCGTCGTGGCCAGCGGCTTCTCGTTGTAAACGTGCTTGCCGGCCTCGAGCGCTTGCAGCGCAACTGGCGCATGGGCGGCCGGCACGGTCAGGTTGACGACGATGGTGATCTCCGGATCGGCGAGCAGCTCATCCACCGTGGCGGCTTGCTTGCCGTACTTCTCCGCCTGCGCCCGCGCGCGGGCCATGTCAATGTCCGCCACTTTGGTAATGCGGATGTTGTTGAACTTGCCGTCGGATTCCAGATAGGTCGAGCTGATGTTGCCCGCCCCGATGATGCCGATGTAGGTGGGTTGTGAGGTCATACAGGGAATCATAGTCTGAGTTGGAAGAGCGTAGTGGCGTGGCGGCATCGCCGTTGTCGCCTGCTTGGTGATAGAGTAGCGCACATGGCGCAGGGTAGGCTATCGCATGACGAACGGCGCGCGGCGTTGCGCCGCATGGCGGCCGAGGGGGTGGATGTATTGGTCATCGGCGGTGGAATCACCGGCGCCGGCGTGGCGCTGGAGGCCGTTGCGCGCGGCTACCGCACCGGCCTGGTGGAGAAGGCTGACTTCGCCGGCGGCACCAGCAGCAAAAGCACCAAGCTGGTGCATGGCGGCATTCGCTATTTACCGCAGTTTGATTTCGCGCTGGTGCGCGAAGCCCTGATCGAGCGCGGACGGTTGGTGCGCAACGCGCCGCACCTGGTGAGGCCGCTCGGCTTTGTGCTGCCGCTCTACGCCGAGAACAAACGTCCGCTCGGCACGCCCATCGTCCCGCCGGGCGGCATCGGCATGAGCTGGTTGCTGCGCTCCGGCCTGATGCTCTACGACGTGATGGCGGGGCGTCTGGCCATCGCCGGCCACAAACACATCGGCGCGCGGAAGACGCTTGAACTTGCGCCGGCGCTGAAAGCCGAAGGATTGAAGGATGGCTTCATCTACTACGACGGTCAGACCGACGACACACGCCTAACGCTGACCGTCCTGCGCACTGCGGCTAAACGCGGCGCCTTGCTGGCGAATTACGCCGAAGTGCTGGGTTTCGACTTCGACGCGCCGGCCAATCCCTCTGCGATCCGCGCTGCCCGCGTGCGCGATGCGCTCACCGGCGAAGCGCTGGTCATCCCCGCCAGGACGATCATCAATGCGGCGGGCGCGTTTGCCGGGCGCATCGAGGCCATGGCCGGCGAGTCCCGCATTGCGATCAAGCCGGCCAAGGGCGTGCACCTCACGTTGCCGCGCGACGCGCTCCCGACGACTGAGCACGCCGTCGTGTTGCCGGAGACGCCCGACGGCCGGCTGCTGTTCATCGTGCCGTGGAACACGCGCGTCACGCTCGGCACGACCGATACCAAGGGGGGCGAGCTGGATCGGCCGGTTGCGACCGACGCAGATATTGACTATCTGATTAACACGGCCAACGCCTACCTGCGGAATAAGCTCACCCGCGACCAGGTGATCAGCGCGTGGGCCGGCTATCGTCCGCTCATCAGCCCGGCCGGAGCCGATGGCGCTGACACGGCTAAGCTCTCGCGCACGCATGTCGTCGTGGATGGGCCGGGCGGCATGATCACCGTCACCGGCGGCAAGCTCACCACCTATCGCCGGATGGCGCAGGATGCGCTCGACCATCTCGCCAGGCGCGAGGGCAAGCCGGTTGCTCATCCCACCGAAGCGATGCCGCTCGACGGCGCAGAGGGCTATCGGGCCTGCAGCGCAGCGCTGTCGGAAGCCGCCGGCCGTTTCGGCTGGGACGCCGACGTCATCGCCAGGCTGAGCCAGTACGGCGGCGAAGCCGGCGCCATCCTCGAATGGTGCGCGGGCGATCCTTCGCTCGCCGCGCGCATCGCGTCCGACTTGCCCTACATCATGGCCGAAGTCGTCTATGCTTGCCGCCGCGAGATGGCCATGACGCTCGACGACGTGCTGGCGCGCCGGCTGCATCTGAACTTCGAGGACTGGTCGCGCGGCGTCGAGCCGGCGCCGGCGGTCGCGCAAGTGATGGCGCGCGAACTGGGCTGGTCATCCCGCGAGGTCGAGGCTCAAGTCGCGCAGTATTGCGACCGCCTAGCCGAAGGGATGTGATGCGGGGGATATTTGCTTTTGTCTTTGTGTCAAGCATTGCGCCGGCTGTGGTGAGATAAGCACTCAACGTTAATCTGTGACTTACATGATCAACTTCGCCGTCATCGGCATCAATCACAACCACATCTACGGTCAGGTGAAGGCGCTGCTCGGCGCAGGCGCGCGCTTCGTCTCGTTCTACGCGCCGGAACCGGAACTCGCCGCGCCGTTCTCGGCAGCCTTCCCGCAGGCGGCGCAGGCGCGCAGTGAAGCGGAGATTCTCGAAGATGCGCGCGTTCACCTCATCGTGACGGCGGGCGTCCCTTGTGAACGCGCGCCGTTGGGGATGCGCGCGATGCGGCACGGCAAGGACTTCATGACCGACAAACCGGGCTTCACCACGCTCGACCAACTGGCCGAGGCGCGGCGCGTGCAGGCGGAGACGCAACGCATCTACTCGGTGTGCTACAGCGAGCGATTCGAGAGTCGCGCGACGGTGAAAGCGGGCGAGCTGGCGCGAGCGGGCGCGATCGGTCGCGTCATTCAGACAATCGGCCTAGGACCGCATCGCGCGAATTTGGCGTCTCGGCCGGCGTGGTTCTTTGAGCGCCAGAGGTATGGCGGCATCTTGTGCGACATCGGCTCGCACCAGGCCGACCAGTTCCTGTTCTTCACCGGCTCAAGCGAAGCCGAGGTCGTGGCGGCGCAGGTCGGCAACTTTGCCCATCCACAGTTCCCCGAACTGGAAGACTTCGGCGATGTGATCTGGTGCGGCAACGGCGGCGTCGGTTATGCGCGGGTGGATTGGTTCACGCCGGATGGATTGAACACCTGGGGCGACGGCCGGCTGATCGTCCTGGGTGAGGATGGCTACATTGAGGTGCGCAAGGTAGTGGACCTGGCCGGACGACCCGGCGGCGATCACCTATTCATCGTGGATCGTCGCGGCGTGCGCTATGTGAATTGCAGCGATGTTGAGCTGCCGTATGGTCGGCAGTTGGTGCGCGACGTGTTAGACCGCAGTGAAACGGCCATGTCGCAGGCGCACTGCTTCCTGGCCTCGGAGCTGGCCTTGAAGGCGCAGGTTGCGGCGCGCCGCGTTGCGGCCGCGCCCTCGGCGTCAGAATAGCCCCACGACTCGCCCATCTACGAAGTCCACCTGCTCGAACGCCGGATGTTTGCTCAGGCCGGGCATGGTGCGCATGTCGCCGCACAGCGGATAGAGGAAGCCGGCGCCGACCGAGGCGCGCACGTCGCGCACGGGCAGGGTGAAGCCGGTTGGCGCGCCCAGCAGCGCCGGGTCGTGCGAGAGCGAGAGATGCGTCTTGGCCATGCAGATCGGCAGCTTGTCGAAGCCGAGCCGGGCGTAGGCTTCAATCTTTGCTTCGGCCTCGGCTGAGTAGGCTATGTCGGCTGCGCCGTATACCTTCGTCGCGATGGCCTCGATCTTGGCCTTGATTGAGGCGTCGTCGGGGTAGAGGAAGCGGAAGTCCTTTGGTTGCTGACACGCGGCGATCACGGCCTCGGCCAGCTCGACGCCGCCGGCCCCGCCCTTGGCCCACACGTTTGAGACATGCGCACCCATCGCGCCGGCGGCGATGGCCTTCTCGCGAATCAGCTCGAGTTCCGCCGGCGTGTCGGTGGCGAAGGCGTTGACCGCAACGACGACCGGCACGCCGAACAGCCGCGCGTTCTGAATCTGCTTGACCAGGTTGGCGCAGCCGGCCTCGAGCGCCGGCAGATTTTCTTCGGTCAACTCCCTCGGCAGCGCCTTGCCCAGCACGACTTTGCCCAG
Source organism: Thermoflexales bacterium (assembly GCA_046299515.1). Taxonomy (GTDB): domain Bacteria; phylum Chloroflexota; class Anaerolineae; order J036; family Brachytrichaceae; genus JAAFGM01. Next base: position 72,371 of record JBKBID010000001.1, on the reverse strand, counting down.
GCCGCTGTGCATCTTCAGCGCGCGCACGGTTGCGACCATCACCACGCAATCCGGCTGCAGCCCGCTCACGCGGCACTTGATGTCCATGAATTTCTCCATGCCCATGTCGGCGCCGAAGCCGCTCTCCGTGACGACGTAGTCGGCCAGCTTGAGCGCGATCTGGTCGGCCACGATGCTGCTGTTGCCGTGCGCGATGTTGGCGAACGGCCCGGCGTGGACGAACACCGGCGAGCCTTCGAGCGTTTGCATCAGATTGGGCATGATCGCATCCTTCATCAGCACGGTCATCGCGCCGGCTACCTTCAAGTCTTCGGCGGTGACCATGCCGCCGTCCTTGTTCAGCGCGACGACCATGCGGCCGAAGCGCGCGCGCATGTCCTCGATGCTCGTGGTCAGCGCCAAAATCGCCATGACTTCGCTGGCTACGCTGATGTCGAAGCCGGTATCGCGGGTGGGGCCGTCTTCCGGCTTGCCCAGGCCGATGCGCACATTGCGCAGGGCGCGGTCGTTGATGTCCACCACGCGCCGCGGCATGATCGTCGCCGGGTCAATGCCGAGCGCGTTGCCGTGATAGAGGTGCGAGTCAATCGCCGCGCACAGCAGGTTGTTCGCTGCGCTCACGGCGTGAATGTCGCCGGTGAGATGGAGGTTGAAGTCCTCCATGGGCACGACCTGCGCGTAGCCGCCGCCGGCCGCGCCGCCTTTGATCCCAAAGGTCGGCCCCATGCTGGGCTGCCGGATGCACGTGAAGACCCTGCGGCCGATGTGGTGCAGCGCTTGCGACAGGCCAACCGTCGTCGTGGTCTTGCCCTCGCCCAGCGGGGTGGGGGTGATGGCGGTGACGACGATGTATTTGCCGTTGGGCCGGTCGCGCAGCCGGTCGCGCGCGCTCAAGTGCACCTTGGCCTTGTAGCGGCCGTAGAGTTCGATCTCTTCCTCGTTTAGACCGATGTTGTGGGCGATGTCGAGGATGGGGCGCAATCTGGCTGATTGTGCGATTTCGAGGTCGGATGGCATGATCATCGTCGCCGATTGTAGCGGCGAGCGCGTCGCATAAAATGCGCGATCCATGCCGTTCGCAGCCTTTCACATCGCTCCTGCTACCGGCGCGGCTGTGATCGCCCTGGTCACGTTCGTCGCCCTGGCGATGGGCGAAATTCCCCGCCTGAAGCTCAACCGCGCGACGATCGCCATGATCGGCGCCGGCGCCGTGCTGGTCTTCGGCGTGCTTACGCTCCCGGAGGCCGAACGCACGGTTGACCTGGGCACGCTGGTTCTGCTGTTGAGCATGATGATCATCAACGCCGTGCTGGAGCTTTCGGGCTTCTTCACCTGGGTAGGCGAGGTGGTGATCGAGCGGGCCAATGCGCCGACGGCGCTGCTCATCCTAGTCGTGGTCACGGCAGGCGTGTTGTCCATGCTCTTCCTCAACGATCCCGTTTGCGTCATGCTGACGCCGCTGGTGTGCGGCGTGGTGTTGCGGCTGAGGCGCAACCCGATGCCTTACCTGATTGCGCTGGCATGCGCGGCAAACGTGGGTTCGGTCGCCACGATCACCGGCAACCCGCAGAACATCTTGATCGGCGCGTCGTCGGGCATCGGCTATCTGTATTGGCTGTCGCGCTTGGGGCCGGTGGCGGCTGTCGGCTTGGCGGTGGTGTTCGCGGTGATCTGGCTGCTGTATCCGCGAGAGTTTCGCGGCGCGCAGGATGCAGCGCATGAGGCCGACCAATCGGCGATCGTTGCGCCGCAACACGAAGGCGCGCCGATCACCCTGGCGCAAGCCGAGGCGACGATCTACGCTTCCACGCTGCGCAAGAGCCTGATCGTCATCGCGCTGATGCTGATCGCGTTCCTGGTCGGGGTCAACGTCACCGTGGCGGCATTCGTCGCCGCGTGCGCCATTCTGATCAGTCGGCGGTTCGCGTCGGCGCGCATCTTGGCCTTGGTGGACTGGCCGTTATTGGTGATGTTCGGCGGCTTGTTCGTCGTCACCGGCGCGCTGGAAATCACCGGCGTTTCGGCGCAGTTGTTCGAGCTGGTCAAGCCGCTGGCATTCGGAGGCGTCGCCCCGCTGGCGCTCGTCACTACGCTGTTGAGCAACCTGATCTCGAATGTGCCGGCCGTGTTGTTGTTTCGCCCGCTCGTGCCGCAGTTTGCCGACCCGACGCAAGCCTGGCTGACGTTGGCCGCGGCGTCCACGCTGGCCGGCAATCTCACGCTGATCGGCTCGGTGGCTAACCTGATCGTGGCCGAGCAGGCGCTCAAATTCGGCGTCAAGCTGACGTTTATGGAATACCTCAGGCCCGGCTTGATCATCACAACCCTCACGCTGATTGCGGCGATCGCGCTCCTGGGTTAGGCAGGTTTGACGCGCGGCCATCAGCCGATTGGGCTGCGCCGTCATTCATCAGCTCGCGCGCGGCGCGCATGAGTTCGTCGGCGCGATCCCGTGGCGTATTTTTGCTCAAAAGGTAGCGCTCGAGCAGCGCCGCAGGCGACAGCGTCTCCGGATTCTGAATGCCGATGCGCGAGCGCGTGTCGCGTTGCACGTCGCGCGAGATGCCGGCGATGAAATAGGCGTCTCTCAAGGCTTCTTCGATGGCGCCGACGCGCAGCATGGCCTCCTGATGCTGGAGCAATTTCACGCGCACGCGCACCACGGCATCGCGAATCTCATGGCGCGCGATCTCGCGCAGCACGGCGTCGGTGGGGTGGTCGCCGTCGCGCGTCGCATCGGCGTAGATCGAGACGAAAGGCCGCACGCTGCGCATCGGCTCAAAGCGCCATTGAGTATTGCCGCGCTGGGCTTCGATCCAGCAAAAGCCTTTGGGATCGTTTTCCTCGCCGAAGTCTATGCGCTCTAAGCTGCCGGAATACACCACGCCCGGATAGTTGCCTCGGTTCACATCTTGGTGCTTGTGGATGTGTCCCATGGCCACATAGTCCCACGCCTCCAGGCGCAGGCTGCTGAGTTTGATGACCGTGTCGCGCCCCAGCATCACATTGCGCTCCGAGCCAAACATGGCGCCGCCGACCGTGAAGTGGCCGGTCAAGATGGCCGGGTATTTGGCGTCCACTTCGCCGGCCAATCGCTGCAACTCATCGCCGAGGACGCGCTCCATCTCCTGGTCGAGCTGCTCGATGGTCATGCCGCGATATTCTTCATATTTCAGCAGCCGGTTGCGCTGCGGCCATGGCGCGGTGGCGATTTGCACAACGCCGCGCGCGGTCTCGATGCGATGCAGTTTCTCCTCGCGCCCGACGATCACGTTGGGCACATCGAGCGTCGCGAAGATGTCCACGCTGCTGGCGCGCTGCTCCATAACCGGCATGTCGTGGTTGCCGACCAGCAGCACGGTGATCACGTTGGCTCGCGAGAGGCGCATGATCTGGCGGGCGAAGGCGCGTTGGTAGGTGGGGTTAGGGTCGCGCGTCTTAAAGGCGTCGCCGGCGAAGATAACTACGTCAGCTTCGCGCTCGATGGCGCAATCCACGATTTCTTTCAAGCGCGACACGAAGTCCAGCACGCGCTGGTTCAGTCCGGTCTCGGGGTCTATGCGCCCGTAATTTTCCATGCCGATGTGAATGTCGGCGAAATGCAAGATTCTGATCGGCTCGCGCTGGTTCATGGCTGAATGGGCAATTGGCGAATGTCGAACGCTGTATCTACGTAGTCGCGGCTGACCCAGCCGACTATCCCTGACTCGCTGCGGATGCGCAACCAACTGGCGTCAGCGTTGCGCGTGAGTAGTTCCGCTCGCTCGCCGGGGGCAAGCTGCCCGATGATGCGAAAGCGCGTGCTCGGCCCGGAGCGGATGTTGAGCAGCTCGGTTGCCCGGCCGCTCGGCGCATCCGCCGTCAGCGGTTCTGCGCCGAGCGCGGCATCGCCGATCTGCAGCGATGCGATCATCGCGTCGAGCGCGGCCAGCGATGGCGTGAAGCTCTTCGGCTGCGCATCCAGCTTTTGCGCGATGCCCTCCGCATACGCGAAGTAGTCGCGCTTGAACTCGTCGCGCTCGGCTTGGGTGATCTCGGCCGGCGTAGCCGGCAGGGCAGTCGTCGTGACCGGGAAATACGCGGCGATGTAGTAGCGACCATCGTGCGTCAGCCCCTGGAACGTGTAGACGAGGCTTGACGCGGTGAGCGGGCGAAGCTCCTGGGTCAGATGCGTGAGGAAGCGCATACCGCTGCCGCCGTCGAATTCCAGGTAGCGCACCTGCGCGCGCATCGCCTGGCTGAGGTCCGACGCCGGCAGCAGCAGCGGGTCTTGCTTCAACCGCGCCGGTCGCTCGGCGAGCAGGGCCTGAAACGCCTGGATCGCTTGATCGAAAGATTCCGCCTCAGCGCCGCGGAATAACCCTCGATAGTCTTGCAGGGGCAGGATGAGGATTTGGCGCCGACGCGGGTCGAACCCTTCGCCGAGTTGATCCTCGTCGAAGAGCAGTCTCAGGTGGCGCGGCCAGCCGTTCCAGTCTATCGGGAAGCGGACGTTTGGCTTGCGCGGCACAGTGTCGGCGCGCAACTTGGCGGCCACGCCGTTGATCGCGAGGCTCACGCCGTGCGGCAGGTTCACCGTCAGCAAGGGAATTTGCGCGGTTTGCTCGGCAGCGCCGTCTGCGGCGGCCACCTCGATGCGCAGCGGGCCGGCCGGCCACATCGCGTGGGTGATCGTCGCGCTAAAGACGCCGGCCTCGCCGGGAACCCCCTCAACGTTCATCGCGCCGTCGCCGATGAGATTGCCGAAGGCGTCTGTTATGCGATAGCGCAGCGTTTTATCCATCGGGGTGAGCGCGACGCTGCCGGCCAGCCTGAACGGGTTGGACACCACTGCGCCGCGCGCCGGCGACTCGATCACGATTTTCTGGTGTGGGGGCGCAGGCGTTTCGGTTGGGATGGCAAGCAGGGCCGTGATCGGTGAAACGGCCGTCGGCATGGCGTTCGGCTGGGCTGCCGGCGGCGATGCGTCCGGCGCGCCGGCCTCGGTCGGCGGCGATGGGTTATCAGGAGGTGCGGCGGCGTTTGTCGGCGCGCAGGCCGGGGCGAGGACGAGGACGAGGGCAACAACAATCAGCCGGCCACACCAGCGGCGCTGTTGGCGAGGTCTCATGCAGGGCAGACTGAACTAGGCTCAATCAAAACACCCGAAGCGCATGCGCTTCGGGTGTGTGCCCTCTCGGTTCGCAACTACGTTCGAGCCTTCTACCGGATAGAGGAGAAGTTCACTTCTCCTCTTTGTAAAGCACATGCCGGCGGACGAACGGATCGTAGCGGCGAAGCTCGAGGCGGGCCGTATCGTTCTTGCGATTTTTCTCGGTCAAATAGAAATGGCCGCTCTCGGTGCTCTTCAGCCTGATCACGATTCGATTGCCTTTCTTTTTGCTGGCCATGCCAACCTCCTGAATGACAAGTGTTTGCGGCGCGTATGGCGTCGAACGCCTGCGCTGGTCACTTGTTCAATGTGCCCGGTATTGGCAACAGCGCCAGGTGGCGCGCGCGCTTGATGGCGCGGGCCATCAGCCGTTGATTCTTCGCGCTGAGACCACTGCGGCGGCGGGGCAGGATTTTGCCCTGGGCGCTGATGTAGCGGCGGAGTCGCTCATGATCCTTGTAGTCGGGCACTGTGTTCGTTGCCGCGAACTCGTCCATGCGCCTGGGCCGCACGATGCTTGTTTCGACGCTGGGTGCCCGATGGGCTGTTGCCTTCTTCCTCTGAGGCTTTTCGGTCGCAGCTTTGGGCTTTGTAGGCTCAGCCGTTGTCTCTTCGGCTACGGTAAAGCTGTTTTCCACGTTTCTCCCTCGGTTGAATTGGAATCTCTATCTCCTGCGCCGCGCGATCGGTCGAGCTGGCGCGGGCTCGAGATTTTAGCATGGTTCGGTTGTCATCTTCCCGTTTTGCCCCACAGAGAGATGCATCCTCTCGGCCGGCGCAGCGCGCCGGTTCAGTCGGAGGCATGCGCCGGCGGCTGACCGCGTCGCTGTTGTAGCAGCCACTCGAAGAGTTCGGTTGTCCGGTAAGCCAGCTCCCAGCCCAGGTCGTGGTCGGCGTTCTCGAATACGGTGAAGCGCGGCGCGCCGCCGCATGACCTCAGCGCGTTGACCACGCGCTCGCTCTCGCGCAGCGGCACATTGCGGTCGAGCCGCGCGCCGAAGACCCAGATCGGTTTGTCCTTGAGCGCGCAGAGTTGCCGGGCGCTGTAGAAATATCCGCCGACCACCGGCGCGATGGCCGCGAAGCGGTCGGGGTCGTCCATCGCCAGCGCCCATGCGCCATAGCCGCCCATGCTCAGGCCGGTGAGGTAGATGCGGTCGGGATCAATGGCCAGTTCTGTCTGCAATGCGTCGAGCAGCGCCTCGACCGCGTCCAGGCTGGGATACCAGCCGCGTTGACTCGTGGGCGATTGCGGCGAGACGACGATGAAGGGGAATTCGGGGTTCTGCTCGACGATCTGCGGCAGAATGGCGCGCCGCAGACGGCTAACGTCGCGGCCCGCCTCGCGCGAGCCATGCAGGAAGACCAATAGCGGCCATTTCGCCTGCGGATCCTGTCCGTAGGATGCGGGCACGAAGAGCAGATAGTTGAGCTGTGTCGCTCGGCCATCGGCGAGCCGCGCTTTGAATGTGTAGGCGTGTTGGCCGGTTCGCGGCCGGCTGGACAGTTCATCCACCGTCGCGCTATCCTGGATTGTAGGCTTCGGCGCTTCAACCGAGGCGCCGCTTTTGCCGGCGAACGGCGCGGCAGTCTGAGCTGCCGCCGCCGGCGTGACGCACGTTCCGATGGCCAGCAAGATGGCCGGGATGATGCTGCTTCGCTTCATTGGGCCTGAGTCAAGCGGAGGTGACGCCTTCGACCATGATCACGTTTGACCTGGCCGTGCGGTGCCGAATCGCTTTGGCGCGGCTATACGCCTCGGATTCATACCATGCCTTTGCCTGCTCCAGGCTGGGGAATTCCAGGATGACGAAACGTTTGGGCGACCACTCGCCCTCGATGACGTGCACGGGCGCGCCGCGCACAATGTAGCGTCCGCCGAATTGGGCGGGCGTCGGCCCAGCCAGCTTTTTGTATTCTTCGTATTCAACGGGTTCGAGCACTTCGATATCTGCGATCACATAAGCTGCCATTTGCCAATTCCTCGGTTGCGTAGTGAGTGTGGGATTGCTCAGTTGACTTTGGCCCAACTCGGCTCATCGCCTTCGCCGGCGATTTGAACATCATGCCGGTCGAGCAGCGCGTCGAGCGGGATGGGTTCGGCCTTGTTGTGGTGAGGCGCAAACTGGCTGTTTGACTCCGCCGGGGGCAAGTGGTGATGGGCGCGCCAACCGTCCGGTTCGATAGTCATGGCCTCGCCGGCCAACAGGCCGCCCACGCCGGGTAGCCTGCGGCCGGCGCGCGGCTCGGCCGTCTGTTGGGGGCGCTGATAATCCGTCGGCTCGGTGTAGGTGCTGATGTAGCCTTCGAAGTTGCGAAAGACGGCGCGGCCGGGCGATTGGCTGATCAGGTAATTCGGCAAGACCGGCACCTTGCCGCCGCCGCCCGGCAGGTCCACGACGTAAGTCGGGATGGCGTAGCCGCTGGTATGGCCGCGCAGCGACTCCATGATCTCCAGGCCGGCTGCGATGGTGGTGCGGAAGTGGCCGCTGCCGGCGACCAAGTCGCACTGGTAGAGGTAGTAGGGCCTGACGCGAATCTTAACCAGTTCGTGGCAGAGCTTGCGAATGATGTCCGGGTGATCGTTGACGCCGGCGAGCAGCACACTTTGGTTGCCGATGGGGATGCCGGCATCGGCTAACTTGGCGCAGGCGCGCGCCAGCTCCGGCGTGATCTCCTTCGGATGGTTGACGTGGATGTTCATCCATAGCGGATGGAACCGGCGCAGCATCGCCACCAGCTCATCGGTGATGCGCTGCGGCAGGAACACCGGCACGCGCGACCCGATGCGGATGATCTCGATGTGGGGGATGTCGCGCAGCCGGCGCAGCAAGTCTTCGAGGATCTTCTGCGGCAGGGTGAGCGGGTCGCCGCCGCTCAACAGCACATCGCGCACCTCCGGCGTCTGGCGCAGATACTCGATTTGCAGGTCGTGGTGGCGCCGGTTGAACATTGCGTGCGGGTCGCCGACGATGCGGCTGCGCGTGCAATAGCGGCAATACGAGGCGCACTGCGTGGTGACCAGCATGAGCACGCGGTCGGGGTAGCGGTGCACCAGGCCGGGCACGGGCGAGTGCGCATCCTCGGCCAGCGAATCTTCCATCATGCTCTCGAACGCCTTCAGCTCGCGTCCGCGCGGCACGACCTGCAAACGCACCGGACAATCTGGGTCGTCGGGGTCTATGAGCGACGCGAAGTAAGGGGTGATGTCCACGCGAAACTTGTTCGGTGCGTTCAAACCCTCCAGCTCTTCCTCGGTGAGCCGGATGATCTTCGCCAGGTCCGCCGCCGTGTTGAGCCGATGGCTGAGTTGCCAGCGCCAGTCGTCCCATTGTTCATCGGGAACGTCGGCCCATAACGCGGGGCGAGGGGTGCGGCCTTGCGGCAAGCGATAAGGGGTGCTCATGGTTAGCTGCGCAGGGTGGGGCGAGTTGTCATCGGCGGGGTGACGGAAGCCGTCGCCCGGCTTACTCATCGAGCTTCACGTTCGGCGCGACTTGCGCGAAGATCTGCCGGAAGTCCTGCACGCTGCGCACGCCTGGAAAGGGTTGACCGTTCACGAAGAACGTGGGCGTTTGCTGCACGCCGCGCGCTTCGGCGTCCCGGCGGATTTGCAGCACGGCGCCTTCGTGTTTGTTGCTGTCCAAACAGGCGTTGAACGCTGCCGTGTCCATGCCCTCGATGGTGGCCGCCATCTCCTTCAGCCGGGGCTTGCTGTAGTTGCCGACGTTCTCTTGGCCGGTGATCAACTGATTGACGAACAGCGTCGCGTGCATCTGCCAAAACTTATCCTGATCGGCGGCGCAGAGCGCGGCTTGCACGGCGTCGCGCGATTCGCGCCCTCCTACGCGGTCTTCGAGGAAGGGCAGGAAATTCACCTCGTAGCGCACCTTGCCGGTCTTGGCGAAGGCTTCGATCACCGCCGGCTCGAAGTTGCGGCCGTATTGGCCACAGGCCGGACATTGGTAGTCCAGATATTCTTCTACTTTAATCGGCGCGTCGGCCGGCCCCCACGCTCTGCCGTTCGGCTCGGCGTTTGCCGGCGTGGCTTTGCTCGCGGCCTTCACAGGGGGGAGGGCGCTGGCTTGTTGTTGCTGACCGGAGAGTGCGCTGAGGACGATCGCGCCGCCGATCACGATTACCGCAATGGCGGCGATGATGACGACGACCTGAATCGTTTGCTTGCGTTGCTGCTCGCGCCTGCGCGCTTCAAGTTCTTTTCGCTTGGACATTTCTTTCTAGCCTTGCGTGCGAAATCTCGCGGAATGTTAATGCGTAATCGCCGGTTCGTGAAGTGTTGATGGGATTTTGCATCTACTTTTTAAGGTTTGCCTTGCTTATCCGCTTCGACTGATTGCCCCGCTCAGCTCGCGCGCGCCGGTGTCGTGGTAGCCGAGCCGCTCGGCGAGACGAATCGAGGCGATGTTGGCCGGGTTGACGACGTATAGCGGGGTTCGCCCCATCTCCAGCACCTGCGCGCTGATCGCGCTGACCACCGATTTGCCCAAGCCGCGGCCGCGCGCGCCTTCGACGACGCGCACGAACACCTCCGCATATCGCGATGAGATCCAGCTTGTGCCGGCCTCGGCGGCGTTTGACCCATCGCGCGCGCGAATCACCGCGCGCAACATCCCGTCCGGCGTCTTGCTAGTCTGCACGAGGATGTTCACGACCGGTTTGAAGTCGTCGCTGTTGAGAGCGTAGATGTGATTGATCGTCTCGCCGTGCAGTTGGCACACTGCTTCGAGCTGAGGGCGAACCGACGGCTGCGCGTTGAATAAGTATTGGCGGTTGGGCGCCAGCGCGTCGTGCAAGGCGTGTTGTAGGGCGAGCGGGTCATCGCCGCGCATCACTACGAGCGGGCGGAACAGATCGAGGCCGGTCTGACACACGGCGACGAAGGCGAGCGGCCGTCCGCGCGGGTCGGTCTGTATGTGTAGTCGGGTGCGGCGCGGGTCGTGCTCGAGCGCGAAATACCAGGTGAGCGCATCCGCAGGCCCAGGGGTCAACAATTGCGCAGCCAGGGCGCGCTGTGCGGTGATGTCATCGGCCATGCCGGCCGCCGTAGTTTAGCATCGCCGCCGGGAAGCCATCGGTCGCCACGGCGCGCGGGATGTCGGTGCAAGCGCTTCGAGTTGCGCTGATCGCAATCCAAGCGGCGTCGGCCTACGCCTACCGCACCGATCCGACAGACTGTCGGGTTGTTCGCGCCGATCCGCGTCCCTGCCGTTGGGCTACCACTTGAACTGGCCGGTGGAAACTTCAACCGGCTTGTCGAGTCGGTCGTTGACCCACACGCCGGGGGAGCGGCGCGCCAACCGGGCGCGTAGGACGATGGTATGCGCGAGCGACTTTGCCTCGTCGGCCGGCAGGGACTCCAATGGGCCGAAGGTGTACCAGTCGGTTGAGTCGAACCAGCCGTAGTGCATCCGCCGATTGCCGGCTTTGACGTGCACCGCGCGTCCACCGAAGCGGCTATGCGGCTCGACCAGCACAAATTCGATTTCATCCCAGGGCGCTTCGTGCCAGCCGAAGATCGTCCGCCAATGCAGGCCGTCGTCGGTGACTGCCGCCGCAAACACGAACGGCGAGGCAAATCGCCAGATCAGCCCAAGCGCCACGAGCAGCATGAGCAAACCCGCGCCGAGCGTCGCCGTGGCGTTGGCCGATGAGTCGGCGCGGCTGAAGACGGCAATCAAATTGGCCAGGCCGGTGATAGCGAGCAAAACGGCAACGAGCAACACGGCTGCGTAAATGAACTGGTGCGCCCGCGATGGACGCACCAGCGTATTTCCTCTGAATTCCGGCGCAGTCGTAAATTCATCGAGGTCACGGTTCAACACAGTATCGCCAAGCATGCAACCAGTAAAGCACTCGGCGGACGATTCGTCAAGGCGAGGGCGTAGGCAGCGCCGGCGCGGATTCGGCGGGTGACTCTGGGATGTCGAAGACCAGGTCGTTGTTCAGGCATTTGGCTTTGCCCTTGCCGATTTCGACGACCAACCCCTCGCATCCCTCTGGCCCCTGAATCGCCAGCGGCTTGTTCCACGTGGTGAAGTCGCACTTGGGGTAGTTGGCGCAGCCGTAGAAGATGCGCCGCTGGCCCTTGCGGGCGCGCTTCTCCACCAATGGGCCGCCGCACTTCGGGCACTTCACGCCAGGGATGGGGATCGGCGCGGTGTGTTTGCACTTCGGGAAGTTGGAGCAGGCGATGAACTTTCCGAAGCGGCCCTCGCGATACACCAGCAGGCCATCCTCGCAGTCAGGGCACTTCTCGCCCGTATATTGCACCGCCCGTTCGCGCTTGGGGATGCGCTCGGCGGCTTGCGCAACGGCTTCCTTGAACGGGTCGTAGAACTCGTGCAGCACAGGGCGCCATTCTCGCGCGCCGGTTTCGATGTCGTCTAACTCCTCCTCCACGCGCGCCGTGAATCCCACGTCAATGTAGCGCGGGAAGTGGGCGACGAGCAGGTCATTGGCGGTGAAGCCCAGCTCGGTTGGGATGAGTTGCTTGCCTTCCTTGCGCACGTAGTCGCGCGATTGGATCGTGGTCATGATCTGCGCGTAGGTGCTGGGCCGGCCGATGCCGTATTCCTCCAACGCTTTGACCAAGCTGGCCTCGGTGTAGCGCGGCGGCGGCTGGGTGAAGTGTTGCTCCGGGATCAGTCGCAGCAAGTCGAGCGGCTCGCCGACGGACAATTCCGGCAGCCGGCGGCCGCGCGCCTCCTCTTCCTCGTCCAGCTTCTCGCCCTCGTCGTGGCCCTCCTCATACACCTTAAGGAAGCCGGCAAATTTGACCACCGAGCCGGTGGCGCGGAACCAGTAGCCGGGGATCAACGCGCGCGCGTCCCGGGCGTTCCCTGATTCAACCGGAAGCGCGTCCGCGCCTTGTGGCAGCGCCTCGATGTCCGCCGTCGTCGCGTCGAAGATGGCGTTGGCCATCTGGCTGGCGACGAAGCGCTTCCAGATCAGCTCATACAGCCTGAGCTGATCGCGGTCGAGATAATCTTTCAATGATTCCGGCGTGCGGAAGACGGATGTGGGGCGGATCGCCTCGTGCGCTTCCTGCGCGTTCTTGGCGCGTGAGACGTATTTGGGCGGCGCTTCCGGCATGAACTCGCTGCCGTAGCGTTCGGCGATGAACTGGCGCGCCTCGCGCTGCGCGCTCTCGGCCACGTTTACCGAGTCGGTGCGCATGTAGGTAATCAAGCCGACCGCGCCTTCGCCGATGTCTATGCCTTCGTAGAGTTGTTGGGCGACGGCCATCGTGCGGCGGGCGTTGAAGCCGAGCTTGCGGCTGGCTTCCTGTTGCATCGTGCTGGTTGTGAACGGCGCCGCCGGCCGGCGCGAGCGATCCTTGCGCTCGACCTTGACGACGCGATACGCCGCGCCCTCCAGCTCGCTCACGACCTGCTGCGCGTCGGCCTCATTCTTGAGGTCCGGCTCTTGGCCGTGCAGCTTGAACAGCCGGGCGATGAAGGCCTCTTTGGACGATTGCTTGGCGAGTTCCGCCTCGATGCTCCAGTACTCCACCGGCGTGAAAGCCTGGATTTCGCGCTCGCGCTCGACGACCAGGCGCAGGGCGACGGACTGCACGCGCCCGGCGCTCAGGCCGCGCCGGCTGAGTTTGTCGCTCAGTAACGGGCTGAGCTTGTAGCCCACCAATCGGTCGAGGATGCGCCGCGCTTGTTGGGCGTTCACCGCGTTCTTGTCAATGTCTCGCGGGTGGGCGAAGGCGTGATCTATGGCGTCCTTGGTGATTTCGTGGAACTCGACGCGATGCACCGGCTTGCCGGCGATTTCCGGTTGCAGCACGTGGGTCAGATGCCACGAGATGGCCTCGCCTTCTCGGTCGGGGTCGGTCGCCAGCCAGATCGAACTCGCAGCTTTGGCGTATTGCTTGAGTTCCTTCACGGTCGCCTTCTTTGCAACGGGGATGACGTAGGTGGGTTCAAAGTCGTTATCTACGTCCACTCCCAATCGGCTCTTAGGTAGGTCGCGGATGTGGCCGATGGACGCCCGGACGGTGTATGTGCGGCCCAGGAACTTGCCGATGGTGCGCGCCTTGGTCGGCGATTCGACGATGACGAGCGGCAAACCCGGCCCGCCTTGTGCGCCGGCGTCGCCGTTGGCGGACGCTGTTGACCTGCCCTTGGCGCGCTGCGATCGTCCGTCCGATTTTGGCTTGCGCTCCCGCTCCGCCGGTTCGGGCGGGGTCAGCCCTTCGTGCGCCGGTGTGCGTCCCATCTTGTACACCTTGTCGTAACCGCAGTTGGCGCAGGTGCCCTGGGTCGCCGGCGCGCCGTTGGCAAAGAAGATCGGTTTTGGGTCAAGCAATGGATGCTTGCCGCGGCACTTGAAACAATATGCTTCCATCGGTTGCTAGAGACGTAGCCAAAAGAGGTTCGGACAGGAAGTAAGCGTTCGGCGATGAGAGGCCAGACAGCTTCCGCGTCTTGCTCTCTCCTACTTAACTCTATCCTAATCCCCTCAAGAACTCTTTGATTTCGCACTCGAACCGCTCGACGCCGAATTGTTCGGCATGTCGGCGGATTTCGGCGGGCGCGAATGTTACACCAGAATGCCGGAGCACCGCTTCGGCGAGCGCATCGGGGGTCTGAGGGTAGAAGAGCGTCCCGGTCACGCCATCCGCGACGTAGTCCAGCGCGCCGCCGCCGGCATAGGCGATGACCGGCTTGCCGTATGCCATGGCGCGGATGGGCGCGATGCCGAAATCCTCGACGCCGGGGAAGATAAAAGCGCGACACTCGGCCAGCAAGCGGCGCAAGGTTGCATCATCTATCCGCCCCAGCAGCCTGATGTTCGCCCCGCGTTGTCGCGCGGCCAACCGCTCCAGCCTGGGGCGATCTCGTCCGTCGCCCGCGACGATCAGCGGCAGTCCGAGCTTGCCGAACGCCTCGATCGCCAGGTCTATTCGCTTATAAGGCAAGAGCCGCGAGACGATCAGATAAAAGCCCTGGTCTTGGGTGTGCGGCACATAAGGCGGCATCTCGACGGGGGGATAGATGATGACCGATTCTCGACCGTAGTATTTGCGGATGCGCTGCTGCACTTCGCGAGAGATGGCGATGAACGCGGTCACGTGTTGGGCGACGCGTGTCTCCCAGCGGCGCAGGTAGCGGTTGAGCGCTTGGAGGATGGCCGATGCGCCGGGCGGGATGCGCTCTTTTTTCGCATAGGCAGAGAAGTCATAGATAAAGCGCGTTGGGGTAAGGCAATAACAGATGTGCCTAACATTTGGATGCAGCCCACGGGCGGCGATGCAAAATGCGCTTTTGTTGCTTAAGATCACATCGTATTCGGCCGGGATGCGGCGATGCGCCCACACCCAGGCGAACACTGGCATGTAGGGCTGGTGACGGCGATGCACGCCGGGCAGGCGATCCATCCATGTGGAGCGGATGTCCCATGCGCGCCAAGCGGCCGGCATGCGCCGCCGGTCATAGATGCTGGTGAAGATCGGCGCGCGCGGGAACATCCGGTTTAGCGCGCGCAGCACGTCTTCTGCGCCCCCAAGCTGATTGAGCCAGTCATGGACGAGGGCGATGTTCATGCCGTAGTCGTTTGCGCACTGTGCGCTGCGCGCAGGACCTGATGCGCCTCGCGCAGCGAGGGCAAAACGCAATCGGCGAGCGCGCGAGTCTCATCGTCGGGCAATTTCAGGTCGGGCACTATGATCACGCGCATGCCTGCGGCGTAGGCCGCGCGCGCGCCGTTCTCCGAGTCTTCGAGCGCGACGCATACGCCGGGCGTCACGCCCAGGCGATGCGCGGCTTCCAAGAAGATATCCGGCTCGGGCTTGCCGCGCGCAACTTCGTCTCCGCCGACGATCGCATCAAAACGCCCGGCCAGGTTCACCCGGCCGAGCTTCTTCAACACCAGGGCCCGCGCGGTTGAACTGGCGACAGCCCTGGGGATGTGTTGCGCGTCAAGCCAATCAAGCAACTCGATCAGCCCCGGCTTGACCGTGATGCGACCTGCTGCGATCGCTTCGTCCAAGTAGCGCTGCTTGTCAGCGTACATCTTCTCGATAGGGATGTCGGGGCCGAACGCCTCGCGGAAGATGTCGCGGGTGCGCGCGCCGGTCGTGCCAAGCACGCGCAAGTACACCTCGTCCGTCAACTTATAGCCCCATCGGCGCATGGTCTCGAACCACGCTTCACGGGCCAGTGCCTCGGTATCGAGCATCAAGCCGTCCATGTCAAAAATGACGGCGCGAAGGACAACCGGCGACTGTAGCATTCCCCTACCTCAGATTATCCGAAGTTGACAATCGGCTGACCGTCGGCCTCGATCTCAGCGTTCGACAAGATGAACTCCTCGCTCAGCGAAGAAGCGTTCTGGCCGCCCAGGTGGCGGTTCTCGCCGAAGGTCACGACGACCGCGCCGTGCATGTGTTTATCTACCAGCGGCCAGCCGATAGGGTGACTCAGGCGCGGGTTCAGTCCGATCCCGATATAGCCGATGCGGCGTGGATCGCCGGTCTGAGCGTCGAAGAGGGCGTTCAACTCGTCTGCGCCGGCGGCCGCCTCAACGCGCGCTGCGCGGCCGCGCTCGAAGCAAAAGACCACGTCGCGCGCGCCGCCGACGCTGGGCAGATGCAGGCTGCCCTCGGTTTGATCTTCCAGCACGGTGAAGTAGATCGAGCCGGCCGGCAGGCTGGAAACCACTGCGCCGCGCTCGCGGTCTAGGTCGTCAATGTAGCCATCGTTGTTTAACAACATCCGGTCGCCGCGCACGACGCGCAGTTCGTGTCCGCCGCCGGTGCGAATGATGATTTCCGGCGCGTCTTCCAAGCGCGACTGCGCCCGCACGATGTGGTCTTGCAGTTCAAGCAGCGTCGGCGCCGTAGCATCTTGTAGGAGTTGCTCAAGCGATTCAAACGACATCCCTAGTCGGCTTGCTTGAGCCAGCGTCGGGACGGCGACGACCAGGCTGGGGAGACGCCGCGCTTCCTCGACGTCGGTCAATCGTCCCTGCGCGGCAGACCATAGCGCGACGGCATCATGCGGCGCGCCGTCCAGATCGAGATAGCCGCCGGCGAGCACGACGCAGCGATCCGCGCGTTCGCGCCACGCGCGGCGGTGGCGGTCGTATGCGGCGAAATACTCGGTTTGGCCGGACGCCAGCAGACGCGCCAGGTGATCGGGCGAGGCGAGTTCGATCAGCGGCGTCGCGCCCGCCAGCTCAACGGTGAACGCGACTTCGCGCAACAGGTCGTCACGACCGGCATGGTCAAGCAGCAAGATCAGTTCGCCCGGTTGTGCGCCGACGCCCTGCACGATGCGCCAGGCGAGGTATGAGGTCAGATCGGCCATCGGTCGAAGGGTGATTGTAATCGCGCCTATCAATCCCCGTCGTACAATGTCGTTCACAACAGAGCCATGCCTAAGCAATCCCATCCGCTCTCGCCTTGTCTCGTCCCGGAGCCGCGCGCCATTACGCCGTATGGCGGTGTGCTCGAAATCCGGCCCGACCGCCTCATCGTGTTGAAGTCGCCAAAGCCTGCGCAGGGATTCTTCGAGGCGCAGGAAGCTCAGCGCGCGCTCAGCCGGTACTCGCGCGTGACTTGGCACATCCACGCCAGCGACGCGGCGCCACCGGAGACGATAGGCTTGCTCATTGCCATCGGGGACGCCGGCGAGGCCGTTAGCGATACCGAGCGGCAAAGCTACACGCTTGACGTGACATCCGAACGCATCGCCATTACCGCGCCGACGGCAGCCGGGGCGTTCTACGGCGTGATGACGCTGACTCAGCTTTTGCGCCAGTACGGCCGCGCGCTTCCCCTGCTGCGCATTGAAGACGCGCCGGACTTTGCGCGACGCGGCGTCATGCTCGACATCAGCCGCGACAAAGTGCCGACGATGGCGACGCTGTTCGAGCTGGTGGACCTGCTGGCTGAGTTGAAGGTCAATGAGTTTCAGCTCTACATCGAACACACATTTGCCTTCCGGCGTCACCCGGTCGTATGGGCCAACGCCTCGCCGATGACGGGCGAAGAGATCATGCAGCTTGATGCATATTGCCGGGCGCGGCACATTGACCTGGTGCCGAATCAGAACTGCTTCGGCCACATGCGTCGCTGGTTGATTCATGATGCGTATCGCTCGCTCGCCGAATGCCCGAATGGTTGTGAGACCTCGTGGGGCTACTTTGCCGAGCCGTTTACGCTGTGTCCGGGCGACCCCGGCAGCATTCGGTTGGTGGAAGAGATCTTCGAGGAAGTGCTGCCCCACTACACCAGCCGGTTCTTCAACGTCGGCTGCGATGAGACGGTGGACCTGGGCAACGGGCGCAGCAAAGCCGAGGTCGAGGCGAAAGGCGTTGGGCGCGTTTATCTGGACTTTCTGCTTCAAATCTACGAGCGGGTCAAGCGCCATGGCCGGACGATGCAGTTCTGGGGCGACATCATCATGGCGCATCCTGAGCTGGTCGCCGAGTTGCCCAAGGACGTGATCGCGATGGAGTGGGGCTACGAATATGATCATCCATTTGCCGACCATGGCGCAAAGTTCGCGGCGTCGGGCATTCCTTTCTACGTGTGCGGCGGCACGTCGTCGTGGAACAGCATCGGCGGCCGCACCGACAATGCCATCGGCAATCTGCTCAACGCTGCCGAGAACGGCAAGCGGCACGGCGCCATCGGCTTCCTCAACACGGATTGGGGGGACTACGGCCACCTACAGCCCCTGCCGGTGAGCTATCTGCCCTATGCCTATGGCGCCGGCGTGTCCTGGTGCATCGCATCTAACCGCGACATGGACGTTGCCCGCGCGGCTAGTTTGCATATCTTCGCGGATCCGAGCGGGGCGACCGGCAAATTTGCCTACGATCTCGGCAATGTGTATACGCACATTCCCTTCCGCACTTACAACGGCACGGCGTATGCCTACGCCGTCACGTTCGGCGAGGAGGCGCTGCGACGCCGCTTAAAGGAGGCTGTCATCGAGCGGCGTTGGCTGACGCGCGTGAATAAGGAACTTGACCGCCTCGAAGCGATCGCGCCGACGCTGAAGATGCAGCGCGCCGACGCCGCGCTGGTGCGGCGCGAATTTGCATATGCCATTCATCTGATGCGCTATGGGATGAACCGCCTAGCGCGGTTGAGCGCACTTGGCGACCGCGCAGCGCACGACCCCAAAGCGGTTGCCCGTGAGCGGCGCAGGCTTATTGCCGAGCATCATCGCGTATGGTTGGCGCGCAATCGTCCTGGCGGAATGGAGGATAGCGCCAAAAACATTCAGCTCTAACCCCTGGCGCTCAGCGCGAGCAAAGGCGGGTTGAGTCTCCGGTTGCGTGGCTCGCCCGCGCCTCATCACCCATGATCAACACAAACGGCGTGCTGGCGGTGATGGACCATCACATCACCATCAACTGGGATGACGGTCCGACGATGCACCGGATCGCGGCGCAGGTGCGCTATCGCGCGACCGAATCGGCCACGCTGCGGACGATGCGCGTGAGCGCCTCACAGCGCTATAGCGACGATCCGCTCTCGTTCGTGACGACGGGCGATGGTCTGCGCGCATCATGGATCTGGCAGGAGTGCGGCCCCGGCTGGACGGCGCAGTTGTCTGTGACGAACGAGGGCGCGGACGATGTCTATCTCGATGCGCTGGACGTGATCCGCATTGATTACGCCTTTGGGGGACTGTTCAACCTCGGCGCGCCGCCTGGCTTATGGCGCGTGCTATCAGAAGGCGCGCGCGGTTTGCTGGCCGCGCCGTCCCGCGGCGAGCATAGGCCGGCTGAGTCGGGCGATCCGGCTGCGGCATGGGAGTCTTGGTCTCCGGCTACGCCGACGGCGACCGGATTTGCGCGTCGCCGTTGTCTGATCGTGCAGCCGGTCGCGTCAAACCGCACCCGCCCGCCCGCCGTGATGATCCGAGCGCTGGATGAAGATACCCCGTCGTCCTCGGTTCGCACCGAGATCCAACTGGAGGTGAGCGGTGAGCGCTTTGAACGATTATCCGCCCGTTGCCGCGCCGAAGGGATGCTGCTCGGCGCAGGGGTGAGCGTGGCTTCGCCGGAGTTCTGGGTCGTGTCGGGTGATGACGCGCAGGAGTTGAGGGAGTTGAAAGTTGATGAGTAAGGAGATTGGAGCAGGGAAGGGAAGGGATGCGGATAGACCATCGCCGGCGACGGACGAGCGCGCGCTGAGACGCAAGGCAAAAGCCATCCACGAGCAGTTGCTGGCAATCTACGGCGAGCCGCAGTGGACGCGGCTCGATGGCGTGAGCGAATTGGTCGCAACCATCCTCTCGCAGAATACCAACGACGGCAATCGCGATTTGGCCTATGCCCGGCTGCGCGCGCGCTTTCCGACCTGGGAAGCCGTGCGCGATGCGCCGGAGGAGGCGGTGATCGAAGCCATTCGCCCGGCCGGCCTGGCCAACCAAAAAGGCCCACGCATTCAGTTTGCCCTACGACGCATTACCGAAGCGCGCGGCAAGCTAGACATAGACTTCCTCGCCCAGATGCCGGTGGACGAGGCGCGGCAGTGGCTGCTCGGCATCAAGGGCATCGGGCCGAAGACGGCGGCCATTGTGCTGTTGTTCTGCTACGACAAACCCGTCTTTCCGGTGGACACGCATGTCCATCGCGTGACCGGGCGGCTTGGCCTTCGCCCTCCGAGGTTGACCGCCGACCAGACGCACGACTGGATGGAACGCATCTGTCCGCCCGGCGCGCAGTTCGCCTTCCACATCAATCTGATTCGGCACGGGCGAGCAGTCTGCCACGCGCGCAACCCGGAGTGCGCGCGCTGCCCGCTGCGGCGTCGGTGCGACTACTTTCGCGAGCGCGTTCAAACCAACGGAAGCGCGTAGTTCCACGGGCTGCGGCAGGCGTCAGAAGCGAACCCGACCGGCGCGGAAATCACGGTAAAATGAGCGATACACGGAGAGATGCCGGAGTGGTTGAACGGGGCGGTCTCGAAAACCGTTGTGGCCCGTATGGGTCACCGTGAGTTCGAATCTCACTCTCTCCGCTCTCCTCAGGGGTCAGATTCGGATTATCGAACCCTGCGCAGCCTCCGAATCTGACCTATGACTTGGGGTCTCGGATTCCTGACTATCCACCATGTCGGCCCGGTGCGTGGACTGCCTGAACGAATCTATTGAGCGGTGCGAGGTTACCGGCGTGCCGCTGTGCGCCGAACATCTCTGGTATACCGATGACGGCCGGCGGGTCAGCGAGCGCGTGGCGCGCCAGCTTGCGTCTCAGGGCAAGGTTGTCTATGCGCCTAAGGTCTACCTGGATCAGCTAGGGCATGCGGCGGTTTTGCCGCGCTTGCCGACAGCGCCGCCGCCCCACATCACGCGCCAGCGCAACGGCAATGACATCATCGCGTTGCTGGCCTGCATCAGCGGCGTATTCTCCATGGCCACCTGTTTCGGCATCGGCATTGCGATCTGTGCGCCGCCGCTGCCGCTGGTGCCGCTGTTGCTGGGCAGCGTTGGCTTGGCCGGCGCGCGCAATGCGACAAAGCCCGACCAAGCGCGTTTGTTCTCGTGGATCGGCATCATCGGAGGCGCCGGCTTCGTGCTGTTGGTGCTGCTGGCGGTGATTGGCTCGGTGGCGTTTGGGATAACCACCCTCATCCCGATGACGCCGGTTTCACCGCCGATGCCTACCCCTTCTCCCATGCCGACGGCGACGCTGCCGGCCGGCCCGTAAGCGCCCGCCTCAGCCCAACCGGCGCGCAACCTGTGATAGAGTTGCGCGGCAGTCGAGATACGTCGCCGACGTTGGCTTTACCATGCGCGTGCTCATCACGGGAATGTCCGGCTTTGCCGGTAGGCATCTCACCGACCTGCTCTTGAAGAAGACCCACTGGACGCTGATCGGCGTATCGCGCACGACGCCGGGAGATCGCCCCAGCCCGCGCGTCTTTTGGTGGAAGGTGGACTTGCGCGATCCTGACGCCACCACGCGCCTGCTGCGCTATGAACGTCCCGACGTCATCATTCACCTGGCGGCGCAGTCGCATGTGCCGACGTCATGGAAGCAACCCTGGGAGACGTTCGAGGCCAACGCGCGCGCTCAACTCAATTTATTCGAGGGCGCGATTGCCGCCAAGCTGTCGCCCCGTTTTCTCATCGTGTCGAGCAACGAAGTGTATGGCCGACCGGCGTCCGAGCGCGATTTGCCCTTTCGCGAAGAGAGGCCCCTGCAACCGACCAACCCCTATGCGGTGAGCAAGGCGACGCAAGAGCTGATGGCGCTTCAGTATCATATTAGTCACGGATACGACGTGGTGATCGCTCGTCCGTTCAATCATTTCGGGCCGGGACAGGATACGCGCTTCGTGGCATCGGATTTTGCCCGGCAGATCGTCGAGATCGAACTGGGCAGGCGCGAGCCGGTCATGCATCTGGGCAACATGCAGGCCAGGCGCGATTTCACGGACGTGCGCGACATCGTCCAGGCGTATCTGGCGCTGATTCAGCGCGCCGACGGCGGGCGCGCATACAACGTGTGCAGCGGCACGCCGCGCTCGATCCAGTCTCTGCTGGACACGATGCTCAGCATGACGACCGCGCGCGTGGAGCAGCGCAGCGACCCATCGCGCTTCCGCGTCGCCGACACGCCGGTGAGCTACGGCGACCCGGCGCGCATCCGCGAAGCGACGGGCTGGGAGCCGCGCATCCCGTTTGAGCAGACCATCGCCGACCTCCTAGACTACTGGCGGGAGCAGCTCGGCCATAATGCGTAAGACGCCAAACTCAGGACACTGAATCATGTCAAAGAAGACCGCACTCATCACCGGCATTACCGGACAGGACGGCTCTTATCTGGCCGAGTTTTTGCTCGAGCTGGGTTATCACGTGGTCGGCATGGTGCGCCGCACCAGCACCGTCAACTTTGACCGCATCAAGCACATCCAGGAGCGGATTGACATTGTGCAGGGCGACCTGCTCGACCAGTCGTCGCTGATGGAGATCATCCGCGAATATCGGCCGGACGAGGTGTATAACCTGGCGGCGCAGTCGTTCGTGCCCACCTCGTTTAGCCAGCCGGTGCTCACCGGCGAGTTCACTGCGCTGGGCGTGACGCGGCTGCTGGAGGCGATCCGGCACGTCAAGCCCGATGTGCGCTTCTACCAGGCGTCGTCGTCCGAGATGTTCGGCAAAGTGGTAGAAGTGCCGCAGCGCGAAACGACGCCCTTTCACCCGCGCAGCCCATACGGCGTCGCGAAGGTGTATGGGCACTGGATCACGGTTAATTACCGAGAGAGCTACGGCCTGTTCGCGTGCAGCGGCATCTTGTTCAATCATGAAAGCCCCCGGCGCGGCCTGGAGTTTGTTACGCACAAAGTGACGCACGCCGCCGCGCGCATCAAGCTGGGTTTGCAGCGCGAACTGCGCCTGGGCAACTTAGACGCGCGACGCGACTGGGGTTACGCCGGCGATTACGTGCGCGGCATGTGGATGATGCTGCAGCACGATCAGCCCGATGACTATGTGCTCGCCACCGGCGAGACGCACTCTGTGCGCGAGCTGTGCGAGGTGGCATTTGGCTATCTCGGCTTGAATTGGGAGGACTACGTTGTGGTGGACCCGAAACACTATCGGCCGGCTGAGGTGGATTTGCTCATCGGCGACGCCAGCAAGGCCGGCCGCGTGTTGGGCTGGGAGCCGCAAGTCAACTTTGAGCAGCTTGTGCGTATGATGGTGGACGCCGACCTGCAGTCACTACAGAACAACGAGAGGCAAGTATGACCCAAATTAAATTCGGAACGGACGGCTGGCGCGGGCGCATTGCGGATGACTACACCTTTGCCAATGTGCGGCGCTGCGCTGAAGGCTACGCGCGCTATATCGTGACGACGCCCAAGGCCGGGGAATCGTCGCAGCCTGCAGTCATCATCGGCTACGATAGGCGCTTCCAGTCAGAAGACTTCGCCGCTGCAGCAGCAGAAGTTTTGGCCGGCCACGGCCTGAAGGTGTGGCTGACCGACGGCGCAACGCCGACGCCGGTCATCGCCTTCGCCGTGAGCGCCAAACGGGCGATCGGCGCGATCAACATCACCGCCAGCCACAATCCGCCGCAGGACAATGGCTTCAAGGTGCGCGACCACACCGGCGGCGCGATCGCGCCCGACGGCCTGGCTCAGATCGAAGCCGCCATCCCGGCTTCGGATGCCGATGTCAAGCGGCTGGACTTCGATAAGGCGCTGTCGCAGGGGCTGATTGAGAGATTCAATCCATCCGATGAATATACGGCTAACCTCGAACGCCTGGTGGATCTCCGGGCCATTGCGGGCGCCGGCCTAAAGGTGCTGGTGGACCCGATGTGGGGCAACGGCGCCGGCTGGTTGCCGAGGCTGATCGGCGGAGCCAGGACGGAGATCGTCGAAATCCACAGCGCGCGCAATCCGATCTTCCCGGAGATGACGCGCCCCGAGCCGATCCCGCCCAATGTAAACGTCGGCTTGGCCAAGACGAAGGAAATCGGCGCGAACTGCTGCTGCATCACCGACGGAGACGCCGACCGCTGCGGCTTCGGCGACGAGCGAGGCGGCTTCATCAATCAACTGCGCGCCTATGCGCTGCTGGCGTTGTATTTGTTAGAGATTCGCGGCGAACGCGGGGCAATCGTCAAAACGCTCAGCACGACTTCGATGCTCAATAAATTGGGCGCGCTTTACGGCGTGCCCGTCTATGAGACCGGCGTGGGCTTCAAATACGTCGCGCCCAAGATGACCGAGACGAACGCGATGATCGGCGGCGAGGAGAGCGGCGGCTATGCCTTCCGCGGCAATGTGCCGGAACGCGACGGCATCTTGGCTAACCTCTACTTCCTCGACTTGCAAGTGCGCACGGGTAAAACCCCGACGCAGTTGATTGACTGGCTGTTCGGGAAGGTGGGGCCGCACTACTACGACCGCGTGGACTCGCCCATAGACCCGCAGCAGCGCGAGGCGATCAAGGCGCGCCTGCGCGCGGCGCAGCCGGCGACAATCGCCGGCTTGCGGGTGGCCGGCAAGGACATGACCGACGGCTATAAGTTCATCTTCGAGGATGGCGGCTGGTTGCTCATCCGCATGTCCGGCACGGAGCCGTTGATGCGCGTCTACTGTGAGACGCAGGATGCAGCGTTGGTTGAGCCGCTGCTCCAAGGCGGGGTGAAGATCGCCCATGAAGGATGAGGCGGCCGGTCAGGCCGAGCCGACGGAGCTGTTCGACACGCACTGTCATCTGGACGTGGCTGCGTTCGATGCGGATCGCGATGCGGCCATTGCGCGGGCGCGCGCGGCCGGCGTGTCGCGCTTCCTCAACCCGGCCTACGACCTGGAGAGCAGCCGGCGCGCCGTGGCTTTGGCTCAGACCCATGCCGGCGTCGTCGCTGCCGTGGGCGTGCATCCAAACGATGCGGCTGATTTCGATGAGGCAAAGCTGGCCGAATTGCGCGCGCTGGCGCGCGCGCCGCAGGTTGTCGCCATCGGCGAGATCGGCCTGGATTACTATCGGCGGACAACGCCGCCCGACAAGCAGATACAGGCATTCATCGCGCAGCTTGCGCTGGCCGGCGAGTTGAATTTGCCGGTGATCGTGCATTGCCGCGACGCCTACGACGACGCGCTGGCGCTACTGCGCGAGCATGGCCGCGGGTTGCCTGGGCTGGTCATGCATGCGTTCTCCGGGCGCAAGGAGCATTTGCGCGCTGCGCTGGCGCTGGGCGTTTACATCGGCATCGGCGGTCCGGTCACCTATCCTAACGCTCATGCCCTGCGCGATGTGGTCAAAGCCGCGCCGTTAGAGCGCATCGTCATCGAGACCGATTCGCCCTATCTTGCGCCGCAATCGCATCGCGGCCGGCGCAACGAGCCGGCCCATGTGGTCGAGGTCGCGCGCGCGATCGCCGAAATTCGTGGTATGTCCGCTCGTGACATTGCGCGGATTACGACGGATAATGGGCGGCGATTGTTTGGATTGAACTGAGCAGGGATGTTTTAAGATGACGCTAAGGAATGTGCATGCTGTGTCGCATACAACGAATGACCGCCGCCCACACTCGAAAGGAGGAGCCATACAACGCGCTCAAGAGCTTGTTAAGCGACAACTGGCCGATGTCGAGGCGACGCTCCGACATTTGCCCGATCTGCAACCGGCTGAATTGCGCGAAGCGGTCGAGCGCATCGTCGCCAGCGGCGGCAAGCGCATCCGGCCGGTGATTACGCTGCTGATCGCCGGCATGTTGGGCCGACTGGATAATCCGCGCGCGGTGGACCTGGCCAGCGCGGTGGAGATGCTGCACACGGCTACCCTGGTGCACGATGACTTGATAGATGGCTCGCTGGTGCGGCGCGGCGCGACGACGTTGAACGCGGTGTGGACGCCGGCGGCGACCGTGCTGACCGGCGATTACCTCTTTGCCGTTGCGGCTAACCTGGCGGCCCGCACCGAGAGCGTCCGCGTGATGAGCATCTTTGCGGACACGCTCGGCGTGATCGTCGCCGGCGAGCTGCAGCAGCAATTCACCGACTTCGCCTTGCGCGCCACGCGCGACGACTACTATCGCCGCATCTACAGCAAGACGGCTTCGATGTTCGTGTTGGCGGCGGCTGCCGCCGGCGTGGTCTGCGATGCGACGGAAGCGCAGATTACCGCGCTGCATGATTATGGGCGCGACCTCGGCATCGCCTTCCAGGTGATGGATGATGTGCTCGACTTCACCGGCGAGCAGGCCAGCGTCGGCAAGCCGGTCGGCAGCGACCTGCGGCGCGGCCTGATCACGCTGCCCACGATTTGCTACATCGAGGCGCACGGGAAGGAGGGGCTGGAGTGCGCCCTGCGCGGCGAGTGTGACCCGCAGACCTACGATCGCATCGTGGCGCAAATTCGCGCCTCGGACGCGATTGCGAGTTCGCTGGCGGAGGCCGACGCGATTGCCCAAAACGCGAAGAAGGCCCTGCAAGGCTTCCCGGATAACCCGTATCGCGCTACGCTGATTGACCTGGTGGATTACACGCTCGAACGCACGAAGTGACCTCTCAGTGGGCGGCATTCGCGCCTACAAGTCAAGTTGATCGCTATTCTCATCGTGAGTTGGAACGTGCGCGAGCTGCTGCGCGCATGCTTGAACTCGCTGCGACGCTATCCGTCAACCGGCCACGAGCAGCGCATCGTCGTGGTAGACAACGCCTCCGGCGATGGCACCTTGGAGATGTTGCAGCGCGACTTCCCCGAAGTCTGTGTTGTAGCGAATGCCACCAATCGCGGCTTTACCGGCGGCAACAACGACGGCCTGCGTCGCATCGCTCAGTCTGCAACTCCTGCATTTGTTTTGTTGCTCAATCCTGACACGGAGGTGACGCCGGGCGCGTTGGATGCGCTGCTGGCTTCGGCCGAGGCGCACCCCGAAGCCGGCGTGATCGGCCCGCAGTTGCGTTATCCCGATGGTCGCGTGCAATCGTCGCGGCGACGTTTCCCGACGCTGGGGACGGCGCTGTTCGAGAGCACCTGGCTACAGCCGATCGCGCCGCGCCGGTTGCTCGACGCCTACTACGTCCGCGACCGCCGCGATGACGAGGTCTGCGCGGTGGATTGGGTGGTCGGCGCTGCGATGCTCGTGCGCTGGGAGGCTTATCAGCAGGTGGGCGGGTTGGACGAGCGCAGCTTCTTCATGTATTCCGAGGAGCTGGACTGGTGCAAGCGCATCAAGGCTGCCGGCTGGCAGGTGCTCTATGACCCGCGCGCGGCGATTGTGCATCACGAGGGCCGGAGCAGCGCGCAGGTCTCGGCGCAGCGCATGATCTACTTCAACACCAGCAAGGTGCGCTATTTCGCCAAGCATCATGGTCAAGCGCAGGCCGGTGTGCTGCGCGCGGCGCTGCTGAGCATGTTTGCCTGGCAGTGGGCGCTGGAGGGTGCGAAGTGGCTGCTCGGTCACCGGCGCGATCTGCGCGCCGAGCGCATGCGCGCATACGCGCAGGTCCTGCGCTCCGGCTTGCGTTGAGCGATGGCAGGCGTTTGTCGCGGGCAGCTATAGCGTCTCTGCGTCCCAGCAGCGCCGAATGCGGGCGCTGTAGATCACCGTGTAGGTGTTGCCTTCGCTCAGCTTCTCGTATGTCTCCGGCAAAGTCTCCAGCTCGTCAAGCCCCTCGAAGCGGAGGTAGCAGCGCGGCGCATCGCGCAGGGGTTTATATCTTCGCTTGGCGGTCAGGCGCGCAATGCGCATTTGGGCTACGCCATCCTGCAAATCCCTGTAGTTGCGGTAGGTATGAAGCAGCGTCAGCGCAGCAATTGCCAGCAACATGACGCTTGCGGCGGCGACGAAGCCGACGAGAAACGGCGCGGCTGGGAAGGTCGTCAGCAGGCAAGCGGATGACGCGATGCAGACGAACAGTGTGCCGAGCAGCGCCAAGGGCGGGAGAAAGGCGTTGGCGCGCAGCCAGTTGGCCTGCTCAACCGTGAGCGGACGGGTATTTGCGGCGCGATTCATCGTAAGTTGGCTCGAATCAGGTCGCGCATCTTTACCGTCTCACTGATCACGTCCACGTTGTCGGTCTGCATGTAGTCCTGATGCACGTACTCAACGGCCAGGTAACCGTTATAGCCGGCCTGGCGCAGGGCGTCGAGCATCGCCGCGAAGTTCAGCGTGCCATGCCCCAAGTCTTGGGATACAAGTTCGGTAAGACGTTGTTAAGCGCCTGGGTCGCGTCAAAACGTTTGGAGATGCGCCGCATCTCCAAGATCGGCGCTCTTCCGGAGCTGGTAGGCATTGCACCAGGTGGTATTCGAGAGGTCGAGAAATGCAAACCGGCGAGACCGGCCCGGCGCCTGTTGCCGGCGTCATCTTCGCGGCGGCGTTTTCATTTGTCGGCTCTCCAAGAGTTGAGCGATGGCTGGTGATGTCACTTGTATAGGGCGTCGCAGGAACGATAATCTTGCTCATGGCTATTTCGACCAGCGCTTTGTCATCAACTGCGACCATTCTGCTCGATCCCAACCGCGCGATCGCCGAGATCTCGCCGTTGCTCTTTGGCGGCTTTGCCGAACACATGGGCCGTTGCATCTATGAAGGCATCTATGATCCGGCCTCGCCCTTGGCCAACGAAGACGGGCTGCGCACCGATGTGCTGGCTGCTTTGCGCGAGCTGGGCTACACCGTGATCCGCTATCCGGGCGGCAATTTCCTCAGCGGCTACAACTGGCTCGACGGCGTTGGTCCGAAAGCGTCGCGCCCGCGCAAGCGCGATCTTGCCTGGGCTTCGATTGAGACGAATCAGTTCGGCACGAACGAATTTATTCGTTTCTGTCGCGAGATCGGCGCCGAGCCGATGCTCGGCGTGAATATGGGCACGGGCACGATCGAGTCGGCGGCAAACTTGGTTGAGTATTGCAACGCGCCCGCCGGCACCTATTGGGCTGACCTGCGCGCCTCGCACGGCTTCGCTGCGCCTCACAACGTGCGCTACTGGTGCGTGGGCAACGAGATGGACGGCCCCTGGCAAATTGGCCACCTCGAGGCGCTTGATTACGCTAAGAAGGCGCGCGAAGCCGCCAAAATGATGAGGTGGAATGACCCTTCTATCAAAACGATTCTGTGCGGATCCTCGAACGACCAAATGCCCACCTTCCCGGAGTGGGATCGCGTCGTCCTTGAGCACTGCTGGGATGTGGTGGACTACCTTTCCATCCACATGTATGTCAGCAACCACCACGATCAGGATACGCCGAGCTATCTGGCGCTGGCGCAGCGCTTTGAAGACTTCGTAGACACGATGGCGGCGACATTGCGCTATGTCAAAGCGAAGACGCGCAGCGAGCACAATGTCTATCTCGCGTGGGATGAGTGGCACGTATGGCATCCCGGCGAGACGGTCGAGCCATGGACCGAAGCGCCTCACTTGGCCGAAGCCGGCTATAACCTCGAGGATGCCCTCGTCGTCGCGCAATGGCTAAATGTCTTTTTGCGCAAGTGTGACGTGTTGAAGATTGCATGTGTTGCGCAGATCGTCAATGTCATCTCATGGATTCATACCCGTCGGGATGGGCTGCTCAAGCACACGTCGTTCTATCCCTTCAAGTTCATCAGCAATTGGGCGCGCGGCAATTCACTTGACTTGCTGATAAAGTCGCCGCGCTACGCGAACAAGCGCTTCGGTGAATCGCCGCTGCTCGATGCTGCTGCGGCTCATGATCCAGAGGCTGGCTATCAGGCCGTCTTCATTGTCAACCGCAGCCTGGCCGAGCCGATGCTCACCGAGTTGATTTGGCAGGATGGCGCGCCCAGCCAGGTGGCCGAGGCGTGGCAGCTCGCGGGCAACGATCCGCAGCAAGGCAACACCTGGGACGCGCCGGATGCCGTGACCCCGTACCGGCTCGATGGGCTAAAGATGGATGGCGCAATGTTGCGCTTGCGCCTGCCGCCTCTGTCGTTCACCGCGATCCGTTTACGAGCAGATAGGGGCGGTTAGGTAGGGCATTGCCTTTGCTTGTGACCTTGCGTTGCGTTTGGCCAATCACGATCGCCTCTGAAATAAGAGGTAAGGCCCGTTCTCTCCGATGAACTCGTAGTGCGCCTCGACGAAGCGATGCACCTCCGGCATGCGCTTCCATGTCTCGATGAAGCGCGCCGCTTCCCAGGGGAAGCCGTCCCGGCTGAGCACGAAGAAGCGCGGCGGATGGCGTGTCAGGTCGCCGAGGTAAGCCTCGGCCAGCGCCGCGCGCGCGCCGGCGTCGCGCGACTCGTCGGCCCAGCGCAGGTAGGGGAAGCGCGTTGCGTTTGGGCGTTGCGCCAAGAAATAGACAGCCGGCGTATCGCTGAACACGGCGATGCGATCCTCCGGCGCGGCGTTATCGCGCAGGAACTCGGCCAGCAGCAACTGCGCCGACTCCTTCGATTCGATGTGCAGCGCGCGCGGCGACTTGCTTTGTATGACGATGTTGTCGTAGGCGTCGCGCATCCAGGGCCACATCGTGAGGGTCTGGCCGGCCACAGCCGCGATGAACAGCGCCGGCGCAGCCACGCGCGTGATCGGGCCGGCTTTGCTCAGGTCGGCCAGCGCCGCGCCGGCCAGCAGCGCCATCGGCGGCAGCCAGATGATGAAATGGTAGCGATAGGAATGCCCCTGCCAAATGTTCAGCGCCACGGTCGTCAACAACCAGACGATGGCCAGCCCGCCGGCTTCGCGTCGCGCGTCGTCCCACAGCGACCGAACCGCGCCCCAGACGACCAGCAACAGGATGAATGGATAGCCGCGCCCCAACCATTGCACCTGGGGCACGGTGTCCTTGAAGCCGGCGGTGGGCGTGCTGCCGATCTGCGCGAACGTCGTGATCTCAATCCAGAACAGGCCGGTTAGCCATTCCCAGCGCTCGTCCAGCGGTTTATTGTGAAAGTTGGCGACAGCGTAGCGCAGATGCAGCAGCAGATCGCCGAACGCGCCATAGGCGAGGAAGTAGACGAACCCCAGGCCGGCCGTGAGCGCCGCGCCAACGGCGACCGACGCGACTGCGCCGATGTGCCTGCGCTGCGCCAGCGCCCAAGCCATGAGCGCAATCGCGTAGAGCGCGAAGGGATACTTGAACCAGAACAACGCGCCGGCGAATGCGCCGCCGGCGAAGAGCCAGCGCGCCTGCCGTCGGCCCAGGTGCTGACCTGATTCCCAGACGCACAGCGTCGCCGCAATGAAGAACAGGTTCGCGAATCCCTCGGCCTGCGCGACCGACCAATAGTTCAGCGTGGCCATGGTCAGCCAGAGCAACGCGCCGGCCGCTGCGCCGGCGATGCGGCAGCCGAACATGCGCCAGGCCAGCGCGCCAAGCAAGATAGCCGAAGCAGCCTGCCAGGCTAAGTTGAAGGCGAACACAGCCGGCTGCGTCGGGCTGATCGCTGCCGCCAACGCATAGAGCGCCGGCGTGAGCGGTCCGCGCACATCCCAGCAATCGTGCAGGAAGATGCCGCCGCGCCGGATCACGTCGCCGCACGCGGCGAACGCCCCTTGGTCAAACCACATCGGATACCAGACTTGCGGCAACCCGACGGCCAGCAGGCCGAGCGCGGCAATCGCTATCAGACCGACCTTCACCCACCTCATGCGCGCTCACTCCTTGCGGCGGAAGAGCAGAAACGGCCCGTTCTCCGCCTCGTAGCGGTAGTTGGCCTCCACGTAGGCGTGCAGGTCGGTCAGCCGCTTCCAGTTGTCAATGTGCCGCACGCCCAGCCAGGGGTAGTCGTCTCGCGTCAGGATGAAGTAAGTTGGCCTGTTGGCGACGATCTGTTCGTAAAACTGCCGGCCAAACTCGGCGTTCGTCCAAGAGCCGTGCGCCGGCGCCCATACGTCGGTGAAAGGGAAGCGCGTGGCGTTGCGTCGCTGCGTGAGCATATAGACCCACGGCGCGTCGGCGAACAAGCTGATCGTTTCATCCGGCCCGGTGTGCGCGACAATGTAATCGGCCACATAGAGCTGCGGCGCGACGCGACTCTCCAAGTGGATCTCGCGCAGCGATTTGCCCTGCACGATCACGTTGATGTAGGTGTCATACACCCACGGCAGCATGCGCGCGCCGAGCAAGACAAATGCTGCGACGCCGACCAGCCCGCCCAGAGCGCCTAAGATTCGCCGAGCGACGCCTGGCTCGCTCAGCCATAGCCCCGCCGCCGCGACGCCGCCGCCGGCCATGATGGCCAACGGCCCGTGAAGGATGGTGAAGTGGTACTGCACGTACTTGGCTTGGATGACGACCACCGCAAGTCCGGCGACGAATAGCCCAACCAGGTGGGCGTAACGCGCTAGTCCGTCGCCCGTGGCCGGACGAATGAAACGCGCGCCGCCGAAGATAGCAAGGACGAACAGCAAGGGGAAGCCGCCGCCGAAGAACGTCCACTGTGCCACCGTCGCCTTGTAATCGCCGGTGAGGTCGGCGCCGTTGTCGGTGAAGCGCCATAGGAACTGCACGATCTCCGGGAAGGTGCGCGGCGGGCCGAGCGGGAACAGCTCGCGGAAGACGTTCAGTTGCTCGATCAGCGCCGGGATGCCGCCGACCAGCACAAAATAGATCAGCACGAGCGCGTTGATCGTAACTGCGCCGGCTGCGAATGCGACGCCGCCACGCGACATCTCCCGCAGCGAGCGCGTGCGTAACCCGATGTGCGCCAGCAGACCTGCGCCGATCGCCGCGATCTGCAAGCCGAAGGTGTATTTGAACCACAACAAGATGCCCGCGCTGATGCCGCTGATGAACAGCCGGCGCAAGTCAAGCGCCGATTGCGATGGGTCGCCTACGCCGCGCCAGGCCAGATACAGCGCCAGCACGATGAACAGATTCGAGAATGTCTCGGCCTGGTTCATAGACCAGTAGTTGATGCCGGCGTAGATCAGCCAGTAGAACGCGGCAGCGGGCAGTGCTGCGGACGGGTGGAACATCGCACGCGCCGTCCAGCCTACGAGCGCCGCCGTAACCGCCTGCCAGGCCAACGTGAAAGCGTGCACGGCAACCGTGCTGAATGCGATCGAGAGTGCGACGGCGTAGAGCACCATCACGCCCGGCCCTTTGCTCTCAAAGCAGTCGCGGATCGGCACGCCCCCGCGCCGGATCACATCGCCGCATGCTGAGAAGATGCCCTGGTCGTGGCCGAAGGGATAGACGAGCTGAGGCGCGGCCAGCACACCGAGCGCCAGCGCGCCAAGCGCCAGCGCTGCGATGCGCGGCCAGCGCCGCTCGGCGGATGAAGATGGCGGTCTTAAATTGAGCACGGGGATGATGCTACCAGCAGTAGGTTGCCGGTTGTCCTTCCCCAGCCCTAGGCGCGCGCGCCGTCCATGCGTTGCGCTTCGACCACGGCCAGCGCAGCCAGATTGACGATGCTCCGCACCGAATCGCCGCGCTGTAACACGTGCACCGGCCGCCGCATGCCCACCAGGATCGGGCCGACCACTTCCGCGTGCGCCAGCTCGCGCATCAGCTTGTAGGCGATGTTGCCGGCTTCGAGGTTGGGGAAGATGAGCACATTGGCCGGCCGGCCGAGCGTGTTGAACGGATAGTCGCGCAGCAGCTCTTCGGAGAGCGCTGTGTCTGCCATCAACTCGCCCTCGATGTGCAGCCCTGGGTCGCGCCGTCGCGCGATCTCGACGGCTTGGCGCACCATCTCAGCGCGCGGGTGGCGCGTGCTGCCGAAGCTGGAGAAGCTGAGCATGGCAATGCGTGGCTCAATGTCAAACTGGCGCGCCAAGTTGGCGGTGAGCAGGGCGATCTCGGCCAGCTTCTCGGCGTCCACATCAATGTTCACCGTCGTATCGGCGAAGAACAACACCCGATCCTTCAGCGTCACCATGTACACGCCGGCGGCGATCTGATTGCCGTCGCTCACGCCGATGATGCGCAGCGCCGGTCGCATCACGTCGGGGTAATGCAGGCTGAGGCCGGAGATCATGCCGTCGGCGTCTCCCAGCGCCACCATCACGGCTGCGAAGTAGTTTGGGTTGGCGATCAGCTCGCGCGCTTCGCTGACCGTCACCCCCTTGCGCTGACGCAGCGCGTAGATGTGCTCGGCATAACGGTTGCAGTTGGGCGACGTTCGCAGATCAAGCACCTGAATATCTGATAGATCGAGGTTGAGTTCGCGCGCTTTGCGCAGGATGATGTTCGCGTCGCCCAGGAGGATGGGGTGGGCGATGCCTTCGTCCACGAGCTGGCGCGCTGCGCGGATGACCTTCTCGTGCTCGCCCTCCGCCAGCGCGATCCGCTTTGGATTGGCGGCGGCCTTGTTGTAAATGATGCGCATCATCTCGCGGCTCTTGCCCAGCCGCGCCTCCAATTGCTGGCGGTAGGCCGCGATGTCTATCTGGATGCGCGCGACGCCGGAGTCCATCGCCGCTTGCGCAACCGCCGGCGCTTCCCACAACAGCACGCGCGGGTCGAGCGGTTTAGGGATGAGGTAATCCGGGCCAAAGCTCAGGCGTTCCAAACCATAGGCCTTCACCACTTCGTCGGGCGCGTCCTGGCGCGCCAGCGCGGCCAGCGCGTGAGCAGCGGCGACCTTCATCGCTTCGTTGATCTGAGTGGCGCGCACGTCGAGCGCGCCGCGGAAGATGAACGGGAAGCCCAGCACGTTGTTGACCTGGTTGGGGTAGTCGCTGCGTCCGGTGGCGACAATTGCATCCGGCCGCGCGGCTTTGGCCTCTTCGTAGCCGATCTCCGGATCGGGATTGGCCATGGCAAAGATGATCGGACGCGACGCCATCGTTTTCACCATCTCCGGAGTCACCGCCCCGGCGACCGACAGCCCGATGAACACATCGGCGCCGGCGATGGCTTGCTCGAGTGTGCGCAGCGACGTGTCGGCGGCGAAGGCGGCCTTATATGGGTTCATGCCGACCGTGCGACCCTGGTAGATCACGCCTTTGCTATCGCACATGAGGATGTGCTCGCGGCGCGCGCCCAGCGCGATGTAGAAATTGGCGCAGGCGATGGCCGATGCGCCGGCGCCGTTGATCACGATGCGCACGTCGGACAGTCGCTTGCCGACGATCTCGCAGGCGTTCAGCAGCGCCGCGCCGGAGATGATCGCCGTGCCGTGTTGATCGTCGTGCATCACCGGGATGTTCATCTCGGCGCGCAGCCGCTCCTCGATGTAGAAACACTCCGGCGCTTTGATGTCTTCGAGGTTGATGCCGCCAAAGCTCGGCTCCATCAGCTTCACCGCCGCGATGAACGCATCCGGGTCTTCGGTGGCCAGCTCGATGTCTATGCTGTCCACGTCGGCGAAGCGCTTAAACAGCAGGGCCTTGCCTTCCATCACCGGCTTGCCGGCCGCTGCGCCGATGTTGCCGAGGCCGAGCACCGCCGTGCCGTTGCTGATCACGGCAACCAGGTTGCCCTTGGCGGTGTATTCGTAGACGTCTTCAGGGCGTTCGTAGATTGCGAGGCAAGGTTCCGCGACGCCTGGGCTGTAGGCCAGCGTCAGGTCGTGTTGTGTGGCGCAAGGTTTCGTGGGGGTGATTGACAACTTGCCCCGCGGCGCGCGCCGGTGGTACTCCAACGATTCGAGCCCGATGGCGCTTCCATGAGTGCGAGACATAGCCTACTCCTTGTATCAACTCAATTTAGGCGAGGGCTGATGAACCGTGACGGCAGATTGGCGGCCATGGCGGTCTTGCCCGTGTCCTTGTTGCGCGGCATCCGGCGCTGCGCGCGGCGCGTAGCCGCCGGCGTCAACGGCCGGCCCACGCCATTAAACCTACGCTCGGCGTTGTTGCGGCGCATCCGTGATGGGATCGGTTCTGCTCTGGTCAGGTGACCAGTTCTGCCGCTCAGGGCATCGGCAAAGTCGAGATGCTCTCTCCCGTGCGCTGCAGCGGCCTGAAATCAGCCGTGAGGGTCAACGCTTAGCTGCGTTCTTGTATCCGTCGGCGATTCCTGAGCAGGATGCGCATCAGGATGCCCGCGCCGACGATGACGAGGACGAGCGGCCAAGCTGCACCCACGACCTGCAAGATGGATATGCCGGGTTCGCCTATCCAGAACAGCGCGCCCAACGCGGCAAGTATCGCGCCGGGGATGAGCGGCCAAAGCTCTAACCGCCCGCTGGCTAGAGGCGTAAGCGCGAAGATCAGCAGCCAGCCCGCCGCGAAGCTCAGCATCAGCACGGCTGCCGGCACGAACTCCTTCGAGGCGAAGAGGGGCTGCGTCATGAGCAGGATTCCTACGCCCAGGCCGGCCAGTATCCCGCCGGGGATCATCAGCCCCGGTATGCGCGCCGCGATGCTCCAGACGATGAATGCTGCGCCCAGCAGCGGCGTCACGAGCAGCGATAGCCATCCCAATTGGAACACCTGCGCGATCAGAAGCAAGATGCCGATTGCGATCAACATCACTGCGGCAATCACGCCGCCCTGTCGTGGGTCGGCCGGCGCGGTGGGTCGCTCGCTCGCGATTTGCCCAGTTTTATTCGAGGGACTCAAGGCGACACCTCCTTAAGTCAGTTCATCTGAAGGGTAGCTCGGCGTCATTAAACCGATATCGGAATCCACCGAAGGTAAGCGCAGGCATTGCCTGCGCATACCTTACATGTCTCGCCCTTGTGGAGCAATGCGCCTACGAGAAACGCCGGCCTCAGCCGGCGTTTCTCCCGTCTGCCCCCGCAGTTTGAGTCGCCGGCTCATGCGACGTTTGCGCCCTGCTCCAATCGGGCGAGTTGTTGGGCGATCTTGCCGGCCCAGGCCTCGATGGCAGGCCAGTCGCGATAATCGCCCACCCTGGCCTTAACCGCCTTGATAATGAGTTTGTCGCCCAAGTGCAGGGCGCTCAAATCAATCTTGCCGTGGAACACAGCGATGTCCCGCGGCCGGATGCGGTCGGCGATGGCCTGCTGGGCATGTGGGAAGCGCCAGCCGTCCAGGATCTCGACGGGATCGCCTTCTCCGGTCGGCCCGCTGGAGAACAGCCAGACCGGTCGTTGGGCCAGCGCCGCTTCGTTTGCTTCGAGGAATGCGACGGCCTCCTTGAGCCAGTGGCCGGCATAGACCCCGCTGCCCAACACTACAGCTCGGTAGCGCTCGATGTCGCCGGTCTGCTCGGCGGGCAGCGTGTCCACATCCAGCCCGGCGCGCGCGAGCACCTGACCGATCCGCTCGGCGATCTCGGTGGTCGAGCCATACTTGCTCGCATAGGCTACGAGCACCTTGTTGTTCCTGTTCATCTCACATTTCGGCGCGCGCCTTCTCCTGCGTCTGCTGCGCGCCATCGCTGCTCTCCGACAGCGCCAACGACTCGTAGCGGCGCCAGTGTTCGTTGATCACTTCCTGAGCCGCGCGCATCAGCGCCTCGGCCTCTTCGGGGTGGCTCTGTTGCAGCATGCGGTAGCGCGTCTCGTTATAGGCGTAGTCTTTGAAGGGGATCTTCGGCGCGCCGCTGTCGAGCTGCAGCGGGTTTTTGCCCTCGGCGCGCAGCGCCGGGTTGTAGCGGTAGAGCGGCCAGTAGCCGGCATCGGCAGCCAGCTTCTGTTGATGTAGGCCTTTGGCCATGTCTATGCCGTGGGCGATGCAGTGGCTGTAGGCGATGATGAGCGCCGGCCCGTCGTAGGCTTCGGCTTCTAAGAAAGCCTTGATGGTCTGCGCATCGTTGGCGCCCATGGCGACCTGGGCCACATAGACGTTGCCGTAGCTCATCGCCATCATGCCCAAGTCTTTCTTGCGCGTGTGCTTGCCGGCGGCGGCGAACTTGGCCACGGCGCCCAGCGGCGTCGCCTTGGACGCCTGGCCGCCGGTGTTGGAATACACCTCGGTGTCCAGCACCAACACTTTCACGTTTTGCCCGCTGGCCAGCACGTGGTCAAGCCCGCCGTAGCCGATGTCATAAGCCCAGCCGTCGCCGCCGATGATCCACACCGACTTCTTCACCAGCATGTTGGCAAGGCTTAGGAGATTAGCGATTTGAGATTGGGGTTCCGGCGATGAGCTGCTCAGTCGTTCTAGCCGACGGCGCAGCTCATCCACGCGGGCGCGTTGCTCGGCGATGCCTCGCTCGGTGGATTGGTCGGCGTTCAGCAGCGCATCGGCCAAGTCCGGCCCGATGGCGTCGCGCAGTGCGGCGACCAGTTCCCTGGCGGCGTGAGTTTGCTTGTCCAGCGCCAGGCGCATGCCCAGGCCGAATTCGGCGTTGTCCTCGAACAACGAGTTGCTCCATGCCGGCCCGCGCCCCTGCGCATCATATGTCCATGGCGTAGTGGGCAAGTTGCCGCCGTAGATGCTGGAGCAGCCGGTCGCGTTGGCGACGTAGAGCCGGTCGCCGAACAGGCGCGTCAGCAGTGACAGGTAGGGCGTCTCGCCGCAACCGGCGCATGCGCCGCTGAACTCGAACAGCGGCTGGAGCAACTGCACGTTCTTGACGTTGTTGAAGTGGATGCCGTCGGTGCGCGGGTAGTCCGGCAGGCGCTTGAAGAACTCCCAGTTGACCGCCTCAGTCTCGCGGATCGGCAACTGCGGCGCCATGTTGATGGCCTTGCGGCCGGTTTGGCGCTTGTCCTTCACCGGGCAGGCCTCTACGCACAGCGCGCAACCGGTGCAGTCTTCCACGGAGACCTGGAGCACATACTTCTGGCCGGGCAGTTCCTTCCAGCGCGCATCGGCGGATTTGAGGGTGGCCGGCGCGTCCGCCAGCGCCGCCGGCTCGACGACCTTCGCGCGGATCACGGCGTGGGGACACACGTAAACGCACTTGCCGCATTGGATGCAGATGTCCGGGTCCCACACCGGCACTTCCAGCGCGATGTTGCGCTTCTCCCACTGCGCCGTGCCGCTCGGATAGGTGCCATCCACGGGGAAGGCGCTGACCGGCAACTGATCGCCCTGGCCGGCGATCATCATCGCCGTCACCCGCTGCACGAACTCCGGCGCCTGCGGCGGCACGACCGGCGGCGGCGCAGCCTCGCTCAGCCGCGCCGGCTCGGGGATGGGCATCTCGTGTAATTGGTCGAGCGTGGCATCCACCGCGGCGAAGTTGCGCTGCACCACTGCCTCGCCGCGCTTGCCGTAGGTCTTGCGGATGGCCTCCTTGATCTTGGCGATGGCTTCATCGCGCGGCAGCACGCCGCTGACGGCGAAGAAGCACACCTGCATCACCGTGTTGATGCGGTTGCCCATGCCGGCTTCGCGCGCTACCTTGTAGGCGTCTATCACCCACACTTTGAGCCGCTTGGCCAGGATCTGCTCCTGCACGGCGCGCGGTAGGTGATCCCACGTTTCCTCGGCGGAGAACGGGCTATTGAGCAGCAGGGTGGCGCCTGGGATGGCCTGCGCCAGCACGTCGTAGCGGTCGAGGAATCCGAACTGGTGCACGGCCACAAAGTTCGCCCGCGAGATCAGGTAGGGCGCGTGAATCGGATGCGGCCCAAAACGCAGGTGCGAGATCGTTCGGGCGCCGGACTTCTTCGAGTCATATACGAAGTAGCCCTGTGCGTAGTTCTCGGTCTCCTCGCCGATGATCTTGATCGAGTTCTTGTTCGCGCCCACCGTTCCATCGGCGCCCAACCCCCAGAAGATCGCCCGCACCGTGCCTTCTGGCTCGATGTCGAAGTCTGGGTCATAGTCCAGGCTGCTGAACGTCACATCGTCATGGATGCCGATGGTGAAGTGATTTTTCGGCTGCGGCTTCGATAGCTCATCGAAGATGGCCTTCGCCATGGCCGGCGTGAATTCCTTAGACGAAAGGCCGTAGCGCCCGCCGATCACCGTCGGCCAGGGCTTCGCCGCGCCGTCGGCGCTGAAGCGCTGCTCCGCGAGCGCGCCTACCACGTCTTGATAAAGCGGTTCGCCGATTGCGCCAGGCTCCTTGGTGCGGTCGAGCACGGCGATGGCCCTGACCGTCGGCGGCAGCGCGGCGATGAAGTGCCCGGCAGAGAAGGGACGATACAGCCGCACTTTGACCAGGCCGACTTTCTCGCCGCGTTCCATGAGATAGCGCACCGTGGCCTCGGCCGTCTCACATCCCGAACCCATCATCACGATCACGCGCTCCGCGTCCGGCGCGCCGACGTAGTCGAACAGCCGGTATTGCCGGCCGACCAGCGCCGCGAACTTGTCCATCGCGCGTTGCACGATCTCCGGCACGGCCAGGTAGAAGGGATTGACCGCCTCACGAGCCTGAAAGTAGGTGTCGGGATTGTGCGCCGTGCCGCGAATGAAAGGGTGATCGGGCGAAAGCGCCCGCTGCCGATGCGCCTGCACCAGCTCGTCGTCAATCATGGCGCGGATGTCGCCCTCGGACAGCCGCTCAATTTTCATGATCTCGTGCGAGGTGCGGAAGCCGTCGAACACATGCAAGAACGGGACGCGCGCGGCCAGCGTGCTGGCCTGCGCGATCAGCGCGAAGTCCATGACCTCCTGCACCGAGTTGGCGAACAACATGGCCCAGCCGGTGGAGCGCACCGCCATCACGTCGCTGTGGTCGCCGAAGATGGACAGCGCATGGGTCGCCAGGCTGCGCGCGGCGATGTGGAACACCGCGCTCGTCAACTCGCCGGCGATCTTGTACATGTTCGGGATCATCAGCAGCAGGCCCTGGCTGGATGTGAACGTAGTCGCCAGCGCGCCGGCCTGGAGCGCCCCGTGAATCGCGCCGGCCGCGCCCCCCTCCGATTGCATCTCTTGGACGACGGGCACGCTCCCCCACAAGTTGCGCTCGCCCAGCGCGCTCCACTGGTCGGCCAGCTCGCTCATGGGCGAGGACGGCGTGATCGGGTAGATGGCAATCACCTCGTTGGTCTTGTAGGCCACATAAGCTGCGGCCTCGTTGCCATCAATCGTGATGAGTTCTCGTGACGCGGACGTAGTCATGCCGACCTTTTTAGCTTGTCCCGCTCGCTGCGGCGTCCTTCGTCCGACGGGTTATGGGCTGGTCAAGCGGCTAGTTTGCGCGCTTTACCATATCGCGCGCAGAAACTGGACCTTCTCTACGGCCTGATGCTCCCCGCCGCCTTCGTGCCGGTTAAATTCGTAGATGCGGATGTCCTTCTCGCCAGCCCAGTGGTTGTAGGCGGCGAACACGGTTGAAGGTGGGCAGACGTCGTCCATCAGGCCGACGGAAAACAGGGCTTTGGCGCGCGCGCGGGCGGCGAAGTTCATGCCGTCGAAGTAGCTCAGCGTGGCGAAGACCTGCTCCACTTTGTCGCGTTGGGCGATGAGGAAGCGTTGCAATTCGATATACGGGCTGCTGTCTATCAACGTCGCGGCGCGCCGGAAGTGGCACAAGAACGGCACATCTGGCATGGCGACCTGGACGGCAGGCATCAGCCCGGCGACGGCGATGGTGATGCCGCCGCCTTGGCTGCCGCCCGTCGCAGCGATGCGTTCTGCGTCTATGGCGTCGTGCGACTGCGCGGCCTCAACGGCGCGGCAGCCGTCGGTGAACACGCGCCGGTAGTAATACGTCTCCGGCTTGAGCACGCCACGGGTCATGAAGCCGGGGTAGTGAGGGTTGCCGCCCTCGGGTTCGGGGTCGGGCGTGTCGCCGTGACTCCAGGCGCTGCCCTGGCCGCGCGTGTCCATGACCAGGTGGGCATAGCCGGCAGCGCTCCACAGCAGCCAGCTTGTAGGATAGCTGCGCCCGCCGCCGTAACCGATGAACTCAACGACACACGGCAGCTTCCCGGCGCGATGCCGGGGCAGGATGAGCCAGCCCTTGATCGGCTGGCCGCCGTAGCCGTTGAAGGTGACGTCGAACGTCTCTACGTTGCGCAACCCGAAGTCCACCGGCTCGAAGCGCGGGTTGAGCGGATGCGCGCGCGCTTCATCCAGTGTGCGCCGCCAGAAGGCGTCGAAGTCGGTTGGCTCGTTGCGGTCGGGGCGATAGGTTTTGAGTTGGTCGAGCGGGAGATCGAAGAATGCCATGTGTGGAATTGAATCACGAATCAATTGCCGCCGCAGCGATGGATGACGCTGGCGCCCGATTGAAACGCCGGCGCGCACAGCGAATCAAACTTGGCCAGCCCTTCAGACGAGAAACGCCGGCGCTCCGTCTCCCCGACGATCACATACCGCGCGCCAAACTCGCGCAGCAGCGCGCGCGCCTCTGTGAGGTTGGTCGTGTCGTAGAGTTGTTCGATCAATGGGAAGCGCCGCGCCTGTTCGTCGGTTGTGCCGCGCCATTGATGTTCATGGCCGCCCCAGCCAAGCGCGGTCGGCAGGCCGGTGAACGTCGCGATGCGTCCCTCGTAGGTGTATGCGCCAAATGCGCTGTCCGGCGGCGCTTCGATGATACGTGGGTCTCCGGCGACATTGGCGTTCAGCCAGGCGATCATCGCTGCATCTTCTGGATGGATGCGGCGCAGGTAAGCGGCGCCGTCCAGCGTAGGCTCGCCGCGAAAGTTGTTCGCGCGCGCGGGGATGGCCATGATCGGGTAGATCAGCCCCAGCGCGACGAAGGCCAATGCGACCCCGCCGACGCACTTCGCCGCGGCACGGCGCGCAGCGATCAGGCTGAAGATGGCAAATCCGCCGGCGACCGACCACAGCGTCCAGGCCTGATAGTAAAACTTGAAAACCGTGTTCATGCGCGTGCCGAACAGGTCGCGCAGGAAGACGAATTCAACGCTCAGGGTGAGCAACGCGCCGGCGCCGAAGAGCAGCAGGACGAACGGCGCAGGTAGGGCGGGGGCATCCGTTGCTTCCGGCGGATGCGATGCCAATTTTGGCGCACGATGGGCCAGGATGAGCGCAGC
Organism: Thermoflexales bacterium; assembly: GCA_046299515.1. Classification (GTDB taxonomy): domain Bacteria; phylum Chloroflexota; class Anaerolineae; order J036; family Brachytrichaceae; genus JAAFGM01. The sequence goes on along the minus strand of JBKBID010000001.1, from coordinate 30,025 downwards.
GCACGCGGCTGCGCCCCCGCTCAGCGCCAGCGCCGTCCAGGGTTTGGCGACGCGCTCCAGCAACCGTTGTGACACCTGTTCGCGCGGCATGCCCATTACAGGGCCGGCGGTGCTGAGTTCCTGCGCTACGGCGCGCCCTTGCGGCGAGGCGAGGCTGATTGCTAACACCGCAACAAAGCCGGCGATGAGGGTTGCCGCCGTCAGTCCGGCGGCGCGGCCGACGATCGCGCGCGCCGGCGCGCGTACGGTGCGCGTCGTCAAGCCGATGAAGCCGGCCCCGGCGACTAAGAATGGCGCGTAGATGAGGAAGAAGTGCGCGAAGCGCGTGCCGTTGAACAGGTTGACCCCGATCCCGCGCGCCTGCGAGGCGAACGTCACGTGCCAGGGCAAGTAGAGCAAATACCCCAGCATCATCACACCGGCGCTACGCAAGAGCGCCGACGACAGCGGTTCGCGGCGCAGCCATCGCCCGAGCAGCGACGCCGCGACGAAGATCGCCCCGTAGATCGGGAAGTCCCAGGTGTTCATGAAAGCCAGCCCGCCGAAGATGATGGCCGGCAAGACGAAGGAAGTTGTGATATGGGGGAGGTCGAACGGGATGCGTGACGCAGAATGCAAACCCTGCGCGTCATGTCTGGTGTTCTGCGCATCGCCGACCTCGCCCGCGAAGTTGCTCAGCGCCAGGGTGAGCGCCAGCAGCGCAAGCGGCAGCGCCATCACGTGCGGGTGGTTATCGCCGAGCACGAAGCTGAAAACGGGCGTCTCCGTGATGGTCTCTTGGTATTGGCCGGTCGGCGTCGTGTCCTTCACCACGCGCGACCAGTCCCACCACCAGCCGTAGAACTCGCTCGGCGCAAGGCCGTTGCATGCATAGACCTGCGTGGCCGTGTCGCGCACGTCCAACCATTCCCAAAACGATTGCGGCAAGGCATCGCCGCACTTGAGCGCGCCCATCAGCCCGCCCAGGTTGCCCATCAGCGCCAGCATCAGCGTGGTCAACAGGCCGGCCAGGAGTGGGGCTTTGGCGCTGCTTGATGCTCCATTCTCGGCGCTCAACTTCAACGCCCAGAGGTTGTATCCGATGCTGAACCCGCCGATGATGGTGAGCGCGAAGACCGTCGCGCCGACCAGGTTGAACCCGACTGCCGACGCGACGCCGCTCAGCAAAATCAGCATGGCGCTGATGATGTAGCCGAAGTAGTAATAGCTGATGCTGAAGCCGGACAACCAGGCATCGTTCGGGGGGAAGCTGGGGCTGCGCAGAATAGCGTTGATCATCATGGATTCCATGAATTTCTCGCCGCCTGCGCTCATAATGTCCGGGCTATAGGCGCGCACGATTGACCAACCCGCGAAGGCAAGTGCGAAGAGCGCTTCGGCAGCGATGACAAAAGTCGCGAGTCGGGCCGGGGCTTGCGCTGCGCGACTTGTATCGCGCGCGCCGTAGCGCAGCCAGAGGCCGACGCCCCACACGCCGGCCAGCGCCAGCAGCGCCGCGCCAACGTGATTCGTCGAGAAGCCCAGGGTGACGGCGGCCCAGTAACCGAAGCCGCCAAGCGCCAGCCCCAGCGCCTTGCTGACGCCATAGCCTCGGTCGGGCAGGCGCGTCAGCCAGCGCGACGCGATCAGCCAGCCGCCGAAGGCGAGGGCCTGCAGCCACAGGTACCACAACAGCGCATCGCGCATATTAAGGCCGAACGTCGGCAAGCGATTCTACGCTGATCGGTTTGACGGCGGCGCGCAGCGCCGAGCGCACATCCTTGAAGCCGCTGCCGGTGAGCTGGAGCACAACCTCGTCATCGCTGCCGATCAAGCCGTCGCGCCGGCCTTTCACCAGGCCGACGTACGCTGCTGCGCAGGCCGGCTCGACGAAGACGCCGGCGCGAGTCGCCAGCTCGCGCATGGCGTCCAGCATCTCCTCGTCGGTCGCTTCGACGACGGCGCCGCCGGTGCTGCGAATCGCGCGCAGCGCCATCACGCCGTCGCAGGGGCGGTCGCTGCTGATCCCGCTGGCGATAGTTTGCGAGGGGATGATCTCAAAATGCTCGCCGCCGGATCGCCAGGCGCGGTAGAAGGAAGGCGCTAGCGTTGCCGTGACGCCGATGAAGCGTGGCACACGTTCGATCCAACCGAGCGCATGAAGTTCCCAGAACCCCTTGTGCACGCCGCTGATGATGTTGCCGTCGCCGACAGGCACGATGACCACGTCCGGCGCGCGGAAGCCGCTGTTTGCCCTCTGTGAGCCTTGCAGGGCGAGCTGTTCGGCAATCTCGAAGCCGGCGGTCTTTTTGCCCTCGCGCGTGTAGGGATTGATGCCGGTGCTGCGGTTGTACCAGCCGAACGCGCGGCACGCAGCATCGGCCAGCGCGACGGCGTCGTTATACGATCCGCGCACGGTGTACACCCGCGCGCCGTGGATGAGGATGCCGGCCAGCTTGGCTTCAGGCGTGTTCTCCGGCACGAAGATGACTGCCTGCAGGTCGGCGCCGGCGCAGAGCGCGGCCAAAGCGGCGGCGGCGTTGCCGGTGGAAGCCACACAGATCGTCTTCACGCCCATCTCCATAGCGCGGGCGATCACCATCGCGCTGGCGCGATCTTTGAACGAAGAGCTGGGCAGGCGCGTGTCATCCTTGAGCCATACGGCGCGCACTTGCAGGGCTCGCTCAAGCGCCGGCGCGCGATACAGCGGCGACCAGCCGAGCGAAGCAAGCGGCGTGTGCGGCGGCGCAGGGGGGACGACGGGCAATAGCGGGGCGTAGCGCCAGATCGAGCGGTCGGGGTTGCGCGTGATGGTAGCCGGATCAAGGCGTCGTGAGAGATGCGCGTAATCGTAAACCGCGTCCAAGTTGCCGTTGTCTTCGGGACAGGTGTAGGCAACCTTTTCGGGAGCATGCACTGCGTCGCACAGCGAGCAGCGGAGTCCGATGAGGGAAGGGTTCATGCTAGTTCGAGTAGAGAGGAGCGGATATTTGAGAGGGGTTTCGCGTTTTGTGAATTAGGGATAGCATTGGCTGCATACGAAACCCTTAGCGTCGAAGACGCAACCGACGTACCTCTACCTAAGTATGCCAAAGATTACCTTCATCGGCGCCGGCAGCACGGTGTTTGCAAAGAACCTGCTCGGCGACATCCTGAGCTTCCCTGAGCTGGCCGACGCGCACATCAGTTTGTTCGACATTGACCCGGAACGCTTGCGGACCTCGGAGATCGTGGCCCACAAGGTGGCCGCCAAGCTGGGCGCGCGGCCGAAGATCGAGGCGACCCAGGACCGGCGCTGCGCCCTCGACGGCGCGGACTATGCCATCAGCATGTTTCAGATCGGCGGCTACAAGCCGAGCACGGTGATTGACTTCGAGGTGCCCAAGAAGTATGGCTTGCGCCAGACCATCGCCGATACGCTGGGCGTGGGTGGGATCATGCGCGCGCTGCGCACCATCCCGGTCCTCCTTGACATCTGCCGCGACATGGAATCGCTGTGCCCGCATGTGACCTTCTTGCAATACGTCAACCCGATGGCGATGAATTGCTGGGCCATCAGCCGGGCGACGAAGATCAAGACGGTTGGCCTGTGTCACAGCGTGCAGGGCACGGCGGAGCAGTTGGCCCGAGACATCGGCGTGCCGATCGAGGAGATTAACTATCTGTGCGCCGGCATCAACCACATGGCCTTCTATTTGCGATTCGAGCGCAACGGCGAGGACCTCTACCCGCGCATCCGCAAGGTGCTGGAAGAGGGCAAGCAGCCGACGTGGAACCTGGTGCGCTATGAAGTGTTCAAGCACTTCGGTTACTTCGTCACCGAGTCCAGCGAGCACTTCAGCGAGTATGTGCCGTGGTTCATCAAGCGCGACCGCCCCGACCTCATAGAGCAGTTCAACATTCCGCTGGATGAGTACATCCGTCGCTGCGAGGCGCAGATCGCCGGCTGGCAAGACATGCGCGCTCGGCTGGAAGCCGGCGCGGACGTCGAGGTGCGCCGCAGCCACGAATACGGCTCGCTCATCATCCACAGCCTGGAGACCGGCCAGCCGCGCGTGATCTATGGCAACGTGCCGAACGAAGGGTTGATTGACAACTTGCCGCCGGGCTGCTGCGTGGAGCTGCCGGTGCTGGTGGACAAGAACGGACTGCAGCCGACCAAGATCGGCAAGCTACCGCCGCAGCTTGCCGCGCTGATGCGCACCAACATCAACGTGCAAGAGCTGACCGTCGAGGCGGCGCTCACCGGCCGGCGCGACTACATCTACCAGGCGGCTTACCTTGACCCACACACGGCCGCGGAGTTGGACCTGAACCAGATTCACGCGCTGATAGATGACCTGATCGCTGCGCACGAGGCGACCGGCCTGCTGCCGCGCTTCAACTGACGGGATGCGTCTCTGCCTGGCGCAGCTCCTTGATGACATCGCGCACGAATTGCCACAGGGCGGGCAGCACAAGGAGCTGCCCGCCAGGCGTCGCCAGGCGCAAGGCGATCTTCGCCGCGCTCACGCAGATCACGCCCATGAGCCGGATGAGCGCAGCGCGGCGCGCCAGCGCTGCGCGCAAGTTGCGCTTGTGCAGGCGAATCTGTTCCGGCGTGAGGTCGTTGTGCCACAGTGACCTGAAATCACCCGTCCAACTGACGAGGGTGCGCGCCGTCACCGCGCCGTCGAACTGGGTCTCGATCACCGCATAGTGCGACGCAAGCGCGCGCACGCGCCGGATGAACGCGTCGAGTTCTTCCCTGGCGCTTTGCAGCGGGTCGAGCAAGCCTTTCGCTTGTGGCGCGCTGAGGTGTTCAAGCGCATCGGCCAGCGCGTCTTCGGGCGATCTGGCCTGCGCTTCGAGTGATTTCGCTCGTAGGCGCCGCTCCGGCTGCCATGTGTCCGCGAACCGACTCAGGCGTTCGGCCGCTTGCTCGATGTGCGCGTAGTCCCGGTCGAGGCCGGCGAGCGCTTCTTGCCGAGCGGCGCGCAAGTTGGATTGCGCCTCCCAGCGCCAGACGAGGGGTGAGTCGAGGCTTTGCGCGTCCGCGGCTGCCCAAGCGCCGAGCAACGCTTGTGCGGTATCCATAGCGGCGGCGACAGCCGCGCCTTGAGGCGACGGCTTGCGCCGGGTCTATGCCCGAAGCCTTACGGCCGGCTAAACATCGCGATCAGCCGTGTGGCCATCTCGGCCATCGAGCCGATGAACTGGGCGCGCGTGGCTTGCGCTTCTTTGACCATGGACATGTGCGCCGCCCACAGCATTTCGTCCAGTTCGCCGCCCTTCTCCGGCACGACAATTTGCACGTCGCCGTCGAGGTCAATGCGCGTGAGCGCGCGCAGCTTGACCGACCCGCTGAACGCTTTTGAGCCGAAATCGTAGTGCACCTGGCTCATGTCATCGGTGCTAAAGGTGCGCACTTCTATGCTGCTCAAATCGTTGGCCATCTGGCTGAGCGAATCGGTGAGCTGCCGGATGAACGACGTGAGCGCATCACCGAGCGTCTGACCCAAGCGCAGGTCTTTCTTCGCTGCCGCTTCCGCAAGGCCCATGGCTGCTAGACTTTCCGAAGGCAGCACCAGCACGCGCAGCGCATCTATGGCCGGGCCGCCCTCAAGCTGAGACGGCGCAGACGGTGACTTGGCGATAGGGTCCTCATCCTTGTTTGCCGACTCGAAGTGCGAATCATTATTGATCTTTTTCGTGCTCATTGTTAACCCCTCCAGCGATAGTCAGTTGTCCCGATCGTCGCGCGGATATCGTTCTGCACACCGGGCTTGTCCACGATGCTATAGATATCGTCGCGCGACCAGCGATAGAGTAACAGACATTGTATCTGCTGTGCGTGCGGCTGGTTGTTGTATCGCGCGATCTCGGCGTAGGCGGCCTGCACCCAGCCATTTTCGCCGCCGCTCCACGGCTGCGCACCGCCGGGATTGGTCTCGGTGATGTAGATCGGCTTGAGGCGATGACGTGGTGGGATGACGTCCAGCAGCGTCGTATAGGCGCGGAAGTGATAGTACTGCCAACGCAGTGGGTCATGCTCGAACCGGTCGAGCGACGTGACCAAGTCGGGCGTGTAGCCGTGGGTGTAGCAGTGCAGGGCGATCCCGTCCAGGTCGGTGATTCCGGCCAGCATCTGCTCGAAGTATTCCAGGCAGCTCTGGCGCGGCCCCTGAAATGGGTCAATGGCGCCGGGCACAACGATGGCCCGTGGTTGTACGCTTTTGATCGCGGCGCGCACTTTGTTGAAGCAAGCGGCGTAGCGCTCCGGCGTGATGGCGTCAGCTGGGTTGTTCCCCGGGTTCCACGGGTCTTGATTGGGCCACTCGCGCGGGTTGTTCATCTCATTGCCGATCACCCAGATGAGGTTGCCGCGCGAGTTCAACACCCAGCGGCGGCATTGCTCGGCGAAGGCGTCGTATCGCTCCGGCGTGGGGATGGTGCCGCTGCCGCCATAGTCGTTGTTGAGCCGGGCGATCACCCCATAGCCGCTGCGCGACCAATCTTCGTAGTTGCAGCCCTCGCCGTTCACAACGCGATGGGTGAACAGCACCCAGCCGGTCTTGCCGCTGCCGGCGAACAAGTTGCGGTCGAATGGGTCGTGCAGGCCGTAGTTCCAGGCGCAGATGCCGAAGGGCAGGGGCGCATCCTCGACTTTCACGCGGCGATCGGCGAAATCCGGCGCGCGCACGTGCGACCCGCGCACGTAGCCGCGTTTGAAGGCGTACGACTCGACCTGGATAAAGGCGTTGTCGTCGCCGATCCGGCTCCAGTCGGCGGGGTCGAGCAGGCGCAGCGGCGCGCCGGCCGTCACGCGCCATTCGCTCCTGCTGTCGTCCAGCGGCTGTTCGCGCAGCGGCGCCGTCGTGCTGGCCAAGACGACCCCCTGCGCGCGCACTTCTGAGTCGTCCGGCGGCGTCGTGGCTAGCGCGACCCACTCTGCCGCCACGAAGCCGGTCACCCCGTTGAGCGTGGACACCGCAACCCACTCGCCGGGGCGGCCAAGCTTGGGCAGCGCCGCGTCCAGCGGTTCGCGCAGCAGCACCAGCGCGCCGTACGTGAGCACCATCTTGGTGCTGGCCAGTAGGCTGGGCGCGTCACGCAAGCGCAGGCCGGCCTGCGCGATCACGCGCAACGTTGGCCGCGCGTCGGGCTCGGTGCGCCCGACCAGGCTTTCGTCGGGCGACTTTCTGGCGAGCGGCTTGCGCGGCCTGGGCGTGCCGATCAGCTCCGGCTCTAAGTCGCGCGACTGAACGTAGCCGACGCATTTGCCGATGCGCACCTTGATCCAGGACGGCTTTGCCGTCTTTTGGGCGCGCAGTTTGCGCTCTAGTGATGCGGCTTCGCCGAGCGCTTCGAGCTTCGTCCCGCCTTTGACGTAGCGCATCACCGCGCGCTTGTTTGTCTCGTAGATCGCGACGCGCATGCGCGTCTTCTTGGCGCGCACGAAGCGCTTGTCACGCAGCGGCGGCTCAACCGCGCCGTCCGCAGGCAACTCGCGCGGAGCGCCGCGCCGGGCGGGGGGCGGCTCGGCTCTGGGCGCGCCGACCTCACGGGCGTGCACATACCACGCCGCAACCCAGCCGCTCGTGCCGTCGGGGGCAACGACGTTCAACCATTGGTTATAGACGCCCACCTTTTGCTGCACGGACGAGACGGGTTCTAACGGCGTGAGCGCTGTGCCCGCCGGCAAACGTTGTAGGATTCGTGAGCCGACCGCGCTGGCCCGGTCGCGCAGGGCCAGGCCGCCGACGGCATGGATGTCCGGCATGTCGTTCACCACGAGCACGAGGCTTGGCGCCTGTGGCTGCGTCTGGCCGTCCGGCGGGACGAAGTTCGGGTTGTCGTAGAAGGCGCAGTAGGTGATGATCTGCGCGGGCGAGCCGGCGAAGCCGTATCGCTGGGTGAGCAGGGCGCTTTGCTCCGTCGGCCAGGGCCACGGATCGTGGATGAGATAGTCGCTGCCCTGGCGACCGTAGATCAACACCCAGTGGTTCTGAAAGCCAGGGCTGGGCGACATATCCAACTCGACCACGACCGGCTTACCGGCGTCCAGCGCGGCGTTGATCTCGTCCATGGGCGCGGGCACGTGACGACATTCGATCAACTTGTTCAGCCTTAATCCCGGCAGGACGCGGGGCAGACCGAACCAGGCGATCAACGCGCCGAAGAAGCCTTGATCGGGGCCGAGCGCCTTCAACTTGTCGTTCAACGTGGCCGGCGTCTCTTGAAAGCCGAACCCATTGGCCAGCATGGTGAGCGCAGTGAGCGTGCAACCGGATGAGCCGATGGTGTGCTGGCCTTGGGAGAAGCCGAGCGGAATATCCTTCCACTGCGGGTCGCGTTGTGAGAGCGGGTATGTTCTGAACATGACAATGGGAGGCGGCGATACAAACGCAAACCGACCGTCGCGGATCGCGAGCGCGCGATCAGGGAGGTCTTCGCCCGGCGGAACGTCGTTATCGAAAAGGCGCGCGCGCTCCAGGAGAGCCGGCCGGAATATGAAGTCCAACAAGCCAAAGTTGCGCCTGGGCACCTGGCGCAAGTAAAGGTACTGGAAGATCTCCTTCTCGGTGTCGTTCGCCGTCGCCGGGTAACGGATCCACTTTGCGCCTGTGGCGGCGTCCACAGCAGGGATGCCGGGGTGAACGGTGACCTCGTTGATGCCTTTCCCGATGCGCTTGTGATACTGCAGCGCGGCGTTGAGCGGGCTGCCGCCCCACTTTTGGTCAACCTCGCGTTGCGCGCGCGTCGGGCCGGCGTTGTAGGCTAGGCCGGCCAGCGCCACATAGCCCTCAAAGCGCTCGAGTTGTTCCTTGATATACCACGCGCCGGTGAGCGTCTGAACGAGCAGGTCTTTGTTGGCGAAGGCCTGTCCGAAGCGGTCATCGAGCGCTGCGTCGCTCAATGTGGAAGCGTCGCCTAGGTTGAGCGCGGCGAGCTTGAGCGCGCGAGGGATGCGCGCGATCACCCCTCGGCGCGTCGCCGGTGCGACTTGCAGCACGCCGTCGCGCGAGTTGGGGTTTGCCCCCTCGACCGCCATGAATGCCTTGATGAGCAGGGCGGGCAAGTTGAGCATCTCGGCTGCGCGCTCGGCTGCGTTGATCAAAGCTGCGTTCTTAAGCACTCGTCTAGGTTATACAAAAACGTAATAAACGCAAGTGGGATTTCCGAGGGCGCTGCGCGGGCTACCGCAGTTGGCCGCCGCCGCGCACTTGCTTCTTTAACTGCGCCATGCGGCGTTGGCGTTTGCGCTCCTGGGGGCTGAGCGGCGGTGTAGCGGGCTGCGGCTTGGGCGCCGGCTCTGGCTCTTTGAAGACCTCTGACCAGCGGCTGACCTCTGATGCGTCGGCGGCCGGCTTCTCGTCCTCGTCGGGGGCTGCGAGCAGCGTTTGCCGCATCTCGCGCTCGAATACTGCCGACGAACGCACGCGCACGCCGCACTGCCGCGTGAAGTTCGCCAGTGCGCCGTCCGAGGTGACGACGATAAGCCCGCGCCGGTCTTTGACCTCTCCGACGATCTCGCGGATGACGTCATCGGCCTTTTGCCACGCCTGCGCGTAGATCACTTCTAACCGCCCCTCGCGAAACCGGCCGTAGTCGAAGCCGGTCGAGGCGCTGTCCGGGCCTGGGTCGAAGACGACGGTAATCTCTTTGCCAGTGCGCGCGGTATAGGCCTTCAACCGGGCGATCAGTTTCGCTTCGTCGTCCGGGTCGCTGAGCGACAAATCGGGGGTGTGACCGATCAGGTTGTGGCCATCAATCAACAAGGGCATCGCCGCGTGTGATTATATAGAACGCTTGTCCTATAATCCCCGATGATGGTTGACGACCACCCGCCCGAAAAGCCGCGCATGGTCTCCGGCAGCAATCTGCCTGGCGACGACGGCGCGCTCGACCGCGCCCTGCGGCCGCAAACGCTCGACGAGCTGATCGGCCAAGACAAGGTGCGCGAAAACCTGCGCGTGATGATCCAGGCGGCCAAGGCGCGGGGCGACGCGCTGGATCACATCCTCATCTACGGCCCGCCGGGCCTCGGCAAGACGACGCTCAGCCACGTTGTGGGCAACGAGATGGGCGCGACGGTGCGCGTCACCAGCGGCCCGGCCATCGAGCGCGCCGGCGACCTGGCCGCCATCCTCACCAATCTGCGCGCCAACGATATCTTGTTCATTGACGAGATCCACCGCCTCAACCGCGCCGTCGAAGAGGTGCTGTATCCGGCCATGGAAGATTACGCGATTGACATCGTGATCGGCAAAGGCCCGAGCGCGCGCAGCGTCCGCCTGAAGCTGCCGCCGATCACGGTCATCGGCGCGACCACCCGGCTGGCGCTGGTGACGGCGCCGCTGCGCGCGCGCTTCGGCGCCGTGCTGCGCGTGGATTTCTATCCCGTCGAGGCCGTCGAGAAAATCGTGGCGCGCGCAGCCGGCTTGCTCAACACGCCGATAGACGCCGACGCATTGTCCGAAGTGGCCCGCCGTTCGCGCGGCACGCCGCGCGTGGCGTTGCGCTTGCTCAAGCGCGTGCGCGACTATGCCCAGGTGCACGGCCAAGGCCGGATCACCGCGCCGCTGGCCCGCACGGCGCTGAATTTGCTCGAGGTGGATCCGCTCGGCCTGGACGACCTTGACCGGCGCGTCCTCCGGACGATTATCGAGAAGTTCAACGGCGGGCCGGTCGGCCTGGAGACGTTAGGGGCCAGCATCAGCGAGGAGAGCGACACGATCATGGATGTGGTCGAGCCGTATCTGCTCCAGCTTGGGTTCCTTGACCGCACGCCGCGCGGCCGCGTCGCAACGCAGCGCGCCTACGAGCACCTCGGTTTCGACTACGCGCCGCCGGCTCAGCCGAGTTTGCTGTAGGGAGACGGCTGCGCGGCGGGATGTTCTGCGTTGCCCCAGAAGGATCGCCGGCCGCTAGAATGCGCGCTATGCGCAAGACACTCGCCGTCGCGCTGCTGCTGATTGCGGCCTCGGCCTGCGCGCCGGCGCCGTCGCGGGCTGCCGATTCGTCCGGCGTCGAGATTCTGTCGCCGGCGGTCCAAGGCGGCGCGCTGCGACCGGCCCGCGCCGGTCGCGTGCTTTTCTTCGCCGTGCACGCTGCGAGCGCCGGCGGCATCACCGGCGTCGCGTTGTTTGCCGACGGCCAGCGCGTCGCCGAGAAGCCCGTCAACGGCGCGACGAAGGTCAACGTCGTTTTGAGCTGGCAGCCGGCGGCGAACGGCGACTTCCGAATCGAGGTCCAGGCGACCGACCGCGCCGGTCGGCGGCTGCGCTCGCAGCCGGCGATGCTTCCGGTGCGCGGCGCAGACGGCCCGCTTGGCTCGATGTTGCAAATGCCGGCCGGCGCGTTTCTGATGGGCAGCAACGCCGGCGGCGATGATGAACGGCCTGAGCGCATCGTGAACATGCCGGCCTATCAGATTGACCGCTATGAAGTGACCGTCGGCGAGTTCCGCGAGTTCGTCAAGGCGACCAACTATCAGACCAGCGCCGAGATGGCCGGCAAACCGTTCGGCGAGACGTGGCGCGTGGACGACATCGGCTCGCGCTTCGATCATCCGGTGCGTTACGTGTCCTGGTGGGACGCCGACAAGTATTGTCGCTGGCGAGGCAAGCGCTTGCCGACCGAGGCCGAGTGGGAATACGCGGCCCGAGGCAACGACGGGCGCCGATACCCCTGGGGCGACGACTTCGACCCGGCGCGCGTCGCGTCGCCCGAGGACACCGCGCCTGTCGGCTTTTACCTGGGCAATCGCAGCCCAATCGGCGCATACGACATGGCCGGCAACGTGTGGGAGTGGGTGAACGATTGGTATCGCCCCGACTACTACGCGCAGAGCGAAAATGACAATCCGCAAGGCCCGCCGCAGGCCGATCAGCGCGTGATGCGCGGCGGCAGCTTCACCAACGCGCCCGACGACCTGAGGGTGACCCGACGCATCAAGGACGATCCCACCAGCTCGCATCGCGACGTGGGCTTTCGTTGCGCAAAGTGAGCCGCGCGGCCATGGCTGACACATCCGCCCCGCAACATGTCGCCTCGGTTGCGCTCCTGTCGCAAGCCGTCGTCGAGCCGCTGGCGTATCTCGTCCCTGAAGGTCTGCGCGGCCGCATTTCGACCGGCTCGGCCGTCGTCGTGCCGCTGCAGCGCCGCTTGACGAGCGGCATCGTCGTCGGATTGGGCGCTTCGTCCGCGCCCGCCGAAGCCGAACTCAGGCCGATCCGCGCCGCGCTTGATGAGCTTCCGGCTTTGAACCCGGCGCAGCTCGAACTGGCGCGCTGGATCGCCGCCGAATATCACGCGCCGCTCGGTCGCTGCTGCGCGCTCATGACGCCGCCCGGCTTCACGCCGCGCTCGGCTTACGTGTATTGCTTGACGGAGCAGGGCGAGCGGGCCGTGAAGTTGAACGTCGAGGACGCAAGCGCAGCCGACCCGCGCGCGCGGCTGCTCAAAGCGTTGTACTTGCGCGGCCCGCTGGTCGAATCAAAGCTGGCGCGCGCGATGCGCGGCGCACCGGACTGGCGTCGTGCGTTGAAGGCGCTGGTCAGAGCCGGCCTGGTGTCGCGCGCATCTACGTTGCAGCCGCCCCCGGCGCGGCCGAGGCGCACCACGCTGGCGCAGCTCGTCGTCGGCGACGATACCCTGGATTTGGCCCTGGCGAATTTGCAGGCCAATCGGCAGTTGAGGCCGGAGACGCGCGCGCGCCGCGCGGCTGTGTTGAACTATCTGCAGTCTCACAGCGGCCTGGCCGCCGCGGAGTGGATCTTTGCCGAGACCGGCGCGACGAGCGAGGATTTGCGCTGGTTGGCCGCGCGCGGCTATATCGCGCTCGGCGACGCGGAGCGGTGGCGCGATCCGTTGGCCGATGTGGATTACGTGGCCAAGTCGCCCCCGCCGCTCACCGAGGACCAAGAGCAGGCCTGGCGCGCTATTCGATCCAGCATCGAGACCCCAGAGCTAAGGCATGCTGCGCCGAGCGGCGCGCAGTTTCTGCTGCGCGGCGTGACCGGTTCCGGCAAGACCGAGCTCTACCTGCGCGCAGCCGAAGCCGTCCTCAAGCAGGGGCGCGGCGCGCTGATCCTGGTGCCGGAGATCGCGCTCACGCCGCAGACCGCCCGGCGCTTCCTGGAGCGCTTCCCCGGCCAGGTTGCGCTCATCCACAGCGGCCTTAAACCCGGCGAACGCTACGATACCTGGCGGCGCATCCGAGCCGGCGCGCTGCGCGTGGTCGTCGGTGCGCGCTCGGCGCTGTTTGCGCCGCTGCCCCAAGTCGGGCTGATCGTGCTCGATGAGGCGCACGACCCATCCTACAAGCAGAACAGCCCGCCCTATTACGACGCCCGGCGCGTCGCCATGCGCTACGCCGAATTGACCGGCGCCACGCTGATCTTCGGCAGCGCCACGCCCGCGCTGGAAGCCTGGCAGATGGTCCGCGAGGGTCGCCTGAGGCTGCTCGAATTGCCGAATCGGGTGCGCGGCCACGCGAGGCGCATCGCCGACCAGCAGGCGCGCTTGGGCGTGCTGGCTGCCGCGCAGCAGCCGGAGACCGAGGCCGTCGCTTACCAGCCCTTGCCGGCGGTGCAGGTGGTTGACATGCGCGCCGAGTTGCGCGGCGGCAACCTCGATATGTTCAGCGGCGCGCTGATGCGGGCGTTGGCCGAGACGCTGCGGCGCGGCGAGCAGGCCATCCTCTTCCTCAACCGGCGCGGCGCCGCGTCCAGCGTGCTGTGCCGCGACTGCGGGCATGTGCTGCGTTGCCCCAACGATGATATGCCACTCACGTATCATGCCGAAGCGGCCAATCAAGCGTCGTCCATGCCTCCCCCGGTTCCTCATCTCAAGTGCCACCAGTGCGGGCGCGTCGCGCCGGCGCCATCGCGCTGTCCGGCCTGCGGCAGCCGACGCATCCGCTTCATCGGCGTCGGCACGCAGAAGGTGGAGCAGGCCGTCTTGCAGCGCTTCCCCGAAGCGCGGGTGTTGCGCTGGGATCGCGACTCGGCCGGGCGCGGCGGCGGCGACCATATCCTGCAACGCTTCGTCAATCGCCAGGCCGATGTGCTGGTCGGCACGCAGATGATCGCCAAGGGTCTCGATCTGCCGATGGTGACCCTGGTGGGCGTGGTGCTGGCCGACGTGGGGTTGTTTTTGCCGGACTTTCGCGCCGGCGAGCGCGTCTTCGACTTGCTGTTGCAGGTGGCCGGCCGCGCGGGGCGGGGTTTGTTGCCCGGCCGGGTGATCGTGCAGACCTACAATCCGGAGCATCCGGCGATCATGTTCGCCGCCCGGCACGATGTGCAGGGTTTCGTGGCGTATGAGCTGGCGCAGCGCCGGCTGCTGAACCTGCCGCCGTTCGCGCGGCTGGTGCGTTTTGAATACGCGGACGCGGACAACGACGCGGCGCGCCGGGCGTGTGAGCTGCTGGCGCGCCAGGTGCGCCGTTCGCCCCATCAGTCGGGTGTGATCGGCCCGGCGCCGGCGTACTTTCCCCGGCGGAACAACCGTTACCGCTGGCAGATGCTCGCACGCACGCTCGCGCCGCGCGAACTGCTGGCCGATTTAGACGTGCCGCGCGGTTTCATCGTGGATGTAGACCCGGTGAGCGTGCTTTGAGCGCCCGTCGCGCAATTTGCGCGCGCCGCTACAATACTCGGCAGCATGTTTGACGCTTTCCGCGTGGCCGCGAAGACGTTCAAAGACATCTGGGGTGAGATGTTCAACCTGGTGCTGATGAACGTGTTCACGCTGCTGTGCCTCATCGTCGTCATCCCCGGGCCGCCGGCGGTGCTGGCCTTATACGCGGTGTGCAACCGAATCGCGAACGACTACGCGGTGTCCTGGGAGCACTATTTCGCTGCGTTTCGTGAACACTTCGGCAAGGCATGGCGCTACGCGATCGTCGCGTTCGTGGTCACGGCGCTGCTCGTCTTCAACTTTTGGTGGTATGGCGCGACGTTCGGCCGCGAAGTGTGGGCGCAGTGGGTGCAGGGCGCCTGGCTCGCGGCAACGTTCTTCTGGCTGGCGGTCAACTTCTACGTCTGCGCCTTCTACATGGAACAACAGGATCGGCGCTGGCGGGTCGCCCTGCGGAATTCGGCGTTGGTGACGGGGGCGAGTCCGCTGTTCACGTTGACGCTGCTGGCCGTTGCCGGGTTGTTAATGGTTGTGGCGTTGGCGATTACGCCATTGTTTGTGCTGCTTGGGCTGTCCACCTGGGCGATGTTCGGCAGCGAAGCCGTCGTCAACCGCGTCAACCTCTACCGCAAGCGCATGGAGATGCAAGCGGCGGTTGGCGCTGAAACGCAGGGTCACAAGCGCGAGGTTTGAATCCGCAGGTTTTGCGGGGTTCACCAGGAGGAGCGGGTCTGATGCACACCAAGCCTGACGACGAATTCGAGGATGGCGACTTCGACGATCGCGACGACGCCGACGATTTCGGCCTCGACGCCTCGTCGCTGGCGAGCGAGCTGACGGATGAGCTGGTGCGCTATTGGGGCGACCGCTGGCGCATCGAGGAAGAGAACAAAGTGATCTGCGTCAACCTCTCGCTCGCAGCCGCGCTCAGCAAGCTCCCCGGCAAATGGTTGGACGCCGCCTGCCAGGCGAACCGGTTGGTTTTGCAAGGTGAGCGATGCCGCAGCCGGCGCGCCAAAGTCACGGCCCTGGTCGCTCGCCTGACTTCGGAGGACGAACTCCGGCGCTGCGTGGCCGAGTTGCCCCCTCGCGCCCGGAGCGCCCTGCGCCGGGTGATGGACAACGGCGGGTGGATGCGCCTGGCCGACCTGACGCGCGACTTCGGTTCGATGGACGGCGACGGCTGGTTCTGGGACGAAGAGCCTCCTACGTCTTGTCTGGGCGAGTTGCGCCGCAGGGCGTTGCTCTTCATCGGCCGCACCTCTCGCGCCAAAGACGGCAAACTGGGTAAACGGATGTTTAAGGTGGCCGTCGTGCCCAAGGACATCCGCGCTTTGTTGCTGAACGTCCTCTCCGAGATGCCGACCGGCGCGGAGGAGGCGGCAGCTCTGGCGCGGCGCTTGAAGACTCCGGCGGACGCGCTCAACGAGGCGATCGCCGCTGCGAACGGCTATTATGACGTCCTCGGTTTGCGGCTGCCACTCGCGCAGAGCGATGTGGAGGACTTCCTGCGCTACGTCAGCCGGCGCGGTTTCGATCCCGTCATGGCTTGGCTCGGCGTCGAGATCTTCCTGGTGTTCATCGAAACGCGGTTGCACGAGATCCAATCGCTCGACGACCTATGCGGTTATCACATCAGCGAGTTGGCTTCTAGCTTTATAGACATAAGCTCCATGCAGCGCTGGACGCTGGACGAGCGGTGCGACTTGATTCATCTGGTGCGCTTCTTGTATGACCGCCTATACGAGCGCGGGCGCGTCCTGACGGAGACGCGCGACGAGGTGCGCAGCGCCTGCGCGCGCTTGACGAGCGGCAAGCGCAAGCTCAACCTGATCCGCAGGCCTCCGCCGTTGGGCGGCGAGCCGATCTTCATCCGCTTCAATCCCACCACCGGCGAGGAAGAGCGTTACACGTTTAATCATCAACGCCTGCTGATGGTGTGGGCCGGCGCCTTTCACCATGACTGGCGCGCGATGCTCAGCGTGTGTGACACGCTGCCGAGCGGCGCGCAGAAGAAAGCGCATATCTATGACCTGATCGCGCTCGAGCCTGACATTTGCGATCTGATCCTCTCCCAGGCTGACGAGGAAGACTTCGACCGCGCCATCTTGTGGTTCTACGAAGACCGCTTGCTTGAACTGAGCGCGTGGTGAAACGATGCGCCGGCCGAGCGCGCGCGAAGTCCCGCCTGTCGGCTTCCCGGCGATTAAGCGACGTCGTTCTCTAGCGTCACCTCGCCGACGCTGATCTTGACGCGATCGCCTCGTTGGAGCGAGAAGCTCTCCGGCGGCACGATGCCTGTGCCGGTCATTAGAAATGCGCCGTCCGGGAAGGCAAGCTCCCGGTAAAGATAGCTGACCAGTTCTTCCAGCCGGCGCTTCATGCGCGCGATGTTGGTCTCGCCGCTGAAGACGACCGCGCCGTCCCGCCGAATCTCTAACGTCACCGGCAGCGCCCGCATCGCCTCGACATCCGCCAGCACGATCTCCGGCCCCAGCGCGCACGCCCCGGTGTAGATTTTGGCCTGCGGCAGGTAGAGCGGGTTCTCGCCCTCGATGTCGCGCGACGACATGTCGTTGCCGGCTGTGTAGCCGACGATCTCCCCATGCGCGTTGATGACCAGCGTCAGCTCCGGCTCCGGCACATTCCACCGGCTGTCCTTGCGGATGCGCACCGGTTGTCCGCCGGTCACGACGCGCCAGCCGATGGCTTTCATGAATAATTCGGGCCGCTCGGCTTCGTAGACTTTTTGATACACGTCGGCGACCGACGATTCCGCCTTGCGCGCGTCGCGGCTGCGCAGATAGGTGACGCCGCTGGCCCAGACCTCTTGCAGCGGCTCGATAGGTGGCAGCGCGGCCTGTATCTGGATATCCCCAGCGGCAGCGTCTTGTTGCTGCGCCAGCCAGTCGGCAATTGCGTCGGCCGGCTGCCGGAGCAGCTCGGCGAGGGTGAAGCTTGTGACGAGCGGCCGGCCGTCCAGCGTCCAGCGCGGCCCGGCGCTCGTCGCGCAGCGGGAGAGTTTATGCGTCATCGTCTTGTGCTTGTTTCCTTTGGTTTTGCTCAGGCTAGTTTAGAAGCTGTGTGTTGCTTGCAGTGCCGGTAATCTTCACTTCACCGAGCGCTTCACTAAAGCGCGCTGCGCGCCAGCTCAGCAGCAAGAACCCGCTAATCATCGAGGCGTTTCAATCTCCCATACTGCGTTGCGGATTCTGCCGGCTTTGGCGACCGTTATCACGAACTTGTTTACGTCCTTTCCCAGTTCACCCTCAACAAAGAATCTAAGCATGACGGATCGGCGCGGCGCCAGCGCGCGGATTTTCGCTTCGGATGCCGGATCAATGTAAAGGCCACTGATGCATTCCCTCTGCTGCGCTCTCACGTCCTCGCCCCCATAAGTTTTGCCTCTGTCATCCGAGAGTACGAAGTCATCTCCGCTAATGGTAGTGACGATTTCGGCATCGGTGTTGTTACTGATAACGAATCCGAACTCTAAGAAATAGCCTACACACTTCGGCAGAAATGTGTAGTAGGCCAGACTCAATTCCATGCCATCTTGGCGCCAACTCTCCCCTGGCTTCAGGATGGAGTCTGCCGGTGTATCTGCCAACGGCGTGGGAGTAGGTTCTGGTGTGAGGGTGGGTTCTGGCGTAGTAGTGGGCAGCTCCGCCACTGCGTAAGTTGGGTTGGCTGCGGCCGGCGCCGTCCCCTCCTCGGCAGAAGCGTTGACGGGCGCAGCTTCGGAGGCGGACTGGGCCGATGTAGGTTTTGGGACACCCGGGGCGGTTTCTTCCGCAGACATGAGCGCCGGGGCTGTCTTCGCATAAGGCCCGGCCGTTGGTGTGGCGGTCGTTGTGTTGATTTGTGTTGCAGAAGCGCTCTCTTGATACCAGTATGCTGCTACTGCGCTGACGTTCGACCACTCGCGGGAGATGGGCGATGTGAGGAGGAGCAGGCAGGCCGTTCCTGCTCCCACAGGTATGCTGATAGCCGCGTTGCGTCGCTCGTGGGGCGGCATGCGTTCGCCGCGTTGCTGCGATAGATACCAAAAGGCAATCGCGCTGGCTCCTGCGCCGAACGTCGCCGCCGTAATCGCAGCCAGCGCCCAGAAGGCCAAAGCCTCCTCTGCCAACTGTGGGTAAGCATTGAGCACAGCCCTCACCCAGACTAGCCCGATGATTAAACCGGTGATCGCGGTCAGGATCAAGCCGGTCAACACTGCGCCCAACCGTCTGCCGATGCTGACTCCCAGCTTGGCTCCGACCTGCGCGTGCAAAATGCAGCCCCCCACACCTAGCGCAATCACAACTCCTATCGCCAGCACCCCAGAGAGGAACGCCCCGACCAAGAGTCCGAGCATCCCACCTGCCAGGACTGCTGTGACGCCCAGAAACATCTGCCAAAGTAAATGTTCTATGTATGATTGAACTCTTATTGTTATAACAATCACTCTCGGTCTCAGCCTGCCGAATAGCAGGCCGAATGCGATCGCCCCCAATACGCCGCCGGCCAGAGCGCCAACAACAACTATCCACGGGCTGATCGCAACTCCAACAATAATGCCGCTCAGCAACCCAATCAAGGCTCCGTTCACTAAGCCGAACGACGAGCCGATCTTCTCTGAAGTCACGCTGCGAGCCCAAGTTTGATAAACCGATTCGTTAGTTATCCAGCTCATCTGAATCACTCCGCTACTGGAGAAGACGGCAGGTCATTCGGGTGAGTTGCCCATTCTTCGTTGACTCGAACTAGCTCATGACCATCCCGCCGTCAATCTCGATCGCTTGTCCGGTGATGTAGCGCGCGTCTTCGCTGGCCAAGTAAGCGCACAGGCCGGCGATCTCCCAAGGCTCGGCCAGCCGTTGCATTGGGCAATCGGCGGCTCGGCGCGCCAGCCATTGCTCGACCGTGAGGCCCTCGCGCGGGGCATTTTGCCGCGCGGCGCTCAACACTAATTCGGTCTTGGTGTTGCCGGGGCACACGGCGTTGACCGTGACGCCGTAGCGCGCCAACTCCATCGCCACCGCGCGCGTCAACCCGATGACGCCGCTCTTGGACGCAGAATATTCGTGAGTGCCTGCCCAACTGGTTTTGCCGGACATAGACGAGATGTTGATGATGCTGCCGCTGCGTTGCTGCGTCATAGTTGGTGCGACCGCTCGATTGCACAAGAAAACGCCGGTCAGGTTGATCTCCAGCACGCGCCGCCACTGCTGAAGCGTTACCTCGCTCAGCAGGCCGCCGGCATAGATGCCCGCTGCGGCGACCAGCACATCTATTCGCCCCCAGCGGCTCATGACTTGGGCGATGGCGTGCTGCACGTCATGCTCGCTCGACACGTCGCAGCGCAAGCTGACTGCGCCGATGCCATAGCGACGGCAGGCTTCGGCTGTTGCGTCGTTGCCGGCGTCGTTCACGTCCAAACAAGCGACGTTCGCGCCTTCTTGGGCAAAGCGCAGCGCGCACGCGCGACCGATGCCGCCGGCCGCGCCGGTGACGACGGCGACATGGCGCTGGAATCGCCGCAGCGTCGTTTCGTGCTCGACCGATTGAAAGGCGTTGATCATGCCGGCGCAATTTGTAGCGCATCATCCGCATTTGCGCCAGCTCATAATCCCGCTAGTCCATCGGATACAGGCTGCATCCGCCGTCCACCAACAACGTGGCGCCGGTCATGTAGGCGGCCATATCGGAGCACAAGAAGACGAAAGCATCGGCCACGCTCTCCGGCGGCTGCATGTAGCCCAGCGGAATCGCTTTGGAGGCGCGCGCCCGGTAGCCGGGGTCGGTGTCCCACTGGCGTTTGGCCATGCCCACGCCGACGATGCCCGGCGCGACGGCGTTGGCGCGAATGCCCTTTGAAGCCAACTCGCGCGCGAAGCCGCGCATCATCGCCTTCATCGCGCTCTTGCTCATGGTGTATGGGGTAATCTCCGGCCACGGCACATCTTGCACCCATGAGCTGGTGAAGATCAAGTGGCCGGCCGCGCCGCGCGCCGACCACCGCCGCGCGGCCTCCTGCGCCACGACGAACGCCGCGCGCACGTTGACCTCCATCAGCTTGTCGTACTCGGCCAGCGGATAGTCGGTCACCGGGTGCGCGCCGACCATGCCGGCATGGCAGCACACCACGTTGGGCAGGCCCAGCGCCGACTCGACGGCGTCAAACATCGCTGCCACCACCTCGGCCCGAGCGGCATCGGCCTGAAAGTAGCGCAGGCGCTCGGACCTCGGCAGGACGGCCTCGGCGTCTTCTTTCGGCAGCACATCGTTAACGGCCACTGCTGCGCCGTGTTCCAGCAGCCTGCGCGCGATCACCTGACCGATCGCGCCGGCGCCGCCGGTGATCAGAATGGTCTTGCTCGATAAGTCCAGATTGCTCATGAATCGCTTCTCCCACGCGCCTGCCATGCGCTACCAGTCCAGGATCGCGCCGTCGTGCGCGCGCACGGTGGCGGCGTGAATGACCTCTTGCTTGAATGGGTGCTTCTTGGCTGCTTCCTCGTCCACTTCAATGCCCAAGCCGGGCGCGTCGGTCGGCAGCCAGTAACCGTTCTCCATCTTGAGCGTATGCTTCACCACGTCGAACCGCCATGGGACGTCGGTGAGCATGTCTTCTTGGATCAGGAAGTTCGGCGTGCTGAGCGCGAAGTGCAACGCGGCGGCGTTCGCTACCGGCCCGAGCGGGTTGTGCGGCGCGACGCCGATGTAATATGCCTCGGCCATCGCGGCGATTTTCTTCGCCTCCCACAGCCCGCCGCAGTGGCACAGGTCGGGCTGGATGACGTGGCAAGCCTGCTTCTCAAGCAGCTCGCGGAATTCAAAACGGGTCACGCGCCGCTCGCCGGTGGCGATCGGCACGGGCGATGCGCGGCGCACCTCGGCCAGCGCGTCCACGTTCTCCGGCGGCACCGGCTCCTCGATGAAGAACGGGCGATATGGCGCCAGCACGCGGCAGAACTCGATGGCGTTCGCCACGCTGTGCCGGCCGTGACAGTCAATCATGATGTCCACTGATTCGCCCACAGCCTCACGAATAGCCGCCATCATCCTCTCGGCGTAGCGATAGGCGGCGATGCTGTTCAGCGTCTCGGTGGGCGGGGTGATGAGCACCTTCACGGCGGTGTAGCCGCGCGCCACGACCGCCAGGGCCAACTCCACGAACGGCTTGGGGTCGGCGCTGTATTGCGTTTCGTACACCGCGCGCATGTCGCCGCCGCCGAGGTGGGTGTACATGCGCACCTTATCGCGCACCCGCCCGCCCAGCAGTTGATAGACCGGCGCGCCCAGCAGCTTGCCTTGGATATCCCAGAGCGCTTGCTCAATGCCGCTGATTGCGCTCAGGCCGATCACCCCGACGCGCCAGAAGCTCTGGCGATACATCTTCTGGTAGAGGAACTCGATGCGCTGCGGGTCTTCGCCGATCAGCATGGGGGCGAAGTCTTCGATTGCGCCGACGACGGCGCGCGTCTTCCATTCCAACGAGGCTTCGCCCCAACCGAAAAGGCCGGGCTGGTCGGTCTCCACCTTGACGAATACCCAGTTGCGCATCTCGGCGTTGACCACGCAGGTTTTGATGGCAGTGATCTTCATGGCCTCATTTTCGCCTTGGCTGGCCGATTCGGCAGGTTCGGAGGATAGCTCACGCGCGGATCGGCAGTTGGGCATCGTCGCGCAGGAAGAGCGGGATGCGCTCCAACGGCGCGTCAACGCGGACAACCCGGCCGCCGGCGAACGCCTGGCCGCTCCAGGCGTCGGTCCAGCGCGCGCCGTCCGGCAGATACACCTCGCGCCGGGCGGCGCCGGGATGCAACACCGGCGCAACCAGCAGGTCTGGGCCGAACATGTAGGCGTCCTCCACGGCCCAGGCATTGGCGTCCGCCGGGAAGTCGTAGAACAACGGGCGCATGGGCGGGTCGCCGTGCTCGTGAGCCTCGCGCATCAGGCGCATCACGTAGGGGCGCAGCCGCTCGCGCAGGAACATCACCTCGCGGATGATGCCGTAGGCGCGCTCGCCGAACTCCCACACCTCGTTCGGCCCGCCGCTGCCGGTGATCGGCCCATACGGCTTGCGGTAGCCGTGCAGGCGAAAGAGCGGGCAAAACGCGCCGTACTGGAACCAGCGCACGATCAGCTCGCGAAAGTAGTCGGATGTCACGTCGCCGCCGTAGAAGCCGCCGATGTCGGTCGTCCACCATGGGATGCCACTCAGGCCGATGTTGAGGCCGGCGGGCACCTGCGCCTGCAAGGCTTCCCAGGTGGATTGAATATCGCCGCTCCACACGGCAGCACCGTAGCGCTGGCTGCCGGCCCAGGCCGAGCGCGCCAGGAAGAGGATCTCCGATTCGCCCTGCGCGCGCATCCCCTCGTAGAAGCCCTGGGCGTGGCGCAGGGGGTAAATGTTGGCCGCCGCGCGGCCGTCGCCGGCGTAGTAGCGCAGGTTGTCGTATTGCACCGGATACATCTCCGGCTCGCAGGCGTCCAGCCAGTAGACCTTGATGCCGTGGTCGTAGTAGCCCTGCTTCACCTGCTCCCAGATGAACCGGCGCGCTTCGGGATGCGTGGCGTCGTAGTAGGCCAGATACACGCGCGCGTCGGTGTATTGGTCGCGGAAGTTCATGTGGGCCGGCTGGCCGCGCAGCGTGCGCAGCAGCCAGCCCTGGCGCAAGGCGCGCTGGAAGTTCTCGCTGTCGGGGTTGAGCGCCGGCCACACGCTCACCATCACCTTCACGCCCATTCGCTCCAGCTCGCGCACCATGCCGGCCGGGTCCGGCCACTTCTCGGGGTCGAAGCGCCAGTCACCGTATTTTGTCCAGTGGAAGAAATCAATCACGATGACCGAGAGCGGCAGCCCGCGCGAGCGGTAGCTGCGCGCCACGTCCAGCAGCTCCTGCTGCGTGCGGTAGCGCAGCTTGCACTGCCAAAAGCCGGAGGCGAACTCCGGCAGCAGCGGGGCGCGGCCGGTGGCCGCCGTGTAGTTGCGCACGATCTCGGCGGGCGTCGCGCCGGCGGTGATCCAGTAGTCGAGCTGGGCGGTGGCCTCGGCGGTCCAGCGCGTGCCGGTGGCGCCCAGCTCCACGCGCCCGACGGCCGGGTTGTTCCACAGCAGCCCGTAGCCGCGGCTGCTGAGCAGGAAGGGGATGCTCACCTCGCCGTTGAGCTGGAGCAGGTCAATCACCGCGCCCTTTTGGTTGAGCAGGCCATGCTGGTGTTGGCCCAAGCCGTAGAAGCGCTCGCCGGCGTAGGCGCGGAAGCGCGCCTCCAACCGCCACAGGTCATCGCCCACCGAGCGGAAGCAGCGCGGCGGCGGCCAGGAGGGATGGTAGGACTCCTCGGCCAGCAGCTCGGCGCCGGTCTCAGCGTCGAGGAAGCGCAGGCCGATGTCCATGCCGCTGGCGTCCACCCAGTCCAGCGGTTGGCGCACGGTCACTTCGGCAGCGATGCGCCCGTTGCGCACTATGGCGCGGTTGCCCTCGATGCGCACGTCCGCCGGCGTGGGCGCTGGCGGCAGCAGCGCAGAGAGGTGATCGTCGGTGAAAGACGGATTCGGCGTGGCGCGCACGCGCAGGGCATTCGCGCCCCATGGCTCGACGCGCACGACCTCGTCGGCGAAGCGCACGATGAGCGCTTGACCGTCTTGTGAGAAGGTGTTCATTGAGCGTGCGTCCGTTATTAGCGATAGCGTCCTTGGTTGAAGCGGTGGCCGATGAGCGAGAGGATGATCACCAGACCGTAGGCGAACTGCGTCCAGAAAGCGGTGAGGCCGGCGCCGATCAGGCCGGTCTCGATAAAGCCGACCGACATGGCGCCGAACATCGCGCCGATGGTCGTGCCGACGCCGCCCCAGGTCGGCGTGCCGCCGATGAACACAGCGGCCAGGGTGCGCAGGAGATAACCATCGCCGGCGGTCGGCCACCAAGTGTTGTTGATCAGCGAAGACATGACCCCGCCAAATGCCGCGCACACACCCACGATGACAAAAGCCAGCGTCTTGGTGAGCGCCACGTTGATGCCCATCTCCTTAGCGCTTTCCGGGTTATCGCCCACAATGGCGATGTGCATGCCGATCTTGTGCCGGTTGAAGAGGACGAAGCATAGAACGGCAAATAGCAGCGCCCAAAACACCGCTATCGGCACATCGCCCGCTTGTCCAACCATCGCGCTGTAGAACGGCGTGTCCACCAGAAAGGTCAGCGGGATGCCGATGCCTTCTGTGAGCACATTGATCAGGCCGCGCAGGAAGAAATTCATGCCCAGCGTGGATACCAGCGAGGACAAGCCTAGGCGGGTGATGAGGAAGCCGTTGAGCAAACCGCACGTTGCGCCGGTGAGCAGAGCCGCCAGCAGCCCCAGCACCGGCGACACCTCGTTCGAGGCCAACAAGGCAAACACATAGGCCGACAGACCAAACACCGATGGAAAGGAAAGGTCGGTCTCGCCGGCGGTCACCACAAAGACCAGCGACATGGCGAGGATGATGTCCACCGGCAGTGTGGTGAAGATAGCGCGATAGGTGTCCGGGTTGGAGAACGTCTCCGGCGCGGTGATCAAGAAGAACGCCCACAGCGCTAAGAAGATGCCGAATGCGCTCAGACCACGCCGGCTCTGGTCGAGCCAGCTCAACAGTCGGCTGCGCTCGCCGGATTTTTTTGCTGCGGAAGGAACAGCGGTAGCTTCCATCGTAACTTCAACTCCTGAGTCAGTTTGCAACGTCCAGCGTGCCGTGCCGCGCGACTGTTTGCAGTTTGTGGATCAGCTCTTCTGCGGAGGAGACTTCAGACTTGTCGGCGGTGTAAACAATGGCGCCGCGGTCGAGGATGGCAAAGTAATCCGATACGTCGTAGCTGTGATAGATGTTGTGGCTGATGAAGATACATGCCGCGCCGCGCGCGCGCAGCTCGCGAATAAATGCAAACACCTTCTCCGACTCGGTCAGCGAGAGCGCGGTTGTAGGTTCATCGAGGATGACGAGCTGAGCCTTGAAGTAGATCGCGCGCGCAATGGCCACGCCTTGGCGCTCGCCGCCGGAGAGCGTCAGCACCCGCGAATCGGGCGAGAACACCTTTGAGGTAAAGCCGATCTCGCGCATCAGCCGCTCCGCTTCGGCGCGCTGGCGCTTCATGTCAATCAACCCCAGGCGATTGGTCAGCTCGCGCCCCATGAAGATGTTGCGCGTGATGCTTTGCTGCTCGGCCAAGGCGCGATCCTGAAACACCGTCTCAATTCCTGCCGCGCGGGCCTGAGCAACCGACCAGTGCGTGACCTTCTCGCCCTTCACCCACATCTCGCCGCGATCCGGCGCATGCACGCCGGCGATCAGTTTGATCAGCGTGGATTTGCCTGCGCCGTTATCGCCGATCAACCCTAGCACGCGCCCTTCCTCGATGGCGAGGTTGACGCCGCTGAGTGCGTTGACGCTGCCGTAAGATTTATAAACGTCCTTGAGTTCGATAAAGGGGGTAGCCATCCGACCGTGAATGGCACCGCGTATCACGCAGCGGGCAAGCCTCGCGCGTGATACGCAGTGCAACTAAGGAAGCCTAGACGATGCCGCCGGCAAAAGCCGCGGGTTTACCGCAAGCCCTTCTTGGCCAGGTCGGCGACGCTCTTGTAGTTCTTCGCGTTGACGAAGCCGGCGCCGGTGTCCACGTTCATCGGGGCAAAGCCGAACTTCTTCGTCAGGCAGATGCTCTGGATCGGCAGATAGCCCTGCAAGAACGGCTGCTGATCCGAGGTGAGCTGGACGAACCCCTTATCGAACGCGTCAATGATGGCCGGGCTGGTGTCGAAGCCGATGTTGAGCACCTCGCCGGCCTTCTTCTTAATGGCCTTCATGTATGTAGGGGCTGCGCCCAACGTTTGGCCGCCGGCGTGCACGATGACCTTGATGTCGGGGTTCTTGCCGAACGCGCCGGTGATTTGCGGGGTGAGCAGGCTGGGATCGGATGCCACAGCAGGCGGCGCAGTGACGGTGATCACCTGCAAACCGGCCTTGATGAAGGCATCCGCTGTGCCTTGCTCGCGGATATAGCGGCCGGGCTGGCCCCATGCGCCGAACACCAGCGCCTTATCGCCCTTCTTCAAGCCGAGCGTGCGAATAGCCTCTTCGGCCAACGCCTGGCCCTGCGGGTAGAGGTTTGCGCCCACGTAACCGCCGCCGAACTTCTCGCGCACCTTCGGCACATCCACGTTCTGGTACATCATGATGATGCCGGCTTTTGTCGCTTGCTCGGCCAGCGGCATGATCGCGTCGTCGCCGGGGTGTCCCATCATGGCGATGCCATCCGGCTTGGACGCAATTGCATCGCGCAGTTGTGAGACCATCTTTTCGGGTTGCCAGCCGGAGAAGACATACTCCACTTTCGGCCCAAGGTCCTTCTCCGCTTGCTGCGCGCCCTTGTAAACAATTGAGGCGAACGCGTCGCCTGCTTCGCCGCCGACGAAGAAGCGGATGCGCACGCCTTGGCACCACTTAGCGCTGCTCTGGTTGGGATCGGCAGCTTGTGCGGGAGAAGCGGCGAACGTCGTCGCGGCGAGTGCGCCGACGAGCAGGGCAGATGCCCACGAATAAGGTTTGCGTGTAATGGTCATGGAATCCTCCTGGATTTTGCAGTCACTGTTGTTAACTTAAGCGATGGCTTGTGAGCTGAATCGAACGTTTTTGGATCTGAATGCGGTAGTTGCAGCGATTACCGATAGGCATCCCTCCTTTATGTGATTTTCAACGGGTCAGGCCGAGCCGTTTCGTCGCGATGCGCGGGGCGGCGCCACGCTCTCGCGCAGGACGAGTTGAGGCGGAGGAAGGACGTGCGCCACGCCGCCCGAACCCTGCAGTTGCGCGATGAGCATGCGCCCGGCCTGATAGCCGAAGTCGTAAGCCGGAAAGTCAATGGCGGCCAGCGGCGGGGTAAACAGCTCCGCCGCGCGGCGGGTGATGAACGCAATCACCGAAACATCCGCCGGAACGCGCAGATTGCGCGCTTCGAGCGCGCGATATGCCGCGATAGTCGTATCGCCGTGCATCGAGATCATCGCCGTGAGATCGGGATGGCGATCGAGCAGCGCGTTCGTCGCTTCGGCCAACTGCGAACGCGCGTCGTTGGCCGGCGCAATGATCGTCGGCAGGCCAAGTCGCTCGCAGGTCTGCACATAGCTGTCGCGACTGCGCACCGCCGGCCCGTAACCGCGCTTGTATGCGTCGTCGGGAAAGGTCAGCAGGGCAATCTGGCGATGCCCCAGGTTGGCCAGGTGTTCTACGGCCTGTGCGATGCCGCGCTCGAAGTCCATGTCAATGAAGTTGAGCCCGTTGTTGTTTGCGCAGCGGCCGATCATGACAAACGGGAAGCCGAGTCGCTTCAGGTAACTCACGCGCCAATCGCGCAGGTGAATCTCCATCAGGATGATGCCATCGGTCAGCGCGCTGCGGCAGAGCGCCATGAGCTGATGGCGCGTGAGGTCGCTCGTCATTAGGTAAAACGTGTACGAAGCGTCGCTGGCGGCTTTGGCCACGCCTAAGATGAACTCTTCGCGCATTAGGCTGAGCTGCGCATCGGGGAAGAGTAGGCCGATGGCGCGGCTGCGACCGGCGGCCAGCCGCTGCGCCTGAGCGTGGGGCGTGAAACCCAGCTCCGCGATGATGGTCTGCACGCGCTGCCGCGTCCCTTCGGCCACATCTGGCTTGTTGTTGAGGATGCGCGAGACCGTGGAGACCGACACGCCGGCGGCGCGGGCGATGTCTGCAATTGTGATGGCGCTGCTGGGCGTGCTCATGGATTGATGACCGGCACCGCTACCGGTAACGCTGCCGAAGATAATAGCGATCCACCGGATGATGTCAAGTGATGGTGTAGAAGTGACACCGCGTTTCAGGCATGGCGCGCGCATTCCTCGCTCCTCTCACGACGTGGGCCGCGTATTGTTCCCCGTCCGGCGCGCCGATAGATGCCGCTTTCCGATATTGCGCCGTTCCATCAGCGACCAGATCAGCATGATGTGCTCGCGCACGGCGCGCGCGGCGGCGGCCGGCTTGCGCTGGCGCAGGGCGGCGACGATCGGAGTGTGGGCGTCGGCGATGTCTGCCAGGTTTCTGAAGTGCTGCGGATGGTTCTGGGTGACGAATCGCTGGATCTGCGAATACAGCGGCGTCCACATCTGCACGAGCGTCGTGCTGCCTGAGCATTCGCAGAGGCGACGATGAAAGGCCATGTCGCATTCGACGAGGGTGACGATGTCGCCGCGCCGGCCGGCCTCGCGCATCTGATCTACAAGGGCGTCGAGTGCATCGCAGTCGGCGTCGCCGATGCGCTGCGCCGCTCGTCGGATGGCGTAACTCTCCACCAGGCTGCGGATCTTGAACAGCTCGTACATGTCGTCGAAGGACAGCGGCGCGACGAAGCTGGCCGTGTGCGCGCGCCGCTCGACAAGGCCGTCGCGTTCGAGCATCTGCAGCGCTTCGCGCACCGGCCCCTGGCTGGTGCCCATGCGCCGTGCGATGTCCAGCTCGACTAATCGCTCGCCGGGCGCCAGTTTGCCGTGGATGATCTCGGTCCGCAGCCGTTGCATGATCTGGTGAGCCAGCGAGCGGCTGACTGCGCCGTTCTTCACAGGCCGAAGGTCTTCCATCGTCTGACGCTGCATCTTCTGCGATCCTTCACGTTCGGCGCCGGAGCCGGACTTCCTGCAGGCACATGCCGTAGCGGCTGCCTGGCGGGTTGGCTTTGAACCGTGTGCCGAGTACGCCGGGCTGGTTGGTGAAATTGGCCGAGTAACACAGCCAAAAGGTCGCGCCATCGGCGCCGATGAACTTCGAGGGGATGTTCACGAAGTATCCCTGCTCGCCGAACTTCTCCATGAATGTGATCAGCCGCCACGGGCCGGTGAGCGCGTCGGCCTCTAGCAGAAAGGTGTTCATCGTGCTGATGGTGGGCCAGCCATCCGTGACGCACATCAGATACTTGCGCAGCGGCGCGTTGTAGGTCACCGTGACATGGCCGATGCGCCCGTTCCACTCCAAGAGCGGCCGGATGTCCCCGAAGTTGCGGCTCCAGATTGGTCGGCCGGCTGCGTCGTGACCGGCGAAGAACTCATATTTCGCAGGGTCGTTCATGCTCTCCGGTGCAGGCGTCACCCGGATCAGGTAGGCCTGATCGCCGGCGATCCAGGCCAGCTCGGCGTCTGGGCGCGTCGCGCCATGGCCGACCAGGTAGGCCTTGCCGTCCGGCGAGTGCATCATGTCCTTGCCGAAATCCACGAAGTGCGGCGCGCCGATCTTGACCTTTGCCCCGCGCTTGCCGGATTCGCCGAAGATCGGGCTGGCGGGTGTATGAGGGCATTCCTCCCAGGTAAGCCCGAAGTCGCGCGAGATGCGAAAGCCCACGAATGGGCCGAGCACGTCCCAGTTCAGCCCGCGGTCGGTCTC